>NZ_JPYQ01000001.1:209378-657089 GCF_000757525.1 Rhizobium sp. YS-1r | reverse complement strand
TTGCTCTGATCCGAGTAGGCGTGGTTCAAGGGACATACAGCTAAACGATTGATAGGTTTGCATTATCGGTCATATTGTTCATTATAGAGAAATGGCCCAAATCACCGACGAAAACAGTGAGAATCACGCTCAGGAAGCACCTGCGGCGGCGCATAACACGCCGGCCGCCGATGACAATTCCGCGGCCGTCATCGCGGCGCCGGCGCCCCCTCCCCTACCGGCCCACCTGCAGGACCTCACCGAGCGCGCGCGGGGCTACGTCGAGGCGGCCAGCTCCGCCAACACCCGCAAGGCCTACGCAGCCGACTGGAAGCACTTTTCTGCCTGGTGTCGGCGCTCAAACCTGTCTGCCCTCCCCCCGGACCCGCAAGTTGTCGGTCTTTACATCACCGCGTGTGCGTCAGGTACGGCTGAACGCGGCATGAAGCCGAACTCCGTCTCCACCATCGAGCGGCTGTCGGCGATCGGCTGGAACTGTGCGCAGCGCGGCATGCCGCTCGATCGCAAGGATCGCGCCATCGCCACCGTGATGGCCGGCATTCGCAACACCCACGCCGCCCCGCCCCGGCAGAAGGAGGCGATCCTGCCGGAAGACCTGATCGCCATGCTCGAAACGCTCGAGCGAGGCACACTACGGGGCATGCGCGACCGCGCCATGCTCCTGCTGGGCTTTGCCGGTGGCCTCAGGCGGTCGGAAATCACCGGCCTGGATCTCGGGCGCGACCAGACGGAGGACGGTCGCGGCTGGATCGAGATACTCGACAAAGGCTTGGTGGTGACCCTGCGCGGCAAGACCGGCTGGCGTGAAGTGGAGGTCGGCCGCGGCTCGTCCGACGCCACCTGCCCCGTCATCGCCATCGAGACCTGGATCAGGTTCGCCCGGATCACAAAGGGTCCCGTTTTTCGCCGCGTCCGCGGCCAGGGAAAAAACGTCGGGCCGGACCGCTTGAAGGACCAGGAGGTGGCGCGCCTCGTCAAGAAGACGGCGCTGGCGGCGCGGTGTGCGCGGCGATCTTTCGGAAGTCGAACGTGGGCAAAAGTTTGCCGGCCATTCGCTGCGTGCCGGCCTTGCCTCCTCGGCCGAGGTCGATGAGCGCTATGTGCAGAAACAGCTCGGCCACGCCAGCGCCGAAATGACCCGCCGGTATCAGCGCCGGCGCGACCGTTTCAGGGTGAATCTCACTAAAGCGGCCGGGCTCTAAACACCCCTCCCCTACCGGTGGTCCGCTCAGATCTTTGAACCGTGTCGGGAGCGCTCGGCAATGCTGGAAAGATCGACTTTCTTGCCCGCCACATCCGCGACGATCTTCAACGTGCCGCCGAGGGATTCGACATAATCGCGAAGCGTCGACAGCTTCATGTCGGCGCGCTTCTCCAGCCTTGAGACGTTGGTCTGCTTGAAACCGGTCCCGGCAGACACGTCTTCCTGCGTCCGTCCAGCGAGTGCCCGCAGTTCACGCAGATTGTGCGCCGTGACAAGCTCGTCGGCGCGCTTTGCTACGGCACGCTGTTCATCCTCAGGCAGCGTCTGTATCAGCTTATCGAGATCATCCATGTCTCTTCTCCAACTGGCTCAAATGCTCGTCGTACCGTTTATCCGCCAGATCGATCAGCCGTTTATAGAAGAGCTTCTGGCTCACACCGCTCTTCGCACCACCACAGAGGACGACGGCCTTTCGCTCCGGATCGAAGGCAAAGGCGAACCGCCATTGCACCTTCAACACCTTGACGCGCAGCTCTTTCATGTTCGCGTGCTTGGAGCCCTCGAGGGTATCGACCTCAGGTCGTCCCAGTCGAAAGCCTTTTTCGCGCAGCAGCACCAGATGCGCGAGCAATTCGACCCGAACATCGGCTGGAAGGTCTGTGATCTCGCCTTTCAAACGGTCATGAAACACGACCTTCCATTCCGTCATTTCATATCCTGAATGATATAGATACTTTGGGATATATAGTCCATATCCCCCCTCAAGGCAATACTGACCGTTTCCTTCGGAAATGCGGACAAACGATCGTGGAAGACTCCCACCTCGATGGAGATTTAGCCCGGAAGTCATCACACTCTCGGCTTGCCTAGGCTCCTTACCAGTGCTTCCGACTTGCAAATTGGCAGTCCTCACCCCGAAGCATCGGATCGAGTCTGACCAATGCGGCCTTCCACGCCAGATCCGCCAGGCTGCGCAAATAACCGCCAGCCGAGCTGATCTCGCCCGTGGTGCACCGCAAAATGCCTGCCGGTCCGATCGTGGCGCAGAGGCAAGGTACTCAGTGGTCCTGCTCGCAGTTGTCGATTAGTATGAGGACTTTAGCGCGGATATAACGCGCGAGCGGATCATAGTCGCTGCGGTGGCCCTCTTCCTGGAAATCTCCGGCCGGCGGCAGCCTTGCGAAGATTCTTCGCTACATTATGTTCCAGCGGTGCGACGGCCTGAGCCAAGTCCGGTTCGCTCGGCGTATCGCCACTTCCTACGAGCCGGGTCGGCTCGGTCACGCGCGAGGGCATGGTACATCGCTAGTAAGCCGTGCTTGAGCACGACCGGCCTACATGGCGCGTCGGTTCGGACAATCTGTTTCGCGAGCACGAGGCAGAAGAAGCAAAATGTTAAGGGTTGCCTTTCCTTCCAGTACGATGAAGAACTAACGGGCATTCCTCCAACTTGGGCGAAATCGCCAAGGACGGATGATAGAGAGAAGAGCCTCGCCTGTCTGTTGACGAATCCGTCCCAAACGGACGCTTATAAAGTCCGTTATCGAAAAGGTCCCGCGGGACGCATTGCTGAATGTCCTGGAGCGGTTCCTGAAGGATATCCATTCACGCTCCGTGACAAGGCAGAACGTTTCTGCTGTCCCTTCACGACGGTGAACACGACTGGCCCACCTCTCCGCCGCCCGGTCCGCCTCGAGTGACGTTCTTCCAGTCGGCGATTTCGGCCTAAAATGTCCAATTTGGAAGAAACAACTATAACAATGGTTTAGCAGAGTTGTTCGCGACCAACTTTTACGGATTTATCTGAATGGCAAACGTACCCGCGGTTTCCCTCGAGATTGCGCAACCGCCCTACCCCGCTTTCATTTTCGCCACACCACTCGCGTTCAGCAGAGCCATTATCATCGGTCCCAACGAAAACTCGCCGCGCCCAGACCGTCGTGTGAGATCCCGCAAGTAGCCGCCCGGAGAATTGATCATGTTTGCTCGTTCCAAGATCCCGGCAACCGCAACCGCCGCATTTTCCGGCCCCATGATCTCACAGGCCTCCTGGTAGGCCGATGGGCTATTCCAAGCATCGACCCGACGACAACTGCCGCGGCCATCAACTCGCGCCAAGTCCCGATCGCGCCGCCCGCCCCATAGTCGATAATTTGCGGGCAGGGCCGAGTGGAAGTGCCTTCAACGGTTCTCGCTGAACTCCATTTGCTTCGCTCGATTTTGCGCCCTGCTCTTTTCGTGAGCCAGGTTCAAGTTCATTCATGGATTCGGGTTTTGAATTCTGTATGTGGTGCTCGACATGGGCATCATTGGTGCCAGAATTTTTCGCTTTTTCTTGATTTTCCAGCCTGTTGAGTACTTCCTCTTTCAGCATCTGCATTTCTTCAAGGATTGTCCTCACATCCGCGGGCGATGGGGTGCGGGGTAGTCGGGCAATCAGCCCGACATAGATGTCTTCGATCGCTTGCCAATCGCCTTGTGCCCCTTCCTCCATGGCAGCCATGATCAGCTTGCGCACGTCGCGCCGGCAGATCGTCAGATTCTCTTTCATCCTCTTGAAGGCGGTTCGCTGCGCCATGACGTGTTGCGCCAGCATGGCGAACTCTTCGGCGCGAGACAGCAATGGTGAGAGATCGAAGCCGAAGGCGTTCTCGATGTCACACGAGCGGTCTCTGCGAACGTAGCGCTTGCCGTTGGCGCTATCTTTTCGAACGATCAGGCCGACGTCAACAAGAGCCGCAAGATGTCGTCGGAGCGTGGAACCCGCCATGCCATGGGCGCGCAACGACAGCTGCGCGTTCGACGGAAAAACGATGAGCGGCGCGTCCTGGCGCAGATCATTTTCCGGATAGAAGCTCAATAGAGCGTCAAGCACTGCCAAGCTGTTCGATTGAATACCAAGCGGCACCATCGCCGCGGAAACGTCGCGAAAAACTTTCCGCTTCTCTGCCGATTTCCCCGCCTTGATCTGGGCAACAGCTCGCTGTCTCCTGACCAGGGTAAGCGAAATCGACCGCCGCCCGAAGGGCGTCGTCACATTTCCCGTTTGCATCGTCTCTTACCTTTCAGCAGGCAAAAGAAATTTGCTCACCAGATCGGTGCCAAAAACTCTTGACGAGGATTCGAGGAAATGCGATTCTGATCGTGCTAAAGAGACAGAAGGGCTTCCGCGACGGCAACGTTGAGGGGGCTCTTTTCTTTTGCGCGTTACACTTCCTTCTTCTGTTTCTTTTTCGCACGGTGCGCTTCATAAAGCGCCGGCAATTGCTCGAGCACGAAAGCCGCGAAGTCCGGCGTCGCCTTCCGATCGATCATGATTTCCACCTTCGCCTTGCTCTGCTTCACCTGCGCCAGCCGCTCCCCAGCGGCGCTCGCCATGACCTCAGGAAGGCCGCGTTCCAACCGGCGCGGCTTCAGATGTGCAATCAGCGCCTTGAATCGCTCGGCGGACTGAAGTGACTGCAATTCGCTGGAACGCACACGCTCGAGGGCACTGTCGGCCGAGGAAGTCTTTTCGATCAGCTCTGCCAGTTCCTGCCAGCTTCTGAGGCCAATACCGGGGGCAGGGCCGATGGCATCGATCAGGTCTGCAGGAAGCGCCTCGATGATGGAAAGCATCTTAGAGAGATCGCCCTTGTCGACTGACATCGATGAAATGATCACGTCGCGGGTAAAACGTTCCTTCAGACGGGCGGCAAAACGTGCCTTTTCAATGAAAGAAAGATCCTGGCGCTCGTTATTTTCCTGACCTTGGGCGACCACCAGCTGCTCGTCCGTCAGGTCCCGGACGACCGCCTTGACCGCCAGACCGAGTTCCGTCACCGCACGCAAGCGACGATGGCCGAATGCAACTTCATAGCGGCCGGACTTTTGCGGGTGAGGGCGCACGAGGATCGGCACCTGCTGGCCCTGTTCCTTGATAGACGCAAGCAGCCCATCAACGTCGCCCGGCATCCGGTCCTGCATGAACGAAGGGTCAATGACCTTCGGATCGAGATCGATCACGGCCTGGCCTTCTGCAAGACGCCGTTCGATTTCCTCGGCGCGCTCGACGCGCTCGTTCTGCTCCCGGCAAACAGCTTCACCGGGAAGCGCCTTGCCATTTCCTCGGCCATGCGCCGGTGCATCGTCACGATCCGTTCCGTGCCCATGACGAGAAGCGGCGCGATGCTGAACTGGTCGATGGTGCATTCAACCCGGCGCTGACGGCCATATCGCGGCAGAAACCATTCCTCGAAAGCAAGGCTTGCCTCATTGCCAAACCTGATCGAGATGTGGCCGCGATCCAGATATTGATCCATCGTCAGCTCGTTCATCGAGCCTGTGAATCAACGTCGAAGGCTGACTTCTATTATAGACCCCGTAAAGCCTTGATTTACTGCATGAAGTGGAGATCGTGTGGGGTCGCGATCGGCGCCCGACGATGACCTCACTCCTGTAGCTATTTTGCAGGCAAAATCAGGCGCTTATTACATTTTCGTACGGGGTCAGCCTTCAGTGCTGTTTCACACTCCGTCAATTTGAATATCCGTGCCATGTACCGGATGATCAGGTCTTTTCTGCCCGGCATGATCGAACGCGGCGGCGGGTCTATCGTCAACATGGCGTCGGTTGCCTCAACCCTCATCGCCGCTCCGAACCGGTTTATCTACGGAACGACAAAGGCGGCGGTCATCGGCCTGACGAAATCGGTGGCGCTTGACTATGTCGGCAAGGGCATCCGCGCCAACGCAATATGCCCCGGCACGATCGAAAGTCCGTCGTTGCAAGATCGCATGCGTGCGCTTGGCGATTACGATCAGGCACGCGCGGGCTTCGTCGCCCGCCAACCCATGGGACGACTCGGCACGCCCGAAGAAGTCGCTGAACTCGTGGTTTATCTTGCCAGTGATGAATCTGCCTTCATGACCGGCGACGCCATCGTCATCGACGGCGGCTGGGCGAACGCCTGAAGACAATCCCAAGACAAGTGGACAATCGACATGAAGCTTTTGAGATACGGCCAGCGCGGCTCCGAAAAGCCGGGCATCCTCGACAGGAACGGCAAGGCGCGGGATCTGAGCCGTCAAATCGACGACATCGCCGGCAACAACCTGACGGCGGCGGGTCTGGCGAAGATCGCGGCGATCGACGTCGAGAGCCTGCCGCTCGTCGCCGAGCCCGGCCGTCTCGGCCCCTGTGTTTCGCGCACAGGCAAGTTCATCTGCGTCGGCCTGAACTATGCCGACCATGCTGCCGAAACGGGCGCTGCAATCCCTGAAGAGCCGATCCTGTTCATGAAGGCAACCAGTGCCATCACAGGTCCGAATGGCGGTATCATCATTCCGCGAAAGTCGAGGAAGACGGACTGGGAAGTCGAACTCGGCATTGTGATTGGCGACGAAGCCCGCTACGTTTCGGAAGCCAACGCCATGCAACATGTTGCGGGTTATTGTCTGATCAACGATGTGTCGGAGCGCGAATTCCAGGCCGAACGCGGGGGCCAGTGGACCAAGGGCAAATCTGCCGACAGCTTTGGGCCGATCGGACCCTGGATGGTCACGCGCGACGAGATCATCGATCCCCAGAGCCTGAAGATGTGGCTTTCGGTCGATGGCGTGATGCGCCAGAACGGTTCCACCGCAACGATGATCTTCGGCGTCGCCTTTCTCGTCCACTACATCTCGCAATTCATGAGCCTGCAACCGGGCGACATCATCTCCACGGGCACACCTCCCGGCGTCGGCCTCGGAATGAAACCGCCACTGTTCTTAAGTGCCGGCCAGACAATTAGACTCGGCATCGAAGGTCTGGGCGAACAGAAGCAGTTCACCGTTGACGCAGCCTGAAAGCCTGTCGGGCTTCGGCGGCCAGATAGCTAAAAGGTGTCAAGAATTTGAGGCGGGTATGAGCGACGCAATCAACATTTTATATGGGCGGGGGCATCTGCCTCCCGAAAATCATTTGGTAAACCACCATGACTTCGATCGAACGTGCCGCCAACGCTATCGCACCATCCTCATCCGGGAAGGCATCGACTATCTGCAGAGCAAGACGATCATCAAACGCACCCGTGCGCAGGCTGGATTGTTCGCGCCGCCAGAAAAGCGAACCTCGATCGTCAGCCGGTTGATCGAGGAGGAACTGCCCTTCATCGACCATGCCTTCGATGCCGGCGGGACGACGGGCCTGTTGCGGAGTTCATTCGCGCTCTCGGTCCCAGAAAGAAGCTTCATGAACAGCGGACGGAACGCACTGAGGGAACCGGTCCCGGCACACCGAAGACAAAGGTACGACAGACCCCACTCGGGATCGACGACGCGAGGATCGACCATCGGTCGTCCAGATTTGCCCGAACACTTTCCCTCCCTTTTAAAATTTTCGCGCCGCCCTCTAGTGTTGGCCGCGCAAACGCTTTAGCGTCTGGGCCTCTCCTGACTTTTCCTCACTATTTTGGAAGCGACCGATGGCCGATCCTTCTCTCTTCGCCCGCTTTGTGGCCTTTGTCGGCCGAGGCGCTATTGCCATTCGTCATTCGGCGGATGGCCCGAGGCAGCCTGTTTATGGCACGACGCCAGTCATTCCGGTGGCCAAACCGCAGGGTAAGATACCGACGTTGAAGATGCCGACGGCCAAGGGCTGGGAGGGCGAGCACAAACCGACAACGGCCGCCGGGCTTAAGGTCAATGCTTTTGCGCGGGGGCTGGTGCATCCACGCAATGTGCATGTGCTGCCCAACGGCGATGTGCTGGTGGCGGAATCCATGGGCGAACGTGGAAATCCGCGCACTTTGTTCGACCATGCCATGTCAGCCACGATGCGGCGGGCCGGCGCTTCTGGCGACAGTCCCAACCGCGTAACGCTACTGCGCGATACCGACGGCGACGGAGTGGCCGAAGAACGTCACGCCTACATCGAAAATGTGCGGCAGCCTTTCGGCATCGCCCTGGTCGGGGAGACGCTTTTTGTCGGCACCAGCGACGCGCTTTTGGCCTATCCCTATGAGGCAGGCGCGACGAGAATCAGCAAGCCGGCCAAAAAACTGATGGATCTGGTGCCTGGCGGACATTGGACGCGTAATCTGATTGCCAGCAAGGATGGCACCAAGCTTTACGTGGCTGTCGGGTCACTGAGCAATATTGGCGACGCAGGCATGGCCGCGGAAGAAAACCGCGCCTGCATTCACGAATACGACCTGAAATCGGGGCAATCCCGGATTTTTGCCAGTGGCTTGCGCAATCCTGTGGGCATGGCTTGGGAACCCGAGAATGGAATGCTTTGGACGGTTGTCAATGAGCGTGACGGGCTGGGCGATGAGACGCCGCCTGACTATCTGACATCGGTACGCGATGGCGGGTTTTATGGCTGGCCCTATTGCTACTGGAACCGGGTGGTGGATGATCGTGTGCCGCAGGACGACGCCAAGGTGGCCTCTGCGCTGCAGCCGGATTATGCCTTGGGCGGGCACACGGCATCACTCGGCCTTTGCTGGCTGCCCGAAGGGACGCTGCCGGGCTTTCCTGCGGGCATGGCCATCGGTCAGCACGGGTCGTGGAACCGCTCCAAGCTCTCGGGCTATAAGCTGGCGTTCGTCGCTTTCGAGAAAGGCAAACCTGTGGGACTGCCGCGCGAAATTCTCACTGATTTCCTGTCGGCGGACGAGAACTATTCCTATGGCCGACCGGTCGGGGTGGCGCTGGCGGCCGACGGCGCCATATTGATGGCAGACGATGTGGGCGACGTCATCTGGCGTGTCACCGGCGCCTGAAAACGGGGCGCCCCGACATTTCCGTGGAATGGCGGCTGTTGAGCTGGCGGACCGATAAAGCTGCCGGGTGCCACGGATTCTTCGACACCGTCGAATTCCTCTCACGAATTGCTGCTAAGTACACCGCGGCTGTGCATCAGCCGAAAGAGGCGGCTGTTAGCCTCAAGGCCCACCGCATCTCACATTATGAATTCCGCACCTTCTTTTCGTGCGACTAATCCCGTCATCGTAGGCTCAGCGAGCCTTGGCAATCAGCGAGCGAAATTGCTCCATCACCTCTGGGTTTGCCGGACTATAGACCATCATGTTGAGGTCAGACCGGCCTTCGACCGCGAAGGTCGAGAACTCCAGCTCGATCACTCCAAGAACAGGGTGGTGAAGGCGCTTGATGCCTTCGCGCGTGCCTGTGATCTCGTTGTCGGCCCACATCGCCCTGAATTCCGGGCTGCTGGCGGAGAGTTCATCAACCAACTGGCGGATTTCCACCCCGGCGCCGGCGCGCGCGGCATCGGCCCGGAATGCGCCAACGACATAACGGGCAACGTTGCGCCAATCGTCCTGCGCAGCACGCACGCGTTCGTCGGAGAACATCATGCGAAGGATGTTGCGCCGCTCCTTCGGCAGCTTGGCGTAGTCCGTCAGAATTACGGTCGCGGCCTTGTTCCACGCCACCACATCCCATGTCGCCGTCCTGATGATGGCGGGACTGAAGGGCATGGCGTCCAGCACGTGTTGCAGCCGCGGCGTGATGCTTTCTCGTTGGTGGTAACGCGGCTCGGGAGGATGGCCGAAGGCGAGAATATGCAGATGATCGCGCTCGGGCTCGGTCAGCATCAGTCCCTTTGCAATGCGATCGAGCACATGGGCGGACGGTGCCCCGCCCCGCCCCTGCTCCAGCCAAGTATACCAGGTCGGGCTTATATTGGCGCGCTGGGCGACTTCCTCGCGGCGCAGGCCTGGCGTACGCCGGCGTCCGGCGGGGAAGCCGAATGTAGCCGGATCGAGGCGCATGCGCCGGTCGCGCAGGAATATGCCAAGAGCATTTTCGGATGTGTTCTCGCTCATGCGATCCTATTGATTATTATACTAGGATAAAGTCACTACTTTAACAGGACAATTTTTCATGAGATCGCCTGATACGTCAATGCAGGAGATTCCCATGCGTGTTTTTCTAACAGGTGCCACCGGGTTCATAGGATCCCGTATCCTTCGCGAACTCACGGCCTCAGGCCATGAGGTGATCGGCCTCACCCGTTCCGACCTTGGAGCGAAAGAGCTGATGAGTGCCGGCGCATCCGCTTATCTCGGGACATTGGAAGATCCTCCGGCCCTGGCGAAAGGAGCCGAGAATGCCGACGCCGTCATTCATACGGCGTTCGATCATGACTTTACGAATTTCGTGGCCAATTGCGAAAAGGATCGCCGCGTCATTGCCGCGCTCGGGGTCGTCCTGAAGGGATCGGACCGGCCGCTGCTCATCACTTCGGGCGTCGGCATTGGCGACCTGGGCAATGGCGAACCCGCACGCGAGGATGTGTTCGACGCTCATCATGTCAATCCACGCATAGCCTCGGAACTGGCTGGCCAGGAACAGCTCGAAGCCGGCGTCAACCTGGGCGTCGTTCGGCTTCCGCAGGTGCACGACACTGTCAAACAAGGTCTGATCTCGCCCTATATCGAAATGGCGCGCGAGAAGTGCGTCGTCGCCTATGTCGACCATGGCGCTAACCGCTGGGCCGCAGGTCACGTGAGCGATGTGGCAAAGCTTTACGTTCTGGCGCTCCTTCGCGGCGAACCTGGCGCTCGCTACAATGCGGTAGCGGAAGAAGGGGTTGCCGTGCGCGATATCGCCAATGTCGTCGCCACCGGGCTCGGGCTGTCCACTGTCTCGCTTGCGAAAGAAGAGGCGGAAGCCCATTTCGGCTGGTTCGCCATGTTCGCTTCGGCGGACATCACGGCTTCGAGCACACTGACGCGGAAGAAGCTGGGTTGGGCGCCGGAGGGGCCCGGCTTGCTCGATGACCTGAGAGACATGAACTATTCGGCGATGTAGGTCTGAGCCTCACATCTCGCCCTGCAAAAAGGCAGCTCCGCCGGGATGCTATCGGCACCTCGAATGGCATCCTCGATCCATTCTTCGAGTTTCGCCGAAGTTCGGCCATGAAATATTCCGCGAAATCGCATGGAGAAGCTGCGCAAAACAGCAAACGTCTGTGATTCCTTTTTGAGGGCATCTACTTCCGTGCTTGATTGATGGTCAGCGCGCCGCGCGGCTTGATGCAGAGAGTAGTGGCGACAACCGGTGAGATCCAATGACCGGTTTACGGATCACGCACAGGCGCATTGTCATATGTTCTGTCGGCGAGCCCGATCCGAGCCGGCGCCGTATCATCCTTATCCTTAGCTTTTTCCGGCCTCTCGGCGCGGCGCCAGGTTGCCAGGAGGCGTTCAAGATTGGAAAAGCTGCCGGTGTATCCGCGGTGCTTGATGTCATGAAACAGATGCCGCCCACGACGGTTGCCGTCCTTCCAACACTGGGTGAGAAAGGCTTCGAAGTATAGAGGAGATGTCGGCTGTAGCGCACCCCTGCGTCGGTCGGGAGGTTCGAACGCCAACCATTTTGCGATGCTGCGGCGGCCATATCCCGTGCGACGCGCAATTTCCGAGTAGGTCAGGCCTTCTTTGCTCAAGGCGTGTACCATCGAGCACCTCCTTCCGGGACTGTCGATGTGCCCGGCGCCAAGGCGTTTCAGGGGGCTCGCAACCGACGATTCCTGCGATTGTTTGAATGCGAAATGCCGAAGCCGCCTGACTGCCGAAACTCAGCAGCCAGACGGCCGCACGCCCCCCGCCATTCACCGAGGATGTTGTCATTTACAAAACAAATACCGCCGGAAACGATCCCATAGAAGGAAGAGGACGCCGCTGGGAGTCCCGACTGGACGCCTTCCCCCCTTCCTAGCCGGCGGGAGCGACCGCCAGAGCCGGGTCGTCCGCCGGCGGTAACGGCGGCAGCGGGAAACAAAGTTCGCCAATCACCTGCGTACCGATCCCGAGCACGCTCACCTGCTCGACATCGGACGTGCTGACGGCCTCGGTTCGGGGCGCCTGCAACAGAAAAGGTCCTAGGAACGACACCGGATTCTCCATCGTTGCGCGAGCTTCCGCTGTCCATGAACCACTAAACCGAACATTGCGGACCAGAAGCAGGCCCTGCGGCAAGCAGTGCGCATAAGCTTCGTCGGTTGATGGCTTGACCATATCGCCACGTCTCATGCCCGGTACGTACCAGTCGTCTTCCAAAATCAGATCGGAACGCCACCATGGGGTACCGGCTAGACGACGGGTGATGGTGACAAGGCAATATTCGAAATGGACGTGAAGCTCGCTGTCCGATGTCGTCACCTCCGTGACCGCCGGTGTCTGCACCAGATCGTGAAGCTGTACCGCCGAAAGCCTGTCGAGCATCCTCCTGTCGAAGATTCTGACGGGCGCGGCCTCGCCGGTATGACCCTCTACGACGAACGGCGGCTCCTCCATGTTCATCAGGTGCCTACGGTTGAAAACCAGGCTGCGGGTGACCGGCCGCACGGTTGCCGCGCGAAGGTTGGCAGCACCGATCGCCCGCAACGCGACGGGCTCCGGTGCAGATGGCGATGATGATGCCACCCGCATCAACTCGATTGGCTGGGCGGCGAGTTCGTCCGGATTGGGCATCGTGCGCAACCTTCTGACGACTTCGGTGCGCGGCTCGACGGCCAGCTCCGCGGCAAACGCCCTGCGCCTTTCCGCAATCTCTACAGTCGACGGCAGCGTTGACAGGAAATCATCCGTAACCCGACGCATCTTCCACAATTGGGGATTGGCCCTTACAGGAGAAGATGTGGTCGTCGTCGAGCTGCTAGCCGTGATCCTCTGGTCGAAGACATGCCAGGCCGTGCTGTCGGCCTGAGCGAAATCGGTCGGTTCGCAACTGAAAGGCAGAGCGTTGGGATTGTCGCCGAGATCCCGGCGCGCACCGGCGATCAGGGCGGCGAGGCGGGCATAGGCCGGGGAATCCGCGGGCACGCTCGGCTGTGCCCACGGGACCATTGCGAGATAGGTGGACTTCGCCGACACGGCGCCCACTGACGCCGTCGAGATGGACGAGGCGTCGGAGCGTTTCAGCCACAACGGATAGTCGTATTGGTCCTCAAGCCACTCCGACAGCCGCAGGGGATTTGTAACGCCGTTCTGGACGATGTCGTCGGCCAGCGCTTGCCCCGGATGGAGGGCAAGCGCTATCGACGGATCATTGGCCGGGTTATAGGTCGCGATCAGCGCGTCGATGACCTTCTGCCCGAGGATCGCGAGTTGGTCGGAATTGTGGCTCATGGAACACCTCAGTTTTGCGGTGCGGCGTTGGCGTCTTCGGGCACGGCCGGCGATCCGCCGGCATCGGCGGGCGTGTCGTTCGAACCGCCATTGGCCAAGGCAGGATCGTCCTTGCGTGGCGCGGCCGGTTGTATCTGGCCGATCCAGCCGACGATCTGGGAACCGAAGAGTTCGAGCGTCCCGCCGGTCCCACTGCTGGTGAACGAAAAGCCTTGGTAAGCGTCGTGCTGGTTGCTGAACGCGCCGCTGCTTTCCGAACTGGAGTGTTGCACGGAGCCGCCGAGGCCGAACCAGCCCACCTTGCCGCCGTAGCTCGTGGAACTGCTGTCCGTATGGCCGCTGGCGCTGTCGGTGGCGCTCTGGAAGACCGAGCCCATGCTGCCCCAGGAGTCGGCGGTGATCGTGACGTTCCGCACGATCAGGAAGGCTTTCGGAATCATCGGCAGCAGTTTCGGCACGTCGCCGATTTGGCCCTCTATCGTACCGTCGCTGATCGAATTCTTCTTCTGCCCGGCAAGGTACCAGCCGTCCATATGGAAGAGATCGCCCAGCAGCCACGGGCGTTCGATGCTCGCGACGAACCATTCGAAGCTCACGGTGGCGGACGAACTCTGGTCCTGGTGCCAGTTCCAGGACGATTGATCCGTGTTCCATCCGTCGTCGTGGCTAGTCGAACTGTGCGACGCATTGGCCGAAGCGCCAAAGCCGAAGACATGGTAACCTGCGCTGCCCGACGTCGAAGACGATTCATTGGTGTAGAAGCTGTGGCCGAAGCTGTGCTGTCCGCCGCCGCCGCTCGTCTGGTATTGGGTCGACGACGCCTTGACCTTCATGACGCCGAAATCACGATTGGTGTGGTCCCACCATGATACCGGATCGACATACGACCACGGAACCTTGACGGCGATTGCACCCCCAAGACCGATACTGTAGTCGTCGTACATCTTGCGCGCCTTGGCGATCAGGGCTGCGGCGGCGCTGCCGCCGATCGATTGAAGCGTTGCGATCGCGTCCTCGATCTCCTGCCCGCCCATGTCCCTGAAGTCGTTGTAAGCCTGGTCGACGGCGTTCTGGTATCTGGCGCTGGTCACCGGCCAGGCCTGTCCCTGGACCGGATCGGACATTGCTTGGGAATAGGCCAGCGCATACTCGCTGCGGGCGTCGGCCAGGGCTTTCTGATTGCGCCGATAGGCGGTATTGCGCGGCGTATAGCCGGTGAAATTGCCGTCTGCATCCATGAGGTAGAGGGTCTTCTGAGCGTCGGCAATACGCTTCTTGATGTCGGCGGAGGGCTCCGGTATCGGCTCGGCCTGCATGCCCGACAACGCCGTGAAATATTCGATGCTGACCGTCCGCTGCGGCCACGAGACGGCAACCCCCTTGTCGGTGACCATCAGCATGTCGTCGACGCGTCGCGCGGTGTTGAATGCGCTGTTGATCGCCAGTTGCAGCTGCGGATTGGGCTGCGGCATTGCCGTAAGCTGACCTGCAGGCGTTGCCGGCGTCCCCTCCGGGAGCGGTGGTGGCGTAGGCGCCGTAAAGGCGCCTGTATTGGATACGGCACCGTAGGCGCTGCCGCCCGCCGGCGTCCAGGGGTTTGCGTACATTTTCGGATCGATCGGCTGGCCGACCGGAAGATGCATGTAGACGGCCGATCTCGATGGCGAGCCGTCCGGATTGACGAGTTGGGCCGCGACGGCGGTATGGATCTGGTTCAGCGCATCAAGCAGCGCCTGGGTAATACCGCCTGTGATCTGAAGTTCGTTTCCAGGCATTTTTAGGCTCCTTCGGAAAGGGTTGCGTTCATTGCCGGCCAGATCCCCTGGCCGCGCAGCGGGACAAAATCAGGCATGGCCGCCCGCGCTGCACGAATGCCGTATGGGCGGCCTGCAAGGCCGGAGAATTGCTTGCTGCTTGCGCGAATTGCGCAGATCGCCGTGCGCGCCTGTCGCTTTGCATCACAGCATTGCCGCCGCTGGGGCGATCCGGCGCGGTGTCGTCAGGCGTCGACGAGATAGTCGCTATAGCATGAGTAGATGCTGCGGCTGTCGCCGCGGCTTTCCAGGATCAGGTTCCAAAGCGCGACATGGACCTCTCCGGGAGCGCCTTGATGAACAACACCGTTCAGGAAACGGATATGGCGGCGAATGTTGTCGTCAAACGTCAGCGCCGCCTGCTTAAAGTCTTCATCGCTGAAGTCGTCGTCAAAGCTGCTGCCTTCCAGCTCACTACGCACATGCCCCTGGATCATTCCCAGGAATTGGTCGAAGCTGACACCATCGGGAAGTCCCCCGGCGGTCTGCTGGACGTTGTAAAAGTCCCGGCTGATATAAGTGTCTGAATTGCTTTCATCCAGGACATGGTTGAAAATCTGCCATGTCCTGTTTCCCGGGTCGTCACTGCTTCCTTCGAAGAGATACAAGCCCCGATTTGCGCGATCCTTCCACATAGACGTTCCTCCTGGCGTAGATACCAACTACACGCATGAACGCTAGGCGAACCGCCCTTACGGATGGCTTACGGCTCAGCCACCGCTTGGCGAAAGTTTGAATCTTCTGACAATGGCCTGGACCGTCGGGGAAGGATCCAGCTCTCCGGCAGCTTTGCGCAGACGCAAATAACGTTCGTAGTCCTCAACCGCACCGGCCAGATCGCCGCTTCCCAGCCGCGATTCAATCAGCGCTCCATGAAGCCGGTCGGATTCGGGATAGTAGTCGAGCGCTCGTAAATAGATTGCCCTGGCCTGAACGCCGTCGTCCCCCGCCTCACGCAGCTGGCCAAGGCGCATGGCAAGATCGATATAGGTGTCACGAACGCTTTCCGCCGTTGCGACTGCCCAGGCCGGTTCGGCCTGCCGAAAGAAGAGCGGGCCGGGAAAGCTGTAGAACACACGCATTCTCTCTGCGGATATCTGTCCGACTTCACCCAAGACCGCCTTCAGCCGGGACTGCCAATCGTCGAGATCAATCCAGCTTTTGTCCGGCGCGAGCCGCAATATTCCTTCGCGCAGCGTAATCAGATCTGCCTGACCAAGCAGTTTTCGCAGACGGTGTAACGCCTGCTCAAAAGCGGCGTTTGATTGTCCCCCGTCGAGGTCCGGCCAAAGCCAATCCTGCAGCGTTTCGATCGAACAGGCATGATCCTTCGACAGGGCCAGGGTGCGTAGGATGTCGAGCGCGCGCGTCGGCGGCTTGCGACCAAGCTCGATGGTGGCGCCATTGCGCTCGAGTCGGAAACCGCCGAGCACATGTATCTTGAGAGGCCACGGCCAGCTGGCTGGACGGCGAGCCGGCGGCGCAAGACAGCGCTCGCGGATCAGGCTCGAGCAAAACTCGGTCTCGATGTCCCTTTCGATCGCGTCGGCGAGAATATCCGAAAGCAGATCAGGCAGGTTCAGTAGAACAGCGCGCCAATCGGCAACAGTCAGTTCGGTCAAAAGGGTTCGCAAGCGGTCTTCATAGGCCGGGTTGCCCTGCCATTTCGCGCGAAGCGCCTCAGCGGCCATGACGCATAGCCGCGCGCGAAGTAACGATCCGCCTTGCAGTCGTGGCAACAGGTCCACGAGCAGGTCGGCAGCTTCTTGCGATCGGCGATCCGCGAGGAGCACCTGAAACTTGGTGATGTAATGAGGCAGCCGCTCGACGAGCGGTTCATCGCCCTCTTCGATAGCCGCCATGAAGCGTTCACAATCGCGATAAGCCTCGGTGAAGTTCCTCTGCCAGGTATGCAATGCCGCACGGCAATCGGCGACGACGGCAACTTGTGTCGTGTAGCGGCTGTCAGCAATTTCGGCGAGCCGCATTACCAGCCGGCTGAATGCCGAAAAGTCATTGCGTAGTTTCATCTGCAGTTGCAGATGATAAAGCGCTCCGAATTCCACCCCTTTGAGCGCTTCCCGCTCACCGATGGCTATGGCGGCATGCAGGGCTTCCTCTGCTGTCGTGTATGGAAAATCGCGCCTCGAATATCGAAAGTAGCGACCGTTGGCCGCGCCGAAAGCAACTAGCCAGAGGCCAAGGTGCCAGGCAAGCACATCGGGCTTCGCGATATCGCCGCGGACATGATCCACCGCCCGTTCGAAAATGCCGGCCTTGCCCGTCATGACCGCATGTTCGATCAGGGTCTCGCTTGCATGGAGGCGAAGCCCGCTCGGAAAGCTCCGGCTCGCGTCTCCTAGCCGGTCAAGCAGCCGTTCGGCTAGTTCATGCCCAATATCGCCGTCAGTCTCATCCGCGAAGTCGTGAGCGCGCAGCAGTCCGATATGGACCAGCAGGTCCTCTTCATCCGGAAGCTGAGGAACCTCTTGTGCGGCAAGGATGATCGCACGCCTCGTCCATGTCGAAAGACCATGATGAGTGCGCCAACTGTCTGTCTTGACCAGCACGACACGTGCGACCGTCAGGTATTTGCCACGTTCATCACCTTCTTCCTCGAATGTCTGCCAGGCTTGTGTGAACCAGCGTTCGGCCTCTGCATCGTCGGCCAGATGGGCAACGCCGGCCCAATAGAGCAGCCAGCCGGTCAATTCCCCCTGCGGCAGCCTGCCCAGCCATTCGATAAGCGATGCGCGGCGGCCCGTGGCTATCAGCGCATCAGCGCGCTGAAGCAGGAGGTCGCGGGCCGATGACCACGCGGCGGCATCCAACGCGAGCCCGATTGCGTCATCCACTCGCCCGGCCTCGGAAAGAACCAGCGACGCCTTTGCCCGTAACGCGGATTTTTCGGTATCCGAAAGCCTCTCGTCAAAGCGACGGTCCAGGAAATCGCGGAGCAGGTCATGCAGATGGAAGGTTTCCTTCTGGCCTTCGGCCCTCGTGACGAGAAATTGGCGCTCATAGAGTCGGGCAAGCAGCTTTCCCGCCTCGGTCGATCCGGTGATTGCGTTCGCCAAGGTGGCCGTGATTTCCGGCAACAGGTTAAGCGTGAGCAGCATCTCCTGCTCGGACGCCGGAAGCGTGTCAAAGAAATGTCCGCCAAGAGCAGCGAAGACCGACGGCTCAGCTTTGAGAACGTCGTCAACACCGCCTCTATCGGCCAGGAGCACAAGCCCGACGGCCCATCCTCGAGCACTGCTGATATCGATTTGCGCGGCTCGTTGTTTCAACCTGAGTTCGACTAAACTGCGAGCTTCGATATCGGAAAATTCCAACACGGATTGATCGATGATGGTCACCGCGCCGGAGCGCACTAGCCCATCAAGCTCTTCGCCGGGCAGGGTCCGAGAGAGGCACGCGAAACGAAGCCAACTCGGCCGCTCTCCAAGCATAACCGCAAGAACATCCCTGAAGGCAGGGGTGTCGACCGTGTGAAGGTCATCGAATACCAGGACCGTGCCCGCTCTCAGCCGAGCGAAGTAATCACAAAAAAATATGCGGGCGAAATCACGAGGGTTTTCGGCATATTCCACGCCGAAAACTGGCATGCTCAGGCCGGTGGACGATGGCAGGGACTGCGCCAAGTAGTCAAAAAAGCGCGCAATGTCCCGGTCCCCTTCGTCGGCTCGAAACCAGACATGCGACGCCCTGGCGCCCGACAAATAGTCGGCCATCACCGTGGTCTTGCCATATCCGGCTGGTGCGGCGATCCAGCATGCGCCAATGCCAAGCACGCGGTCGATCAATCCGGTGATCCTGGTGCGCCGGACAATTTCTGCGATGTGCGGCGCAGCCAGCTTTGCAATCAAATGGGCACTCAAGTAACCCCCTTCGTAGGCGATGCGGCTTTGAGCCCGACGCCGAGCTCACACGCCGACTAGGCGGCAAGGATATCCTCCCCATGAACACGTCCAAGGCCGCATGCCTGCGAACGGATCATATGTGTCTGAACGCAATTATTTCGAGACGGAAGGGCAGCGTTTTGCGGCGATAATCATGTTTGTCTGCGAGCATGAAGAGGTAGTTGGTCAAACGGCATCGTCAACTTAACGAAAAACTGGAATCCGATGTGCGATGACGGGCGATGACAGACCGTGACCCCCTATATCGCCGCCATCGCTTTCCCGCTGAAATCATTGCTCACGCCGTTTGGCTCTATTTCCGGTTTCCTCTCAGCCTTCGGATGGTTGAGGACTTGCTGGCGGCTCGTGGAATCATTGTCTCCCATCAGACAGTCCGGCTGTGGGCGGAGAAATTTGGGCGAACTTTCGCCAATGAGATCCACCGCCGCTCATCCGGTCGGCTCGGCGACAAATGGCACATCGACGAGGTCGTCGTTTCGATCCGTGGCAAGAAGCATTGGCTGTGGCGCGCTGTGGATCAGGACGGCCTTGTTCTGGAGAATTTGGCGCAAACCCGTCGCAACGCCAAGGCTCAAGTATCTGATGCGCAAATTATTGAGGAGTAAAGGCTGCTCGCCGCGGATGATGATCACCGACAAGCCTCAATCCTATGGCCATAAAAACGGGAGATGATCCCTGGTGTCGAGCATCGCGCCGCCGCGATGGACCTGTTAATGTTGCTCGGGTATGAACCTGCGGAGGCGCAGGCGACCTGCTACTGCCTCGCGACCGTTAAGTTTACGATGCCCGATGATCGGATGCCGCTTTGCAAGGGCAACTGTGGCGCTTCCGTCACTTCCTGATGAATGACGGCGAGGTGACGGCGATGTGATCGGGCCATGCCTTGCCGGTCCGCGCCGGACCTGGCTACTAGCTTTCAAGTTCCGATTTCAGAGAGTTCTTTCGATCCATGTCCAGCGAATATCGGCTATCGCGGCGAGCCTTCGTTTTCGCCTCGGTTTCAATGACCGCGACGCTCGCAGGCTGCGCCGCCACGACCTCATCTGCCCGACGGGCTCCTCTTCCCGAAAAGGTCAGCCGTCCGATCGGTCCTCCGACGGATGCCGAGTTGCAGGTGAGATATGCGGCCCTTGAGGACGGGGTCATCTCATCCCCGCCATTCCCTATCAGAAGATGGATCCGAAATATTTCCGCCAGCGGGTGGCCGATCCGACCGGCGAGACGCCCGGCACCGTCGTCGTCGATACGCCCGGCCGTTTCCTCTATGTGGTCGAGCCCGGAGGGACGGCGATGCGCTATGGCGTCGGCATCGGTCGCGACGGCTTTGCCTGGCAGGGCGAAGGCATCATTCATTGGCGGCAGCACTGGCCGCGCTGGAAGCCGCCGGCCGAGATGATCGCGCGCCAGCCGCATCTCGAAAGATACTCGATCGAGAACGGCGGCATGGAGCCCGGGATCAAGAATCCGCTTGGCGCGCGGGCCCTCTACATCTTCCAGAACGGACAGGATACGCTCTACAGGCTGCACGGCACCCCGGAATGGGATTCGATCGGCAAGGCTACCTCCTCCGGCTGCGTCCGATTGGTCAACCAGGATGTCCTCGATCTCTATACGCGGGTGCCGTACCACGCGCCGATCGTCGTTCACCAGGAGCCCCTGGTGCCGGTTTCCGCCGTTTGATAGGACCGCTGCTGTTTTATCGCAGGCGGGTCATGTAGAGTCCGCTCAAAGGCGCAGAGAGCGAGCGAACGGGCTGGAGGGCACGCTGGAACTGGACGAGGAAACGCCGCAACCCGACACACCGACGCCGCGGATGTTGTCATGGGCCCGCAATTCGACGATCTATCGCCTCGAGCGACGGATGCATACGGAGAAGCAGCTCTTTGCCGCCATATGGCGAAAGGCTCGGCAGAAATTCGAAAACATCAGCGAAGCACAGGCCAGGGCGTTGGCCGACTCCGCCGTGAAGTTTGCCTATGACAACAAGGCGCTGGATGATGCTGCCTATGCCGAGATCAGCACCCGTTCGGGCATGCGCGGCGGCAGGTCCAAACGAGCGATCGCCCAGAAATTGTCACAGAAGGGTGTCGCCCGAAGCACCGTCGCGGCTGCCGTCGCCGAGGCGGACGACTTCCATGCAGCTCTCGTCCTTGCGCACAAACGCGCCTTCGGGCCGTTCCGCAAGGGCGCGCTCGATGAAAAGCGCAAGGCAAAGGAGCTTTCCGCCTTTGCCCGGGCGGGCTTCAGCTTCGATATCGGCAAAAGGGTATTCGAGATGTCGCTGGACGAGGCTCAAGAAGCGCTGGATGTCGGCCGCAGTCTTTAAACGACGGGCATCGGCAATCAGGCACGCCTGAGTGCGGGGTCGTCGAGTGCCGGATTGTAGAAGAGCGAGAGCGTCAGGCTTTTGGCGATGCGCTCCGCCGAGGCCATGAACCAGGCCTTTGCTTCCTCGTTCGGGGCGATGTCGTCAAGCGTCGCGGCAAAGAGCTCCAGCCATTTCGGGAAAAGCTCCGGCGTCAGATTGGCGACGCCGAGATGTGCCTGGACCGGTTTTCCGCCATAAGCGCCCGTGCGCAAGGCGACGGAAGACCAGAAGCTCTTCATTTTCTGCATATGCTCCGGCCAGCGCCCCGAAAGCCTCGCGTCGAAGACAGGTCCCAATTCCGGATGAGCCAGCACCCGGCCATAAAACGTGTCGACCAGATTGCCGATGAAGACCTCATCAATACCGATCGCGTGCATTTCCGCGGCGCGTTCGCGGATCTCTGCGGCATGCGCAGCACGGCCCTGTAGTTCGTTGTTCATGTAAAACCCCGCGGCTCCGACACCATCTACGGCTCACCTGATATAGGATCTGCCGATGCCTGGCCAAAGGCCGAACTCTCGGTTGCGACGATCTGTCAGACAGCGGCAATCGTCCGGCCAGCCATTCATGGAGGCTTTGGTCGTTGATCGCTGCGGCGATTACCGCAGCGAATAGATGAGCTCAAGCGCAATACGATGGCGCTTCTTCATGCTGGATAGTACCACAAAACAGTGGCCCGGCATTGCTGCCGGGCCACCAGGAAATCAGAAGAATGCGATCGGATCAGACCCGTTCGAGCGCGACGGCGATGCCCTGCCCTACCCCGATGCACATGGTGGAGAGCGCATAGCGGCCCTTGCGGAGCGAGAGTTCGAGTGCCGCCGTGCCGGAGATGCGTGCGCCGGACATGCCGAGCGGATGGCCGAGCGCGATCGCGCCGCCGTTCGGGTTTATGTGCTCCGCATCCTCGGCAAGCCCGAGTTCGCGGAGCACGGCGATGCCTTGGGAGGCAAAGGCTTCGTTAAGCTCGATCACATCGAAATCCTTCGGCGTCAGCTTGAGCAGCGCGCAGAGCTTCTGGGTCGCCGGAGCCGGGCCGATGCCCATGACGCGCGGCGGAACGCCGGCGGTGGCGCCGCCCATGACGCGGGCGATCGGCGTGAGCCCGTATTTCTTCGCCGCCGCTTCCGACGCGATGATCAAGGCCGCCGCACCGTCGTTGACGCCCGATGCGTTGCCCGCCGTGACAGTGCCGCCTTCGATCTTGTTGACCGGTTTCAGCTTGCCGAGCGCTTCCAGGCTCGTCGCGCGGGGATGCTCATCCCTGGAAACGACGATCGGATCACCCTTGCGCTGCGGCACGGTGACGGGCGTGATCTCCTTCTCAAGCCGGCCGTTTTCCTGCGCGGCGGCGGCCTTCGCCTGAGAGCGCACGGAGAAGGCGTCCTGGTCCTCGCGGGAGACCTTGTAATCGATCGCCACGTTGTCGCCGGTCTCCGGCATGGAATCGACGCCATACTGCTTCTTCATCAGCGGATTGATGAAACGCCAGCCGATTGTCGTATCATAGATCTCGGCATTGCGTGAAAACGCAGTCTCCGCCTTGGGCATCACGAATGGCGCCCGGCTCATGCTTTCGACGCCGCCGGCGATCATCAGTTCCGCCTCGCCCGCCTTGATGGCGCGCGCGGCGGTGATGACGGCATCCATGCCGGAACCGCACAGCCGGTTCATGGTCGTGCCGGTGATGGAAACCGGCAGGCCGGCAAGCAGCACGGCCATGCGGGCGACATTCCGGTTGTCCTCGCCGGCCTGATTGGCACAGCCGTAGATCACATCGTTGACGGCTTCCCAATCGACCGATGTGTTGCGTTCCATCAGCGCCTTGATCGGGATCGCGGCAAGGTCGTCGGCGCGGACGGAGGAAAGCGAACCGCCGAAACGGCCGATCGGGGTGCGGATATAGTCGCAGATATAGGCTTCGGTCATGGCTGTCTCCTCATAGTACCGGCACGACGAGGTCGGCGACCGGCCCGTCGATGTGAAGTTTCGCCCCCGTCATGGCCTGCAGTTCTTCGATCGTCATGTCGCCGAGCTTTTCGCGCAAAACGAAATGGCCGTCCTTGATATCGATCACCGCATGGCTCGTATAGACACGGGTGATGCAGGCGACGCCGGTCAGCGGAAAGGTGCACTTTTCGACCAGTTTCGGATCGCCGTTCTTGGTGACGTGTTCGGTGATGACGGACACCTGCTTGGCGCCGTGCACGAGGTCCATGGCCCCACCAACGGCAGGCACGCCCTTGGAACCGACGCGCCAATTGGCAAGGTCTCCATTCTGCGCCACTTGCAGTGCACCGAGGATCGCGACGTCCAGATGGCCGCCGCGCACCATGGCGAAGCTGTCTGCATGGTGGAAGAAGGCAGCGCCAGGCTTCAGTGTTACGGCTTTCTTGCCGGCGTTGATGAGGTCCCAGTCCTCCTCACCGGCCGGCGGCGCTTCGCCGAAGTTCAGGATGCCGTTTTCGGTGTGGAAGATTGCTTGCCGGCCCGGCGGCTGGTAGCGGGCGACCATTTCAGGAAAACCGATGCCGAGATTCACATAGGCTCCATCCAGAATGTCCTGGGCGGCGCGCCAGGCGATCTGGGCGTTGGAGAGCTTGATGTCTTCACGGGTGTTGACGGTCATGCTTGGGCTCCCTGGGATTCTGGGGCGGCGTAGGCCACTCCGGCTCGGATGAGCTCTTCTTCCTGGCTCGGGTTCGCGACTTCGACGACGCGGTCGACGAAGATGCCGGGCGTGACCACGTGCTCGGGATCGATCTCTCCGGCCTTCACGATCTTCGAGACCTGCACGATCGTCCTGGCGGCGGCCATGCACATCAGAGGATTGAAGTTGCGGCCGGCCTTGTTGTAGGTCAGATTGCCATAGGTGTCGCCGAGATGCGCCTTGACGATCGCGAAATCTGCCTTCAGCCAGCGTTCCTGCACATAATGCCGGCCGTCGAATTCAGCAATCGCCTTGCCCTCCGCAAGCTCGGTGCCATAGGCCGTCGGGGTGTAGAAGGCCGGAATGCCGGCGCCGCCGGCGCGGATGCGCTCGGCGAGCGTGCCCTGGGGTACGAGTTCGAGCTCGATCTCACCCGCAAGATACTTATCCGTGAACGCCCGCGGATCGGAGGATTTCGGGAACGAGCAGATCATCTTCCTGACCATGCCCGCGTCGATCATCGCTGCAATGCCGATGCGGCCATTACCGGCATTGTTATTGATGACCGTGAGGTTCTTCGAACCCTTGTCGATCAGAGCATGAATAAGCTCGATCGGCGCACCGGAACCGCCGAAACCGCCGATCATGACGGTCGCGCCATCGCCGATTTCGGAGACGGCTTCCGCCAGACTCCCGATTGTCTTGTCCATAGGGGATTTCTCCTTGCCTCGCTTCAGGCCCGGAAAATCGGTCCTCCGCGCCTCCTCGATCAGACATAGATCGCAGCGGGATCAGCAGCAAGGGATTTGTGCGATATTTGACATTTGTTCATATATCGCACAAATTGAACCAGCGCTGTTGAGGCTGACGAGGGGCGGAGGCGGGCGTCGACCTATCAAATGGAGAGGGATCGAGGAATCACGATGCGGGAAACGGATTTTGTCAGCGGTTTTGCGCGGGGACTGAAGGTGATCGAGGCTTTCGGCGAGACGACGCCGAAACTGTCGATCAGCGATGTCGCCAAGGCGACCGGTCTTGACCGGGCCACGGCACGACGCTGCCTGCTTACGCTCGCCGAGCTTGGCTATGCCGATTACGATGGAAAATTCTTCGCGCTGACGCCGAGGATTCTGCGGCTCGGCCATGCCTATCTTTCCGCGACTCCCCTGCCCCATATCGTCCAGCCCTTTCTGGACAAGCTTTCGGAGGAAGTGCAGCAGAGCGCATCGGCGAGCGTGCTGGATGGCACGGAGGTGGTCTATATCGCCCGTGCTTCGCAGAAGCGGGTGATGTCGATCAACCTGATGCCTGGCAGCCGCCTCCCCGCCTATTGCGCCTCCATGGGGCGTGTGCTGCTCGCGGCCCTGCCGGAAGAGGAGGCGCGGGCGCTTCTCAGGCAGACCGCGCTGAAGGCCTTCACTCCGCGCACAAAGACGGACCCAGCCCGGTTGATGGAGGAGCTTGCCCACGTTCGCGCTCAGGGTTTCGCCGTCATCGACCAGGAGCTCGAACTCGGCCTCTGCTCCATCGCCGTGCCGCTGGAAAACGACCGTGGCCGGGTGGTCGCCGCGCTCAACATCGGCGCCCCGGCAGCCAGCGTTCCGGCTGAACAGATGGCCGAGCGTTATCTGGAGCCACTCAAGGCCGTGGCCAGAGCGCTCAAACCCATGCTTCGCTAAGCCCCCTTCCCTTCTCTCGATTTCGCGTCTCCCCGAGTGGACAACTCTCGTTCCTCTCGCTATTAACGTAATGTTATTACATATCATAAGGAGTTTTCGATGAGACGTATGAGAGAGGGATGGAAGAAAAGCGCCTTGGCCTCGGCAGCAGTGTTCTGGCTTGCCGCCTCCCCTGCGGGCGCGGATGACGCAGAACGCGAGGTCTGGCGGCTGTTCATTGCCGATCACACGGCACCGGTTGTCCGTGCCATCGATCTTGAGACCGGCGCCGGGCTCGGGAATTTCGACCTCAAGGGTTTCGCAGCCCTGACCGCAAGTGCATCGGGCCGAACGGTGTTTGCGATTCAAACGGAAGCCGACATGGTGCAGGCGATCAGCACCGGCATTGCAGTTTCCGACCATGGCGAGCACCGGGACGTGGATATCAAAGCGCCGAAAATGCTGACGGTGAGCTTCGAAGGTCGGCGGCCCGTGCATGCGGTGCCCCATGACGACAGGATGATCCTGTTCTTCGATCGCGAGGGACGCGCGGATGTCGTCGATGAGGGTGCTTTGCTGGAGGGAAAGACGGATATCCGCGCCGTCGATGCGACTGCGCCGCATCATGGCGTCGCAGTGACCATGGGCAGGCACACGCTGGTTTCCGTCCCGGATACCAAAGCAGAGGTGAAGCCGGACGAATTGCCTCCGCGGCTGGGCCTGCGCGTTGTCGATGAGGTTGGCAAACAGGTCGGTGATGCTATCCCCTGCACTGCCCTGCATGGCGAGGCTCTATCGGCGAGGCTGGTGGCTTTCGGTTGCGAGGAGGGCGTCCTGTTGGCTCGCCCTGGCGGCAACGCCGGACCGAAGCCTGAGATGCTCCCCTATGGAAGCAGTCTCCCGAAGGGCAAAGTGACGACTCTGCTCGGCGGCAAATCAATGCAGTTCTTTCTGGGGAATTTTGGTGAAGACAAGCTGGTCGTCATCGATCCGGACGCGGAGGAGCCCTATCGGTTGGTCGAGCTGCCGACCCGGCGGGTGGATTTCGCGCTCGACCCTGCCCGCGCAAAGAACGCCTATATCCTGACGGAGGACGGCGATCTGCATCTGCTCAACGTGCTGAATGGTTCGATCGTCAAGACGGTCAGGGTGACCGAACCTTATAGCAAGGATGGTCACTGGCGCGACCCGCGGCCGCGGCTTGCAGTCGCCGGCGACGTAATTGCGATCACCGATCCGCGTCATAGCCTGGTGCGGATCATCGATATCGAAACACTTTCCGAGAGCCGCACCATTCCCGTGGAAGGAATGCCGTTCGCGATCGTCGCCGTGGGCGGATCTGGCCTCGATCACTGAACGGTGGCTTCGCTGAACACTCCAGCGCCGCGCTCCGGGAGCGCGGCGCCTTTCGGTTGTCGGGGGCGATCCATCATCAGGATGAATCGGTCGGGCCGGATCGATTCAATCATCTCGTTGGACGATGGAACCTGGCTTTGCGATTCTGCTGCCATGGATACCGAACCTCTTCTTCTGACCCGCCGCGACCCGGTTCGCAACATGGCTCGCTTCTATGTGCTCACCGTCGAGCCTGATCTGTTCGAAGGCACGGCACTGACCCGCAACTGGGGCCGTATTGGCACCAAGGGCCGGACCTGCATTGAGCTCTTCCGTACCAGACAGGAGGCCGAGCACCGGCTGGCGGCAATCGCGCGCAGCAAGGTGAGGCGAGGGTATAGAGCGACCGAGAAGGCGAGTTGACAGCTGTCAACTCAGCAACCCATGACTTTGATCTGAACGATAGATACCCATCCGGTCGAACCTCTCCTGCCGCATCAGCGAAGGAAGGCGAGGAAGGACGAGTTGACAGCTGTCAACTCGTCCTGGAGACGAAGCCATTGTCGACGCAGGAAAGGCTGCGCTGCTGTAACTTTCCTGCCAGAAGACCAACTCCGCCCTTCCGATCAGTTTCTGTTCCGGCCCATTCCGGCGGCGTACAGCCTGCCGACCATATCCTGCCGCTATCGCAAAGTTGCCGCGATAGGCCATCTGACCAACAGGGGGCCGGAATGAAATGTCACCACCTCGGGAACGCCCCCAAGGCACGCGGACGGAGCAGGAGAGACGCCCACAGGGCTCGGATGCGGCTGCGCCGCCGCCAACGGCAGATCACAAGCTTCTCACGATTGCCTAGCCGCCAAACGCATCATCTCGATCGCTTCGTCATGCTTCGCCCCACGATTTCTAACTCGGGCAAGGGGAGGGGTTCCAGCCACGCCGGACTTCACAGCGCAAACATGTTCCCGCCTTGGCCCGCGAAAAAGGGGCGGGGTCGCGGCGTCGCCATCCGCCATAGATCGGCGTTTGCCTTCGGCAATCAGCGGAGTAGAATCGCAACGGGCAACCTGTTGATCGATTCGGTGTTTCCCTCACCAATCTCAACCCCTGGGCATTGCATCTCCGAGAAACAGGCCTCAGTCCGACATCTCCCGACCGCTAGCGTGAATTATGGTTAACGCAGCGGTAACGAAACCCAACCTCTCTATCGCTTTCGTAACGAAGATCCTCTATAACAACAACAATGCGTTACGAACTTTCGAAATTGCCGCTGCAGACCCTTGTCACGCCCGTAGCGACGGCGACCGCCGCTCTGGTGCGCCTCGACGAGCGTCTTAACCGGTCCGACTTGCGCCAGGGCTGCATCAGCCGCGCCGATTTTGCAGACGCCTGCGCCTCGTTGTGGATCGACGGCGAACTTGTTCACCTCGAGGATCTGGTCCTGCACGACGCCGGCATGGGCATTCGCGCACCCACGCATGAGCTCGCGATTGCGCAGGACGTGCTGCGCACCCGTCGTCGCATTTCCGGCCATCCGGCCGGCTGGGCGCTGAGCCCCGAAGGCCTCAGAAATCTCCGGGGCAGGGGAGGGGGGAACGACGCTGCGACCCTGCCTGCTCCATTGCCGGAAGAGGAGGCACTCAGCGAACCGATCGCCGAGGATGAGGACCCCTTGGCAAGGGAACTGGCGGAGATCGATGCCGTTCTTGCTCGCTCCGAAGCTGTTCTCTCCGGGACCATCCAGCCATCACGATCGTCGCGGCAGGAGCGTGCCCCGCTCGTCTATGAGCCAGGCTGGGATGAGGACGAGCGCCTCGAGGAGTGGCGCGCTATCCTGATCGAAACGGACGGGTTGCCAGCGGCACTGCGAGCCGCGCTGTTGCTCGATGCCTGGAACCAGTTGCAGGTCCTCCAGCACGCGCCCTGGCTCGGCCGGCTGCTGGCAGCCTCCTTGCTCCGCAAGGCTGACATCACCATCGCGCATCTTGTCGCCGTCAATCGGGGCCTTAGAAACGTTTCACGCGAGCGCCGCACCAGTCGCGACCGCAACACGCGACTGCTCGCCATCCTCGATGGGATCGGCATTGCGTCCGAACTAGGCCTGAAGGAGCATGACCGATTGCTGCTTGCAAAACAGCAGATGCAGCGAAAACTCGATGGCCGTCGCAGATCGTCTAAATTGCCGAAGCTGATCGAGCTCGTCCTCTCCCGCCCGATGGTCTCCGCCGGCATGATTGCCGAGGTGCTTGACGTGACCCCCCAGGGGGCACTCAAGATTGCCGGTGAACTGAACTTGCGCGAGCTGACGGGCAGGGGAAGGTTTCGGGCGTGGGGGATAGTCTAGAGTACCCGCGCCTTATACGAGAGTAACGTCGACATTGCGGAGTTCACGCTTCGCAGCCCTTCAAGGCAATCAGCTCCAGGCAATTCGATCGCAAGCCATGGCGCGCGCATCATGCCTCCACAAGCGGCAGGATGACCACATCGCGCGGGGGAACTTCGACCTGGCCGCCGTTATGTTCGTGGCCGATCGGCCAAACGGCCTTGCCGGAGCTGATGCTGCCATGGCGATCCGCCAGCGCCACGTCGGTGGCCTGTATCGTACGGGTCGGATTGACCAGCCATAAAAAGCTGCCTTTCTCGCCTTTGTGAATGCGGGCGAAGAGCGTCTTGTTGGAGAGTATCACATGACGCTCGCGGCCGCTCCATCCCAGGAGCTCGGCGAAGAAGGCCGCATTCGCCTTGCCGTTGCTGCGGTAATAGGCGACGGACGGGTTGGTGCCGATCAGGAGCGTACGCCCCTTGCCGAAATTGTTCTCGACAACGGCAAGGCGGCCGTCGGTGAAGTTGCCCCGGGCCGTACCGCCGTTGAGACGATAGGACTGCAGGAGGCCGCCGCCATCGACGGCAAGCTCGCCGAACTCGAAATGGATGCGATCGCCGATATCGGGCATGAATTCGACGGTTTCCTCCTGCGCGCCGAAGACGGCATCGAGGCCCATGTTCGGCTGCACCTGACCGACATGGCCGCGGTCACCGAAATAACCGGGGCAGGCTTCGGTGATCAACGTGCCGCCATTCTCAACCCAGGTTTTCAGCCGGTCGGCCTGTTCCGCGGTAAACATGATCGGGTAGGGGAAATAGAGAAAGTCGTAGGCACCGATATCGTCGATATGCACCCAATCCGGCTGCACACCATTGTCCAGAAATGCACGATACGCGCCCCACATGGCTTCCGGATAGGGTTTTTCTTTGCGGTCGTAATTGAGCAGATAGTCCCATTCCTGGGTCTCGCGCACGACCAGGATGCCGATTTCGCCGCGCACCGGCTTTGCGTCCCAGAGAACAGCCTGTGCCTGATCGTTCGCCCATTTCGCCATCGCGCTCTGCATGTCGGAACGCGGTGTGCGCGAGCCGTCCATACCGTAGGCGCCGAAGGCGCCGAAGAGCGGCCCATCGAGCAGCGGCCGCCACCGCAGGTTGAGCACACCGCGAGCGCCACCGGCAAGCGAGGTCATGCTCCAGATGCGGATATCCTCCGGTTCCGCCACCCGGCCGTCCTCCTTGTTGCGACCGATCACCTGCGGCTGTAGCCACAGCGGCCCGCCCTGGCGCTCCGCATGCCAGAAGGTTTTTCCGCGGGCAGCGGCACGGTTGATATCGACGCCATACCAGGTCTTCCAGGGCTCGGTGCCCTTGCGGGCTTGAACCCACGTGAAGCCGTAGATCTCCACCTTGGAGGCGGCAAGCCAGTCGTCACAGCCATTCGCCGCCATGTTCGGGATCGCACCCGAAATGCCGTGGGCGGCGATAACATTCTTGCTGTCGACCGCGCGGATCGTATCGATGCGCCACTGCATCTGGTCATAGAAGTTATCGCGCTTGAACTGCAGCCAGTCGATGCATTCCGGATAGGGTGCCATGTGTACCGGAGGCTCAATGTCGTCCCATTCGGCATAGCTGTAGCGGTGCCAGACCTTTGCGAGCGCCTTCAACGAGCCATATTTCTTCTCCAGCCATTTGCGGAAAGTGGCCTTGGCATAGCTGCTGTAATCCACGTCCGCGGAATAATTGCATTCGTTCCAGACGTCGTAGCCGTAGATTGCCGGATGGTCCTTGTATCGGGTGGCGAGTGCCGTCAGGAAATTGCCAGCGGCCTCCTTCACCTCGGGGCAGTTCAGCGTCAGCGCACCGGCCCCCCCGCCATTGTTGGAGAAGCCCCCGGTCGCGGCCGAGACACCCATCCAGGAGCCGAGCTTCGTCCCGTCGGCGTTGACCTGCAGGGCATGAGAGAATTTGCGAACCGCCCAATCTGGCACCGCGTGGATGAGTTCGGCGATCACCGTCTTGATGCCGTTCTTCGCCGCGAGATCGAGCTGCCGATCGTATTCCTCCCAGTCATAGACACCTGGCGCCACCTCGATCGCCCCCCACATGAACCAGTGGCGAAAGATGTTGAGCCCATCCTCGGCGGCGACACGGTAGTCGCGTTCCCAATCCTCCCGCGGCGGATTCGACTTGCGGAAATAGACGGCGCCATAGGGAAATTGAATATCGTTTCTGAGCATTGTCCTGTCCTTCAGTTCGGACACGGCTTCGCTGCCCGGAGAGGATGCTCCGGCTGAAGCAGGCGAAGATATCGTCCGGCAGTCCTAAAAAACGTTGGTCTTAGCGCGGCCCTCCGGCGAGGAGTTCGAGCGTTCGGATGAGGGCGGAATGATCACGGTCGCCATCGCCGTTGGCGATCGCGGCATTCATGAGCTGCTGGGTCGCGGCGGTATTGGGCAGGGCAAGGTCGAGCGACCGGGCGGCATCGACGGCGAGCGTCATGTCCTTGCGGTGCAGACGGATGCGGAAGCCGGGCTCGAAGGTCTCCTTGACCATCCGCTCACCATGCACCTCGAGGATGCGGGAGGCCGCAAAGCCGCCCATCAGTGCGGCGCGGACCCTGGCCGGATCGGCGCCGGCGCGTTTGGCAAAGAGCAGCGCTTCGGAAACCGCCTCGATGGTCAGGCCGACGATGATCTGGTTGGCGACCTTGGCGGTCTGCCCGTCGCCAACGCCTCCGACCAGGGTGATGTTCTTGCCCATCTTCTCGAACAGCGACCGGGCCCGCTCGAAGGCCGCATCCTTGCCGCCGACCATGATGGTCAGCGACGCCGCCTTTGCTCCCACCTCGCCACCGGAAACCGGCGCGTCGAGATAATCGCAGTCGAGCGCTTCAATGCGTCTCGCAAAGCCCTTGGTCGCGACCGGCGAGATCGAGCTCATGTCGATGACGAGTTTGCCTGCGGAGAGGCCCGACGCCACGCCGTTTTCGCCGAAGAGCACCGCCTCGACATCCGGCGTATCGGGCAGCATCAGGATGATGATATCCGAGGCTTGAGCTACGGCCTTTGCACTGGCTGCCGCCTTGCCGCCCTTGGTGATGAGATGCTGGGAAGCTTCCTTCACGCGGCTGAGATGCAGCGTGTGACCCGCGTCGATCAGGTGTTCCGCCATTGGGCGGCCCATGACGCCCAGTCCGATGAATCCGATATTCATGACAACCTCACTTCAGATAGGGCCTCATCCAGCCGAGGCCCTCGCTGGTGCCAGCCTTCGGTTTATATTCGCAGCCGACCCAGCCGTCGTAACCGAGGCGGTCGAGTTCGGAGAGGATGAAGCCGTAGTTGATCTCGCCCGTGCCGGGTTCGTTGCGACCGGGATTGTCGGCAATCTGCACATGGGCGATCTTCTCCTTCAGCCGTGTAAAGGTGGGGATCAGGTCGCCCTGCATGATCTGCATGTGGTAGAAGTCGTATTGGATAAAGAGATTGTCGGAGCCGACCTTATCGAGGATGCGCTCGGCATGCTTCGTCGTCGACAGGAAGAAACCGGGAATGTCGCGCAGGTTGATCGGCTCGATCAAGAGCTTGACGCCGGCATCGGCGCAGCGCGGTACGGCATATTTCAGGTTCTCGACCAGCGTGTTTTCCAGCACGTCGGGGTCGGCATCTTTCGACACCAGACCTGAAATGACGTTAAGCTGCCGGCAACTGAGTGCCTTGGCATAATCGAGCGCCAGCGACACTCCATCGCGAAATTCCTGCACGCGGTCAGGCAGGCAGGCGATGCCGCGTTCGCCGCCGGCCCAATCGCCGGAGGGCACGTTGAAAAGCGCCTGTTCGAGACCGCTTGCCTTCAAGGCATTCGCGACTTTTTCCTTCGGCTCGACATAGGGGCCGAGATATTCGAGCGCTCCGAAACCGTCTTTCGCTGCGGCTGCAAAACGGTCGAGAAAGGGCAGGTCCTGATAGAGGAAGGAGAGATTGGCTGAGAATTTCGGCACTGGAACATCCTTATGAATTGACGGGTGCGACGAAACGCTGCCGGTGCATCATGCGCTTGTCGCGGGGATCGGGGTTAGGAACGGCAGAGATGAGGCTTTTTGTGTAAGCCTCCCGCGGCGCGGTGCAGACCTGCTCGGCCTCGCCAAGCTCGACAATCCTGCCGCGGTGCATGACGGCCACGCGGTCGCAGAAATAGCGCACCACGGAAATGTCGTGCGAGATGAAGATGAAGCTGAGGTTCAGCCGCCTGCGGATATCGAGCAGAAGGTCAAGGATCTGGCTGCGGATGGAGACGTCGAGCGCCGAGGTCGCCTCATCGGCGATGATGATGCGCGGTTCGAGCGCGAGCGCCCGAGCGATGCCGATGCGCTGCCGCTGGCCGCCGGAAAAAGCGTGCGGATAACGCTCCATGCCCATCGGGTCGAGTCCAACGAGGCGCATCAGCTCGGCAACGCGATCCTCCAGTTCCTTGCCCTTGGCAGGGCCGTTGACGATCAGCGGGTCGCCGATCACCTCCTTGACCGTCATGCGCGGATTGAGGGAGGCGAAGGGGTCCTGGAAGACAAGGCGGACCTCGCGATGAAAGTCCCGAAGTCCCTTCTTGCCAAGTCTGGTGACCTCGATTTCGCTGCCGTTCTTGTTGCGGTAGAAAACGGCGCCAGCTGTTGGCTCGACAATGCGCAGGATCAGCCTGCCGAGTGTGGTCTTGCCGGAACCGCTCTCCCCGACGATGCCGAGGGCCTCACCCGGATAGAGGTCGAAATTGGCGTCGTCGACGGCCCTGAGCGTATTGTTGCCCGCAAAGCCAAAAGTCTTGCCGAGATTGCGGACAGACAGAACCGGCAGCGGCGCTTCGGCCGACAGCATCACCGCCGGTTTCCCGACATTCGCCTGGCGAGTGAGCTTGACGGTCGAAGCGAGCAGTTGGCGGGTATAGGGATGGCCGGCCGCATGATAGATCGCATCGACGGTTCCATGTTCGACGATGCGGCCGAAACGCATGACGGCGACTTCATCCGCCACCTCGGCCACCACGCCCATATCGTGAGTGATGAGCAGCATGGCCATGCCGCGCCCGACCTGCAGGCGCTTGATGAGATCGAGAATTTCGGCCTGCGTGGTGACGTCGAGCGCGGTGGTCGGCTCATCGGCAATCAGGATGTCCGGATCGCCGGCAAGCGCCATGGCGATCATCGCGCGCTGGCGCATGCCGCCGGAAAACTCGAACGTATAACGGTCGGCCATCTTGTCCGGATTGGGGATTTCGACCTGGCGCAACAGATCGATCATCCGCTCGCGCGCAGCCTTCTTGCCGAGGTTGGTATGCAGGCGGATCGCTTCGACGATCTGCGAGCCGATCGTGTGGACCGGCGAAAGCGAGCTCATCGGCTCTTGAAAGACAAGGCCGATGCGCCGCCCGCGGATCGCGCGCATGGCGTTGCTGTCGGGAGAAAGCGTGGCAATGTCGGTGATTGCGTCGCCGCTCTTGAGCAGGATACGTCCGCCGACGATCCGGCCAGGACGGTCGATGATCTGCAGCAGCGAACGCGCCGTGACGCTTTTGCCGGAACCGCTTTCTCCGACAAGGCAGAGCGTCTGGCCGCGTTTCAGCTGGAAGCTCACCTTTTCCACCGCATGCAGAATATGGGTGCGCAAGCAGAAATCGACCGAGAGGTCCTCGACGGAAAGCACGACATCGTCAGGAAGAGTATTCATCGCTCCCTCCTCAATTGTCATAGGGATCGGCCGCATCGCGCAGGCCGTCGCCGAAGAAGTTGAAGGAAAGGACGGCCACAATAACCGCGAGCGACGGCCAGATCAGCAGCCAGGGTGCGGTCGCGACCGTACGGATGTTTTGGGCATCCTGCAGCAGCACGCCCCAGCTCACGACCGGCGGCTTCAGCCCGATGCCGAGGAAGGAGAGCGATGTCTCCGCGACGATCATGGTGGGCACGGCGAGCGTCACCACGGCGAGGATATGGCTCGTCAGCGACGGCAGGATATGGCGGAAGATCAGCCGCGCCTCGCTCGATCCGTCGAGCCTCGCGGCAGTGACGAAATCCTCGCTCCTGAGCGCCAGAAACCGTCCGCGCACCTCGCGCGCGAGACTGGTCCATCCGAGCAGCGAGACGATGATGGTGATGACGAAATAGACGCTGACCGGCGACCAGGTAAGCGGGATGGCCGCCGCCAGCCCCAGCCAGAGCGGGATGGTCGGCATGGCGCTGATCACTTCGATGATCCGCTGGATGACCGTATCGACCCAGCCGCCATAGAAACCGGAGATGGAGCCGAAGACCACGCCCAGAACCAGGGACACCGCGACGCCCACGAGGCCGATCGACATGGAGACACGCGTTCCGTAGATCAGTCGCGAGAAGACGTCGCGCCCGAGACGATCCGTACCGAGCAGGTACATGGGATCATTGGGGTTAAGCGGGCCGATCAGATGACGATCCATGGGGATTAGCCCCCATAGTTCATAGGCCGGGCCTTTGACGAAAAACCCGATCGGCACGACCTTGCTGTCATCGACGACGAATGTGCGCCTCAGGGCTACCTTTTCGATTTCGACCTTGTAACCCTTTACATGCGGATTGAACTCCGTACTGCCGTCCGGCCGCGTCACGAAGAGACTGATCCCCTGCGGCGGCGCGTAGGTATATTGCGGCTTCGACGTCGCAGGCAGGGCAGGGGCCAGGAACTCGGCGAACAGGCCGACCAGATAGAGGAAAAGGATGACGGCGCCAGCCGTCATTGCCACTTTCTGGCGGATCAGCTTGCCGGCGATCAGCTTCCAGGGTCCAACTGTGGCTGTCGAGACCGACTTGCCCTGCTTGAGCGGGCTGATCGAAGGCCCATCGACGACCATCAGCGCGGGTTCAACATGTTTCCCGAGAGTATCGTGTACGCCCATGCCGGCCTCCTCAGCTGAACCGGATGCGCGGATCGAGCAGCGCAAGCAGCAGATCCGAAAGCAGCATGCCGACAAGGGTGAGGGCGCTCAAAAGCAGGATGAAACTGCCCGCGAGATACATATCCTGTGAAACCAGCGCGCGGAAAAGAAGCGGCCCGGCCGTTGGAAGATTGAGCACGATCGCCGTGATCGTCACACCGGAAACGAGATGCGGCAGGACCCAGCCGATCGCCGAAACGAAAGGATTGAGCGCGATACGCACCGGATATTTGAGGATGACTTTGTATTCCGGCAACCCTTTGGCGCGGGCGGTGATGACATAGGGCTTGTGCAGCTCGTCAGTCAAGTTGGCGCGCAGGATGCGGATCAGCGCAGCCGTTCCCGAAGCGCCAATGATGATGATCGGAATCCATAGGTGCGCCAGGAAGTCGCCGGCCTTTGCGAAGCTCCAGGGCGCTTCGGCAAATTCTGGGGAGTTGAGGCCGCCGACGCTCTGGCCGAGATATTTATAGGCGACATACATCAGGATCAGCGCCAGGATGAAATTCGGAACCGCAAGGCCGATGAAGCCGAAGAAGGTAAAGATGTGATCGCCAACGGTATGACGCCGCACGGCCGAATAGATGCCGATCGGAAGTGCGACGACCCACACGAAAAGAAGGCTCAGCAGCGAGATCACCAGGGTCGATCCCATGCGAGCCCAGATGAGGTCGGCAACCGGCTGATTCCATTCGAAGGAGCGGCCGAAATCGCCGCGGCTGAGAATGCCCCATATCCATTTCAGATACTGGATATAGAACGGATCATCGAAACCGTAGATTTCCTTCAGCCGTTCGATCTCAGCCGGATCGACCGCCTGGCCGCTGTCACTCATCGTGGCAATCATCGAGGTCAGATAGTCGCCCGGCGGCAACTGGATGATCAGGAACGAAATCAGCGACATGCCGAACAGGGTCGGGATCATGTAGAGCACGCGCTTGAAGATATAGCCAAGCATCGGAATGTTTCTCCTCCCGTTGAGAGCGTCGGACCGGCGCTTCCTCCGGATCTCTACCCCGCTACCGGCCCCTCCAGGCCGGCAGCGCTCTTCCGTTTCAGTCGATCATCTCACGTCCAGGTGAGATGCAGCACCTCCAGCCGCTCGATACCGGGTACTTCCACCTCGGCGCGTCCATTCCGGAGGCTGAAATCTGCGGCGCGGTCGGCGACAACGAGCCAAGCCTTGTCTACCGATTTGCCTTTCGGAATTTCCACGGAAACCGTCTGGCCCGCCAGAGGGTAATTTTCGCGGATCGGTCCCTTCATCATCATTGGATTGGTCAGGTTGAAGAGGCTGAGCGCGATGCCTTCGTCGTTTTCGCGCAGCGCCATGTCGATGACCCCAGGCCCTTCGATCACGACACGCGGCATCTTGCCGAGCGCCCACCGAACGGCGTTCGCGATCAGTCGCGCATGGTCCACGGCAAAGACCTCCCAGAAAATCTCGCCGATATTCCACGGAATATAGACCGCCCGCCCACCTCTGCCGGTTTCGCGGGCGATGACGGCGGCTCCTTCCGGTGCCTTGCGTGGATAGACTTCCTCCATAGGCAGATCCGGGAAATCGGGGATGTAGAGAAAGGGCGTCGCGGTGCTGGTGACCGGCTCGACATGGATGAGCCGCGTGCCGCCCATGATGCGGCTCGCTCCTTCATACCCTTCGCCGATCGGATGGTCTCCCGAAAGCGCCAGATAGGTATTCTTGACAATGCCGCGGGGGCCGGAGACGAATTTGACGCCGAAGACATCCGCAAGGCCGAATTCCGGCCGCATCTTGCCGTTCTCGTCGCGCAGCGAGGTTTCATAGGCGGCGATGATGCTGCCGCCACGCTCCACATAGGCGCGGATCGCCGCGTTCTGCGCGTCCGACAGGCAGGAGGCATTGGCGAGGATGATCACTCTGAAGCGATCGAGGTTGTCCTTAGTCAGAACCTGATCGGAGAGAAGCTCGAAGGGCAGACGGGCCTCTACCAGGGCGTGATAGAAGCCGAGATCGTGTTTTTCGGCACTATGCCGATCCTCCGGTGCCCAATGACGCAGCGTGGTCGAAGGATCGATCACGGCGATTTCGGCCGTAGGCTTCATGCTTTCCAGTACCGGCTCGACCACGGCCTGCAAGTTGAATGAATCGGCGACCGGCTCCACCCAGCGTTTATCCGGCACTACGCCATTGAATTTCGTGAACCAGGCATAAAGGCCGTGAGTCGTGCCGTTGTTGATCCAGAGCTGGATTTCCTCCGGCGAAGTCACGGCATCCTTCCAGCGATATTCCTCCTCGGGACCGATCGAGGTAATGAGCATGACGGGACGGTCGGGAAAGGTCGCCCGGATGCGCTTGCCATTGCGGCCTGCCGACCAGCCGACTTCCAGCCCCTTGCGACCCTGGTGGTCGACGACGAGGAAGGGGCAATGCCTCGTGATGACGGAAAGGTCGAACTCCATCAGCGACGCCCCGCTCATGTTGGGAATGAAGCTCGCATGCGGCCGGATCGCCTTGATCGCGTCATCCCATTGCGCGATCACGCCCGTCAGGACGTGGCGGCGCCATTGCAGCCAGGCCTGCCAGGCCGGATCGTCCGCATCCGCCTTCCGAGGCAGGCCGTAGCCGAACATATCCTTGAAACGACGTGCGCTGTCTTCGCTGTAATCGACGCCATGCCCCTGCCAGCGATTGGCGAAGATCGCGTCGATATCGTATTCGCGAATGATCTCCTTGACCACGTCCGGCATGAACACCGTGTTATAGTCGCCGTAGGCGTTGGTGACCCAGACATCCGGATAGGCCCAGTGTCGGCGGGGCGTGCCGTCGGCATTGACCATGACCCATTCCGGATGGGCTTTGGCGGCATCGTCGTGGATGGCGTGCGGATCGACACGGGCCATCACATGCATGTCGAGCTTGCGTGCCGCATCGACGAGAGCGCCGAAGATATCCTTGTCGCCCAGATATTTGCTGACGTAGTGATAAGGAACCCTGCTTGGGTAGTAGGCGACGTAGCCACCGGCGCCGAGGCAGACGGCATTGGATTTCGTTCGCTTGAAGACATCGATCCAGAAGGCGGGGTCGTATTTTTCCGGATCGTCCTCGACGAAAGTGAGCTGGGTCCAGCGTGTCGCAGTCTTGTACCACTCCGGCGTCCTCAGCGTGTCTATGTTCTGTTTCCTGGCGTCGAGCATCGTCTTCATCCAATCATCGGCAAAGAGGTATCGCGGTGCCGACCGGCACGGCCGGCGCCCGAAACGCGTCATTCCGTCGAAGGCCGTCAGACCTTGTAGAATTGCTCCGGCATAGTGGGAGCGGGCGTCGGCCAACCGAAGGAACTCGGCATGGTCCGGGTAATGTTTTTCATGTTGTTCTTGACGATGCCGTAGCCGTCCGGCGGCTGAGAAATGCCGAAGACGTAGAAGTTGTCCGCAGCACCCTGCAGGATCTGCTTCATGATCGCCTGCTGACCTGCAGGATCGGACGTCGCCTTCAGCTTGTCGTAAAGCTCAAGCTGCCTCTTCGTCTCCGGCGGCGGTTCCTCCGCACTGGCATTGTTGCGGTCGAGATACCAGAGCTGCCAGGCGGGGGCATACATGGCGTTGGAGTCCGTCGGCGCATAATAGCGTGGATCGAGCATGGCCGCGATGCCGCCATTGGCGCCGAACTGATGTGCGGTCGCGTCGAAATCGCGACCCTGACGGACGCGCGTCTCCCAAAGTGAACGATCCATGGTCCGCATCTGCGCATCGATGCCGACCGCCTGGAACATCGGGATCACCAGTTGGAAGAGATCGAGGAAGATCGCGCGCGCCTGGTCAATCTCGAAGATGATCGTCAGGCGCCGGCCTTTCTCGTCGAGGCGGAAGTTCTGGTCGTCACGCTTCGGAATGATCTCGTCCAGCATGGCGTTCGCCTTCTCGACATCATACTCCGTGAACTGCTTGGCAAGCTGTTCACTATACAGCGGGTCGTTCTCCTTGATGGAGGGTTGAGCCGGAGCTCCCTGGCCAACCAGCACGGCGTCGATCAGCGCCTGACGATCGAGAGCCATCGAGAGAGCTGCCCGGAAATTCCTGTTCCGGAAAAGCGTCCGCTTTGTCTCGTCGTTATGATTGAGGTTGAAGATGAAGTTCATGACGTTGGCCTCCGTCGAGGTCAGCGTGCAGAAATCATAATCGCCCTGCTGGCGCGCATCGTAGAGCACCGACTTGTTGTTCGGTGTTGCGATATACTGATCCATGTAGTCAATTTCGCCCTGCATGGCCTTCAGGAGCAGCACCTGCGGATCGGCGACCATCTGGTAGACGATGCGATCCATATAGGGCAGCTGGTTACCCTCGGTATCCACTTTCCAGTAATAGGGATTGCGCTCGGCAACTGCCCTTTCGGTGTTCTCGCCGGGTGCGATCGTGAACATCCAGGCGTTGAGGCACGGCTTCTTCGAGGAATTCAGGAAAAAGGCATTGTCGTTCTGGAACCCGGAAACCGATTGAAAGGCGGCAATCCAGCTTTCGAAGCCGTGCTGTTTGGCAAGTTCGTCGGCCTTCGGATTGTAGTCGATATGGAACTGTTCGAGATAATGCTTGGGGCAGCGTGTCGTGTGATCGTTGTTGGCCCAGGCGACCTGCAGCGGGAACATACCGTTAGGTGCCTCGAAGATCACCTTGAAGGTCTGTTCATCGACCACTTCCAGCTTCGCCGGCTTGCCGGCGGTCTTCCAGTGGCCCTGGCTGGTGACCGCGACCCGCTTGTCGGTGAGCACGGTATCGTACCAGAACTTGACGTCCGCCGTCGTGTAAGGGTGTCCATCGGACCATTTCATGCCCTTGCGCAGCCGGATCGTGTAGACCGTGGCGTCCGCATTTGCCTCGAAGGCTTCCGCGACGTTCAAGGTCACCCCCGACCAGTCGGGTGTATAGCGCAGCAGAGGCTCATAAGCCTGATAGCGGAACAGCATGGAGAGCGAACCGCCTCCCACCAGGGCCATTCTCCAGTCACCGCCATATTTCCCGATGCTTTCGAACGGTTTGACGACAAGGGGGGTCTCAGGAAGCCTATCCGCAACAGACGGCAGGGCGCCGTTTGAAACCTTGTCCTTCAGAATGTCCGCTTCCTTGTAGGTAGCGGCGGCGACCGGCAAAGCCGGCAAAATCAGAGCGGCCGAACTTCCGGCCAGAAACGTACGACGTTTCAGCTTGATCATCGGTATCTCCTCCACAAAATCCTTGCCCCTGTTTTTCCTTCTCCCGGGCTTGGATAACGTGAGGTTTACATTACAATATCGTTAGGTAAAGTGTTATGTTCCGTGTTTGGAAAATTTGTGTTTTACAGCGCAGCCGTGTAGCGAGGCTGCGGCTGCAGAAGGATGCGGGAATGGAAAAGCGCGGACGCGTCACCTTACAGACGATTGCACGGGAAGTCGGCCTGTCGAAATACGCGGTATCGCGATCATTGTCCGGCAAGAGCGGTGTCAGCGATGAGACCCGCGAGCGCATCCGCGAAACGGCGCAGCGGCTGGGATATATCAAGCCGCTGAACAAGGTTGCGGCGAGCGAGGTCGCCATCGTTTTTCATGATCACGATCCCGTCAACAGCGAACTCTACATGCAGATCCAGAACGGGGTTCAATCCGAGGCCCATCGGTTGGGCATGGGTTTGCGAATGCGCTGGACGCACCACGCGAGCCAGCTTGAGGATCTGGCACACACCTGTGCCGGCCTGCTGCTCGTTGGACCGCATGCCCCTGAAGCGATTGCAGCCGCGACGGCGACCGGTATTCCGATCGTCCGTTTCGGCTGGATCGATCCCCTGGAAGACGCCGACCACGTTTCCGGCACCGACCATGAGGCGGGCCAGGCTGTAATGCAATACCTGTTTGGCCTCGGGCACCGATCGATCGCCTATGTCTACGGTACGCCCGGCTATCGCGGTCGCCGCGAGCGTTTCTATGGAGCGCGCGAGATTGCCGAACGTTACCCCGATGTCGCATTGCATGCCATGGAGTTCGACGAGCAAGGCGGCTTTGCCGGCGCCTATCGCGCGCTCAAGGAGAAGGGTATTCAGCCAACGGCGTTCTTCTGCGCCCATGACGGTCTCGCGCTGACTGTCGTGTCCGAACTTTTGGGGCAGGGCTACCGTATTCCCGATGATGTTTCCGTCGTCGGCTTCGGCGATTTTTCGGCTGCAACACAGATATCACCGCAATTGACGACAGTGCGAATGGAAGGCCAGGAATGCGGTGCCGTCGGCCTGAGGCTTCTGGTCGAGCGCATCGAACACCCGCGCCAGCCGGACATGCCCGCACGCCGCGTCAATATCGCATCGAGGATTGTCGAGCGTCGGTCCACCGGCCCGTGCAAGCAATTGACGAAGCATCACGACGACTTTGCGGCGGAGGAACGCGCGTAATTGCACTCGGCTCATCGGCGCGCATGGTCTCTCATATGGCCTTGGCCAGACTTCCGTCTCTGACGAGACGCGCACGCTTCGCTCCGCCCCAAAAGTACGTCGAGTGATCTTTCCAGAAACGGCGTGTTCTAAGGTACGAATTCGCATGATCAGTCATATTCTGACGATACACGCTGCATAGCCGACAGCTGTGATCGAAAGGTCCTTATCTTACCGTTTTGCACTTCCGCCATATATTCCAGATCATGAACATTCGACGGAAGACCATGCGGTGTTTGAGGTTCTGGCGGTTGATGGCCCGAACCATCCTCCTGCTGCTTGCCCTGCCGGTTTTTGGTCTGAGCGCGGCGCCGTCAACGGAACCCGCACATATAGCGATAGTGCTGAAGCTGAACGGCGCCATCGGTCCGGCGACGGCAGACTATGTCAGGCGCGGACTTCAGCGTGCCGATGAAGGTGGAGCGGGTTTGGTCGTCCTGCAGATGGACACGCCCAGCGGTCTTGACGCATCGATGCGCGACATCATTCGTGCGATCCTTGCCTCGCCCGTGCCGGTAGCAGGTTTCGTGGCCCCAAGCGGCGCGCGGGCTGCCAGCGCCGGCACGTATATTCTTTATGCAAGCCACATCGCGGCGATGGCGCCGGGTACCAACCTGGGGGCAGCAACACCGATTTCCCTCGGCGGAGGGTTCGGTCGTGGTCCGGAACCAGGCAACGATCGTCCGGACGACCCCAACGGCAAGCAGCGACAATCCCCGGATAACGCAAGCGAAGCAAAGGCCGTCAATGATGCGGTTGCCTATATTCGCGGTCTTGCGGAACTGCGCGGCCGCAATGCCGATTGGGCAGAACGTGCCGTACGCGAAGCTGCCAGCCTTTCATCGGTCGTCGCCCAGCGCGAACATGTCATCGATTTCACGGCGGCGACCGTGGAGGATCTCCTGGCGCAGGCTCAGGGTCGCGTCGTGCGTGTTGGCCAGACAGATATTCGACTTGAGACCGCAGGCCTCGCCATCCGTGATTTCGAGCCGGATTGGCGAACCAGGCTGCTTTCAGTGATAACCGATCCAAACATTGCACTCATCCTGATGATGGTTGGCATCTATGGTCTTATCTTCGAATTTCTCACTCCAGGAACATTTGTTCCCGGCACGATCGGAGGTATCAGCCTGCTTCTCGGCCTTTATGCGCTTGCATTGCTGCCGGTGAGTTATGCCGGTGTCGCGCTGATTGTCCTTGGTGCCGGGTTGACGGTAGCCGAGGCACATTCGCCATCCTTCGGTGCCCTCGGCATCGGCGGCGCTCTAGCGCTGGTACTGGGCGCGACCATCCTGTTCGATACGGATGTGCCCGGCCTGGAGATTTCCTGGTCGGTGCTGGGGGGCATAGCCATTGCCAGCATCGTCTTCAGCGTTATCGTTGCTCGCCTTGCATTCACCTCGCGCCGGCGTGACGTCGTCACCGGCACGGAGCAGATGGTCGGTATCGCCGGCAAGGTTGATAGCTGGAGTGATACCTCGGGTTATGTGATCGCGCATGGCGAGCGCTGGAAGGCAGTATCCACCGAACCGCTCGTCGCCGGCGATGGCGTCAAGATAACCGGTCGAACCGGGCTGACGCTCGAAGTCACCAGAATTGCGCAGGAACGCTAGGGGCTTCTGTAAAACAGGAGGAAATCATGGGTATGTTTACGGATATCGCCTTCTATCTCGTCATCGTCGTTCTTCTGCTGCTCCTCATCGGTTCCGCGATCAAGATCCTTCGGGAATATCAGCGCGGCGTCGTCTTCACGCTCGGCCGTTTCACCGGCGTCAAGGGACCGGGGTTGATCCTTCTCATTCCCTACGTGCAGCAGATGGTGCGGGTCGACCTGCGTACGCTGGTGCTCGATGTTCCCAGTCAGGACGTCATCTCTCGCGACAACGTTTCCGTCCGGGTCAATGCCGTGATCTATTTCAGGGTCATCGACCCCGAGAAGGCGACCATCCAGGTCGAGGACTTCATGATGGCGACGAGCCAACTGGCCCAGACGACCTTACGCTCGGTGCTTGGCAAGCACGATCTCGATGAAATGCTGGCCGAACGCGACAAGCTCAACAACGACATTCAGGAGATCCTCGACATTCAAACCGATGCCTGGGGCATCAAGGTCGCGAATGTCGAGATCAAACATGTCGACATCAATGAATCCATGATCCGTGCAATCGCCCGCCAGGCGGAAGCCGAACGTGAACGGCGAGCCAAGGTGATCAATGCCGAGGGCGAACAACAGGCCGCGGCGAAGCTGCTTGAAGCGGCCGAAATCCTGGCAAGACAGCCCGAGGCGATGCAACTTCGCTATCTCAACACGTTGAACGTCATTGCAGGCGAACAGAATTCGACGATCGTCTTTCCGTTCCCGATCGATCTCGGCAATCTCCTCCCGCTCAAGACGGGGAAATCGCCGGAATAATTCAAGAATAACGTGACAGCCTCTCCGATCAGGTCGTCGCGCGGACAATCAATTCAGGCTCGATCAACTGAGTTTCCGCGGGAAGCCGCGCCTCCTTGTTTTCCAGACGATGAAGGATGCGTGCAACGCCGATTCGACTGATTTCATCGGCTGCATAGTTCACGGTCGTCAGCGGCAAAACGCTGAATTCGGAGACTTCCGTATTGTCGTATCCGGCGATCGCCATTTGGCCAGGAACCGAAATCCCGTTTTCGCCGCACCAACGCAACGCTCCGGTGGCCAATGCGTCGGTTGAGGCGACAAGCGCAGTGGGCTTGTTGGGATCGGCCATCACGGCAGGCATCATCCGGTAGCCTTGGGTAGCTGAAGTTCCCTTGGCATTGTGAACAATAAGCGTATTGGCCGGAAGGCCGGCCTGACGGATTGCCTGGCGGATACCGCGGCGTTTGTCGTCATTCCCGGACATGAAGCCGCCGTCCAGCATGGCGATCCGGCGGTGACCGAGCCCGAGAAGATGGCAAGCGACCTTGTAGGCACCTGCCATATCGTCGATTGCCACCGTATCGAGGCCCGATCCGCGCAGTTCGGCCAGCAGCAAAACAGGTGTCCCGGCCTCAGCGACGGCGACGATATGATCGAATTTTCGATGATGAGCGGGATATACCAGAATTCCGTCCACCTGATAGGACTGGAAACGCAGGAGCGCCCGTTTCTCACTTTCGACGCTGGTGTCGCTTGCCGCGAACATCATCCCGTAGCCGGCTTTGGTCAGTTCCCGCTCGATCGTGCGGGCAGCCAAGGTCAGCGTAGGGTTCATGATGTCCGTCAATACCAGCCCGATGGTCCGCGTCGCATTGTTGGCCAGCGAGCGGGCGATATGGTTGGGAAAATAGTTGAGTTCCTCCGCCGCCCTAAGAATCAGGTCACGGGTCGACTCCGGCAGGCGGGGACTGCCCCGCAGGGCCAGCGATACCGTATTTTCTGAAAAACCCGTAGCTTTGGCCACATCCTTCAGCTTGGTTTTGGGTTTTGGTTTCACGAGGCCCTTTTCCATGGAAGTGACTTTTCTAGCCTGCCTGTGCCGGCATTCCGTCTTCCAGATGCAACAGACAGATTGCCGAATTCAAGCGCCAATCACCAGTCGGCAACGCGGTCACGGCCGGTAAACTGAGCGCTCTTATCTGTATATTCAAACAGTTCGATCCTTACTCCGTTGGGATCCCTTATCCACGCCTGATAGGTGTCGTCGCACGCGTACTTCTTGTTGGTGATATCGATACCCTTGGATTTGATATGCGCGATTGCCTCGTCGAGATTTTCGACCTCGAGACAGAAATGGGTGATCTGGTTCGTGTCGCTATATGAGGTTCCATCCTTCTGGAAAACCTCGACATGGCTTCTGCCGCCGCAATTGAGATAGAAGCCGAAAATCCTGCCGTCACGCAGGAAGTTGAACTGCGTGTCGAGCCCCAGAACATCCTCGTAGAACGCGCGGGTCTTATCCAGGTCGTGTGCAAAGATGCAGACATGAGCGATCTGTTTTACCTTGATCATGAAAATCCTCCCGGCCGATATTGTCGGCCTCGTTTTGCGGTTTTCGACGGTTGCTAATAGACAGTCAGGACGTGGGGCTCACCGCCGGCGACAAGTGCTCTTTCAGCTTCGTACTGGATGCAGTTCGGCGCCATTTCCTGGATTTCGATGCGATTCCCGTCCGGGTCTTCGATCCACATGCCCCAATTGCCGTCGACACCGCGTGTTTCCTTGCGGGGACGACGAAGCTTGATGCCGGCTTCCGCAAGGTCCCTTTCGGCCTGATCGGCATTGGCGACCGTGAGGCAGAAGTGGTTCAAGCCGGTTTTCTCATTGGCCGGTGCAGGGGTGCCATCTCCTCCAGGGAATAGTTCAAGATAAAGATTGTCGTTGATGCGGTGATAAACGATCCACGGTTTGCCCTCCGCATCGAGCAGGCGGAGCATTTCGGGAAATCCAATCTTGTTGTAGAATGCCACCGACCTATCGAGATCGTTGACCTTGAAGGCAATGTGGCCAAGCGTCGTGAAGATACCCATCTTCTCCTCCAGATATGGCCGGTGTCTTGCCCGGCCTCCTCTTTAAATCAGTCCCACGCCGGACCCCATTCCGGGTTGATGTAACGCCTGCCGCAATCGAGACCTGCGATCGCTTCAAGGTCCTGTGCGTCGAGCTTCACGGATTTGGCAGCGAGGTTCGATTGCTGGCGGGCGCGTGAGCTCGCTTTCGGTATGATGATCGAGCCCCTGTTGAGCAGAAAGGCGAGCGCGACCTGGCTTGCGGCAACGCCATGTTTTTGCGCAACGGCATTCAGAACGGCGTCGTCTGAAACGTTGCCGCCTGCCAACGGCATGTAAGCGGTGACCCGTATGTTCGCCGACATGCAGTGATCTTCCAGAACGCGGTTCTGCAGATAGACGTGCTGTTCGAACTGGTTGGTCGCCAGGCGATTCTCACCTATTTCGGCGATTGCCTCATCGAGATGTCTGCGCGTGAAATTCGAAACGCCAATCAACTTGCACAGACCTTCGTCCTGCGCTCTCGCCAGGTCTCCGATATAAGAGCGCACGCTCACCTCGTCGTAAGGTGCGGGCCAGTGGATGAGCACAAGATCGGCGTGATCAAGCCCCATAAGGGTGAGGCTTTCCCGAATGCTCTGCCGAATGCGTCCGAGGTTCTTGGCGGTGATTTTCGTCGTAATGAAAAATGACCCCCTCGGCAGTTCCGATCCGCGGACAGCCTGTCCGGCATTTTCCTCCGTGCCGTAGGTTTGCGCGGTATCAAGATGCCGGTATCCGAGCAAAATTGCCGATTTCATTGAGGAAAGGCCGTCGTTTCCGGTCAGCCCGTATGTACCAAGCCCCACCGCCGGTATCTGGTCCCCAAGCATCGCCTTCCTCCCCGGCCTCTTTTCCGTGATGGCTTCCCGGCATCAACAAGGCCATTGACGTTTGGCAATGCTTACCTTTATATTAGCGCTAATACAAGATCTGTTTGCGATCATTTGCGAATACCCTTCGCAAGCGACCACGGCGGGTCGGGGAGGAACAGATGGCAATTCGGTGGAGCTGGGCATCGCCCAGGATTGCGCTTATTCCCGCACTGACGACGACCGCCGTTGCGTTTCTCGGCGCGATTCTCTGGACGATCTGGATTTCGTTCACGCGCTCGCGGCGGTTCCCCGAATATACGATCGATCTCAGTTCCTGGAGCAGACAGTATGAACGGCTGTTCAATGACAGTTCCTGGACCACGGCGCTCGGAAATATCCTTGTTCTCGCAATCGGAAATGCGCTGGCAATTCTCTTCGGCTTCATACTTGCCGCGATGATCGAGCGGGAAAAGCGAGGGGAGGGGTTTTTCCGGACGATATTTCTCTATCCGCTGGCGCTTTCTCTCATCGTGACAGGCATTGCCTGGCGATGGATTTTCAATCCGGATCTCGGCGTCCAGAATTTCCTGCGGGGGCTTGGCTGGGAAAGCGCAAATTTCAACTGGCTCGCGGACACGCGGACAGCCATGTACGGAATCATTCTTGCCTCCATCTGGCACGGTCTCGGCTTCTACATGGCACTGATGCTGGCGGGATTGAAATCGATCAATTCCGAGATATGGAGCGCAGCAAGGCTCGATGGCGTGAGTCTCTGGAAATTCTACACAGAGATCATCATTCCCATGATGAAGTTCACCTTTCTGACCTGCGCGATCCTGTTGTCTCTTGGTGTCGTCAAGACTTATGACATCGTCCTTGCGATGACCAATGGCGGGCCCGGCACATCAACCTGGACACCGGCCTATTTCGTGGTCAATTCGTTCGGCGCACGCGGCAATATCGGCTACGCCTCCGCTGCGGCCGTCATCATGCTTCTCATGACGGCGGCACTTTTCCTGCCTCTCATGCTCGTGACAGCCTGGCAGGCCCGCCGGCGGGAGGAGCGTGCATAATGACAGCTACCATCGAAGCCACGGCATTTGCCGCTGACCGGGTCAAGGTCAAACGGCGCCGGAGACGGATCCGGGGATCGAGCATCGCCATCCTCGTCTTCCTGACCATGTGCGCGGCCTTTGTGTCGGTTCCGCTCTATGTCGTGATCATGACCTCGTTCAAGACGATGGACCAGATCGCGCAGGGGCAGATCTTCTCGCTTCCGACGGAATGGACGCTGGAACCCTGGCGTTACGCGTGGTCGCAGACCTGTGCGGGCATGACCTGCAATGGGGTGAGCGCCGGCTTCTGGACGTCGCTCAAGATATTGTTTCCGAGCCTGTTGCTGTCGATCGGCGTTTCGTCGGTGACGGGTTATGCGCTGGCGCTCTGGAAGATCAACTGGGCGGGAACCTTCCTTTTCATTCTGTTCCTCTGCGCCTTCGTCCCCTTTCAGATCATCATGATCCCGCTTGTGGTGCTCGTCTCCTCGCTCGGGATCTTCGGCACGATCTGGGCGGTTGCGGTTGTCCACGCCATCCTGTCGATGCCGTTGCTGACGCTGATTTTCCGGAATTTCTACAAGGACATTCCAGACGAGATCATCAAGGCGGCGATCATGGATTGCGGCTCCTTCTGGAAGATATTCCTGGAAATCATCCTGCCGATGTCGGCAAACATCATGATCGTCGTGCTCATCCTGATGATTACCAGCGTGTGGAACGATTATCTGATCGGCCTCACCTTCGGTGGCGTCGGCACGCAACCGATGACCGTCATCCTCGCCAATACCGTGATCACCTCGTTCGGCGAGGTCCGGTACAACGTGAACATGGCCGCAGCGCTTCTGACGGCCATCCCTCCGCTCGTCGTCTATTTCGGGCTTGGCAAGTTCTTCGTTGAGGGCATCACCGCCGGAGCAATCAAGGGATAGTCCATGCCTGACGTCGAGTTTCGCAATATTGTCAAGCGTTTCGGCGGTCTGACCGTGCTTGAGAACCTGAATCTCAAGATTGCCGATGGCGAGTTTCTGGTGCTTCTCGGACCCTCGGGATGCGGCAAGACCACGCTGTTGAACATGCTCGCCGGCCTGCAGGAAACTTCGGACGGCACGATTGCGATCGGTGACCGGGATGTGACCGATCTCGATCCGAAGGATCGCGGTCTGGCAATGGTGTTCCAGTCCTACGCCCTCTATCCGACCAAGACGGTGAAGGGAAACCTGCTGTTCGGTCTTTCTGCTCAAAAGCTCGACAAGGCCGAAATGCAGCGACGTGTCGAATGGGCGTCAAAGCTTCTGCAGATAGATGCTCTGCTGGACCGCAAGCCGGCGCAGCTCTCCGGGGGGCAGCGCCAACGCGTCGCCATCGGCCGGGCGCTGGTGAAGAATGTCGATGTCTTCCTGTTCGACGAGCCGCTCTCGAACCTCGACGCGAAGCTCAGGACTGAAATGCGTCTCGAGATAAAACGCCTGCACAATGAACTGAAGAAGACGATCGTGTTCGTCACGCATGACCAGATCGAGGCAATGACAATGGCGACGCGGATCGCCGTCATGAATGGCGGTGTCATCCAGCAGATCGGAACGCCCGACGAAATCTATGAACGGCCGAAAAACCTCTTCGTCGCCTCGTTCATAGGTTCACCGGCGATGAACATGGTCCCCGCGACGGTCGTCGCCAATGGAGGCGCGTGTGTTGCCCGGCACGAGCCGTCAGGCGTCCCCCTTCATCTCTCGCGCTATCAATTCGAGCACCAGCCCAAAACGGGGCAGAACGTCATCGCCGGCATGCGGCCGGAGCATTTTTCCGTTGGGGAGATGCCTGAAGAGGCATGTGGCGCATATTTCGAATTGCCCGTCCGCTACACGGAAAAAACCGGAAGCGACGTAACTGCCTTTCTTGAAAGCGGCGGCGGACTGATCGCCGTCCGTTTCGATTCCAAGCATTACCACGTACCGGCAGCGGGCGAACGTCTTCGGGTCAGCTATCCGGCTGACAAGTTCGATCTGTTCGACCCGAAGACGGAAGTGCGAATCTAGGCCGGACGGCCTGATGACAGGGAGGAAATGGCATGAGATCCAAACTCGCAGGCATCGGGCTGGCGCTCGCGCTCGCTATCGCCCCCATCGCCAAGACCAGCGCAGCCGATCTGACGATCTTCCATTCTTGGTCGAATGAAAGCGAGATCAAAGCTCTCAACGTATTCGTCAACGCGCTGAAAGCCAAAGGCAACACCATCAAGGAACTGGCGGTTCCGCATGAGCAGTCGGGAGCAGGGGGGCCGATCGTGAGCCTGGTGATTGCCGGAACGCCACCGAACATCTTTCTGACCGGCAATGCTGACGTCTATCGGGATATTCGTGATCGCGGGCTTGGCCAGACCGTGGGCGAATATTTCGACAAGATCGGCGCAACGCCGAATTTCCCGGCGGCCGTACAGGAAGCGATCAAGGTCGACGGCGAGGTGCGCAAGATCCCGCTTGGAATTCATATCGACGGCATGGTCTACTACAATATGAAAGTCGCGAAGGCTGCGGGCGTCGATCCGACGCAATGGAAGTCGGCGGACGATATGTTTGCCGACATGGATAAGGTGAAGGCGGCCGGCTACAATTTCATCGGCGTCGGCGGCAATACGTTTCAGGCAGGCTACCTGTTCCACGCTCTCATGGCGGCGGTAGCCGGCCCTGAAGTCTACAAGAAGTTCTACAACGTATCTGACGGCGGCAAGCCGGATCCGTCGGTGTTCGAGGAAAAGGGTCTTCGCGACGCGATCGAGATGTTCCGGAAGATCACTGCCCAGGCTGACGAAGGCTGGACGAACCGCCAGTGGAACGAAACCACGAATACGGTGATTTCGGGCAAGACGCTGATGCAGTTCCACGGGGACTGGATGAAGGGGCAGTGGAAAGCCAACAACAAGGTGCTGGGCGAGGATTTCAACTGCATCAACTGGCCGGGCACCAAGGCTGTGGCTGTCACGGTCGACGCCATGGGCATCCTCGGTGGTGCTCCTGTCAGCAAGGATCAACTCGCCGCGGAATTCGACATGGCATCAATTGCCGTCGATCCGGCCAATAATGGACAATTCGCAGCCTATAAAGGATCGACCCCGGTTCGGGTCGATGCGCCGGAGGACAAGCTCGACGCCTGCAACAAGCTGGTTCTGAGCAATCTCGCCAAGGACAATTCCAGCGTGCTCAATCCGTTCTATATTTCGGATTCGGACTGGATCAACTCGATCTGGAACACGATGTTCACCTTTCAGGGGGATCGGAACATGACGACAGACGATGTGATCGCCATGCTGAAAGGCGAATACGAGTCGATTTTCAACTGAAGCCCTCCCAGTGGACTGACTGCAAGCCGGGCGCGCGAATGCGTCCGGCATTTTTGTTCCCCGAGTTGTCCTCACGGGCCGAAGCCGGAGTGATTGCAAACCTCGGGCAAAGATGCGCAGGCGATCGGCGAGCTTGAAAGGAGGCTTCGGCGTCGCGCCCGTCAGGGAGCCGTTCCAAAGAAGGCGAGCCGGGTGAGGATGGTATAGTTTGCCTCCGAGACCATGAGGGCCGTGAAGACCAGCACCAGCGCCGGTGGCAGCAGGATGGCATAGACGAGCGCCAGCCGTTCCCAGGCCATGTGCATGAAGATGGCGACGATCAGTCCCGCCTTGAGCATCATGAACACGAGAATCAGCGACCAGCGCGCGAAGCCCTGGATTCCGAGATAATCGACCATGTAGGAAAAGGCGCTGAGCACGAAGAGCAGGCCCCAGACGAGAAGGTAAAGCCGGATCGGATGTTGCTGCCCGGTATGCGTCTGTGTGCGTGCCTGCGTGTGCGTTTGAGCATGCGCGGTTGTCTCGCTCATGACGATCCTCCTCACCACAGATAGAAAAATGCGAAGATGAACACCCAGACCAGATCGACGAAATGCCAGTAGAGGCCCATGATCTCGACGGCTTCGTAGTGACCTTTCCTGCTGGTGAAGAAGCCGCGCCGCGCCTCGTCGAAATCACCCCGCCAGACCTTGCGGGCGACGATGAAGAGAAAGATGACGCCAATCGTGACGTGAGTGCCGTGAAAGCCGGTGATCATAAAAAAGGATGAGCCGAACTGCGCCGCCCCCCAGGGATTTTCCCAGGGGCGCACCCCTTCCGATATCAGCTTCGTCCATTCGAAGGCCTGCATGCCGACAAAGGTCGCACCGAGAAGCGCCGTCGCCAGCATCAGGGCAGCCGTCCGGCCGCGTTCCCGGCGATAGCCGAAGTTGACAGCCATCGCCATGGTGCCGCTGCTTGAGATCAGCACGAAGGTCATGATCGCGATCAGGATCAGCGGAACATCCTGCCCGCCGATATGGAGCGCGAAGACCTCGCTCGGATTGGGCCAGGCGACGGGCGTCGACATGCGCGCGGTCATATAGGCCAGCAGAAAACATCCGAAGACGAAGGTGTCGCTCAAGAGAAAGATCCACATCATCGCCTTGCCCCATGAGGCGGTTTTGAAGGCGCGCTGATCCGAGGCGAAATCGGAAGCGACGCCGCGCAGTCCGGCGGGGTGGAGATCAGGATTGCTGTGTGTCTGGAGAGACTGTGTCATCCGGGAATCCCCTGGTTCAGCAATTGGCGGCAGAGATCGACAAAGTCGTTTGCCCAGCCGGCAAAGAGCGCAAAGAGCATGAGCCATACGGCGAGCATGAAATGGGAGTAGATAGCGGAAAGATCGACGCTGAGGCGCAGCCTGTCCCGCCGAGCATCTGCCACGAATGATCTGGCGGTCGTTCGGCCGAGCACGGCAAGGCCACCGAGAACGTGCAGGCCGTGCAAGCCCGTCAGCATGTAGAAGAAACTGTTGGCGGGATTGTCGGCAAGCACGTAGCCGGTCGACATCAGTTCGCGCCACGCCTGGATCTGTCCGACGAGAAAGAGGGCAGCGAGAAGGAAAGCGGCGGCAAGCATTGGCTGCAGGGTCTCCATATGGCCAAGCCGCGCTTCTCTTCTTGCCCATTGCAGCACAGCGCTGCTCAGGACAAGCACGGCGGTATTCACCCAGAGCAACCGGGGGACCGGCATTCCTCCCCAGTCCGAGGCCTCCATCCGCATGAAATAGGCGCTGACAGAGAGGCTGAAGAGGGCGCCGACGACGCCGAGGAAGACATAGAGGCCGATTTTTACCGCCACAACAGGCGGCTCTTGCCCGCCTGCCACCGCCTGCACCGGACTTGCTTCAAGCCAGGGCTTCGAGGTCAACCGCTGCCCGGCCAGCCACCAGATAATGATGGCACCGATCGCGGCAAGAAAGACCAGTGCGACGTTCATGCGACGACCTCCCTTGTGACGCCGCTTGCCGGTTCCGTCTGTGGGATGAAATCCTCGGCCGCTCCCGGCACGCTGTAGTCATAGGCCCAGCGGTAAACCACCGGCAGACCCTTGCCCCAATTGCCATGTGCAGGCGGGGTCTGCGGCGTCTGCCATTCGAGCGTCGTCGCCCGCCACGGATTGCCGCCTGCCTCCCGGCCCCTGAAGAGGCTCCAGACCAGATTGAACAGGAAGACGATCTGAGCCGCGCCCACGACGAGCGCCGTGACAGTGATGAAGACATTCAGCGTATGGGCCGAAGGCGGAACAAAGGTTGTCTCTCCAAGCTCGTAGTAACGGCGCGGCACACCGAGCAGGCCGAGATAATGCATGGGAAAGAAGATCGCGTAGGTGCCGAGGAAGGTGATCCAGAAATGGATCTGGCCGAGTGCTTCGTTCAGCATGCGCCCGGTCACCTTCGGATACCAGTGATAGATCGCCCCGAAGATGACAAGGATCGGCGCGACGCCCATGACCATGTGGAAATGCGCGACGACGAACATGGTATCGGACAGCGGGACGTCGACGACGACATTGCCGAGGAAGAGGCCGGTCAGGCCGCCATTGACGAAAGTGACGATGAAAGCCAGCGCGAAAAGCATGGGCAGCGTCAGATGAATGTCGCCGCGCCACAAGGTCAGCACCCAGTTGTAGACCTTGATTGCCGTGGGGATGGCGATGATGAGCGTGGTCGTGGCGAAGAAGAAGCCGAAAGCCGGGTTCATGCCGCTGACATACATATGATGCGCCCAGACGATGAAGCTCAAGCCGCCGATGATGATGATCGCCCATACCATCATGCGGTAGCCGAAGATGTTCTTGCGCGCATGGGTGCTGATCAAGTCCGAGACGATGCCGAAGGCGGGGAGGGCGACGATATAGACCTCAGGATGCCCGAAAAACCAGAACAGGTGCTGGAACAGGATCGGGCTGCCCCCGCCATGCTGCAACTGCTCGCCCATTTCGACGATGGCGGGCATGAAGAAGCTCGTGCCGAGCAGACGGTCGAACAGCATCATGACGCAGGCGACGAAGAGGGCAGGGAAGGCCAGCAGCGCCATCACTGTCGCGGTAAAGATGCCCCAGACGGTCAGGGGCATGCGCATCAGCGTCATGCCGCGCGTGCGTCCCTGCAGCACCGTCACCACATAATTCAGGCCGCCCATGGTAAAGCCGATGATGAAGACGATCAGCGAGGAGAGCATCAGGAGGATGCCCCAGTCCCTGCCGCCGGGCGTGCCGGACAGAACGGCCTGTGGCGGATAGAGGGTCCAGCCGGCCCCCGTTGGCCCGCCCGGTGCAAAAAAGCTCGCGACCAGGATCAATACGGCGAGCAGGTAGATCCAGTAGCTCAGCATGTTCGCATAGGGGAACACCATATCGCGTGCGCCGACCATCAGCGGAATGAGGTAATTGCCGAAACCGCCGAGGAACAGTGCCGTCAGGAGATAGATCACCATGATCATGCCGTGCATGGTGATGAACTGATAATAGCGGTCGGCATCGATGAAGGCGAAATAGCCGGGAAAGGCAAGCTGCAGGCGCATCAGCCAGGAGAGCACGAGCGCCAGAAGACCGATCGAAATGGCCGTGACCGAGTATTGTACGGCAATGATCTTGGCATCCTGGCTGAAGACATATTTCGTCCACCAGCTTTTCGGATGATAGAGTTCAACATCCTCGACTTCGGCGGACGGGACGGTGCCTGCGTCGCCGGATGGAATCTCGACCATGATATCTCCTCCCTTTCCTTCCGATGCTGCCTTCCTGCCCGATTCAATTTGCCGGTTGCGGCTCTCCCAATGCCAGGAGCTGGGTGAACGTCTGTTGCTGCTCCAGCCATGTCTGGTAGTTCGCTTCGTCATCAACGACGACGGTTCCGCGCATCTGCGAGTGGCCGACGCCGCAGAGTTCGGCGCAGAGGATCTCGAAGGTTCCCGTTCGCGTCGGCGTAAGCCAGAAATAGGTCACCATGCCAGGGATCATGTCCATCTTGGCGCGAAATTCCGGCACGTAGAAATCATGAAGGACATCGACGGAGCGCAGCAATACCCGGACCGGCTTACCGACCGGCAAGTGCAACTCTCCACCCTCGATGATCACGTCGTCCAACCCTGCGGAATCGTTCCTGTTGAGACCGAGCGGGTTTTCAGGGGTAACGTCGCGCGTATCCGACCGGCCGAGTTTACCGTCGGCTCCCGGCAGCCGAAAGCTCCACAACCATTGCTGTGCCACGACCTCCACAGGGACGGCTTCGTCCGGCACCGTGACGAACTGGTTCCACCCCACAAGGCCGGGCGCGAGCATGGCTGCGACACCGACCGCCGTTACCAATGCCAGCATCCATTCCAGCTTGCGGTTCTCAGGCTCATAGGCCGCTCGGTTGCCTGGTCTGTGTCGGAAGCGGAAGACGCAATAGGCCATGAAGGATACCACAGCCACGAAGACGATGCCGGTGATCCAGAAGGTAATGACCAGCGTGCTGTCGATATAGGACCAGTTGGACGCGATCGGCGTCCACCACCAGGGGCTCAGCATGTGGAACAACACGGAGCCCACCACCAGCAAAACGAGAACCAGCACGACAGCCATTATCGCCCCTCCCTGAGCCGATCCGACCGTGGATATGAACCGCATTCCGCAAATATTGGCCTTAGTATCTCATAAACAGAAAATGCGTGTAATTACAGAAAATTAGGCATTTTCAACCGATCTGTTCCGCAGTCGGTCAACTTGCAGCGCCCGTTTCGGACAGCTGATTTCTGCTCGTCCTTCAGGTCGCCGAATGCCGTCTTCGCAGCCTTCACATTCAATTTTGGGTTGCGAAGATGGCCACGTAACGCCGTTGCGTCTCCCACGCCGATTAGCAGAAGAAAACGATATTCCATGGCAAACCTCATCCTCCTCAAGGTTGCCCAATCGCTTCAGCATCCACTGCTATCCTTGTGCGGATGAATTTGCGATCTCTAAAAAGTAGTCCTTCGCAGTAGCAAGTCAATCGGTTCCACCATTCGAAGGTCTCAAGCAACATATTTGGCTCCACGGGCAGTCACCTGATTTGAGGTTCGCAAGGCATGAGATCGCATGCTGCTCGATAGAACTCCTCGCTGAGAGCCTCACTGATAACGGAGGGCAGGGGCCTAGATTCTGTGCCATCAAAACGCGGGAACCGTGCCATTCTTACTTTGCAGGAACACGGCACTCTAACTTTGTGGCTACACACAATAATTTCATAATACATATTATGCACGCAAATTCCTTCCACAATTATAGCTGGAAGGGGTTAAAATGTCACTAATGAAAATGATAGACCGCAAGCTAGTTATGCTTGTGGTCGGCCCTATACTGCGAAGAGTAGGGACTGCACTTGCGGCGTACTTGATAGCCAAGGGCGCGCCAGCCGATGTACTTGACCAATTGTTAACCGCAATTGGTGTTGTACTCGGTCTGGCCTTCGACGTTTCGCTTGCCACGATTGACAAGCGGAAGACGGAAAACGCGGGAGCACGGCGTATGCTCGATGCTCTCGGCGTATCGAACGCGGACGATGTGTTTAAAGGTCCGCGCTGATGTGGGGAGAAATTCTCACAGCGGGGGCGAGCATTATCGGCTCGCTCTTCGGGAAAAAATCGCAAAAGACAAAAACGTCAATTGATTTGACGGAATTGGTTAATCAAGCGAACGGCAACGGCTTCAATCCGTTGACCGTGCTTCGAAATGGTGGCGCGGCGGGTTTCACGACGACCACCAGTCCAACGGTGTCGCAGTTGCCGGAAGCCCTCGGTAGTCTCGGGGGCGTTCTCGGCGGTGCGTTGGACAAAAAGCTTGATCCGATACAGGCGAAAAAGCGCGAGCTTGATACCGCCCTTGTCGATTTGCAACTCAGGGACACGAAAGAGGCCCTGAGGCTACCTGCGGGTTTCTATTCGCCTCGGACCTATACGGGGACGAAAGTAAGCCAGCAGCTTGTTCCACGTCTCGGCGCTGCTTCGCATAAGCAGACGGCGAGCGTTCCAGCCGCCTACGTTCCTCAAAATCCCAATCTGAAAGCCGGTGACGATCCGGAAGCGTCTGATGTTGGGATGAATACAGGCCGTTACGGCTGGTTTGATCCCGGCTGGTTGCCGGACGCTGGCGGCGCGATCTCGAACGCCTATGGGGAGCCGGGAGAGTGGATTGGCGGCGCTGCTAAGGGCGTTACGGCGGCCGGGTATTCGCTTTGGCGTAATGCTCGGTCCGCTTGGGAAGATTATAGCGCGGCGTACAAGCGCGAAAAATCCCGCTCTGCAAAGCCTCCGAAGCTCCCGCCGTATCGTCCCGGTGGATGGGTCGGCGGGACGATCAACCGGAGGGCGCGTCAGACGATCCGCCCTCAGGGGGGTGGATGGTGAAACCTCAACCAAAACCCACTGTGAAATGCGCCGCGTGCGCGCGGCGTCGTGAAAACATCAAGCAAGCCGCCATCAAGGTATGGCGCAAGGTGAAGGGCAAGAAGTAATGGCAAGGCAACTTACAGCGAATGAAATTCGCGATATCTCCAGGACGAATACGACGCCTATTCCGATTCCGCGTTCTCTGCGGCAAATCAATCAGGTCGTCGCTACTTCCATGCCTGCTGGCAAGATGGTGCCGATTACGGCGTTTCCGCTGCTGCGCGAAGACACCCTTCGCAATTCCATGCTCCACTGCAAAGTGGACCTGATGGAAACGGCGGAGGTCATCAAGAACGGTATCCAGTGCCGGTTTCAGGCATGGTTCGTTCCGTTCCTCGCGTTCGAACGCTTCGACGGCGGGCGGGATGAATTCGACCGCTCGTATATGAAGCAGGGGAACGCGAACGGCGTTGCCGTTACGCCCTTCTTCAACACGATGGTGGCCGGGGCGGTGGGGTCCATCCCCATCCACAAATATCTCGGCTTCCATGCCGCGCCGACCGACACCATCAACACGGCCTATATCGAGGCCTATAACCTGATTTGGAATTTCCGTGCCCGGAACCGGTCGGAAAGCCTGTATCAGCTGAAAAAGCGCAATACGCTGACGACGACTTCGCTCGCGCCTGCCTTCTGGCAGCATCAGCAGTACAAGTATGTCGTTCCTGATTGGGACGATCTCGCGATGGAAGGCTCCGTTGATTTGACCTTCACGAATGCGAAGGCGGCGGTGACCGGCCTCGGCGTCGTGGGCAATCCTGCTGGTGCGCTGCTCAACACGAACTGGAAGGAAGCGGACGGGACCGCCTACACAGCGGCATCGAATAAGACGGGTACCGTCTCCAACGCCGCGCCGTTCGTGATGCAGTCGGACGCTTCGGGCGTTCCGAAGGTGTTCGCGGACCTCGCAACGGCAGGCGTCAAGATTTCGCTGGCGAATATCGAGCTTGCGAAAAAGACCCGCTGGTATGCGGACCTGAAAGCGCAGTTCGAAGGCCTGCCGGAAAGCTGGATTATTGACCTGCTGATGCAGGGCATGTCTGTGCCTGACAAGATGTGGCAACAGCCCATCAAGATCGCAGACAAGACGGAAGTCTTCGGCATCGAAAAGCGTTGGGCGACGGACGGCGCCAACCTGACGGACGCGGTCGTGAACGGGTCTGCCTTGTGCGACCTCGATATTGTTCTCCCGCGTTGCCCCACGGGCGGCATCGTCATGGTGACGGCGGAAATTCTGCCGGAACAGCTTTTCGAGCGTGCCCGCGATCCGCTGTTGTTTACAACGGATCCGGAAAAGCTGCCGAACGCCATGCGTGACGACCTCGACCCTCAGAAGGTCGAGCGGATGAGCAATGGGGAAATCGACACGTCGCACGCAACTCCGAACGGTCTGTTCGGCTATCGCCCGCTCAATTGGAGCTGGCAGGCGTCGAATACCCGCATTGGCGGGAAGTGGTTCAAGCCGGCACCCGACAACACGTTTAACGAAGAGCGTCAGCACTTCTGGGTTGTCGAGGTCGCCAATCCGTCGCTTGGCCCGGATTTCATGATCGCGGAAACGTTCAATACGTTGCCGTTCGTCGTGACGAACCAAGACGTTGGGGAAGTCGAAATTCAGGGCACTGCGATCATCGAAGGCAACACCGTGTTCGGTGAGCGCCTGCTGGAAAACGATAACGCCTATTCCGAGGTTCTGGCGAAGGTCGAAAAGACCCGCATCACCAAGGGCGTTTGACGGAAATCGGGGTTCCCGGTAAAGGTTGCGTGCAACCTAACCGGGGGTCCCAATGGTCAATTTAGCTAAGAACGTCGCCGCCTTTCTGTTTCTTTTGATGGTCGGGTTGGCAGGACTTTTGTTCATCGTCGGCTTTGTCGGCGGAATAATTAACGGGTAGCGACCGAATGCGTCGCACCCTTCAAAAGGAAAAAGTGCGATGCAGAAAATTGGAATGCTCGACGCGTTTGTGCGTCTTTCTGAAACTGAGGATGCGACATTCTCGCATCCTGCCGGGAATGACGATCAATCCCGGCTGATCAAGATGCGGGTTCTTGCTGAAAATCCCGTCAATCTCTTCCTTGAACGGCTGGACGCTGACCCGGAAACGGGTGAGGTCGGGGAACTGCGGTTTCTGACGCATGTTGAAGCCGGTCTTGATCAGATCGAATTTTACTATCGCGGGGCGTTCGCGCTTCGCGTGAAGGGCGGCACTATCTGGCTTGATACTGCCGACAACACGGCGTTCAACGTCGAAAGCGTCTCTCCGGAGAGCTTCGCTCGTCTGTGGGAACGTGAGGAACGCGATCCGCGTATCCTCGAAATCGAGCGCCAAGCCCGTCACAATCAGATGATTTTGCAGCAGCAAATGGAGGCCGATAGGGCCGAATTTTTCGCCATGATGGAGGCAATGAAGAAGAATGTCACTCCGTCTGCGCCTGCTGCAACTGTCGGAACGCCAAGCGTATCAGGCGATGCTGCAGGGCAGGTGCCTGCCTCGTCACCTTCAGGCGATACGGGAGCGCCTGTCGGAGATGAAAGCGGAACTGGCGGGCAATCCTAAGACCGCCATGGACTACCGCAACGCTGATCCGGCGCAAGCCTTTCCAATGGCAATCGAGGCCATGCGCAATTCCGGCTTCCTCAAGACAGCCAGGTATCAGGAACAGCAGGTGAGGGCCTACACTGTAGGAGCGGACCCCCTCATTTGCGAGTTCGCTGGTAAGGTCGTCCAGTCTGCTGCCAAGCTCGGGATACCTCTGTTCGCACATTGCATTGTGCGAACCTTCGATGAACAGGCCTCCGCGTTCGCGCGGGGCGTCTCGAAGGTCAATCCGGCTGTGCAGCCGTGGCCGCATAAGGCGTGGGCCGTGGACATCGTCCACGGCACCTTGGGGTGGATGGACAAGCCGTCCATTCCCCACGCATGGGAAGTCATCGGCCACCTCGGCTATAACGTCGCGCAATCGATGCAGATTGACGTGACGTGGGGCGGCACCTTCAAGCGCCTGTACGATCCGGCTCATTTTGAGCTTTCGGACTGGCGCAAGAGGGCAGGGGAGGGGGCTTGATGAACCCTATGTTTGCTCAAGCCCTTCCCGCGTTGTGCGGCGGCTTCCTCGGTGCATGGGTCTTCATGACCTTTCTGCATTACTTCGGGAAAGCCTCTGCCAGATCGGGGCGGAAACGGCCGCTCCGGGACCGTGGAGCGAATAGCGAACCAAAGGGGGGCGTAGCGCCGCCCCCCGCACCCTGCGGCGTTTCCTCGCCCTCTGTGGGCGATTAACCGGCGACGGTTCGGCTTCCGAAACGTCAACTCCCGCCTCAAAAGCAAAAGGAACAGCCAATCAGAATAGATTGGCCGCTCCTAAAAGCACGCGCGTACTATACCTCACGTATATGTACGCGCGGGCGTGTGTGTTCTCCCTTGTACAAATGTGCATTTACTGACTGCGATCAAGAAACGAGGCGAATATGTGCGAAAGCCCAAATAAACTGCGCGATGGTAGCTTGGTCGCATGTCGAAAATGCTGGCAATGCAGCCAGAACCGAATTGATAAATGGGTCGGGCGGTGCATTGCCGAAAGTAAGACCAGTGTCGCCACGTCCTTCATAACGCTGACCTATGGTCGCGATGAGGACGGTAACGAGAGCCATGCAAGGGCGGCGATCCTGACTTACTCAGACGTGCAGAAATATTTCAAGCAATTGCGAAATCGCGGCTATCCCTGCCGGTATCTTATGACCGGCGAACATGGTTCTGCGAAGGGTAGGGCGCATTGGCACGGCATAGTGTTCTGGCAAGAACGCGTCCCCACGTCGATGACGGATTACGGCGGCAACTCATGGCACAGGACCCAAAGGGAGGTTCCTGTTGAGGTGCCCATCGTGTGGGATGAGCGATTTAATGAACCCTGTTGGGTCCACGGCTTTAGCCAGTGGTCGGCGGTTAGGCCGCGAAACGAAAAGGGTTCAATCGCGTATGCATGCAAGTACATCAACAAAGATGTTGATGACCCGCATGCTCAATCAAAGCTCGCGATGTCGAAAAGGCCGCCCTTGGGGACGGCATTTTTTGTGAAGCGAGCGCAGAAGTTCGTGGATGAGCGGATTAGTCCTCAGGACCCGTTCTATACCTTTCCGTTTGATGCTGTCCGCCAGGACGGCAAGCCGGTCAACTTCATGTTGTCGGGGAAAGTGTACGAAATCTTCTGCCAAGCCTTCATCGATAAATGGAAAGAGCAGGTAGGCGGGCATTACCCGCATAGCGATTTTCTCGATGAATACGAGGACCGCAAACTCCGGAAGGATAGCGGGGATTATGAATATCTCGGCGCTGGCCGCTATGTGCGCGTGCCATCTGCCGACATCGTTAAACAAGAAGGAGCGAAGCCATGTCGAAGCGTAATTCCAGAAAAATTTCGTCGCATCGAGAGGGGAGGGGGGTCTCCACCTCCAAGATTGACCCCATTGCAGTGGGTCGAAACTCTGTCCGATCGGTGCGTCTTCTGGATGTCAACCTCAGTGACGTTGCTAGGTCGATACAGCCTAGCGAAACAGCAGCCCGCGTCCGGCAGGCGCGTATGGATGCGGTCAATGAAGGTTTGAAAGAAGCGCGGCGCGACAGCATCAGGCGGCTCAATGACGCCCATAGCGCCGCAAGAGAGGCCATCAGTAAAACGCCATCGCGGCCGAATCAGGTCCGCGTCAGCGATTACGGCTCTATGAGCCGGGACAAGGCCAAACAACACGTTAAGGAGCCCGAAAACTTGAGGTCACCAGATAAGGTGCGCGACGGACCAACGTGTAAAGAAAGGCCGAAACACAATCGCGGTAATGGCGGGTCACGGGCGTTTGTCCCGTGGTGTGGCCGTAGGACGTAAGGCCAAAAAAACGGGGTAGACGTTCCATAACCACTTGCAAAACGAAAACAAATCAGAGCATGAATTTGTTGGCGCGTTATTCGAACAATAGGCGGTTTGCCTTAAAACGCTTTGTTGTTGGAATATCGTTCTAAGGAGTTTGCAAAATTCTTGCTTTGTTCCCGCAAGATCGCGTAATACATATTATGGAACCAAAGACCGTACCTAAGGTCCAGAAATCGAGTCTTCTTGGCATATAGGGATTTTCTGTCGACACAATGTGTGCAATTGTCGCCGCAGCATCGCTGACGTTACATAGGACGGTGATTGATAGTGACGAAAGAAACGGCAAAAAACGGTGTTACCCGCGTCCGCGGCTCCGGCACCCAGAGCGTCTATACCGTACTCCGCCGTGAGATTCTCGCCATGACGCTGACGCCGGGCAGCCCGCTTGACGAGGTCCGGCTGTCGGACCGTTTTGGCATGTCGCGCACACCGATCCGTGAGGCGCTGCTGAGACTTTCCGGCGAGGGCCTCGTCACGACGCTGCCCAATCGCAATACGATTGTCGCGCCTATCGATTTCGCGGCGCTACCCACCTATTTCGACGCGCTGACGCTGATGTACCGCGTAACCACTCGCGGCGCAGCATTGCACGCGACATCGGAGGCGATGGGCGATATCCGCAGGCGTCAGGAGGAATTTGCCGCGGCCGTGGTCGCCCGCGATGCCTTCGCGATGATCGAAGCTAACCGCGAATTCCATGTGGCAATCGCCGAACTTGCCGGCAATCCCTATTACACCGCTTTGTTTACGCGGCTTCTCGATGAAGGACGACGCATCCTGAGGCTCTACTACCGCACCTTCGATGACCGCCTACCCCGCCAATATGTCGATGAGCACGAAGAGATGATCGCTGCGATCGAGGCCCGCGATCCAGAGCGTGCCGACCAGCTCGCCATGAGGCATGCCGCCCAGATCGTCAAACAGATCCAGGACTATGTCGCCCGCGATCTCGGCCATCCGATCGATCTCTCGGCCAGCTGACCCATACCTTCCGAATTCGTCACACAGGATAGATACCATGAACAACCCTTCGGTCGATGCCGTCGTGATCGGCTCGGGTATCATTGGCGCGATGGCGGCGCATTACCTGCAGCAGGATGGCCGTTCGGTGATGATGATCGAACGCGGAGAGGTATCGAGAGGCGCAAGCAGCGGCAATGCCGGCATTCTTGCCTTTCCGGAAATCATCCCGATCGCCGCGCCCGGCACGATATGGAAGGCGCCGAAATGGTTGCTCGATCCGCTCGGTCCCCTCAGCCTTCCGCCCTCCTATGCGCTCGCCATGGTGCCGTGGCTGTGGCGCTTCTGGCGCGCCGGCGCTCGCGCTGCTTTCAATCGAACGGTCGAGGTGAACGCGAAAATGATGCCGCTGGCACGCAGTGAGATGCTTCGGGTCATCGGGCGCACCGGCCTCGAGAAGATGGTGAGCCGGACCGGGACACTCGACCTCTACGACAGCGAAGAAAGCCTCTTTGCAGCCTCGACCGATTGGGAGGCGAAACGCAATGCCGGCTTCGAGTTCAACCGGGTGGGCCGCAGCGAAATTGAAACCCTGCAGCCAGGACTGGCGCCGCAGTTCCGGCATGGCATCTTCACCCCGGATGGCCTGCAGGTTTGCGATCCTTACGATTTCACGAAAGCACTTGTCGACCACGCCATCTCTTGCGGCGCCTCGCTCAGGATCGGCGAGGTCACGCGCATCGAACCGACGGCATCGGGTGCCCGCGTAGCGCTTTCGGATGGCGCGGCCTTCGAAGCAAAGACCGTCGTGCTTGCCGGTGGTGCGTGGTCGAAGTCCGTCGCCGCAAGTCTCGGCGATTATGCGCCGCTCGAAACCGAGCGCGGCTACAACACGACATTACCCCCCGGTGCCTTCCCGCTGCAGCGCCAGCTCTATTTCAACGACCACGGGTTCGTGGTGACGCCGCTTTCTTCCGGCATCCGCGTCGGCGGCGCGGTCGAGCTCGGAGGGCTCAATCTGCCGCCCAACTACAAGAGGTCGGAAGCCATGCTGAAGAAAGCGAAAGCTTTCCTGCCCGCATTAAAGACCGAGGGTGGCCGCCAATGGATGGGTTTTCGTCCCTCCATGCCGGACTGCCTGCCTGTCATTAGCCCTTCGAGTGCCACATCAGCGGTCATCTACGCCTTCGGCCACGGGCATCTCGGCCTGACCCAATCGGCAGCAACCGGACGTCTGGTCGCCGATCTTGCCGCTCGCCGCCAGCCCGCCCTTCCCATCGAGCCGTTCCGGATCGGCCGTTTTCGTTAATCCTTAAGAGCATTCGCAGGCGCCGGAAAAATGTGCCTAAATGCCTTGTCGACAAACTAAATACAAACCTGTATAGAACCTTCCAATATTGAAAAGGAACCGGCTATGTCCTGGTCTCATCCCGTCCCGAAGATCACCGATGACGAGCGACGACAGCGCCTTCAGCGGCTGCAGACCACGCTTGCGGAAAAAGGTCTCGAAGGACTGCTGCTTGGTTCGACGGAAAGCCTGCGCTATTTCACAGGCCTCGAATGGCATCCAAGCGAGCGCCTGCTCGGCGCGCTGGTGACGCCGAAAGACGTTTATTACATCGCGCCCGGCTTCGAGCGGAGCCGCGTCGAAACCCTACCCCGGCTTCCGGGCGAAATCGTCACTTGGCAGGAGGATGAGTCGAGCGCGGCGCTGGTTGCCTCGCTGATGCCGGCGGGAGGAAAGCTCGCGCTCGATGATGCCCTGCCGCTCTTCGTCTACCATCAGCTCGCCGCGATCTTCGGCCCTGACCGTCTTGTCGATGGCGGCCGGCTCATCCGCGATTTGAGGCTTCGCAAGTCGAAGGCCGAGATTGCTCTGATCGAACATGCGATGGGCCTGACACTGGAGGTCCACCGCCGCGCACATGCCCTCATCAAGCCGGGCGTCAAGGCTTCCGAAGTTGTTCGCTATATCGACGAGCAGCACCGCGCGCTTGGCGCCGAAGGCGGCTCGTCCTTCTGCATCGTCTCGTTCGGGCTGGCGACCTCGTTGCCGCACGGCGCCGATGGCGACCAAGTCTATGCACCGGGTGATGTCGTGCTGGTCGATACCGGCTGCCGGCTGGACGGCTACCACTCCGACCTCACCCGCACCTATATGCTGGAAGAGCCTACCAAGGAATTCGCGGACGCCTGGGCGGTCGAACGCGAGGCGGAACAGGCCGTATTCGACGCCGCCCGCCTCGGCGCAACCTGCGGCAGCCTCGACGACGCAGCCCGGCGGGTGCTCGCGAGACACGGGCTAGGTCCGGATTATATGCTGCCGGGCCTCCCGCATCGCGCAGGGCACGGATTGGGCCTCGAAATCCACGAGGAACCCTATCTCGTCCGGGGCAATGCAACTGCTCTGGAACCCGGCATGTGCTTCTCGAACGAGCCGATGATCGTTTTCCCCGGCCGGTTCGGCATCCGTCTCGAAGACCATATCCATATGACCGAAACCGGGCCTGAATGGTTCACCCAACCCGCAAAAAGCCCGACGGAGCCGTTCGCGTGACAAGCCCCGACAGGGACACGCGCATGGTACGATCCATCAACCACAGGAGTTCTTCCAATGACCACAGGCTGGACCGGCGTCTTTCCCGCAGTGACGACACAATTCAATGAAGATTTCTCCGTTGACCTCAAGGCTACGCAGGGCGTGCAGGATGCGCTCGTCAATGATGGCGTCAACGGCCTCATCGTCATGGGGACCTGCGGCGAGAACAATTCGCTCGACCCGGAAGAAAAGCGCACGATCCTGAAAGCCGCTGTCGAAGTGGTGAACGGTCGGGTGCCGGTCGTCACCGGCGTTTCCGAGTTCGACACCCGCCGCGCGGTGGCTTATGCGAAAGATGCCGAAAAGCTTGGTGCCGACGGCCTGATGGTGCTTCCGGCGATGGTCTACGTGCCGAAGCCCGAAGAGCTCGTCGCCCATTTCAAGGCGGTTGCCGAAGCGACCTCGCTGCCGATCATGCTCTACAACAATCCGCCGGCCTATCGCGTCAATATCGGCGTCGACGTGCTGCGCCAGCTCGAAGACGTGCCGAACATCAAGGCGGTCAAGGAAAGCGCACCGGATCCGCGCCGCTTCACAGACCTGATCAACGTCTTCGGCGACCGGTTCGATATTTTCGCCGGCCTTGACGACGTGGCGCTCGAAGGGCTGCTGCTCGGTGCCAAGGGCTGGGTCTCCGGCCTCACCAGCGCCTTCCCGCGGGAATCCGTCGCGTTGGTTGCCGCTGCTGAGCGGGGCGACTGGGAAGAGGCCCGTAGCATCTATCGCTGGTTTATGCCGCTTCTGCATCTCGACGCGGAACACGACCTCGTCCAGTCGATCAAGCTCGCCGAGCAGATCATGGGCCGCGGCTCCGAGCGCGTGCGCATGCCACGCATGCCGCTTTCCGGCGCGCGCCGGGCAGAAGTCACCGCCATGGTCGAGAAGGCGGCTGCGACACGTCCGACGTTGAGCAGAAAGGCTGCGTAGGGCAGCCCTCCTTTTCACGGTCAACTTTCAATGCCGGGCCTTGTGTCCGGCATTTTCATGTCAGGTTACCGCTGCCCGCCCGGCTCATTACTCTGGTCCAGCACCCGGCTAAGGCTGAGCGCGATGATCGTGCAGATCGCCCCGGACATCAGATATCCGCCGATGAAGATGATACCGAAACTGCTGGCGAGCCCCAGCGCCACCAATGGCGCGAAGCCTGCGCCGACAAGCCAGGCGAGATCGGATGTCAAAGCAGCGCCGGTATAGCGGTAATATTGCCCGAAACGGGAGGAGACGGCCCCCGAGGCCTGGCCGAACGAGAGGCCCAGAATACCAAAACCGATGATGATGAACGCATCCTGCCCCGTCCCGCCGGCATCCAGCAGGAACGGCGCGGAAAAGCTGAAGATGGCGATGATAACTGCGCCGATCATCAACTGGTTGCGACGGCCGATACGGTCGGCGATGACGCCGGACAATACGATCCCGATAACGCCGACAGCCGCGCCCGCAACCTGCACCCAAAGGAATTCCGCGGCCGACTGCCCGCCTGTGAGCGTTACCCAGCTCAACGGGAAGATCGTTACCAGATGGAACATGGCAAAGCTCGCAAGCGGCGCGAAGGCGCCGAGCACAACGTCATGGGCGTGCTTGCTCAGCATTTCGAAGACTGGCCGGGGCTCCAGTTCACGCGCCTCCATAGCCGCTCCGAACTCCTTGCTGGCGACGATACGCAGGCGGGCGAAGAGCGCCACGACATTGATCGCGAACGCGACGAAGAACGGATAGCGCCAGCCCCAGGAGAGAAAATCCTCTTCGGAAAGATTGGCGACGAAATAGCCGAACAGGATGCTCGCCAGCGCAAAACCGAAAGGCGCACCGAGCTGCGGGATCATCGCATACCAGCCCCGGCGGTTGGGCGGCGCGTTGAGATTGAGCAGCGAAGCCAGCCCGTCCCAGGCTCCGCCGAGCGCAAACCCTTGCCCCAGGCGGAAAAGCGCCAGCAGCGCCACCGACCACAGGCCGATCGTGTCGTAACCTGGCAGGAAAGCGATCGAGGCCGTCGATCCGCCCAGGATAACCAGGGCGACCGTCAATTTGGTGCCACGCCCGTAATTGCGGTCGATCCACATGAAGACGAACGAGCCCACCGGCCTCGCCATGAAGGCGAGCGGGAAGATCGCGAAGGACATGAGGGTGGCCGCCACCGGATTAGGGGCGAACGGGAAGATCAGCTTGGGGAAAACCAGCACGGAGCCGAGGCCGTAGACGAAGAAATCGAAGAACTCGGACATGCGACCGATGATCACACCGATGGCGATGCTGCCGGGCGAAATCGGCTTGTCGTCATGAATGCGGCGAGCATCCCGCTCCATACCTGACGATGTGGGATTGACGACCGTGCTCATAAAGCCTTCCTCCTGGCGATAATCCGCCTCAGCTTTGAAATGTTGATCAAATGCCGGCCGAGTTCAAGGAACCTCTTCAAAAAACGCCGATTGTAGTGGCACGAGACTCTGGCGGGCCAGGGGTTCTGTCCTAGATTTCCGCGAACAGCGATTGGCATATGCTACTCCAACGGCGACAAGCTTTGACCAAAACGATCGACAAAAAATCTTGCTGCACCGCGACAGATTGCTGCACTGCGACGAACGACCTCATTCCAGCAGGGGCATCGCCGCGATTAGTCCACACTAGACAAAACGCAAATTTCGAGCCCGAGATGCCCACTCTGTTGAAGTTCACCGGACGGTTGTTCGCTCTCCTGCCTGCCTTGGCGCTGACCGGATGCAACCTGGTCGTCATGTCTCCATCGGGCGATATCGCCGCGCAGCAAGCGGATCTGATCGTCGTCTCGACGGTGCTGATGCTTCTGATCATCGTGCCCGTCCTCTGCTTGACGCTGTTTTTCGCGTGGCGTTATCGCAGTTCAAACACTGCCGCGAAATACGACCCCGATTGGCATCATTCGACACGGCTGGAGGTCATCATCTGGTCGGCACCGCTTGCCATCATCATCGCACTCGGCGCCGTGACCTGGATCAGCACCCACAAGCTCGATCCCTATCGGCCGCTGGATCGCATCGATGCCGAAAGGGCCATCCCCGCTGAAGTCAGGCCGCTGAGGGTGGAAGTCGTGGCGCTCGACTGGAAGTGGCTGTTCTTCTATCCCGACTACGGCATCGCGACCGTCAACGAGATGGCCGCTCCCGTTGACGTGCCGATCAACTTCAAGATCACCGCATCGTCGGTCATGAACTCCTTCTACGTGCCCGCGCTGGCCGGCATGATCTACGCCATGCCGGGCATGGAGACCAAGCTGCACGCCGTCATCAACAAGGAGGGCGAATATGATGGTCTTTCGGCGAACTATAGCGGCGACGGCTTCTCCCACATGCGCTTCAAGTTCCATGGCCTGCAGCAGGCCGGCTTCGACGCATGGGTCGCGCGGGTGAAGGGCCAGGGCACAGCACTCAATCGCGACACCTATCTGAAGCTTGAAAAGCCGAGCGCAAAAGAGCCGGTCCGTTATTATGCCAGCGTCGAGGACGGACTTTACAACGCCGTACTCAACATGTGCGCCACGCCGGGCAAGATGTGCATGAGCGAGATGATGCATATCGACATGATGGGCGGCGGCGGCGCGGAAAGCCATGAGAACCGCAACCGGCTGGAATACGACAGCCGCCATGCAGGTGAAGCCGCCCACGGCACGCCGGCTCCCGCAGCTACCTTCCCTGCCACCGGCAACCCGGCCCGCAGCCCCGAACCGGCGGAAGGCGTGAACAATCCTCAGCGACCCCAGTCGCACAACGGGTCTCAGGGGCAGCCGATGAACCACGACATGCACAACATGCAGGGCGATACGCCCGGAAGCACCCCCGGAACCTCGCAGGGCAGTGCCGCGCCGGCGCAGATCAACAACGTCGCTCCGGCAAAGCCCTGAAAGAGATCTGGTAGAAACCCATGTTCGGCAACACCACGCTAACGCAATTCCTCTTCGGGCGGCTTACATTGGAAGCCATCCCCTATCACGAACCCATTCTCGTCGTGACCTTCCTCGTCGTCGCGATCGTCGGCATCGCCATCCTGGCGCTGATCACCAGATACAAGCTTTGGGGCTATCTCTGGAAAGAGTGGTTCACCAGCGTAGACCACAAGAAGATCGGCATCATGTACGTGGTGCTGGCGCTGATCATGCTGCTACGCGGCTTCGCCGACGCGATCATGATGCGCCTGCAGCAGGCGATCGCCTTCGGCGGCAATGAAGGCTACCTCAACCCGCACCATTATGACCAGATCTTCACCGCGCATGGCGTGATCATGATCTTCTTCATGGCCATGCCCTTCGTGACGGGGCTCATGAACTTCGTCGTGCCGCTGCAGATCGGCGCGCGCGACGTCTCCTTCCCGTTCCTCAACAACTTCTCGTTCTGGATGACCACGGCCGGCGCGATCATCATCATGATGTCGCTTTTCGTCGGCGAATTTGCCAGAACCGGCTGGCTCGCCTACCCGCCGCTTTCCGGCGCCGACTACAGTCCGGGCGTCGGGGTCGACTATTATATCTGGGGTCTGCAGGTGGCGGGCGTCGGCACGACGCTGTCGGGCATCAACCTGATCGCCACGATCGTCAAGATGCGGGCACCCGGCATGACCTTCATGAAGATGCCCGTCTTCACCTGGACCTCGCTCTGCACCAACGTGCTGATCGTCGCGACCTTCCCGATCCTGACCGCCACCCTCGCCCTTTTGACGCTCGATCGCTATGCGGGTACAAACTTCTTCACCAACGACCTCGGCGGCAATCCGATGATGTATGTGAACCTCATCTGGATCTGGGGCCACCCGGAGGTCTACATCCTCGTGCTGCCGGCCTTCGGCATCTTCTCCGAAGTGGTGGCCACTTTCTGCGGCAAGCGCCTCTTCGGTTATGCTTCGATGGTCTACGCAACCTGCGTGATCATGATCCTCTCCTACATCGTCTGGCTGCACCACTTCTTCACCATGGGTTCGGGCGCGTCTGTGAACGCGTTCTTCGGCATCACCACGATGATCATCTCGATCCCGACCGGTGCGAAGATGTTCAACTGGCTCTTCACCATGTATCGCGGCCGCATCCGCTATGAGGTTCCGATGCTGTGGACGGTCGGCTTCATGGTGACCTTCGTCATCGGCGGCATGACGGGCGTCATGCTTGCCATCCCGCCCGCGGATTTCGTGCTGCACAACTCGCTTTTCCTGATCGCTCACTTCCACAATGTCATCATCGGCGGTGTGGTGTTCGGCGTGCTGGCGGGCGTGACTTACTGGTTCCCCAAGGCCTTCGGGTACAAGCTTGATCCGTTCTGGGGCAGGATGAGCTTCTGGTTCTGGCAGATCGGTTTCTTCTTCGCCTTCATGCCACTCTATGTACTCGGCCTGATGGGCGTCACCCGCCGTGTGTCCCAGTTCGAGGACCCGTCGCTGCAGATCTGGTTCGTCATCGCTGCCTTCGGCGCCTTCCTGATCGCGCTCGGCATCGCATCCTTCCTCATCCAGCTCGTCGTTTCATTTATCAAGCGCGACCAGCTGCGCGATACGACCGGCGATCCCTGGGATGGTCGCACGCTGGAATGGTCGACCTCCTCGCCGCCGCCGGACTACAATTTCGCCTTCACCCCCGTCGTGCACGACCACGACAGCTGGTACGACATGAAGAGCCGCGGCTACGAGCGTCCGCTTGCCGGCTTCAAGCCGATCCATATGCCGAAGAACACCGGCACCGGCGTCATCCTGGCCGCGATCAGCGTCGCACTCGCCTTCGGCATGATCTGGTACATGTGGTGGCTGGCGATCGCGTCTTTCGTCGCCCTGCTCGCCGTCGCGATCGGCCATACCTTCAACTACAACCGGGATTTCTACATCCCGTCGGAAACAGTGGCCGCAACGGAGAACGCGCGCTCGAAACTGCTCGCGGAACGGACCTGACATGCCAAGTCAAATGCAACTTCAAGAAACAGAGAAGCCGGAATTCTACCTGAAGGAAGAGCACCATCCGGAAGGCAGCACCATGCTGGGCTTCTGGCTCTATCTGATGAGCGATTGCCTGATCTTCGCAGTGCTCTTCGCTACCCACGGTGTGCTCGGCCGCTCTTACGCGGCCGGCCCCTCGCCCGCCGATCTCTTTGATCTGCCGATCGTCGCGATCAACACGTCGATGCTGCTCCTCTCATCGATCACATACGGCTTCGCGATGCTGCAGATGGAGCGGAATGCCAGGGCCGAAACGCTCTTCTGGCTTGCTGTGACCGGTGTCTTCGGAGCGATTTTCCTTGCTCTCGAGCTCTACGAGTTCAATCACCTGATCCACGAGGGCGCCGGTCCGACCCGCAGTGCCTTTCTATCCTCCTTCTTCACGCTTGTCGGCACCCACGGCCTGCACGTGACCTTCGGCATCATCTGGCTGATCACGCTGATGGTACAGGTCGCCAAACACGGCCTGACCCCGGAAAACAAGCGCCGGCTGATGTGCCTGTCGATGTTCTGGCACTTCCTCGACGTCGTCTGGATCGGCGTCTTCTCCTTCGTTTACCTGATGGGAGTCCTCGGATGAGCTCGCACCCGCACGCACCCGCCCATGAAGATGCCCACAATGCGCATCACGGGCACAGCAACGGCCACGAGGCTGGTCACGGCACCCTCAGGAGCTACCTTATCGGCTTCTCCCTTTCCGTCATCCTGACGGCCATTCCCTTCTGGCTCGTCATGGGCGGCGTCTTCGACAGCAAGCTGTTCACGGCCTTCCTCGTCATGGGATTTGGCGTCATCCAGATCGTCGTGCACATGATCTACTTCCTGCACATGAACCCACGTTCGGAAGGCGGCTGGACGATGATGGCGTTGATCTTCACCTTGGTGCTGGTCGGCATCACGCTCGCCGGCTCCCTTTGGGTCATGCATCACCTCAACGTCAATATGATGCCGATGTCACCGGAAATGATGAAGAACATGCCCTGACGGGCAAAACCGATGAGCGCGGCCCCGGATCGCCCAAAGATTGGAAACATGACGCCGGACAAACCAGCCCGTTCGGCTCGGCCCCGCCGGTTTTTCGCGGCGGCCATGCTGTTGCTAGCCACAGCTTTCCTCGGGCTCGGCACCTGGCAGGTGCAGCGGCTTTTCTGGAAACTCGATCTGATCGCCCGCGTAGACGCCCGCATTCACGCTGCGCCAGTCGCGGCACCGTCACCATCCGCATGGCCGGGAGTTGATGCTGAAAAGGACGAATACCGGCGTGTGACTGCGTCGGGCACGTTCGATCATGGTAAGGAAACCCTCGTCCAGGCAGTCACCGAACTCGGCGCCGGCTTCTGGGTGATAACGCCGCTCAGGCAGGCGAAGGGAACAACAATCCTGATCAACCGCGGCTTCGTCCCGGCCGACAGACGCGAGCCTGCATCGCGTGCCGAGGACGAGATCGAAGGCTCCGTCAAAATCACCGGCCTTCTCCGAATGACGGAACCCGGCGGCGCCTTCTTGCGGAACAACGACCCGGCAAGCGACCGCTGGTACTCGCGTGACGTCGCAGCGATCGCCGCGGCAAAAGGCCTGACGAACGTTGCACCCTATTTCATCGATGCGGATGCGACACCCAATCCCGGTGGCCTGCCCGTCGGCGGACTGACGGTCGTCAAGTTCCGCAACACCCACCTCGTTTACGCAATCACCTGGTATCTGCTGGCCGCCATGAGCGCCGGCGCGGCTTTCGCGATTTTCCGCAGGCGGATTGCCTAAAACACGCCGCATCCCGCGGATTCGCCCGAGGTGATCTAACTCCCCGGTTTTTCGTCATCCCGAAACCGGTTCCCGCTTTCGGCCGATATGCTCCAAGCTCGTTCTCCGCCCTTCAATCCCAGTATTCAGGGCATTCGAATCACTGCCGCCATCGAGAACAGGAGTGAGGATGACGGAAAGTGCCTGTCAAAGCCGCCACGGCCCTGATTTTGAGAGGTTCTGCCTCGCTTCGGCACGGGATGTGTGGATATTTACAAAATGTTAGCCACGTCTACTAACGGAACTGGAACCATTCAGGGTGGCAAAAGATAGTGCCGTTGCCGCGGGAAAGCCCCCCAAATACCCCTCCCTGCGGCCGGGAAGTCCGGCTCGGATCACATGAGGCGCGTCGGACCTCCTGTCCCATTTCGATTGGTCGTTCGCTGCAGCCGCTGTGAGATTGTGCCCAGGCTCGGTGATCTTCAGCACACTGCCGTATGATACCTGCTCGCGATCAACATCAATCCCAACGAGCCTATTCGAAGCGATAGCCAAATAAGGCAATGTCACGCTGATGCCGCCGCGCAATTATTTCCGCATCTTCGTCAGAATAGGACCATCTGTAGCCGCGCTCGCTCCGTGAGGAATTTATTCGTTGGCCATAGGGTACGGTTATCCGAAGCCCGTACTTTTCCTTAAGTGACCGAAGATCTTCCTCGAGCCTCTCCTGCCTCAATACTTCATGGACAGCAATTTTTCCATTCTCATCAATAATCCAGTCACTCACTTGCCTTCGTGCATAATCGTGAAGCGACCTCGGTTGGTCCATATCTTCAAGCCATTTGATATAACCGGAGAAACTCAGGTCTTTTATCTGCTCATGTTCCAACAGCATGCCGGAATTTCTTCCACCAGCATCCTTCGATACGTAGTTAAACCAGGAAAGGTGCCAATCCCATGGATTTCGGATGACTGTGAATAGGACGTACTTGGTAAGGCTATCACCACGCTTCTCAAAAATGTCCCGGTATTCAAGAAAGGTCTTGTGTCCCTTTGCTTCACTCCATCGTAGCGTAGGGCATTGCTTGAAGCGTTCACCAAACGCGCTGTTCACGAAGCTTCCGCCGCACTTCGGTGTGTGGATGTGAATCATGGAAAGACCTCGATTCGACAGAAGGCTCTCGATGAAATTCCGTGGCACTCTCATAAATTCGGTCCTCTGCCGTTAAATAGAACGCATTCTGCGGCTACTCTGATTCACGATGTTCAGGTCTCATCCAGGTCACGACCTTGACGCTCAAGAAACTCCTCAATCGCGATGGCAAGCTCCTGCGGACTGCTTCCCACCGTCTGCAAGTGCATATCTGGCTTTTCAGGGGCTTCGTAGCTGGAATCTATGCCCGTGAAGTTCAGGAGCATCCCAGCTCTTGCCTTGGCATAAAGACCCTTAGGATCACGCCGAGCACACTCCTCAATCGGTGTGTCGATGAAGACCTCAATGAAATCGTGACTGCCCATTAAGTCGCGCGCCATCTGCCTCTCGGAACGAAACGGGGATATGAACGCTACCAACACGATCAGGCCAGCATCCGCCATAAGTTTCGCGACTTCCGCAACACGCCGAATGTTCTCAACACGATCCTCGTCCGTGAAACCCAGATCACGGCAGAGGCCATGCCTCACATTGTCCCCGTCTAGCAGACATGTGTGCCTGCCCTTGGCATGGAGCAATTTCTCCAGATTATTGGCGATAGTTGATTTGCCTGAGCCTGAAAATCCCGTGAACCAAACGATGGCGGGGCGCTGGCGCAACAAATTCGCGCGGGCTTGCGCGGTAACTTCCAGAGTCTGCCAATGAAGATTATCCGCGCGGCGGAGAGGAAAATTGATCATTCCCGCACCAACAGTTCGGTTGGTCAGACGATCAATCAAAATAAAATTTCCAACAAGACGATTATCGCCGTAACTGTCAAAAACAATCGGCGCCTGCGTTGCGACATTGCAGGTGCCGATCTCATTCATGCGCAAAGTTTTGCTCGCAACATGACCCAAGTCTGCAACATCGATCTGATATCTTAGGCTGGTGATCGTCGCGTCGACGCTGTCTGTTTCTGTTTTCAAGATGTAGCTTCGACCCGGAAACATCGGCTCTTTGTCGAACCAAATTATATTGGCTTGAAACTGATCCGACACATGGGGGCGTCCCTTCGGCGCGACCAGCATGTCTCCTCTGGATAAATCCAGTTCATCTTCGAGAAGCAAAGTAATCGCCTGCCCTTCCACGGCTTGGGGCAGGAAGCCATCGTAAGTGCTGATCTTCATAACTTTTGACATCCGCCCCGACTTGGCAACTACGACTGGGTCACCTACTCCGATACGTCCTGCCGCGACCTGCCCAGAAAATCCTCGGAAATCTGAGTTTGGGCGGGAGACCAATTGGATTGGGAAACGGAATGGTTTGGATGCATCAACCGATGTCGCCGGGACGGTCTCCAGATGCTGAAGTAAAGTCGGGCCCTCGTACCAAGGAGTATTGGTCGACTTTTCGATCACGTTGTCGCCAAAACGGGCCGAAACTGGAATAGGGCAGATTGAGGTAAAGCCAAGGTCCGACGCAAATCGCCTGTATTCAGCGACGATGTCCTCGAATTTTTCTTGATCGAAAGAAACAAGGTCGATCTTATTGACAGCTAAAACGATATGCGGAACCCGCAGAAGTGACGCGATACAGGAATGCCGCCTTGTCTGGGGTAGAATACCCTTGCGGATGTCGACAAGCATGACCGCTAAATCTGCAGTCGAGGCTCCCGTCGCCATATTGCGCGTGTATTCTTCATGACCCGGCGTATCAGCGACGATGAATTTCCGCCTTTCGGTAGCAAAGAAACGATATGCCACATCAATGGTAATGCCCTGCTCCCGTTCGGCTTCCAATCCGTCCAATAGAAGCGCAAAGTCGATGTCATCGCTGGATGTCGTCCCATGTCTGGCAGAGTCGCGTCGCAGCGCTGCCAAGTGATCGTCGAAAATCAGTTTCGTATCGTAAAGCAATCTTCCAATAAGGGTTGACTTTCCATCGTCTACAGAGCCGCAAGTGAGGAAACGCAGCAGCGACTTGTTCTCCTGCTCATGAAGAATTCGGGAGAGGTTCGGTAATTGCTCACTCGGCATATTATCGACCATCAGAAATATCCTTGACGTTTTTTTCGCTCCATGGATCCGGTTTCATCCTTATCAATAAGGCGGCCCTCCCGCTCCGACGTTCGGGTTGTCAACATTTCAAGGATAATTTCCTCCACAGTCGAAGCCTCTGCTTCAATTGCAGCGGTCAGTGGATAGCAACCAAGAGTGCGGAAACGGACCACCCTTTCCTCGATCCGCTCACCAGCCAGTATCGGCATCCTGTCGTCATCGACCATGATCAACGTGCCATCACGATTCACCACTGGCCTTTTTGCAGCGAAGTACAGTGGGACAACTGGAATGCGCTCCTTGAGAATGTACTGCCAAATATCCAGCTCGGTCCAATTCGACAATGGAAAGACCCGGAATGATTCATTCTGGGCAATCCGAGTATTGTAGGTTTTCCACATTTCCGGGCGCTGGTTTTTCGGATCCCAAGCGTGCTGGGAATTACGGACCGAAAAGATCCTTTCCTTGGCGCGAGACTTCTCTTCGTCACGCCGCCCTCCGCCGAAAGCGGCATCGAATCCGTATTTGTCCAACGCCTGCCGCAAAGGAAGAGTTTTCATACTATACGTATAAGCGCTTGATCCATGGGTAAACGGAGTTATGTTTTGCTGCAGCCCCTCCTGACTGGTGTGGATAAGAAGTTCAATCCCGTATTCTCGAGCAACCCGATCACGAAATTCGATCATCGCTCTGAATTTCCACATAGTATCGATGTGCAACAGAGGAAAAGGAGGTCTGGCTGGATGGAATGCCTTCCGCGCAAGGTGAAGCATAACCGAAGAATCCTTGCCGATCGAATACAACATGACCGGCTTGGCGGACGTCGCAACCACCTCCCGCAAGATGTGGATGGCTTCCGCCTCTAGCCTTTGAAGATTGTTAACGATCATCACGTTTTCCTAAACCATACGTCCGTGCTGAAGGCAATTTACCTTTGTCAACAAGTCGGACATTTAATTGTGGCTCCATCCCAGGGAAACCGTTTGCTGTCGTATAGCCGGCTAATCCGCCCGTTAGGCCAGATTGAGGCGTCCGCCCATCTCGTCAACTAAACCACATCGGCTCAATACGATCGAGAGGACGCCGGGAGATGAGTCGAGGATCGGTGCGCTTGCGCGAAACACGGACCTGACTGCTGACCAGCCCTGCAATAAACGGCAGCCGGGCAGCGGCTGTGCTGAAGGCCGGGGGCATCGGCGAACTCGAAATCCCGGTGCCGCGGCTGCGATCGCGAACGCGATATACAACGCTACCGGCGTGAGGGTGCGCGGCTATCCGATCACGCTCGACAAGTATTTGGCAAAAGTGCTCGGCACAGGCTGAGCTTCGCCTCGTGACCCTCCGCAGATGCACTGGATGGCAACGGCGGCTCCAAGCGGCAATGGCTTCGACCCTCTGCCGCGTCGTTAGTGCCCGTTCCCGGCCCGCCGCGAGCGGGCGAACATGCCGGGCGAGCACCCCAGACGCCGACGAAACGCTGTGCTGAACGCGCTGGCGGACTCGTAGCCGATCTCTTCCGCAAGGCGCTCGAGAGGCTTGCCGCCGCGGCTTAGGGCATCCTGAGCCAGCGTCATGCGCCAACGGGAAAGGTATTCCATAGGGGCACAGCCGAGGGTTTCGGAGAAACGGGCCGAGAATGCCGATCGCGACATGCCCGCGAGTTTTGCAAGCTCCGCCACCGTCCATCCGGCGCGCACATTGGTATGCATTGCACGCAGGACCGACGCAAGGGCCGGATCCTGCATCCCCGCCAGCAAGCCGGCAGGCAGTGCTCCCGGAGCGATGCTGGGCCAGCGCAGGCATTCGACCAGCATGACCTCCAGGAGGCGTTGAAGCATCATTTCGCGCCCCGGCCTGTCGTTGGCGCACTCGTCCATAATGAGATCAATGATGCGAGCCAGACGGGAGGTATCTCCGTCTTCCGCCCCTATGTGAATCATACCCGGCAACAGGGCCAGCAGCAGAGGGGCATTGACGGGCTCGAGCTGGAATGAGCCGCCGAGCATCTCGAAGTCCGGCTCTCCCTCCGGATCTCCATGCCGGATGCTGCTGAACGATGGAATGCCCGGCACGCATGCCGCACCCGGCTCGCTGAGAAGCGAAAATGCCGGCGAGGCAGGCAAGAGTACGAAGTCGCCCCGCTCCTGCGGCACCGGGTCTGCGCCTTCGATGGACAGCCAGCATCGCCCCTTGAGGACGATGGCGAACCCCGGCGCCGCATAGGCCGAATAGCTCACGCCCCACTTTCCGCGGCCGGTTATCGGCTTCGAGAACACTGCATGAGGGCGCAGCAAGGCGATGATGTCGCTGAAAGGGTCCATTCTGGACGATCCATAATAAAATAAAGACAGATAATTATAGATCGTCCTAATCAAATGTCTATTCTCCGCTCTGACAGAAGCGGAGAAACCAATGACCAAAACAATCCTCATCACCGGAACATCATCTGGCTACGGCAAAGCCATCGCCGAGCTTTTCCTCGATCGCGGTTGGAACGTCCTCGCGACCATGCGGCGCCCGGATCCGAGCGTCTTTAAGGTGCAGTCGGATCGGCTGAAAGTGCTTCCGCTCGACGTGACCGACCCAGACAGCATCGCCGGTGCAATCGCCGACGGCGTGGCTGCCTTCGGCGGCATCGACGTCTGGGTGAACAACGCCGGGATCGGCTTGGCCTCCGCGGTAGAGGCGACGCCCGAGGCAGCGATCCGAGAGCTGTTCGAGACCAACACGTTCGGCGTGATGGCCTGTTGCCGCGCGATCATTCCGCAGATGCGCAAGCAAGGCCGCGGTATCATCGTCAACGTCACCTCCAGCGTTACCATCGGCGTCATGCCGCTGTCGGCGGTCTATGCCGCCAGCAAATGCGCCATCGAAGGCTTTACCGAGTCGCTCTCCTACGAGTTGAGCCTGTTCGACATCAAGGCCCGGCTCGTCGAGCCCGGCCTGGCGCCGACCACCAGCTTTGGCGCGAATACTGGAACGAGGATGCAAGGGGTGTTTCCTAAGGACTATGAAGGGTTCGTCCAGGCCTTCTTCGAGAAGATGGCGAACTATCCGACACCGTACTGCACCGAGGCTGAAGTCGCGGAGGCCACCTGGTCGGCTGCAACGGAGGAAGGGGAACGCATTCGTTATCCCGCCGGCGCCGATACCAATCTTCTCGCTAAGCTGCGGTGGTCGACCTGCGAAGACCACTACCTTGCGAAGATCAGAGAGCTGTTCATCCCCACGACTATTTTGCCGGCTCCGACTCCCAAGCCCTATCTGGCTTGACTTCAACCGCCTCGTGGGCCTCCTGCCAACTGTTGATGCCGCCTGGGAACCAATGAACGCCGGTATAGCCCTTCATCACCAGCCGCTTGCCGGCGTTCCAGCTCCCCCAGCAGCCGGGAAGGCAAAAGGTGACGATGGGCTTTGAACTGTCGCCTTGAGTCAGTTCTTCCACGCGACGAAAGAAAGTCTCTTCCTGCGCCGCCTCAAAAGATGCTGCTCCAGCGCCCGGAAACCACACCGCGCCCGGGATGGAGCGATGGGTCGGCAGCCAAAGCCGGTCCCGGGGAAAATCCTCCGGCTTCTTTTCGGCGGGGCCGACATCGAGAAGCACCGGGTTCTTCGGCATGAGCGCCTCAAGGCCTGCCAGATCGATGACGACGGCACCTGTAAGCGTCTTTGGTGTCTCCCCTCGCATCGGTCCGGTCCACAAGCCTTCCGGCTCCGGCACTTCGGCCCGGGACAGTTGCGTGCCCGCCGCGGTCATCAACAAAGCAATCGCAAGTGAAGCGGCAACCCTCACCAAGGCTCCAATCAGCTCGGACATGCCCACACCTCAATTCGTGACCGGAGGCACTTTGAAACTCTGCTCCCAGCGCTCTCCTTTGGTGTCGGACGCGACCACCTTCATCGGCTCGTTGCCACCCGGCACGAAACTGAAGCCGATTGCGGGATTTGAGGACAGGGAGATGTCGCCAGATACTTCCAGGACAGTCTGGTCGCCATAGGAGACGGTCACCTTGTCGATGTAACGCGACGGCGTGTAAAGCCGGGTGAGTTGGTTCATCTGCATTCCGGTGAAATTCGGATGGCGGATCATCAGCGTTGCCTCGGCAGGTTGTCCGTCCTGCATGCTCTCCGCGAACTTCATTCTCATTTCACCCATTCCCTTCATCGCTTCCGCGTCACTCGGTCCGGAGGGCGCCGAACAGCCGCCGGAGGCCTTCACGAAGGCGACAGCTGAAAACAGCTTTCCCTCTTTCGTCTCGGCAACGGCGTGAACGTTGGTGTAGGTGTCGACCCGCACACGCAGCTGCAGCGAGCCAGGATCCGCAGCCGGCCCGAAGGTGACGTGAGCGGCAAGCGGCGCAGGATTGTCATCGATCACAAGATAGACCGATTTGATCCTGTCCTTTTCGGGCATCGTCAGAGTGATCGGGACGAGCGCAGCATCCTGCGCACGCTTTGGCGCATCGATCTTGATCAAGGAATCGGTCGGAAGAACTTCCCGATCATCGAAGAGATAGTCGGCAATCAGTTGCCAGCGCTCCTCCCGCTTGGCATCAGCCTGAGAGGAATCTGCGGCGGGAGCCGGCCCGGCGCAGATCGCCGTAATCAAAGCGGCCGCAAAGGCCGGTCGCAATATGTGCATCATATTCTCCTCCCTGCTTCGATCCGAAGCCTACTCCCATTCAAGCTCCTTGTAAGCTTGAATGACGTTGCGACCATTATAGTCGTCGAACAACACCCAGCCTTCGCCCTCTCCCGCAGCCACCGTTCGGCTGGCCTCGTCTATCGCAATGCCCTGCGCTATCGCCTTGCGTGTTTCATCGCGGAGAGCCGTGAGATAGCGCACCTGTTTTGCCACGGCCGGTCCGAAGTCCACCATCGCCGGCCCATGCCCCGGCACTGCGCGGGCAGCACCAACGCCCTTGAGCCGCTCGGCTTCGATCAGCCATCCGGGCAGGCTTCCATCCAGCGAGGGAACGCGATCGACAAAAAGCAGATCCGCGGGAAACAGCGTCCCCGTCGAGGTGTCGAACATCGACAGGTCGCAATCGGTGTGCGCGGTGCCGTGCGCGGTAAACCGGATAATGCGGTCACCGAGATCGACCTCGGCGACATCTTCTATCTCCCGGGTGGGATATACGATGCCGCCTACGTTCTCCGATCCGACGATCTCGACAAGACGCTGGCGATAATAGCTTCCCCGCGCATCGAGCGCGGACCTCAAAGCGTGATGACCGACGAAATCCGGCCGCTCTTCAGCAAAGGCCGCAGCACCAAGGCAATGATCGGGATGGACGTGGGTCATTACGACATGCCGGATCGGTTTGCTGGTCCGGTTCCTGATTTCTGAAAGGAGCCATTGCCCATCTGCCAGACTGCCTCCGGGATCGATCACGAGCACGCTATCGCGTCCGATGATGAAACCTATATTGGCAATGCCTCCGCTATTGGCCCGTGTCGCTTCCTCGTGCGGCGCCTCACGAATGAAGAGGCCGTTCCCGACATCTTTCAGCGAAAGAGACGCGGCCGCAAAGCCACGCATCGGCACGCAGCACAGACAGAGACCCATTGCCAACGCTGCACGCCGCGTGAAGCGGGCGCTAACGGCGGGCTGTCCGGCATCATCGACCCAGTTGAGCCTATCTATCGACATTCCCTAAAATAGCACGTTTCACCTCGACCTGGTAGCCGAAGCAGAGTGTCATCGTGCAATGGGTGTTTGCCATCCCGGACAAAATCCCGAACTCACGATCGGCGCTTGAACGTATGTTCGGGCCCCGGGAACTGGCGTGCGCGAACTTCGCGCGCATAATCCTCGGCTGCCTTGCGAACCCGCTGACCCAGTTCGTCATACCGCTTCACGAAGCGGGGCGTGAAGTCGTTGAAGAGGCCCAGCATGTCATCGGAGACCAGAATCTGCCCATCGCATGCCGAGGATGCGCCGATGCCGATGGTGGGAACCTCGACCTGTGCCGTCAGCTCCCTGGCAAGAGTTTCGACCGTTCCTTCGATGACAACTGCGAATGCCCCGGAGCTGCCGATGGCGCTTGCGTCACGCCGAAGCTTTGCGGACTCCTCATCCGAATGGCCGACCGAACGATAACCACCGGCCGTGTGAACCTGCTGGGGCATCAGGCCGATATGACCGAGCACGGGAACGCCCCGCGTCGTCAGAAAGGCAATCGTCTCAGCCATCTCCTCCCCGCCTTCGAGCTTCACCGCATCGCATCCTGTTTCCTGAAGAAGGCGGACGGCATTCCGGAAAGCGACCTCCCTGGACTCCTGATAGGAGCCGAAAGGCATGTCGACGGCGACGCACGCATTTTTAACGCCCCGCATGACTGCCTGTCCGTGGGCAATCATCATATCGAGCGTCACCGAAACGGTCGTCTCCATGCCGTAGAGGACCATGCCGAGCGAATCCCCGACAAGCAGCAGATCGCAATGCGCATCCAGCAGACGTGCCATCGGTGTCGTATACGCGGCCAGGCAGACGATCGGCTGCCCGCCTTTCATTGAACGGATACGCTTCGGCGTAATGCGCCCTTGTTTTGCCGGGACACTCATCGAAATCTCTCTTTCATTGCACGCCTCGGCGGCCAATGACCCTGTTGTCAAGAAGCCGTGTGGAGCCGATGCGGACGAACAGCGCGACGACGACCAGCTCGTCAATCAATGCGACAGGCTGCAAGGTCGAAGCATCTCTCACTGCAACGACCTCCGCATTTGCCAAGGGTTCCCGGCCGATGAATTCGCGCAGCATTTCCTCAAGCCTGACCGGATCGGTCTGGCCCGACCGCACAAGTCGTTCCGCTTCATCGAGCGTACGCGGCACAATCGCCGCGGCGCGCCGCTCCACCTCCGAAAGATAGACATTGCGCGACGACAGAGCCAGCCCGTCTGTATCCCGTACAGTTGGAACGGCAATGACCCGAACCGGAAGCGCCAGGTCTTCGACCATTCGCTTGATGATGACGACCTGCTGATAGTCCTTTTCGCCGAAATAGGCCGTCTGCGGCTGGACGATATTGAAGAGTTTGCAGACCACCGTGGCGACACCGGCAAAATGACCCGGCCGCACCGCGCCTTCCAGTTCGCGCCCGAGATCAGGCACGTCGACGACGGTGAGCATGGGACGGGGGTACATGTCCTCACCGCCCGGGGCGAACAGGATATCGACACCGGCAGCCTCCAGCATGCTGCTGTCGCGCGGCAGATCGCGTGGATACCGGCTCAGATCCTCATTGGCGCCGAACTGCAATGGATTTACGAAGATCGAGGTTACGACGATGTCGTTTTCCGCGCGGGCTCGCGAGACGAGTTCCATATGGCCGGCGTGCAGATAGCCCATGGTGGGAACAAATCCGACCCGCTTTCCCGGCTTTGCCTGCAGACGCAAACTATCGCGCAGCTCATCGATCGCCTGGATAACCCGCATCATCTCTCCCTCGGTGCGCCAAGCTTGTGGCGATCTGAATAGAGACCGGCCCTGCGGGGAGTCAACGTGCCCCAACCATTAATAACGATTAGATGTTAAGGCCGCTCACGAGGCGGTCCGAAGCCGGACGCGATCTTTTGCGGCGCGTGATCGCTCAAAATATGATCCAGTTGATCCTTCGGGCCATCCTTGGCATAACCGCCGCTATAAAATCTGGATCATGCCGATGGACCAAACATTTGATATCGGGGCGCGGCTCAACGCCATGCGGCTGGCAGCCGGCCTATCCCAGCGTCAGCTCGCAGAGCGAGCCGGTGTGCCTCATGCTCAGATATCGAACGTGGAGACCAACAAGGTCAGCCCCTCTGTTGCGACATTGCGCAAGATCCTGAACGGCCTCGGCGTCGGCATGGGTGATTTTTTCGAACCGGAGCGCAGCCCTCCGAAAGGCCCGTTCTTCTCGGCGCATGAACTCGTTGATCTGACCTCGAAAATCGCCGCCTCGCCGATTTCCGGCAGCGATGACGGAACACTCGTTTTTCGCCAGATCGGCGATGCACGGACACATAACCTCCAGATTCTCCACGAAGTCTATGAACCGAACGCGGATACCGGCGACACGCTGCTGCAGCATGCCTCGTCCGAAGGAGGGTATGTGGTCGAGGGCGAATTGGAGGTCACCGTCGGGGACGACGTGCGCGTGCTCAAGGCTGGCGAGGCCTATCTCTTCGACAGCCGCGTGCCGCATCGCTTCCGGAACCTTTCCGATCGCCGCACGATCGTCATCTCCGCCTGCTCTCCACCTTATCTGTAATTCCTAGGGCTGCCCTATTGCTCAAAATATTGAGCAAAGATATACCTTGATCATCGACATCAGGGGACACTGCGATGACCGTTTCATCAGATCTGCATTCGCGCCAGAAAGCTGCCGTGGCAGGTGGCGTTGGCACCCGCGCCATCTTCGCGGAGAAGGCACTGAACGCCGAACTTTGGGATGTGGACGGCAGGCGCTTCATCGATTTCGCGGCCGGCATCGCCGTCAACAATACGGGTCACCGTCACCCGACCATTATGCGCGCCGTCGCCGAACAGGCCGAACGCTTCACCCATACCTGCTTCCACGTCGCGCCCTATGAAGGTTATGTCCGGCTCGCAGAGCGGCTGAACGCGATCGCGCCGACGGGTGCCGAAAACCGCACCATGCTGGTCACGACCGGCGCCGAAGCGGTGGAGAATGCCGTGAAGGTCGCCCGCGCCTATACCGGCCGTGCCGGCATCATCGCGTTCTCGGGCGCCTTCCATGGCCGCACCATGCTCGGCATGGCGCTGACCGGCAAGGTCATGCCCTACAAGAAGAATTTCGGTCCCTTCCCGGCCGATATCTATCACGCCCCCTTCCCCAACCCCTATCTCGGCTTCTCGACCGAAGATGCGATCGCCGGTCTGGAACGCCTGTTCGCCGCAGACGTCGATCCGGAACGAATCTCGGCGTTCATCGTCGAGCCGGTGCAGGGCGAAGGCGGCTTCAACATCGCGCCGAAGGAATTCCTCATCCGGCTCCGCGAGATCGCCGATAGATACGGGATCGTGCTGATCGCCGACGAGGTGCAGGCGGGAATGGCGCGCACGGGAAAAATGTTCGGCTTCGAGCATGCCGGCGTCAAGCCGGACCTCGTCACCATGGCGAAGGGCTTAGCCGGCGGTTTCCCGCTTTCCGCCGTCACCGGAAAGGCCGAGATCATGAATGCGGCGCATCCCGGCGGTCTTGGCGGCACCTATGCCGGCAATCCGCTGAGCGTCGCAGCCGCCAATGCCGTGCTTGACGTCATCGAGAGCGAGAAACTGTGCGAGCGTGCGGCGGAAGTCGGGCGCAGGATCACGGAGCGGTTGACGTCGATCGCATCGCGCCAGGGCATGGAACGCATCGGCGAAGTCCGCGGACTCGGCGCCATGGTGGCATTCGAACTGGTTGAGGACCGCGAGTCCAAGGCGGCCAGCCCGGCGATCACCAACCGTATTGTTGCGGAAGCGGAAGCCCGCGGCCTCATTCTGCTGTCTTGCGGAACGCGTCTTAACGTGATCCGTTTGCTGCCGCCGCTGACGATCGAATGGGATGTTCTTGAAGAAGGGCTCAACATTCTCGAAGCTTCGATCGAAGCCGCATTTTCGGATGCGACCGCTCCAGTGGCAGCCTGAGCTGCGTCCGTGCGAATGGATGCCGGTATAGACGAAAAAGAGGGAACTGCATGAACGGCGCCGATATGCTTTGTGATGTCCTGCTGGTAAACGGCATCGACGTCTGTTTCGCCAATCCCGGTACATCGGAGATGCATTTCGTCGCGGCGCTCGACCGCAAGCCCGCCATGCGCTGCGTCCTCGGTCTTTCGGAAGGCGTTGTGACGGGAGCTGCCGATGGCTACGCTCGCATGGCGGACAAGCCTGCTGCGACACTCCTGCATCTGGGACCCGGCCTCGCCAACGGTCTTGCCAACCTTCACAACGCTCGTCGCGCACGCACGCCCATTCTCAACGTCGTCGGCGATCATGCATCCTATCACCTGCAATATGATGCACCGCTGACGAGCGACATCGAAAGCCTGGCACGGCCGATGTCCCATTGGGTCGGACGTGCTGGCGGAGCTCACGATATACGCCGTTGCACCGAAGAGGGCTTTGCCGCGTCGATCACCCGCCGCGGCGTCTCGACGATGATCCTGCCGGCCGATGCCGCCTGGGGCGAGGTTTCGCCGGAAACGCTTTCTCCCGTTGCCATCCCCGAGCCTCCGGCAATCGAACCGGAAGCGTTGAAGGCTTCCGTCACGGCGCTTCGCAGCGGCAAACGCGCCGTGATCATCCTCTCCGGCCACGCCCTGCGCGAAAAGCCGGTCGAGACCGCCGGTCGTATTGCGGCGGCAACCGGTGCGGCTCTTTTCTCGACATCGTCGGCCAGAAGCGCACGCGGTGCGGGGCGCGTTTTGGTACAGCCCGTTCCTTACAATATCGAGCTGGCGATCGAGGCGTTGAAGGAATTCGAGGTGGCGATCTGCATCGGCGGGCCTCGCCCCGTTACCTTCTTCGCCTATCCCGGCAAGCCGAGCACGACGTTGCCACCGGACTGCCGGGTGATCCAGCTCGCCGAGCATGAGCACGATCTCGCCGATGCGCTGGAGCAACTGGCGGATGGGCTCGGCATCAGGCCGAATGCGAACTTCGCCCGCAACGCTTTCCGTCAGAACGAGATACGGGTGCCAAACGGTGCTCTAACACCGGATGCCGTCAGCCTGGCGATTGCTCGCTACCTGCCGGAAAATGCCATCGTCATTGACGAGGCACTGACCTCGATCGGCCAGCATACCGCACTCGCGCCCGGCCTTCATCCGCATGACCACCTGCCCATCACCGGCGGTTCGATCGGCATCGGCATCCCGCTTGCGGCAGGTGCTGCGATCGGCGCGCCGGATCGCAAGGTTGTGGCGATGCAGGCCGATGGCAGCGGCATGTACACGGTTCAGGGCCTGTGGACCCAGGCGCGCGAGCAACTCGACATCGTGACGATCGTCTTTGCGAACAACGCCTATCGCATCCTGCAGGGTGAGATGACCAATGTCGGCGTGAATTCCTATGGCGTGAATGCCCGCAAGATGCTCGACCTCGACCAGCCGAAACTCGACTGGTGCTCGCTTGCCAAGGGCCTCGGCGTTGAAGCCGGCCGTGCCACAACTGTCGAGGAATTCGTAAAGCTCTATACCGCCGCGCTCGGCCGTAGAGGACCGTTTCTCATCGAAGCCGCAATCGTCTGATCAGGCCGCGTTCGCTGCGGAAACCATGATCATCTCGACCTTCAGGTCCGGGCTCGCCAATCGCGCTTCGAAACAGGCGCGCGCCGGCGGCGCGATGCCGGAGACCCAATCGTCCCAGACCTCGTTCATGGGGGCATAATCATCCATGTCCGCCAGCATGATCGCGCAGAAGATGAGGCCTTCCTTGGCGCTGCCGATTTCCGCCAGCCGGCCTTCTGCCTTGGCGAGAAGCTGCCGCGTCTGCTCTGCAATGCTCAGCGAACCGTCATAGGGTGCCTGAGGCGTGCAGGCAAAATAACCCGTACCTTGATGGACGACGGCGAGGCTGCCGCGCTGGCCGACGCCGAAACGCCGGATGATCGACGAAAAGTCCGAGTTCATGGGGCTACCTATTTGGTGATGACGAAGACAGCTTCGGGCGTCCAGCTGATGCAGCATTCCTCGCCTTCCTTGATGATCACCACGTCCGCGCCAAGCACACGCACCCGCATGGAGAGTTCTCCTGCCCGGCCGATAACGAGCGCGTTGTCACCGTAGTTGACGATGGTTTCGACCTTCATGCGCACGTTCTTGCGCCCCTCGATCGGATTGCGTGAAAGCTTGATATGCTCCGGCCGGATGAGCAGCGTCACGTTCTGGCCGTCGGAGAGAGCTTCGCTGCCCGCATAATCAAAGGGCCCGAGCGTCGGATTGTCCGCCGTCTTCGTCATCGCATTGGTGATGGTTGCCGGAATGAGGTTGCTCTCGCCGATGAAGGTGGCGACGAATGCGGTGCGCGGGCGATGATAGATATCGAGGGGTGCGGCCGCCTGCTCGATCCGCCCCTTCTCGAAAACCACGATGCGGTCGGACATGGACATGGCTTCCGACTGATCATGAGTGACGAAAATGGTGGTCACGCCCAAGCTGCGTTGGATGCGCTTGATCTCGATCTGCATCTGCTCGCGCAGGTTCTTGTCAAGCGCGCCGAGCGGTTCGTCGAGCAGGAGCAGCGATGGCTCGAAGACCAGCGCGCGGGCAAGCGCTACGCGTTGCTGCTGGCCGCCGGAAAGTTCCTTCGGGTGGCGATGACCGAAACCCTTGAGACCGACAAGCGAGAGCATGTCTTCCGCCCGCTTCAAGCCCTGAGAACGGCCGACACCACGCATCTGAAGGGGAAAATACACGTTCTCAACGGCCGTCTTGTGTGGGAAAAGCGCGTAGTTCTGGAAGACTATGCCGATATTGCGTTGATGCGGCGCGAGTTGCGAGATCGACTGCCCGCCGATCTCGACCGCGCCGCCGCTCGCCTTCTCGAAGCCGGCGATGATCATCAAGGTCGTCGTCTTGCCGGAGCCGCTCGGGCCTAGGAAGGTCACGAATTCTCCCTTGTCGACCGAGAGGCTTACATTGTCGAGCGCCGTGAAATGCCCGTAGCTCTTGGTGATGTTGGAGAGTTGCAGGTAGCTCGTCATGAGAAATCCTTGGGATCAGTGTGCGCCGGCGGATCGGCTCGGCTTGGGCACGCGGCTGCGGAGCGCGCCGACGAAATAGGGAGCGGCGATACCGATCAGCACGACGAAGAAGAGCAACGTCGAGATGACTGCAATCACCGGGTCCGCCTCCTGGCGGATGCTGTCGAACATCTTGCGCGGCAGCGTCTCCGCGTCGCGGCCGGAAATGAAGATCGCCACCACGGTCTCGTCGAACGACTGGATGAAGGCGAAGAGCGAGCTGATGATCAGGCCCGGCCGCAGGATCGGCAGCGTGATGTGGAGAAAGGTTCTTGTGGGGCTTGCGCCCAGGCTCTGGGCCGCCCGCTCCAGATTGCGGTCGAAACCCTTGAGATTGGCGGAGAGCACCAGGAAGGCGATCGGCACAGACAAGCAGGTATGCGCGAGGATGACGCCGAGATGGGTATGGACCAGCTTCAACTGCCCGAAATAGGAATAGTACCCGATCGCCATGACGATATGGGGAACCGCCATCGGCATCAACATCATCAGGTCGGCGAAACCTTTGCCGCGAAAGCGATGACGCACGAGCGCGAAGGTTGCCGGCACGACCAGCGCCATGGTCAGGATCGTCGTCGCGGTAGCGATGAGAATGCTGTTCCAGGTGGGCACGAGCCAATTGGGGTCGGTGAAATAGGCGCGGTAGTAGCCGAGCCAGTAGCCGGGCGGCGGGAACTGCAGCGAACTCGCATTGGATAAGGACATCGGCACCACAATGACCAACGGTGCTGCAATGAAGAGTACGACGATGAAGCCTGCCCAACGCATGAACGTATTCATGACCGATCACCCCCAGAGTTTGTCGAGGCCGAAACGACGGTGATAGATAGTCAGGATGATGAGCGTCACGACGAGCAGCACCATCGCCATGGCGGAACCGAGGCCAAAAGCCAGGAATTCCTCGATCTGATGGCCGATCAGGCCGGCGATCATCTGTTCGCGCGGGCTGCCGAGCAGCACCGGCGTGACGTAGAAGCCGAGGCAGATAACGAAGACCAGCACCGATCCATTGGCAATCCCAGGTGCCGTCAGCGGCAGGTAGACATGCCGGAAGAGCGACCAGCCTTTGGCACCGAGGCTTTCTGCCGAGCGGATCAGCGCCGGATCGATCTTCTTCATGACCGAATAGATGTTCATGATCATGTAGGGTGCCAGGATGTGCACCATGGCGAGCGTCGAGGAAAAACGGGTGAAGAGAAGCTGTGGGGGTTGCTCGATGCCGATTATCTGCAGGAAGGCGATTAGCGGGCCGTTGTTGCCAAGCAGCACCATCCACGAATAGGTGCGCACCAGGAAGCTCGTCCAGAAGCTCATGGTCACAAGAAGCAGGATGAGCATCGCCGTGCGCGGCTTGGATTGCGCCATCAGATAGGCCAACGGATAACCGACCGCAAGGCAGCAAAGCGTCACGAAAGCGGCAGTCGCGAAGGTGTTGACGAAGACGCGCTGATAAAGCGTGCCCGTCAGAACCTTCTGGTAATTGGCGAACGAAACACGCGGTTCGGTAAAGCTCATGATCGCCACGTCGGCGAGCGGCACGACGAAGAAGACGAGCATGTAGATACCGAGCGGTGCAAGCAGCAACCAGGGCCAGATATTCGTCTTTTCCGTCAGTCTTGAAAGGCTCATGCCCATTGCCGTTCCTTCTCATGGCAAGCGGGGTCGATACGGCAGCGCACAGTCATCGTGCGATGCCGCTCAAGCAGGTCAGATTGATCCGGGAGAGCGGATCAGCTCGCAACCCACTCTTCAAAACGTTCGGCGAGTTCTGCCGGGTCGGCACCGAAATTCGCCATATCCTGCTCGAAGATGAGCTTGTAGTTCTCTGGCGAGGTCGGCATACGCTTTGCGTCTTCGGCGCTGACGAACTCGTTGGACGCCGGGTTCAGCGCGCCGTAGTCGGCGGCCTTCGCAAAACCGGCGAGCGGCTTGGCGCTCGTTGCGAATTCCACGAACTTCTTGGCGTTATCGAGGTTTGGCGTATCCTTGGCGACAACCCAATAGGCGCGTTCGATCTCGCCCTGGTTCCACGTCATGGCGACCGGAGCGCCGGCCTTTTCCGCTTCGAAATAACGGCCATGCCAGATGCCGATCATATCGATCTCGCCGTCACGGAGAATCTGAGTCGACTGGGCGCCGGCCGTCCACCAGACGCGGACATGATCCTTGATCTTGTCGAGCGACTTAAAGGCCCGATCGATATCGAGCGGATAAAGATCCTCCACTGCGACACCATCGGCCAGCAGCGCGATCGGAATGACGCGAGCTGCATAGCGTTGCAGCGAACGGCCGCCAGGGAATTTCTCGACATTCCAGAAATCGGCCCAGGTCTTCGGCGCTTCCTTATACTTGTCGGTACGCCAGGCGATGACGGTCGCGAAGGCATGCGAAGCGACGCCGTTTTCGAAGAGACCGCCTTTATAAGGCGCCTCAAGCTCCTCGATAATGCCGGCCTGATTGGCGCGAACGAGTTCGCCGCCACCGAGCGTGGTGACGTCGAATTCATAGGTGCCCGTCTTCACCTGCTGGGCGAGCTTGGCGAAGGAAACCGGAGAAACGGTCTTTACCTGAATACCGGTCTCGGCGGTGAACGGATCGATGAGATTTGCCTTGGCCGCCGCTTCCCAGGGGCCGCCCCAGGTATTCACGTAGAGGATCTTCTCCTGGGCGCGAACGATATAGGGCGCGGCAAGCGAGGCGGCGGCGGCGGCGGCGGCAGTTTTCAGGAAACTGCGACGATCTGGCATGAGAAAAGTCTTCATTCCGGGCATGATCAGTTCTCCTCTTTTTATGGTTTTCTGAAGGTGGCTTCGTAGAGCCGAAGCCAATTCTTGTGAGTGATCTTGGCGACCTCCTCTTCCGAGAAGCCGACGGCACGCAGACCATCCGGGATCACCTTGATGTCCTCGACCTTCTGGAACCATTCCGGCGGCGCAGCCTTGAGCGGCTTGCCCGCCGCGCTGGCGCCATAGTCCTCGCCGCGGGTCCAGCGGCCCTTGCGCATCCAGGCATAATCGGGGGCGGCAAAATTGTGGCTCTTGTCGGTACCGATCGCGACGGAATCGATGCCGGCAATGTCGACCGTGCGGGCCACCATCGTGCACCAGGCCTCGATCGAGGCGCAGTATTCATCCCCGGTGATGTTGCGATAGGCGGCACAGCCGATCACTCCGCCGGTGTCCCTGAGCGCCCTGATGACGTCATCAGATTTGTTGCGCTTGTGAAAGAACAACGACTGCGCATTGGCATGGGTGACGGCGATCGGCTTTTCGGAAACCTTGATCGCATCCAGCGTCGTGCGGTCGCCGACATGGCTGCAGTCGACGAGAATGCCGGCCGCATTCATTTCGCGGATGACCTCCCTGCCGAAGCGGGCGAGGCCGGAATCTTCCACCTCGTAGCAGGAGCCACCGAGCTCGTTCTGGTTGTTGTAGGTGAGCTGAACGACGCGCACGCCGAGTTCTGCAAACATCTCCACGAAACGGATGCGGCCCTGGAAGAGGTTGGCGTTCTGGAAGCCCATGATGATGGCGAGCTTGCCTTCCCCGGAAATCCGGCTGATGTCGTCCGCCGTCAGCGCGATTTCGGCAATATCCGAGTTTTCGCGGACCAGATCGCGCCAGCGGCCGATCGAATCCATGGATTCGATCGCGCCTTCCCAGAAGCCGCAGGTGTTGACGACGCCCCCGACAGTTCCCGCGAGCAGGGTTTCAAAGGCGGCGCGATCGAAATGCCCGCATTGCAAACCGTCGATGATCATGATCCAGCGCCTTCCTTTTCACGTTCGGAGAGTCTGGATGCCAGGAAGCTGACATCCGTTTCGTCGTCATTGTCCTTGCGTCCGATGATCGTCCCGTCCTCATTGATGATCATCGGTCCGGCGTGACGTCGGGAAACGACGCTGTCGGTTGCCAGCGCCTGTTTGGCCAGGTGGTAGATGCGCCACCAGAGATCCGCCTCGACCAGCACCCCATCCTCAAGCAGGGCCCAGAGCAGGGGATCATCCTTCCGGACATCACCGGTGACAGTCGCGGGAGCCGCGTTGAGCACGTTGCCGGAAACGGTGATCGTAAGACCGGTACGCCCCCCGAAACTTGCTGCGGTTGCCAGTTCCTCGGCGTCTGCCACGTTGACAGCCGTCAACTCCGCCGAACCGAAGCGAGCCGTCAACTCGCCGAGAAGGTCGATTGCCGCCGGAAGGACGAACCACGCGTGTTCACCAGCCGCATCGAGCTTGAGGCGATTGCCGTCCTCGGAGGTGATCGAGATGCGGGCAGGATCGGCGGACTTGAAGCTCTCGAAACGTTCTTCAAGCAGTGCGAAGCCACCGAGCCCCAGCTTTTGGGAATACATCGGGAAGTCGCCGACCGTGAGGAAGAAGCCCTTGGGCAGGCTGCTGAGCGAGAATATGCGCTCGGACATCAGCCGCATTTCACGGGGCATCACGCGCATCGAAATATTGGAATGCGAGGAGGTCATAGAACAGGTTCCGCCGGATAATACCAGGTGCCGGTGTAGCCGGAGCGCAGATCGTCGGGAGTGGGCGCCCCGTGATAAAGCACGCCGCGCAGATTGCGACTCAGGAAGTCTCGGGTCTTGTCGATGCCGTGGAAGCCGACATTCATCAGCCGAACGAGATCGATCGGCACGAATTCCTCAGCATTGATGTTTGCATGCGGCGTGTGATAGCCGAGGCCGCTGAGGCTCTGTATGCGGGCAACCATGTGACGGTGTTCAGGATGCTGCATCAGGAAACGGGCGATGCTGAGCTGACCGTCGACCTTGCCGAGATCAGCACAAAGCGACTGGATTTCCCCGCAGACATCGAGGCCGAGATCGAGCGCATCGGGGACTTCCTCGCGTGCCCCGCGACGCGGCTCCTCGGCGGTCTCCGACTTGTACCAGACATATCCGTAGGCTTCCGGACCGGACATATCGATGTCCAGAGCCCACTGATATTCCTTACGGATGAGACCAGCGAGGCTTTCTGCGGTTTCTGCCGGAGAGACATTCAGTTCATCAGGCGCATGGATCGCTTTCAACAGACGATCCGCCTCCTCCGGCACAAGCTCGATCAGCAAGGACAGGAAGGTCTCGTAAGCTTCCGGAACAGACTCGGCTTCAAATTCGCAAGCCAGAATATCGAGCGGAACATCGGCCTTTCGGCCAAGTACCGTACCGCTGCTGCGGAACTCTTCGAGTGCTTCCACCATGTTGTCTAGATCGGCGGCGATCTCGTCGCTCGAGGCGAAGGTCTCGTAGACCATCTGGTCCTGCTTACGGAAGACAATCGCCTGGCCGAGCAGTTCGATGAGCTTCGCCACGCGCGGATCGGGCGGCTCGAGCTTCAGTCCGCGCGCCATGGCGATCGCCTCCTCGCGTGCGCGGATGAAGGCATCGATCAACCGCGGATGCTTGTGCACAAAAAAGATCAATCCCAGCGCCGAGCCATTGCCCACACCGATATAACGGCGGAGCCGCGGATCAAGCAGAACCGCCTTTTCCGATTTCTTCCCCGCCAGATGCTCGACGAGATCGCAGGAGAACTCCCGCATCAGGTAGGCCGTGAGAAGCTGGGCCTCCAGAACGCCCCCGAGCGCATGCCGGGATCCGAGAGAGGGGAAGGAGCGCGTACCGAACGTGCCATTGCCGTCGAGGCCCGTATTGCGCATCAGATAGCAGACCCTGGAAAGGTCGGCGACGGAAGGCTGGCGACCTTCGGCAAGTGCTTCGAGCGTCTGATCGAAGACGCGCATCGAACGGTTCGACCGGCACCAGATCAGGGTTTTCGCGGTGGCGCGGCCAGTATAGAGCTTCGGTATCTCGCGCCGTGCTGTCTCAATTTCTGCTTCGCTGGCCGGCCCTTCGATCAGTGTTCCCATCATGTCCCAGGCCTGGCCGATGATCCGGCCGGTGCGGGCAACGCGGCTCGGCGGACGGGAAAAGCCGATAAAGGAAAATTCCTGGGACGGCGCCTTGATGGAATAGACGACGGTGCCTTCGGCATTGCCGTCGATATCGAAACGGATTTTGGAAATATCCCAGCGTTCGCGGATCATCTTGTTCATGAAGGCCCGCGTACCGCTCAGCCTGCTTGGCTGCATTGCTGCCAGCCGCGAGGTTTTCATCACCTCGTGACTGGCTCTTGGCAGCCGCACTGCCACCTGTCCAGAAGTTACGGTCATCGCCGTCAACGCTCTCCCTGCTGCATTTTCGTGATGGTGCGCGCCGCTTCGAGGAGCGGCTCCCGGAAGGTTTCGAGATCGAAACGGGTTTCGGGCATGACCAGCGAGATGGTCGACGTACACCTGCCCTGGAAATCGAAGATCGGCGCCGCAATCGCCGTCACGCCGCTCTGGGTGTAGCCGCTCGACAGGGCATAACCGTTCTCGCGCGCCTCGCTGAGAATCTCCCCCGATGCAAGCGGCTCGCCGCTTTCGCGCAACCGGCCGAGGGTCGGCTCATCCGCAAAGGCTGTGAGGATGCGCCCGGATGCCGAGCCTTCGAGCGACATCGTGGTGCCGATCTTCTGTTCCGCCCGCAACACACTTTCGGACTCAACGCGCGAGACGATGCAGGGCAGGCCCCGGTCGAGTACCGCCAGCGAGGCGGTTTCCTTCACCCGGTGAACCAGCATCTCCAATACCGGCTGGACACGCGTGCCGAGATTGGCCTGTTCCAGTGCCGAAGCGGCGATCCGGCAGGCGTGCATGGAGAGCCGGTAGCGCATCTCCTGATCCTGTTCGACCCAGCCGGCCTCGATCAGCGTCAGGAGCCGCTGGTAAGCCGTCGGCCGCGACAGTTCCATGGCCGCGGCAACCTCCGGCAGCTTCATTCCTCGCGGGCTTGCGGCAAGCACGTCCAGCACGGCCATCGTCTTGAGAACCGTGGACAGAGGTCTGACGCCGCCCTCTTCCTCTTGTATTCTATTTGAATATACTGTATCCATAACAAATATATTGAACGTCGGATTTGATCGCTGTCAACTGCACCTGACAGCGACGAGGGGGCATTTTGACCTCTCCAGCCCTTAAGCCATTCAAATATCTGGAAAGTTTTTCTTGATTTTCGTCAGCTTCACCCGCAGGCAAACTGTGCTGAGGCGCAACGCGACGCAGTGAACAACCAATAAGAGCATTATGGGCGGGTAAGCATCCCTGGTGATGAAGGCCCGACTCCGTCTTGCCACCCTCGACAACCAGCCTGGCGAGGCTGAGGCAACACGCGAAACCCTGCGCAAAACCCCACCAGCACAGAACGGCCGGTAGAAATTTCCGGGAAAAGGCGGCAAAGGTGAAGCCGCCGCTCCAACCGATGTCGAGGTCGAGATTCCCGCCTGATCTTTCAGGCGCGTCACCGAATGCGCTTCTATTATGCAACCAGGAAGAGATGGCCGTCGCCCGCTTCCAGGTAGCGGCGCTGCGGCGGCACGTAGTCGGCCGCGCGGAACGGGCTCCTGATTTCGTCGTTCGAGATCCGTCGCGTCTGCCGGCGAGCGGGGTCGGCGATCGGTACGGCTGCCATCAGGCGCTTCGTGTAATCGTGCTGCGGATTTTCGAAGACGGCTTGCCGTGGGCCGATTTCGACGATCTCGCCGAGATACATAACCGCGACGCGATGGCTGATCCTTTCCACCACTGCCATGTCGTGGCTGATGAAGAGATAGCCGAGGCCGTATTTCTCCTGCAGGTCGAGCATCAGGTTGATGACCTGCGCCTTGACCGACACATCGAGAGCCGAAACGGATTCGTCGGCGATGATCAACTTCGGTTCGAGGGCGAGTGCGCGGGCGATGCAGACGCGCTGGCGCTGGCCGCCGGAGAACTCATGCGGGAAACGGTCCGCCATCGAGGCTGAAAGCCCGACGCGTTCGAGTAGCTCGCCCACCCGCTCCTTCGCCTCGGTGGCATTGGCAAGCCCATGCGTGACGATCGGCTCTGCAATCGCATCACCAACACGGATACGCGGATTGAGGCTTTCGAATGGATCCTGAAAGATCATCTGTGCCTCCCGGCGGATGTCCGCCAGTTGCGACTTGCCTGCGCCCAGCACGTTCTTGCCGTCGATCTCGATCGTGCCGGACTTTGCATCCGTCAGCCGGATGATCGAACGGCCCGTCGTGGACTTGCCGCAGCCGGACTCACCCACCAGCGACAACGTCTCACCCTGCCGCACTTGCAGGGAAACGCCCTCGACGGCATGAATTCGGCCGACTGTCTTGCGCAGGAAACCCTTCTTGATGTCGAAGCGCGTCACCAGGTTGTCGACCTTCAGGATCGGAGCCGCATCGCGCTTCACCGTATCTGCCGTCGGCTTGACAGGCTGGATCTCGCCGCTCGCCATGTCGACCTGCGGGAAGCGCAGTGGCCGATCGAGACCTGTCATCGAACCAAGCTGCGGCACGGCAGAAAGGAGCGCCCGCGTATAAGGATGCTTGGCGCCCGCAAAAATCTCCCGCGTCGTTCCCGTCTCCACCGCATCGCCGCGATACATGACCACGGTGCGGTCGGAGATTTCCGCAACCACGCCCATGTCGTGGGTGATGAAGAGGACCGACATGCCCTCCTCTTCCTGCAACGTCTTGATGAGCTCGAGAATCTGCGCCTGGATGGTGACGTCGAGCGCCGTCGTCGGCTCGTCGGCGATCAGCAGCTTCGGATCGCAGGCGAGCGCGATCGCGATGACCACGCGCTGCCGCATGCCGCCGGAAAAGTTCATCGGATATTCGTTGAGGCGAGATTTCGCCGATGGAATACGGACCTTCTCGAGAAGCCGAACCGCTTCGGCTTCAGCTTGGCCGCGGGACATGCCGCGATGCTGAACGAGAACCTCGGTGATCTGCTGACCGATCTTCAACACCGGATTGAGGCTCGTCATCGGTTCTTGGAAGATCATGCCGATGCGGTTGCCGCGAATCGACTGCATCTCATCGAGCGGCAGGTCGAGCAAGTTTCTCCCCTCGAAGTCGATCCTGCCGGTCACGCGCGAATTGCCAGGCGGCAGAAGCCGCATGATCGACATGGCCGTGACGCTCTTACCCGAGCCCGACTCGCCGACAACGGCAACGGTCTCCCTCGGACCGATATCGAAGCTGACGTCACGCACGACGTTGCGCCATTCGCCGCCGACGCGGAACGAGGTATTGAGGTTGGAAATCGAAAGTATGGGATTGGACATGGCTCAGCCCTCCCGCCGAGGATTGAGGATGTCGCGCAGGCTGTCGCCGATCAGGTTGATCGCGACGATGAGCAACAGAAGGACGAGGCCGGGAAAGAAGCTGATCCAGTAGTCGCCGGACAGCAGATATTCGAACCCGTTCGAGATCAGAAGGCCGAGAGACGGCTCGGTAACCGGCAGGCCGATGCCGAGGAAGGAAAGCGTAGCCTCGAGCATGATCGCATAGGCGACACGCATGGTCGCAACGACGATCAGCGGCGGCAGGCAGTTCGGCAGGATATGCCGGAAGAGAATGCGCCGGTCGGGAAGCGCCATCGAGCGGGCGGCATCGACATAGGCGCGCTTGCGTTCCACCAGTGCCGAGCCGCGGATCGTGCGGGCATAATAGGCCCACTGGGTGACGATCAGCGCCAGGATGATCTTATCGACGCCCTGTCCCAGGATGGCAAGGAAGATCAGGGCGATCAGGATCGCGGGGAAGCTGAGCTGGATATCGACGACGCGCATCAGGAAGGAATCGAGCCTGCCGCCGGCGTAGGCGCTGACAAGGCCGATCGAGGCGCCAATCACCAGTGCGATCGCTGCGCTGGAGATGCCCACAAGGATACTGGTGCGCAAGCCATAGAGGATGGCGCTCAGGAGGTCACGGCCCTGGTCGTCGGTGCCGATCAGATAGACCATGCCGCTCATGCTCGCAGAGCCCGGCGGCAGCCGGCCGTCGAGAATATCGAGCTGTGACAGATCGTAGGGATTCTGCGGTGCGATTACCGGCGCGAAGACTGCGGCGAGAATGAAGACCAGCACCAGAAGGATGCCGGCGAGCGCCAGCCTGTCGTTCAGAAGGGCGGAAATCGTCTGGCGGAACGGCGACCGCGAGCGGTGCGCCTGACCGCTGCCGACATGTACCGAGCTTGCGGCGTTTGTGTCCTGGCTCATCACGAATTCCCTTCAAGACGAACGCGCGGGTCGACGACCGAATAGAGGATGTCGACGAAAAGGTTGATGACGCTGAACATCACGACCGTGATCATCAGGTAGGCGAGGATGACGGGCCGATCGAGGACGGCGATGGCGTCGATGATCAGCTTGCCCATGCCCGGCCAGGCGAAGATGGTTTCGGTAACGACGGCGAAGGCGATCAGCGAACCGAGTTCCAGGCCGATCACGGTGATCAGCGGAATGAGCGTGTTCTTCAGCACGTGGACGAGAACGATGTGACGTTCCGGCAGGCCCTTGGCGCGGGCGAAACGCACGAAGTCGAGCTGCATCGTCTCCAGCACACCGGCGCGGGTCAGGCGGATGATCAGCGATATCTTGAACAGTGCAAGGTTCAGCGCCGGCAGAAGAAGATGGGACAGGCCATCCAGCGTGAAGAGGCTGATGGGGACGCCGAAAACCGACACCGTATCACCTCGCCCGGATGACGGCAGCCAGCCGAGCTTGACGCTGAACAGCATGACCATCACGAGGCCGATCCAGAAGGTCGGCAGGCTGAAACCGAGGATCGAGAAGGTCATGACCGACCTGGAAACGAGACTTTTTGGCTTCAGGCCGGCATAGACGCCGAGTGGAATGCCGAAAACAAGCCCGATCACCAGAGCGACAAAGGCAAGCTCCAACGTCGCCGGCATACGGTTAAGGATCAGCGTCAGCGCCGGCTGGTTGAAGACGAACGAATTGCCGAGATCGCCGGAGAGCGCGCGGGTCAGGAATAGCCAGTATTGTTCCCAGACCGGCTTGTCGAGGCCGAACGACTGGATGACCTGCAGGCGCTCGGTCGGCGTGGCGGTCGGACTGAGCAGGACGTCGACCGGATTGCCGACGAGATAGAGGCCTACGAAGACCAGGACCGACATCACGAATAGCGTCAGAACCGTTTGGATCGATCGGCTTAAAAGATAACCGCTCATAGATTCAACCTCCCGGTAATTTGGGACCGGGCGCGACACTTCCGTAAAGCGAGATGCGCTCGATCAGCAGATTGATGAACCCGGCCTCGTCGACGTCAGTCACCACGGTGGCGTTCGGGGCATAGCCCATCTTTTGGTTAAAATCGGCATAGGTATAACCCAACGTGAGGCCGGTTACCTGGGTGCCGACGGTAGCCCTGAGGCTCGTGAAAAGTTCAGGCTTGATCAGCCACGCGATCGTCGTCGCGTCATGAATAGGCCCGCCCAAGCGGCCGAAGCGCTCGATATCGCTGCGATCGAAGGCCGAGAAGAGATTGTAGAGCGCGCCGCCCGCGCGGCCGCCCCTGTCTCGAAAGCTCTCGAAATGCTGTGCCGTGAACAGGGCCTGGAAGGTCATGTCGAGCGGCATCACCACGATCGGGACGCCGGAACGATAGACGATTTCGGCCGCGTGGGGATCTGCGTAGATGTTGAATTCGGCCCATGGCGTGCGGTGACCGAGCGCCGTGAATGCGCCTCCCATGGAGACGATCTGGCGGATTCCGCGCGCCACGTCCGGATGCTGGATCAGGGCGAGCGCGATATTCGTCATCGGTCCCATCGCGCAGATTGTGATCGGATCACCGGCCTCCGCCGCTTCGCGTGCCGACCTCGCGATGAACTGCACCGCATGTGCGTCCGAAGGGACGATACTGCTGCGGGCGACGAGTTCATCGCTAAACGCACCGATCCTGGCATATTTGCCGAAGACCTGATCGCGAACCAGCGGACCTGCAGCGCCCGCATAAACCGGCACATCGATGCGTCCCGATACGCCGACAATCTTGCAGGCATTGGTCACCGTATCCTTCAACGGGACGTTTCCGGCAACGATCGACAGGCCGAGCACGTCGATCTCCGGCGATGCCAGTGCCATGAGGATGGCCGCCGCATCGTCAACGCCGGGGTCCGCATCGATGATGATCCGGGTGCGGCTCATGCGACGGCCTTTTCGGCATAACGTGATAGACGCTCCAGGAAGAAGGCGATCACGCCTTCCGCATCGACCCTGGTGACGATGTCCGCATTGGGCTCCTGGCCACTCTTGCCGTACCAGTCGGCAACGGTCTGGCCCATGCACAGCTCGCTTTCGTGCTCGACGAACACACGGGCGCGCTCGGTCTTAAAGAGGTGCGGCGCCAGCAGATAGGCGATCACCAGCGGGTCATGGAGCGGACCGCCGCGCGAGCCGTAACGGCGCACGTCGTTGCGGTCCCAGAACGCCATCAGCTCCGCAAGCGTTTCGGAGATACGGCCGCTGACACTCGAGAACTGCGCGACGTGCTCCGGCTTGAGCATCACCTGATGGGTCGCATCGAGCGCCAGCGCGACGATCGGGATGCCGCTCGAAAAGACGACATGCGCGGCATGCGGATCGGCCAGCACGTTGAATTCCGCCGTCATCGTCCGGTTGCCGGGCTCGCGATAGGCGCCACCCATCATGACGATGCGCTCGATGCCCTCGGCGATCTGCGGGCTCATCCGCAACGCCACCGCGACATTGGTCATCGGTCCGAGGCAACAGATGGTGATGCGCTTCCGCAGGGCTGCTGCGGCAACCAGCGTGTCGATCAGAAAATCGACGGCGGACTTCTTTTCGACCGCCTTCACCGGATCCGGCAGCACCGTATTCCCAAGCCCGGTCTGGCCATGGAACTGGCCGTAGATCGGCTCGCGAAACATGGGGCGGAAACAGCCGGCATAGACCGGGATCTCCGTTCTTCGTCCGAGTTCGCAGACCTGAAGGGCATTCCGCACGGTGCGTTCCAGCGGCTGGTTGCCGCAAACGGGCGTGATGCCCAGGATATCGAGTTCCGGTGAAACGAAAGCGGTCAGGAGCGCGATCGTATCGTCGATCCCCGGATCGCAGTCAACGATGATCGGAATGGGAGTCATTTCGAAATTGCCTTTGAATTGTCAGTCGCATGCCGGCGCTCAGAGCGCGCCGACATCACGCAGAACCGCACCGATCTCGGCACGGGCCGCCTCGCCGAGCGGCATCTGTGGCGCCATCGGCGCGCCAACCGGAAAACCCTGGAGTTCGAGCGCCGTCTTGATGCAGGCGGCGATCGAATATTTCGCGAATAGCTCGTTGACGCGCCAAAGCGGGCGCTGCAGTTCCATGGCTTTGGCCCAGTTTCCCGCCTTCGCAGTTTCATAAAGTGCAATGCTCTGCTGCGGCACGACACAGGCGGGACCGGCCATCCAGCCGACTCCACCGATCATCATCACGCAGGCCGGAATATGTGCGGAGGCGGCAAACACCTCCATCCGGCCGCGGGTCCGCTCGATGATGGAGAGAAGACGCCCCGTATTCGTCGAGGCATCCTTGATATAGCGGATGTTCTCGACATGGCTCAGCCGCTCGATGACCGGTAGGGTTAGGTCCGAGCGCTGGAATTGCGGATTGGTATAGAGCACGACCGGCCGCCCCTTGGCCGCCTTGGCGATCGCCGTAAAATAGGCTTCGACGCCCTCGTCGCTGATCGGGAAATAGGCTTCGAGAATAGCCAGTATGCCGTCAGCGCCCGCCTCGACCATGTATTCCGTCTGCGCGACGGCATCGCTGGTCGACGTAGACGCCACGCCGGCGACGACGGGAACCCGACCGCGATTGGCCGAGATCACCGTGCCGACGACGTGGCGCCGCTGCTCTTGGGAGAGATAGGCAAATTCACCGGTGCTGCCGAGTGGCGTCAGGCCATGGACGCCCTGTCCGATCAGGTGATCCACCAGGTCGGTCAGCACGCCCTCCATGACCGCACCCGACTGGTCGATGGGCGAAACAAGGTAGGGAAAAACGCCGCCGAAAGACATGATGGATCGCCTCTGCCGCGGTCAGTTCTGCTTCACGTAATAAGGAAGCGTGTAGCCATCCGAACGGCCCTCATAGGAAAGGTCCTTATTAACCGCCCACGTATTGGCGAGATAAAAGACCGGGATGACGCCAAGGTCGGTCATGGCGATCTCGGTCGCCTTCTTCAGAAGCTCTTCCCGCTTGGCATCGTCCAGCGTGCCGCGAGCCTCGTTCAGCGCCTTGTCGAACTCAGGATTGGAGTAACGGCCACGATTTCCCTGGCCGGCCTTCTCGCCGTAGGTTTCGAGAATGGGGCCGAGCACGCCGGAGGCTTCGCCGGTTTCGACCGCGGCGCCGCCCATGATGAAGCTGAACTCCAGATTGGAAGCGCGGGTGAAGTAGACGCTGCCCGGCAGCGTCACGACTTCCGTCTTGATGCCGATGCGGCTGAAGAACTGGCCAATCGCTTGCGCGACCTTGGAATCGTTCGGATAGCGGTCGTTGGAGGCGTGGAAGGTCAGCGAAAAGCCGTCCGGATAACCGGCATCGGCCAAAAGCTGCTTGGCCTTGTTTGGGTCGTAGGGGTCGACCTTGATGGCGGGGTCATAGCCGAAATAGCCTTCCGGAACGACCTGACCGGCCGGCACCCCCTGCCCGTCCATGATGCGGTCGACCAGCGCTTCGCGGTTGATCGACAACGAGAGCGCGCGGCGCACTTCCGGCTTCAAAAGCGGGTTCTTACCGTCAGGCCCTTTTGTGAAAGGCGATTCCTCGCGGCCCTGGTCCATGTGCAGGTACATGATCCGGTTGCCGGCGACATTGACGACTTTCAGCTTGTCGGATGCCTGGAGCTTGCGCGTGTCGGCGGTCGGAATGCTTTCGATCATATCGACATCGCCGGAAAGCATGGCGGCAACACGGGCGCTGGCATTCTTGAACACCCGGAACGTCACCTTGTCCCAGGCCGCCTTCTCGCCCCAGTAATCGTCGTTGCGCGCGACGACGATATTGTCGTCCGGCGTCCAGGAGACGAATTTGAACGGGCCGGTGCCGATGACGCCCTTGCCGGAATTCATCTCCTCCGTTGTCGTCTTTTCCATCTCGGCCGGCAGGATGGCGATGCGGCTCAGGTTGTTGAGTAGAAGCGGCGTCGGGCCATCGGTCTTGATGCGGACCGTCAGCGGATCGACGGCGGTGATCTCGGTGATCGCCTTCACATAGGCGGCAAACGAACTCGGGCTGTTCTTGGAAGCCAGAGGGACGCGCTTGATGCTGGCAACGACGTCCTCGGCAGTGAAGTCGCTGCCGTCGTGAAACTTGACGTCCGGGCGCAGCTTGAACTCCCAGGTCGTGTCGTCGATCGTTTTCCATGACGTGGCAAGCGCCGGCTGGATCTGCTGTTTCGCATCCTGATTGACGAGGCCGTCGAAGATATTGCGCGCCATCGCGCTGTTCGGGCCGACGACGTAGAACTGCGGATCCATGGACGTGGTCGATGCTGCCAATCCGACCGTCAGGTCTGCGGCACGGCCTGCAAACGGGACGGCAAAAACAGACGCTGCCAATGCGGCTGCGATCGTAAGGAATTTCATGTTGGAGCTCCTCCGGGTGTTTCCGAAATCCGCACTCTCCCTGCGGATTGGAAACGCAGTTAAAGCGTCCGCAAGCAAAAGAAAAATTGCATTTCGTGTTCAGTTCATGCCCTAATGTTATGGGAAAGGTATGCACATGCGATTGAAACCACGACAGGTCGAAGCTTTCAGGAGCGTAATGATGACCGGCGGCATCACCGTGGCCGCCGACGCCATGAACGTGACGCAGCCTGCCGTCAGCCGCCTCATCCGCGATCTGGAGGAAATCGTCCAGATCACGTTATTCGAACGGGTCGGGGCACGGCTCGTACCAACTGCCGAGGCAACCCAGCTCTTCCGCGAGGTCGAGCGGCTTTATCTCGGCCTAGACCAGATCGCCCAGGCGGCTGACGATATCCGCCGACACAAGAACATCGTGCTCAGGATCGCAAGCGTCACCTCGCTGGTCCGGCCCTACCTGCATCAGGCAATCATCAACGTCGTGGGAAACCGCCTGGACATCCCGCTGGTGATCGATGTCGAGAACAGCCGGCATATTTGGGACATGGTCGACAAGAACCGCTATGATCTCGGCTTCGTCTTCAGCTCCCCTCGCATGGCGGACAAGAATGCGGTCCTGCTGCACGGCTCCTCTGCTGTCGCCGCAATGGCGCCAGACCACCGGCTGGCCTCGCGGAAAATCATCACGCCCGCCGACCTTATGGACGAACGCGTCCTGATCCCGGGCCGCAATTCTCCATTGAGGCTCGCGCTGGACCGCGCGTTTTCCAGGGAAGACCACCAGCCGGCAAGCACGATGGAAACCTCCATGCTGAACTGCTGCCATTTCGCAGCATCCGGAATAGGGATAGGCATCGTCGACCGTACGAGCCTTCACTCCGCGGGGGCCAAAGTCGTCGCCATCCCGTTCGAGCCGAGAATCGACGTCTCCTATTTCGCGATCCGTCCTTCAGGTGGTCAGCGCATTCCCGTGCTGGATGATATAGTGAAACGGGTGCGCGAACTGATGGAGCGGCCCTTCAACAACCCGGTTGACCCTATGTTTAACCCTCCCACATGAAAGTAACTGGGGCCTGAGGCACGGTTATCTGCCTCTCTGGTCGCAGCGATCATGCCACCACCTCATCGGATGCACATCCTCTCCTGCCTACGGGCCGGGCATTGTGTTCGAAACTCCACGCCTCATCGGCCTTCCAACCAGCCCCGCGATCAACAGGACCAACCGATCCAATTCCGCTGAGCCGGAGATCACAGCGCGAGACTGATCGGTATTGTTCATGGCCAAGGCAATCCTCCCACTTGACGATGTCTTTTTCAATATTCTATAGAATATGGAATGCAGAGCACGACAAGGGAGGAAATCGTGGAAGGCATGGAAAAGAAGACAAGCGCGGGGAGGAGATTTGTCCTTAAGGGCGTGGCCGGATCGCTGATCCTGGCGGCTATGCCCCTTGCTGCCGCAAATGCGGAAGGCGGGCTGGGCGCAACAGGTAATCCGGTCGAAGTGAAGATCATGGCCAACGAGGCCTTCGCCAACAGCTGGCAGACGATCCTCGTTCCGGAATTCAACAAGGCGTTTCCGAACGTGAAGGTACGCATCGACGGCGTGCCCTATACCGAGCTGCTGGCCAAGATGATGCTCGACGCCACCAGCCCGCAGCCGGAATACGACATTCTTCTGGCGGATGATCCTTGGGTGCCGCAACTCGCGCAGATCGGGGCGCTGAAAGATCTCAAGAGCGACGAGATCTCGGCCATGACCGACAAGGGCTACGACTGGGACGACTTCAATGCCGCACCGCTGGCGGCCGGCGAGTGGAACGGAAAGCAATATGCAGTGCCGGTCCGTTCCAACATGCTGCTGATGTTCTATAACCGCGCGCTCTACGAAAAGGCCGGCGTGCCGGAACCGACGCCACAGATCACCTGGGACCAGTTCTTCGCCAACGCGCCGAAGCTGGTTCAGGATACCAATGGCGACGGTAAGCCGGACTCCTGGGCGATTGACACCTATTTCGTACGCGAACCGCTGACCCCGACAATCTGGCAGTCGATCCTCAACTCGAACGGCGGCGCGCTGCTGGATGCATCCGGTGCCCCGGCTTTCGCCAACCAGGTTGGATCCAAGTCGCTGGAAATGCACAAGCGCCTGCTGGAGTTCGCACCACCCGGCGCGCTGGGCCACGGCTTCTCGGAGTCACTTCAGGCCTTCCGCCAGGGTATCGTCGCCAACATGATCACCTGGGGTAGCGTCTACAAGGCGACCGCCGTCGACAAGCAGTCGACCACGCTTACGGTGGAGGATGTCGGCGTGCAGGTCCTGCCGGTCGGCAGTACCAGTGCCGGCACGCACCGTGGCATCTGGATCGCCGGCGTCAGCAGCAAGACGGAGAAGCTCGATGCATCCTGGGCCTTCGTCCAGTGGCTGACCTCAAAGCAGGGCGAAAGCATCAATGCCTCGATGGTCGGCTCCTTCCCCGCGCGCAAGTCCACACTGGCGAGCGAGCCGTCCGAGGCGTGGCTGAAGCCGATCTACAAGACCCTCCAGAACGCCTATGACGTCGCCGCCACAGGCAAGATGTGGCGCATCCGCAACCCGAAATCGGATGCGGCGCAGCAGATCCTGGCGGACGAGATCGCCCGCGGCCTTGCCGGACAGGCCTCTCCCGAGGAAGCCTTGAAAACGGCTGCCGGCAAGATTGCCAAGGTCCTCAAATAGGAACCGGGCCCTACCGCATGGGTGCTGCCCCAGCACCCATGCATTCGCCGCCGGTGAAACGCCTGACGGCCGTATTTCCAGGCAGACCGGCCCGCCTTGCGGACCGGACAGCCAATCCTGTGTCGATGCTTCCGGCATCGCCTATCCGGGCGGCACCTGCCGCACCCGAACTGACCGAGGAACATGATGCCAACGAAAGCGATTGTAAGCGAAGTCAGGACCCTGTCCTGCAGCAACTCCTGGCGCAACTACCATTTCCTGAAGATCACGACTGAAGACGGGATCGTCGGCTGGAGCGAATTCGATGAATATTTCGGCTCGCCCGCGGTATCGGCGGTGATCAACGAAATCTCCGGTCGCATGATCGGCAAGAGCGCGATGCATCACGAGCATATCCGCGAGGATCTGCGCAATGTCACTCGGCCGGGTTCCGGCGGCGTAGTCGGTCAGGCGCTCGGTGCGATCGAGAACGCGCTTCTCGATATCAAGGCCAAGGCGCTAGAGGTGCCCTGCCATGTCCTGCTCGGCGGCAAGGTGCGCGACAAGATCCGGGTCTATTGGTCCCATTGCGTATCCTACCGCACCCGCACACAGCATTATTCGCCCGGCATCACGGACATATCCGGCGTGAAGCAGATTGCCCGCGAGGTCGGCGAAAAAGGTTTCACCGCCCTTAAGACCAACATCTTCCATTATGATGCGCGGGATCGCATCGAAGGCTGGTCGCCAGGCTTCGGCCGTCCCTATGAGACGAGCCGCAACGTCGAGCGTAAGACGCTCAAGGATTTGCGTCGGCATCTCGAGGTCATGCGCGCGGAAGCCGGTCCCGACGTCGACATGTTGCTCGACCTCAATTTTAACGCCAAGACCGATGGATACGTGAAGATCCTGCGTGAAATCGCCGATCTCGACCTGTTCTGGGTAGAGATCGACACGCTGGACCCGAAGGCGCTCGCCTATATCCGTTCCCAGAGCCGGCACCCTATCGCTTCCTGCGAGACGTTGATCGGTCTCCAACAGTTCCTGCCGTTCTTCCGCGAAGGCGCAATCGACGTCGCCATCATCGATACCCCGTGGAACGGCGTCTGGCAGTCGATGAAGATCGCGGCCGCGGCGGAAGCCTACGAGACCAATGTTGCTTGCCACAATTTCTATGGCCACCTCTGCACGATGATGAATGCGCATTTCTGCGCGGCAGTACCCAATCTCACGATCATGGAGACCGATATCGACCGCGTCGCCTGGGACCATGAACTCTTCACCCATGTTCCGGAATACAAGGACGGCCATCTCATCCTCCCCGACCGTCCAGGCTGGGGCACGGAGCCCATCGAAGAGATGCTTGCGAAATATCCCCCTATCCCGGCTGCCGGCATGTGGAAGCGTACCGAGCCGTCGAAGCTTTCGATATGATGGTTTAGCGGGCGAGCGGCGGGAGGCGCATGCTTCAATCATGAATGAAACTGTGGATGTCCTCATTATCGGCGCCGGCGCGTCCGGTGCGGCGGTGGCCTGGAGCCTCGCCGAGACGAAGATGCGCATCCTCTGCCTGGAACAGGGGGACTGGCAGAAACCGTCCGGCTATCCAAGCGCCGGACGAGATTGGGAGGCGCGGCTTTCGGAAGATTTCGCGATCAGCCCGAACCGCCGGAGACTTGCCGCGGATTATCCCATCAACGACGATGATTCGCCGATCAAGATCGCCAATTTCAACGGCGTCGGCGGGGGCACCATTCTCTACGCCGGGCATTATCCGCGGCTCCACCCCTCCGATTTCAAGGTTCGCAGCCTCGACGGCATCGCCGAGGACTGGCCGATCGACTATGCCACGCTGGAACCCTTCTATGCCTTGAACGACCGCATGATGGGCATATCCAGCCTTTTGGGCGACCCGGCCTATCCGCCCAAAGAGGCGGTGATGCCGCCGATCCCGATGGGCCGTACTGGCCAGACGCTCGGCAAGGCGATGAACAGACTCGGATGGCACTGGTGGCCGTCCGATGCCGCGATCGTCACACGGGAATACGAGGGACGCGCGCCCTGCATCAATCTCGGCCAATGCGGGTCGGGTTGCGCACAGGGCGCCAAGGGCAGCACCGACGTCACCTATTGGCCGGAGGCGATCCGCGCACGCATCGAACTCAGAAGCCGCTGTCGAGTCAGCCGCATCGAGACAAACGAGGCGGGCATGGCAACCGGCGCGTATTATTTCGATGCGGACGGCAGGGAGATTTTCCAACCGGCCGAGATCGTCATCATGGCCTGCAACGGCATAGGCACGCCGCGCATACTCTTGAACTCGGCATCGGACCGCTTTCCAAACGGTCTCGCCAATTCCAGCGGGCTCGTCGGCAAGAACCTGATGCTGCATCCCTATGCACAGATCCGCGGCCATTTCGACCAGCCGATGGACGGGCATCGCGGTTCGCCGATCTGCACCTGGAGCCACGAATTCTACGAGACCGACCGCTCGCGCGGCTTCGTGCGCGGCTATTGTTACCAGTTCTCGCGCGGCACCGGCCCGGTGCGTGCGGCGATCAACGGCATGGCAGATGGCCTCATTCCCTGGGGCGAGGGCCATCACGCCGCCTTCCGCCGGCTGTTCGGCCACAGCGCCGGCATGGTCTCGGTCTGCGAGGACCTGCCGGAGGAAACGAACCGCGTGACGCTCGATCCGGATCTCAAGGATGCCGATGGCATTCCTGCGCCGAAGATTACCTATCGGCTGAGCGACAACTCGCGAAAGATGCTGGATCATTCGGTCGCCCGCGGCATCGAGATCCTGAAGGCTGCCGGCGCGCATGACATCACTACAAAGGCGCCCCTGCCCTATGCCGGCTGGCACCTGATGGGCACGGCCCGCATGGGCGCGGATCCCGAGCGCTCGGTGGTCAACGAATGGGGCCGCAGCCACGACGTGAAGAACCTTTTCATCGTTGACGGCAGCGTGTTCGTCACCTCTGGCGGCGTCAACCCGACATCGACAATCCAGGCGGTGGCGCTCTACATCGCCGACCAGATCAAGTCCCGTCTCTACGAGCTTTTCGATTGAACCGACCATGACAGCACTCGAAAAAAACCAGCCCGCGGAAGAGCCATTCGAAGATGCAAGGCAAACGCTGCTTGCAATCGTCGGGCATATGATTCCGGCGAGTACGGAATTCGGTCTGCCCGGCGCCGACGATCCGGCGATCTATGCGGACATTCTCCGTTCGGTCGGCCGAGACAAGCCCCTGCTCTCCAAGGCGCTCGATGCTGTCGACGCCTGGGCCGGCGGTCGCCTCGCGACACTGCCGCGCGACCAGCAGGCCGCCCTGCTCGCCGAATTTCGTTCCGCCGAGCCCGAGCTTGCAGGCGTTCTGGAGGCCGTGACGGCGCGCTGCTACTATCGCGACGACCGGGTAATGGCGGCGATCGGCGTAGAGGGGCGTCCGCCCTTTCCGCTCGGCTATGAAGTGGAGGAAGGCGACTGGTCGCTGCTCGATCCTGTACGGGCGCGCGGACCAATCTATCGCGCAGTCGGCGAAGGAGGGCCGCGATCATGATGAAATCCGTACCTCCGGCGAAAACTGACGTCAGTCGATCCCGCTGGCGGGACCAGTTCGGCGACCTGTTCGAACGCTGGTCCTTTCTGATGCCGAGCATCCTGGTGCTGACCGTGATGCTCGCCTATCCGATCTTCTATACGATCGAGATCAGCTTCGCCTCCTTCGACATAGCAACGTTCGGTGCCGGCGAATGGATCGGCTGGGCAAACTACGAGGAGGTGATCGGCGATTACCGCTTCTGGGATTCACTGCAGGTCACGCTGATCTATCTGGTCATCGCATTGCCGCTGCAGGTCACGCTCGGCTTCGGAATCGCCTTCCTTATCAATGCGGAATGGTGGGGCCGCAGTGCGCTGCGCGCCCTGTTCATCATTCCGATGGTCGTGGCGCCGGTGGTTGCCGGTGGCATGTGGCGCATGATCCTTGATCCGCTCTGGGGCATCATGAACTATTGGATGGGACTTGCCGGTATCGGCTCGCTCGATTGGTTCGGCGATCCGAAGCTCGCCATGGCTGCGATCATCATCATCGACACGTGGCGCTGGACCCCGTTCAACGTGCTGATCGCCACTGCCGCCCTGCTGGCACTGCCCAAGGACGTGTTCGAGGCAGCGAAGATCGACGGCGCCAACTGGTGGTCGACATTGTGGTCGGTTGCGGTGCCCCTGCTGGTGCCGATCATCGCGGCGACCTTCGTCATCCGCTGGCTGGGCGCGGTGAAGATGTTCGACATCGTGCTCGCCGCCACCTATGGCGGCCCCGGCAAGGCTACCAACATCATCAATCTCTTCATCTACGAGGAAGCGTTCCGGTCTCTGCGCTTTGCCGAATCCGCCGCCATGGCCGTGATCGTGCTGGTCCTGACCATGGTGCTGACCGGCATCTTCCTGCGCGGCAGCCGCAAATTGGAGGAATTGTTTTGAGCGCCAGGGCCCCGACCGTCTCCTACGATGCCCGCAACACGTTGGGCCACAGGCTCCGCATCCTCGCCGGTATCTTCGTCAGTATCGTCTTCCTGTTTCCGATATACTGGATGGTGCTGACCTCGTTCAAGCAGCAGGTCGACATCTTCACCAATCCGCCGACCTTCTTCTTCGAGCCGACGCTCGCCACTTACATAGAATACATGCGGCGCGCCGACATCGTCAGGCGCATCGTCAACACGATCATCGTCGCCGCCGGCTCGGGCCTGTTGTCCATCGTCGTCGGCACCATGGCCGGCTATGCGCTGGCACGTATCCGGCTCAGGGGCGCCGGGACGATAGGGCTCATCATCCTCCTGTCGCGCGGCGTGCCGCCCATTGCGCTCGCGGTACCGATGTTTCTGGTCGCGCGTAAACTTGGGCTTACCGACAAGCACATCACGTTGATCCTCGCCTACAGCACCTTCCTCATCCCCTATGTCATGTGGCTGATGCGCAGCTTCTTCCTCGCCCTGCCAAAAGAACTCGAGGAATCGGCCATGATCGACGGATGCTCGCGCTATGGCGCCTTCTTCAAGATCATCCTGCCGATCTCGCTGCCAGGCCTCCTGTCGACGCTCATCTTCAGCATGATCCTCGCCTGGGAAGAACTGCTGTTCGCGCTGGTGCTGACCAACCGCTATGCCTCGACCATTCCAGTCGCCATCGCCGGCATCGCGGGCGACACCGTGAACGGCGCGAACTGGGGGGCGCTCACTGCCGTCGGCACGATCACTGTCGTTCCGGTCGTGATCTTTGCGCTGCTTGTTCAGAAATGGCTTATCAAAGGCTTGGCGGATGGCGCGACGAAGGGATAGATCGCGGTAAGCCTGTGCAACCGCAACTGGATGGATTTCATGCAACAACCGAAGACCTTCACCACCAAGACCGAGCTGGCCCGGCAGCATATCCAGTCCATGGTCCTCTCCGGCAAGGTAGGCCCAGGCGACCGCATCACCACGCGCGAAGTCTCCGACGCGCTCGGCATCAGCGAGACCCCCATCCGGGAGGCCATCCGCAGCCTTGCCTCCGAAGGCTGGCTTGCGGTGCAGAATCATATCGGCGCCGTGGTCCAGGGGCTCAAGGTCGAGCAGATCCGCGAGATCAGCGCGCTGCGCGGCCTGGTTTGCGGTCTGGCCGTGGAACTCGGCGCGGCGAGTTTCGACGAGGAACGGTTGCGCAGGATCGATGAGAATCTCGAGGCGTCGGCCGGGGCGCTCGATGCGGACGATTTCGCACTGTTCGCCGAGAAGAACTACGAATTCCACCAATTGCTCTGCGACAACCCGGAATCGCCATGGTGCAAGCGGCTGCTCGAAAACATGCATGGGCTGATGTCGGCCCAGCGCCATGGCATTCCCCCGCAGCCGGCACGCCTGAGGGAAGCACTGAAGGAGCATACGAAAATCCGCGATCACTTGCGCGGCGGCGACTATGCAGCCGCGGCGGCAATGGTCAATCAACACGAGAAGAACACCGGTGACTTCCTGATCCGGATGATCGAGGAAATGCCGAACGGGGGCCGCAGCCGCCAGACCTGACGGGGGCAGGCACCGCCCCTTTGCGGTGAACAAAGCAAACTATGCCCGGGGAAAGGGCAGGAAATGGGAGGAGTTCCGAATGGGTACGGTGCAAATACGCGAGGTCCGCAAGTCCTATGGCGCGGTCCAGGTTCTGCACGGGATCTCGATCGACATCGAGGACGGCGAATTCGTTGCGCTCGTGGGCCCGTCTGGTTGCGGCAAATCTACCCTGCTCCGGATGATCGCCGGTCTCGAAAGCATCAGCGGTGGCGACATCGCTATCGGTAACCGTGTGGTCAACAACGTAGCGCCGAAAGACCGGGATATCGCCATGGTATTCCAGAACTATGCCCTTTATCCGCACAAGAACGTACGGGACAACATGGGCTTCGCTCTACAGCAGCGCCGCGTACCAAAGCCGGAGATCGCAAAGCGCGTCAACGAGGCAGCTCGGATCCTCGGACTCGAGCATCTGCTGGACCGCAAGCCGCGCCAGCTTTCGGGCGGGCAACGCCAGCGCGTCGCCATGGGCCGCGCGATCGTGCGCGATCCCAACGTTTTCCTGTTCGACGAGCCGCTGTCGAACCTGGATGCCAAGCTGCGCGTGCAGATGCGCTCGGAGATCAAGGAACTGCACCAGCGGCTGAAGACGACGACGATCTACGTCACCCACGACCAGATCGAAGCGATGACGCTCGCCGACCGGGTCGTCGTGATGAACGGCGGCGTCGTGGAACAGGAAGGTCCACCGCTCGAACTCTACGACAGGCCGGCGAGCCTGTTCGTTGCTGCCTTCATCGGCTCGCCGCCGATGAATTTCCTGCAAGGCCAGATCATCGAAGGAAACGGATTGCGGCTTGAAGACAACACCGTGCTCGGTCTTCCGGCGGCCGATCCGAAGCAACGCAGGCAGGTCACAATCGGCGTCAGGCCGGAGCATTTCGTCATCGCCGAAACCGGCTGGCCCGCCACGGTTTCCATCGTCGAGCCGACCGGGTCGGAAACTCAGATCACCGCCCGCCTTGCCGGCCAGCTCATTCGCATACTCGTTCGCGGGCGAACGTCGGCCATGCCCGGCGATGAGATCCGTCTCGCCGTGACACCGGGCGACATCCATTTCTTCGACGCTGCTCCGATACCAGAGCTGGCATCGGCCGAAGACGCCTGACGGCCGAAAGGAGAAGGACATGCGGAAATTGCGGGAATTCTACATCGGCGGCCGCTGGGTGCCGGCTCTGTCGAAGGCCGGACATACGCTGATCGACGCCACCACCGAGCAGCCCTTTGACACTGTGGCGCTGGGCGGGCGCAACGACGTTGACGCCGCGGCCATGGCCGCGAAGCTCGCCTTTCCGGCCTGGGCGGCAAGCGAGCCGGGGGAGCGCATGGCGCTGATCCGACGGATCCGGGAGATATATTCGGAGCGCGTCGAGGATATGGCGCGCGCGATTTCGCAGGAGATGGCCGCGCCGATCGAGCTCGCACGCACGCGACAGGCACCGGCTGCACTTCGCCATATGACCAATTTCCTGGCAGTCATGGAGCATTTCGAATTCGTTCGGCAACTCGGACCCCATGCGCCCGACGACCGTATCCTGATGGAACCGATCGGCGTCGTCGGCATGATCACACCCTGGAACTGGCCGATGAGTCAGGTGGCGTTGAAGGTCGTGCCGGCACTGCTCGCCGGTTGCACCATGGTGCTGAAGCCATCGGAACTTGCCCCGCTTTCCTCCGTCCTGCTCGCCGAGATCATTCATGAGGCGGGCGCCCCGGCCGGCGTCTTCAATCTGATCCAGGGTGATGGCCTGACGGCGGGAGCGCGGTTGGTCGAACATCCCGATGTCGCCATGATCAGCTTCACCGGCTCGACGCGTGCCGGTGCCAGCATCATGAAAGGCGCGGCCGACACTTTCAAGCGCGTGGCGCTGGAGCTCGGTGGCAAGGGTGCAAACCTCATTTTCGCCGATGCGGAGGAGGATGCGGTCGAGCGCGGTGTTCGGCAATGCTTCATCAACAGCGGGCAAAACTGTAATGCTCCGACGCGCATGCTGGTCGAGCGTTCGATCTACGACGAAGCCGTGGAAAAAGCCCGAACAGCGGCACAGTCGATCGCGGTCGGACCCTCGTCGGCGGAAGGGACCCATATGGGTCCCGTAATCTCGGAACGCCAGTTCGACCGGGTGCAGTCGCTGATCGAGACCGGCATCCGCGAAGGCGCGCGCCTCGTCGCCGGCGGTGTCGGACGGCCCGCCGGCTTCAATCGGGGCTTCTTTGTACAGCCGACCGTGTTCGCCGACGTTTCCAACGATATGATGATCGCGCGTGAAGAGATTTTCGGCCCGGTGCTCTCGATCCTTCCCTTCTCGGACGAGGAAGAGGCCGTGGCCATCGCCAACGACACGCCCTACGGTCTCACGAATTACGTGCAGAGCAGCGACGGCGCCCGGCGCAACCGGCTGGCGCGGCGCCTCCAATCCGGCATGGTGGAGATGAACGGCCAGCCGCGCGGCGCCGGTTCACCTTTCGGTGGCGTCCGCCACTCGGGCGGCGCGCGCGAAGGCGGCGTCTGGGGGCTCGAGGAATACATGGTCGTCAAATCGGTGTCCGGCTGGGCATCCTGACCGCGTCGGATCGCAAGCTCTTCCGCTCGGATAGAATGGATCAGTGCTGTCAGCGATGGTACCCATGTTCCAGATCACCGCTATTTCGGGAATAGAGATCGACGACCAGCGCGCATCACGCGTTGGTCTGGAAACCGGCCGCCGCAATGACGGCGAAGTGGAAATTCTCCCGGGCCTCGATCATGCGGCCGACATTGTGACGACCGGCGGCGCTCTTTTTCGGAGAAGACGCTTGTCCGGGTAGCGGGAAAAGCACGATGAACTTTTCCGCCTGGTCAATCGGCAACCCGGTTCCCGCCATCCTGCCGACCGTCGGCGGCCGCTCAAAAAATACCAAGAGACGGCTTTGGTCGCCCTTCGACGACCAGACAAAGAAAAAGCCCGGAGATCCTAGCTTTTTGGGCTGCCTATGGACAGCAACATACGGAATCTTGGTGCCCAGAAGAGGACTCGAACCTCCACGCCTCGCGGCACAGGTACCTGAAACCTGCGCGTCTACCAATTCCGCCATCTGGGCGACGGAGAGCCATGTAAGGGGGTGGCACCTGCCTGTCAACTGGCTTTTTGAAGTTTCCATGTCAGCCGTGGAAAAACCTTTGACGGTTGATCGCTGACGGTCTCAAACCTCGCCGCTCTCTTTCGCTGCGCGGTCCACATGGCCGAGATCCCGCTCGGGGTCGATCACATCGCGCACCCGCTGCTTCAATTCCTTCGGTCCAGGAAAACCGCCGTCGCGCTTGCGTTCCCATATGAGTTCACCATTCAGGCGAATCTCGAAATTGCCGCCGGTGCCGGGGATGAGCGCGACTTCGCAAAGCTGGTCGGCAAAGGTCTGCAGAAGTTCCTGGGCCATCCAGCCAGCCCGAAGCAGCCAATTGCACTGCGTACAGTAGAGAATGGTAATGCGCGCTTTTTCCATCGGTTTGCCCTTCCGCCGTTTCAAATCGGCCTCACGATAATGTCACCTTAAATAGTCATGTTTTTGAACGTGCGTACCTCGACAGGGGCAGCTTCCCCGGCAAATTGTGACAGCGACGCATTGTTCCTTCTGCCAACCAGAGAGGTCTTCATATGGCTCTTCAAGCCACCACTCGCTCCCGCCTCATCATTCCGGCACTTGCCCCTATCTATACCTCCGCCCACGAGACCGTCGAGACGATCCTGCGCGTGGTTGCAGGCCTGCTGCTCGTCACGCATGGTTTCGGCAAGATCGCCAATCCCTTCGGTACTATCGGCATGGTCGAAGGCCTGGGCTTCTATCCGGGCATCTTCTGGTCACCGCTGCTGGCAGCCACCGAATTCTTCGGCGGCATTCTCGTCACCATCGGCCTTTTCACCCGTCCTGCATCATTCGCGGCCATGATCGTGCTGCTGGTCACCGTTTATTTCCATGGCATCGTGCAGAATCAGGGTTTGATGGGGGCGGAAAAATCCATTCTCTGGGCGGCCATCTTCCTGTTCTTCGCATTTCGCGGCGGCAACAGCCACTCGGTCGACGCCCGTCTTAGCCGCACATTCTGATCTTTCGGGAAAGCTGGGCAGTCCGCTGCTCAGGTCTTCCCTTCGAGCGCCAGCCGGACGACGGTGCCGAGGTCGGCTTCGCCATGGCCGAGTGCGGCGGCCTCCTTGAAGCTCGCATGCGCGGCCTCGATAGCCGGCGTGGCGACACCGAGCCGGCCCGCGAGCCCAAAGACAACGCCCATGTCCTTGAGGACGCCGGAGACGGGAAAGCCCACATTATCGGTCTCGCCGAGGATGACGGGAAGCCGCGAGCGCATCGCCGGGCTCGCAGCCGGGCTGCCGGAGAGGATTTCGATCATCTTGTCGCGCGAAAGCCCCGCCTTGCCGCCAAGCTGGACAGCTTCCTTCATGATCTGCCAGAGCCCCATCAGCATCATGTTGTTGACGAGCTTCGCCGATGCGCCGTCTCCCAGCTTTCCGACGTGATGGATACGATTTGAGAGAACTCCGGCGACCGGCAGGAAGCGCTGGAAATCCTGCTCGGCACCGCCGACGTAAAAACCGACCGTGCCCGCGAGCAGCATTTCCGGTCCGCCGGAAATCGGCGCATCGAGAAGCGATGCCCCTTTCTCCTTTATCCTGACTTCATGGACGCGCAGCGTCTCGGGACTGACCGTGCTCGTGTCGACGATCAGTTTTCCTGCAAGCTCGATGGCAGCGAGTTCGTCGAGCACGGCATGCACGGCGGGATCGTCGAGCAGGGCAAGAACAATGATGTCGGAAGCAGCCGAGAGCGACGACAGGTCGCTTGCCGCGGCGATCCCGAGTGCCGAGGCCTTTTCCGGCGAAAGACCGCTGCGGGTCCAGCCCGTCACGGAAAAACCCTGCTTTGCAAGGCGTTCCGCCATGGCACCACCCATGCGGCCGAGTCCAACCACGCCGATACGCTCTGTTGTCATATGCACATTCCCACTCTTCCACATCATTTAAGTTAAACAGAACGGGCCGCTCCCGTCTCCCCAATTTTGCATTGCGAAGCGGCGGCTCGACATTTCATGATAGGCTTACCGCACTGCAGGGAGCCAGGAAGCGACATGAGCGAGATATTCGAAGGGGGCTGTTTCTGCGGCAGGATCCGATACCGCATGCACGGGCGTCCGATGTTCATCCATTGCTACCACTGTACGGATTGCCAGCGCCAGACCGGTGGAGCTTTCGCCATGAACGCGCTGATCGAGGCAGAGCACATCGAAATCGTCGATGGCGAGCCTGTGCCGGTCGCCATGAAGACCGACAGCGGCCATCCGCACGACATTTACCGCTGTCCCGATTGCCAGATAGCGCTCTGGAGTGACTATGGCCGGCGCAGGTGGATGCTTTTCATCCGCGTATCGACCCTCGACAGACGGACGGAATTCACACCCGATGTCCATATCTTCACCCGCTCGAAAGTGCCCTGGGTCGGACTACCGGACGATGCCAAGGTCTTCGACGAATATTACAGCACCAGGGCGCTGTGGCCGCCGGAAAGCCTGGCTCGACGCGAGGCGGCCCGGATCAAGGCCGGTGCGGAACGGTGAAGCAAAAAGCGGGGACGGCAAGGTATGGCGAACGAGCGGGAAAAAATGGCGGCGGGAGACTGGTATTCCTGTCTGGATCCGGAACTCGACGCCCTGCGCAACAACGCGCGGATCGCCTGCCACGCCCACAATACAATGCCGCCTGACCAGCGCGGCACGATAGCGCCGGCCCTGCGGGCTCTTTTCGGCGCAGTTCACGAAACCGTCTTTCTGGAAGCGCCGTTCCATTGCGCCTACGGGTTCAATGTCTTTCTCGATAAGGGCGTTTATCTGAATGCTGGTTGTACGATCCTCGATACCGCACCGGTCAGGATCGGCGCTCGCACGATGCTCGGCCCTTCCGTGCAGCTCTATTGTGCTGACCACCATCGTGATCCAACCCTTCGCGCCCAAGGGCTCGAGATCGCCCGTCCAATCACCTTGGGCTCCGATGTGTGGATCGGCGGCGGCGCGATAATCCTCGGTGGCGTGACGATCGGTGATGGCGCCATTGTCGGCGCGGGCGCGGTCGTCACGCGCGACGTTGCGGCTGGCATCACCGTTGCCGGCAATCCGGCTCGCGCCATCAAGCCGCGCGGCTGATTCCCTTTCTGGTGCACATAAAGATTGGATTCAGCATTTCTTGGTAATTTTCCATTAGCAATTCCTCTCAGGGATTATCGACGGCATTGGGGACGCCGTCTTGGTTGTTTTGCGTACGGGTTTCCAAATGCGTCGTCTGTCGGCTGTACCAGTTCTCTTCTTTGCCTGTTTCGCTCTGGCAGGTTGCGCCTCCAATTCCGGTCGGGAGGACATCGTGGCCGGTGTTGCACCAAGGGAAACGACTGGCTCGATCACCCAGCCGGTAGCGCCCGTTCCATCCGTCAGCGTCGGCAAGACTTCGCGGATCAGTGCCCCACAGGTTCAGCACGAGCCGCAGACGGAAACGCTCGCCTGGTCCGGCTCGATGCCGGCGCCGCAGGCCTTCGTGCAGGAGACGACGGTCGGCATGCCTGTCCCTTCCGAAAGGCCGGTCGCCATGCTGGTGCCCGACAGGTCGGTGGTCGAAGCTCCGCTACAGCGGCGCATGCAGATCTATAGCCGTCGCTTTCGCGACGCCAAGCCGATCAATTTTGGCCGCGTCTCGCCCAAGGACTATGCAGTCCACGGCGTCGATGTCTCTCGCTGGCAGGGTGAGATCGACTGGGGAAAACTCAGGACTCAGGGCGCCAACTTCGCCTATATCAAAGCGACCGACGGAGGCGACCATCTCGATCTGATGTTCAAGACCAATTGGCGGCGAGCCAAAGAGGCAGGTCTGAAGCGCGGCGCCTACCACTTCTTCTACTGGTGCCGTACCGCCGGCGAACAGGCTGACTGGTTCATCCGCAACGTCCCTCGGGATCCCGATGCGCTGCCTCCGGTCATCGACGTGGAATGGAACCACGAATCCAGCTGCAGGCAGCGCCTGTCGCCCAAGCGGGTGCTGGAAAAGATGCAGGTCTTCATGGACAAGCTCGAACGGCATTACGGCCAGCGCCCGATCATCTACACCGCGCCGGACTTCTACAAGGACAACCTGAGGGGCGAATTCCTCGATTATCCTTTCTGGCTGCGCGCTGTCGCGCAGCACCCCTCGAAGGTCTATCCGGGCCGCAAATGGCTCTTCTGGCAATATTCCGGCTCCGGCCTGTCGCATGGCGTCGACGGCAAGATCGACCTCAACGTCTTCCACGGCAGCGTGGAACAATGGCACAACTGGATCTCGCCGCGGACGACCCTGGCGCGAAACTAGCCAGGCAAGCGGGACCTGCCGAAACCGGCCCCGCTTGATCCCTCGGGCTATATCAAAGCCGCGCTTCGAGGATGAGGTTGAATGGTGTCGCCATGGCCCGCCGGAAGTGCGTAAAGCCGGCCTTGTAGAATACATCCCTCAGCCGCGCCTCACCGGCCTGCGCGCCCAGCACAATGTGGCCGCCATCCGAGATAGCATGCGCGCAGCAGATCGTCGTCGACGCCGCGTAATACAGGCGGGCGACCGGCGAGATATTGTCCTCCACGCGGTCATTGGCGAAAGGTTCCACCAACATGACGGTACCGCCCGGAGCAAGCGTGCGCGCGGCGTGCTTTGCCGCGGCGAGCGGATCGCCCATGTCGTGCAGGCAATCGAAAAAGCAGATCAGGTCGTACCCCTTGCCGGAATAGTTCTCCGCACGCGCCTTTTCGAATGTGACCCGGTCTGCGACGCCGGCCTCCAAAGCGATCTTTCGGGCCTCGGCGACTGACTCCGGATGCGTATCGAAGCCGTGGAAGTGCGATGCCGGGAAGGCTTCCGCCATCAGCACCGTGGAATGGCCGTAGCCACAGCCTATATCCGCCACCAGGGCCCCGCTCTTCAACTTGTCGATTACACCATCGAGCGACGGCAGCCATTCGGGGACAAGGCTCGCCTTGTAGGCGTTGCGGTAAAATGACGCCACGCCGCAATAGAGACGACCGTCGTGGTCGCCCCAGGGGATGCCCGAGCCTGTGCGGAATGCTTCGAGCGCCTTGTCCTCGTCCGCCCACATCGAGGCCGGCACCGCCCAGGCGCCGGCGATGAAGACCGGGCTCTCGTCGTTTGCGAGCACCAGCGCCTGTTCCGGCGTCAGTTCGAAGCTGTCGCTGATCGCGTGATAGGCAATATAGCCGCCGGCGACCTGGGAATTCAGCCACTCGCGCACGTAACGCTCGGCGCAACCGGTACGGGCCGCCAGTTCGCGCGAATTCAGCGGTCCGGCGCCTGCCATGGCCTTGTAGAGGCCCAGGCGGTGGCCGATGCTGACCATGACGCCGCCATAGCCGGCTGACAGATCGCCGATGGCGCGCGAGACGATCGCGTCCAGCTTGGCCGGATCGACCGAATTGGTTGTAAGATAATCCATGTTGCTATCTCCTGTTCGTTCATCGGTTGTGATGATGATCGGAAGATCGCAGATGAAATCCGTGGTCGGCAGAGCGGGAAAGTCCAAGATCGGGTCGTTTGCGCCACATCGCGGCTCGGTATAGGCAATAAATGTCGGAGGGAGGGGTATGCCGAATGAGGCAGATCGGACACGCTTGAAGCCGCGACATGTAAGCCTCGTGGCCATTCCCGATGCCGTAGTCTCGACACTGAGCGGCGTCTTTGATGTCATGAACGCATTCTCGGTCCTGCCGCCAGGGCTTACAGAAGCACAACCGTTTGAAGTGCAGATCGTCGGGTTGGAAGCGGGCCCATTGATATTGGCAAGTCAGGTGCCGATCACCGTGCAGCGGAGCATCGACGGTCTCGATGCCACCGATATCATCATCGTTCCGTCGATCCTGCTTGGTCCCGATGGTTGGCGGAAAGGTCGATATCCGCAGCTGGTCGAATGGGTTCGCAGAATGCATGACCGCGGCGCTCTTCTCTGTTCGGCCTGTTCCGGCATATTTCTGCTTGCCGAGACCGGGCTCTTCGATGGCGCAGAAGCGACCGTTCATTTCGGTTATGCCAGCGCCTTTTCAGCCGCCTTTCCGCATGTGTCGATCCATCCGGAGCGTGTGCTCGTCGTTTCCGGACGGAGAGAGGAACTGATCAGCTCGGGCGCCTCCATGACCTGGCACGACCTCGTGCTCTACCTCATCAGCCGCCATATGGGAGCTGCGGCAGCGCAGACCATAGCGCGTTTTTTTGCGCTTCAATGGCATCAGGACGGGCTCGCGCCCTACATCGTCTTCGAAGGGCGCAATGACCACGGGGACACCGCAATCCAGGTGGCACAGGATTGGGTCGCGACCCACTTCTCCGTAGCCAATCCGCTCGAAGAGATGACCCGGCGGGCCGGTCTCGCCGAACGCACCTTCAAACGGCGCTTCACCCGCGCCACCGGTGTCAGCCCGATGGCCTATGTGCAGCGCCTCAGGATCGAGGATGCCAAGCGCCGCCTGGAGACCACCGACATATCGGTCGATGAGATAAGCTGGCAAGTCGGCTATGAGGAGCCCGCTTTCTTTCGCCGATTGTTCAAGCGCATCACGGGCCTGGCACCCGGTGTCTATCGCCGTCGATTCCGTATTCCGGACTACGCACGGTCTGCGTCGAAGGACTGATCGTTCACTCGCCGCTCCCGGAAAAGTGAATTTCTTGGAACAAATCCTACTCGTCGGCATTGTCTCCCGCGTAGGAGGAAGCAATCATGACTTTTGATCCTAATGACAGACAGCCCGATTACCGTTCCGAGCCGGCCCGAGGCCGGAGCTCCTCGTGGATGGCTTGGGTCGCCGTGATCGCCGTCATCCTTGTCGGCGCCTTTGTATGGTCCCAGATGGGCGGCTCGCCCACCGATACGCAGACTACGTCTTCGACAACACCGCCGGCAGCAACGGAGCCCTCGCCGGCACCGGCACCTGTTACGCCGGGTGCTCCGCCGGCAGACAATGCAACTCCGGCGACCCCGCCAGCAGGTGGTGGTGCGGGTGGCACCGGCTCTCAGCCGTAAGCCGTTTATGCATCAACCAACGGCCGTCCGCCTCTCACGGCGGGCGGCCTCTTGAGGTCAGACGTTCGGAATAGCGTCATCGGACGTCGTGGGCATGAGGCTTGCCTGGGGCCAGCGCTCCAGAGCCTGTAGGCCGAGTTCGGTCAGCGCATAGACGCCTTTCTCCACCCGTTGGAACCAGCCGTAGTAATTGGCAAGCAGGATCGCACCCGCGTTCGGCGCCGCCACCTTCATGTCCCGGGGACGAAGCGGCCCCTGGACAAGTGCCGCCGCGCAGACGAGCGCCTGCTGGCGATAGGCGGTCATGACCGGTACCTTCGTGCTGCCGCCGATCGCCGGATCACCCCGCCGCCTGCGATGTTCCTTGACGAGACGCGTCCGCCGCTTCGGATTGGTGCGTGGCATGGGTGAGACCGAACTGACGATGACGCTCACCTCGCCTGCATCCGATACGCCGAGCATACCAATGCCGAGGCGGCGGCAGAGATCGCGATACCGCTTGTCGGCCTCGCGACCACGCCCGCTTGCCGAAACCCGCGCAGCAATCCACACCTCATCGGATGTTGCCGCTCGGTCGACCGCCTGAAGAATGAGCTCCAGATTGAAGCTGAGCTTCAGCTCACAAACCACCACGACCGGCGGATCGGTTTCGTTCAAGCCCACCAGATCGCAGCCGCCCACCTCGCCCTTCACTTCGTAGCCGAAGCTTTCCAGAAAGGTTTTGACGGGCGAGTAGAGCGAGGTTTCCATGCTGCGCGGCCAAAGGGAATCAGTCGCAGGAAGCTAGCACGAATGCGCGATCTATTTGACCGGTTCATCATCGATCGTCAGCCTGGCGCTATGGTTGAGCAGAAAAGCGAGATTTTTCGCCGCTTCCGGCGTCATCCCGCCACTCAGCCGGATCGCCGGACCGTTCATCGGGCCTCCGATAAAAGGAGACATCAGCAGCGTTCCGTCGGCACGAATGTGGATCTGCCTACCCACCCTGCTTTCCGTGAAAGCCGCAGCAGCTTCGACGCTTTCATCCGTCAGGAGAACATCGACCGCACCGCCTGGCGGCACATCGTCCCGGCTCACTTCCGCCCTCGCGACCTTGAGTTCGAGCATCTCGGCCGAGGCGGTCGTGTGGCCCATGAGAGAAATTGCAAGGCCGGTCACGAGCTTTGCCAACATGGAACTTCTCCTACACGCTGCGACATCTCGAGGATTTAGGGCAACCGAGGCGAACGTCATCCTCTCCGGCCGCGAAGTAGCGTGCGGGCCGAGGTCTGCGGTTCCGCCAGATGGTCGGCCTCCAGCGACGAGAACATCCACTCGATGAAAACGCGCACGATCGGTGTGGAGCGCATCGCAGGACGGCAGGCGACATAGAAGGAATCGTTTGCCGCCACGCTCAGGTCGAAGGGAACGACAAGCTCTCCCCGCGCGATCAGGTTGCTGGCTGTGATCGTATCCCCGAGTGCAATCCCCTGCCCGTGCAGGGCGGCTTCCGTCGAAAAACGCGCATCGCCCATGTAATATTGCTGACGGCGAGGCAGGTCTACGGCATCCGCTGCCGCCAACCAGGTATTCCATTCCCGTCCGTCCGCGTCGCCATGCAGCAGGATGTGATCCTCCAGGTCACGCATTGAGCGTAGCGGGCGATTGTTCAACAAAGTCGGGCTTGCAACGGGGAAAAGCCGCAGATTGCTCCACAGCCGCGTCCAGACATCAGGCCAGTTGCCATCGCCGTAGAGAATGCAGACGTCGACATCGGGCGAATGCAGTCTGACGGGATCGTTGGATGCGGTGAGCTTCAGCCTGACGCCCGGAAACTGCTCGGTGAAGGAATTGAGGCGCGGCACGATCCAGAAGGAAAGAAGCGCCGGCACGCAGGTGATTGAGAGTTCGCCGGTGGTGGCCGGCCGCTTCATCTGAGCGGTCGCAGCAGCAATCTCACCGAAGGCCTGGGTAACGGCCGGCAGCAGCAGCGCCCCCTCCGAGGTGAGTTTAAGGCGCTTTGCGCCGCGTTCGAAGAGCGGCACATTGAGCGATACCTCCAGCGCCTTGATCTGGTGGCTGACCGCACCATGGGTGACGTTGAGCTCACGCGCGGCAGCCGAAACCGAGCCTCGACGGGCCGTCGCCTCGAAGGCGCGGAGCGGATTGAGGGGCGGCAGGCGGCTCGTCATGCTGAACCTTATTGTTAGTTTTTCTCACATCAACCGCTAGAACAATCTCAATTGCTTTTCCACCCCGTCTCGGCGGATAATGATGAAAACAAGGGCGGCCGCCCAAAAGGAACAAAATTTAGGCTGCGCTCAAACAGTACAGGATAGACGAGGCAATCATGGCATTCGACGGCAAGAAGCTCGAGGAGTTGCGGGCGAAATATCTCGACAGCCAGGGCGGCGAGATATTCGATCCGAAATTTCGCAAGGTGGGCGAAAAGATCTTCAACAAGGCGGGCACCCGCGTAGCCCCCTATGCCGGCATTCCGACCCTTCTTGACGCGCCTTACCTACCCGTTGATGCGGAAAACCCGGATTTCGGCGATCTTCAGGTGGCAATGATCGGCATGCCGATGGACTTGGGCGTTACCAACCGGCCGGGTTCGCGCTTCGGGCCGCGGGCGCTGCGTGCCATCGAGCGCGTCGGCCCCTACAACCACGTCCTGGAATGCGCACCGACCCATGAGCTTCGGGTTGCGGATATCGGCGACGTACCTTTCCGCAGCCGCTATCGGCTGGAGATGAGCCATGACGACATCGAGAAGCGGATCAATCAGATCGTCGATGCCGGACTGCTCCCCCTGTCCGTCGGCGGAGACCATTCGATCACCCATCCGATCCTGAAAGCGGTTGGCAAAAAGGCCCCCGTCGGCCTGATCCATATCGATGCCCATTGCGACACGAGCGGCTTCTTCGACGAGACGAAGTTCCACCATGGCGGCCCGTTCCGCAACGCGGTGCTGGACGGCGTGCTCGACCCGACCCGCACGATCCAGATCGGTATCCGCGGTGCCGCCGAATATCTCTGGGAGTTCTCCTACGAGTCCGGCATGACCGTGATCCATGCCGAGGAAGTGACCAACCTCGGCATTCCGGCGATCATCGAGAAGGCGAGAAAGATCGTCGGCGACGGCCCGACCTATCTCTCTTTCGACATTGACAGCCTCGACCCGAGCTTTGCGCCCGGCACCGGCACGCCGGAGATCGGCGGGCTTACGACCCGTGAAGTGCTGGAACTGATCCGTGGATTGAAGGGCGTTAATATCGTCGGCGGCGACGTGGTCGAGGTGGCGCCGCAATATGACGCGACCAATAACACCGCGCATGCAGGTGCCCAGATGCTATTCGAAATCCTGAGCCTGATGGTCTTCAGCCCTTCCGTGAAGGGCCGGGCTTGACGTAAATTAGATAACAAGAGTGGGAACCCGCCCATGCGGCACCGGACCGGTGGGCACACAAAGGAGAGACATCATGTCTGATATCTTCAATGCCAGGATCGGCCGTCGCACCGTGCTCGGCGCCGGTGTCGCCGGCGCTTCGATGCTTGCCATGCCGGCCGTACTGCGCGCCCAGGACAAGAGCCTGAAGGTCGGCGTCTACGGCGGCTACTTCAAGGATTCATTCGACAAGAATATTTTCCCGGATTTCACAAAGGCGACCGGCATTGCGGTCGAATCGATCGCCGAACCGACAGGTGAGGCGTGGCTCGTACAGCTCGAGCAGGCCGCCAAGGCGGGTGCAGCGCCAGCCGACGTTTCGATGATGTCGCAGGTCGCGATGCTGAAGGGTCAGTCGACGGAACTCTGGGCGCCGCTCGATCTTTCCAAGCTTCCGAACGCTGCAAACCTGATCGAACGCTTCGTCAACAAATATCCGGACGGCCGCGTTGCCGGCATCGGCGCAGTCTCCTGGTACATCACGCTCGTCTCCAACACGGACGTGTTCAAGGACGCACCTACCTCCTGGAGCGCGCTTTGGGAGAAGGACAAGGAAGACAAGCTTGGCCTGCTCGCGCTCGTCTCCAACTCCTTCCTGCTTGAAGTGACGGCGAAAACCTTCATGGGCGGCACGAGCGCGCTCGACACGGACGAAGGCATCATCAAGGCGCTCGAAAAGCTTGCCGAGCTAAAGCCGAACGTCCGGCTGTGGTATCGCGACGAGGCGCAGTTCGAACAGGCGCTGAAATCCGGCGAAATCCCGATGGGCCAGTATTATCACGACGTCACCGGCCTTGCGGTCGCCGACGGTTTCCATGTCCGCTCCACCTTCCCGAAGGAAGGCGGCATCCAGGATAGTGGGTGCTGGGCGCTGTCGCGCGCTTCGCAGAAGACGGAAGAGGCGCATGTCTTCATCGATTACATGTGCCAGCCGGCAATCCAGGCGACGCTTTCCCGCAAAGTCGGCACCTCACCGACTGTCCAGCGCGGCCTCACCGATCTCACCGACCAGGAATTCGCCGCCGTGTCTTCCGATATCGAACCGATCGTCCCGCGCTATGATCTCTACCAGACCAAGTCCGATTTCCTGAACCAGAAGTGGACAGAGATGATTGCGGGGTAAGGCTGTTTGCCCCTCATCCTAACCCTCTTCCCGCTTGCGGGGAGAGGGGACGTGCCTTATCCGACGCCGGAGAGTCCCGAAACGGAGCGGCAAATCCCTCTTCCTCGCAAGCGGGGAGAAGGTGGCGGCAGCCGGATGAGGGGCATAAATAGCCCTGAGTGCGCGCGGTAGAAGCAGCGGAGACCAAATGCCCGGATTGAACCTTCAGCATGTGACGAAGCGGTTCGGCACGTTTACCGCCGTCAGCGACGTCAGCCTCTCCGTGCCGGACGGCACCTTCGTTTGCCTGCTCGGCCCCTCTGGCTGCGGCAAGACCACGCTGATGCGCATGATTGCCGGCCTCGATCTGCCGACCGAAGGCACGATCCAGCTCGGCGGTGCCGATATCACCACCATGCCGACCCACAAGCGCGAACTCGGCATGGTATTTCAGTCGCTGGCGCTTTTTCCGCACCTCACCGTCGGCGAGAACATCGCCTATTCGCTCCGCATCCGCGGCATCGCGAAGGACATGCAAAAGAAGCGGGTCGAGGAACTCCTGGCGATGATCCATCTGCCGGGTTTCGCCGACCGTTCCGTCAACAAGCTCTCCGGCGGCCAACGACAGCGCGTTGCGATCGCACGGGCCTTGGCCATCTCGCCGAAACTTTTCCTTCTCGATGAGCCGCTTTCGGCGCTCGACGCGAAGCTCCGCGAGGCGATGCAGGTGGAGTTGCGCCAGTTGCAGCAGCGGCTCGGCATCACCACCATTGTCGTCACCCATGACCAGCGCGAAGCGATGACCATGGCCGATACGGTCGTGGTGATGAACAAGGGCGAGATTCGCCAGGCCGCCGCTCCCGTCGATATCTACCGCCGTCCGGCCGACAGTTTTGTCGCCGACTTCATCGGCCAGACCAACCTTATCCCCGTCGAGGCCGACAATGCCAGTCGCGCCAGGGTGCTGGGGCAGGCCGTCGAAGGGTTGACGCTACCCGCCGGAACTGCAAAGGGCGTGCTCTCGGTGCGGCCGGAAGACGTGCAGCTCACCGCCCCCGGCAATGGTGCGATTTCCGGCACCGTGACCTTTGTCCGCGATCTCGGCGGCGCCATCGAGACCTTCGTGGAAGCAGGCGGCCAGCAGATCATCGCCGTTTCCTCGCCGCGCAGCCGGCCGGAGGTTTCGGTCGGACAGCAGGTCGGCATCCGGCTCGATCCGACGACCAGCGTGGTGCTTGCGAAATGAGACGCGAACCACCGCAGCGCCCTGCCGATTACGGACCGCTTCTCTTCCCGGCGGGCATGCTGACCGTGTTCTTCGTGGTACCCTTCGCCACGATGATTGCCGTCTCCTTCTTCCAGCGGCAACAGGGCGGCTTTTATACGCCGGCCTTCGTCTTCGACAATTACGCCCGGTTCCTGAGCCTGTTCTTCGGCAAGGTGCTCGGCTTCTCGCTGTTTTTAGCGATCGCAGTGGCGGTTGCCTGCGTGGTGGTCGGCATTCCCTTCACCTATCTCCTTTCCCGCTCCAAGCGGAACGTCCAGATCGTCTGGCTGGTAGTGCTCCTCTCCATCCTGTCGCTCTCGGAAGTGATGATCGGCTTCGCCTGGTCGACACTGTTTTCCCGCACCGCCGGCATCACCAATTTGCTTGTCTGGCTGGGACTGATGGAACAGGCGCAGGCGCTGACGCCAAGCTTTACCGCCGTCATGACCGCCATGGCATACCAGGCCTTTCCCTATACGATCCTTGTGCTTTATCCGGCACTGGTGCGGCTCGACCCGACGCTGACGGAAGCAGCGCGCACGCTCGGCGCCTCGCCCGTCAAGGCATTTTTCACAGTCGTCGTGCCGGCGCTGCGGAATACCATCCTCGCGACGCTGATCATGGTCTTCATCTTCGCGCTCGGCTCCTATCTGCTGCCGCAGCTTCTCGGAAGGCCCCAGCACTGGACACTCTCGGTGCTGATCACCGACCAGGCGATCTACCAGTCGAACATGCCCTTCGCCGCCGCCATGGCCGTATTTCTCGTGCTGGTGTCGCTGGCGCTGGTAGGCCTCGCTTTTTATGCGGGCCGGCAGAAGGAGGCCAAATGACCGCGCTTCGCCGCCTGTTCTTCTTCATCGTCGGCCTGTTCCTCGCCCTGCCGCTGATCGTCGTCGCCGGCGTCTCGGTCAACCAGCGCCAGTCGCTGACCTTTCCGCCGCAGGGCTTTTCGCTCGCCTGGTACGGTCAGATCTTCACCAATCCGGAATGGCGGAACGCGCTGATCGCCTCGCTGACGCTTGCAGCTCTTTCGGCTCTGCTGGCGCTTTTGATCGCGCTGCCGCTCGCCTGGTTCCTGTGGCGGCGCATTGCTCCCTGGGCGAATATTTTCCAGCTTCTCGGCATCGCGCCCTTTACCCTGCCGCCGGTGATCACCGCACTCGGAATGCTCACCTTCTGGGCGACGACCGGCTTCTACGGCCAGCCCTGGACGGCGGTCATCAGCCACGGCATCTTCTTCGTCACCCTGCCGCTGGTGACATTGTCGCTCGGTTTTTCGGCGATCGACCGCTCGCTGGTGGAAGCGGCCGCCACGATGGGTGCCGATGACAAAATGGTGTTCCGCACCGTCGTGCTGCCGCTGATCCTGCCTTATCTCGTCTCGGGTTATGCCTTCGCCTTCGTCCTGTCGCTCAACGAATACATCGTTGCCTACATGACGGTAGGCTTCACGATGGAAACCTTGCCGATCAAGATCTTCAACGCGCTGCGCTACGGCTATACCCCGACCATGGCCTCGGTGACGGTGCTGTTCCTGGTTGTCGCTGCGGTCGTCTTCGGCCTGGTGGCGCGGTTCGGCGACCTGCCGAAGCTGCTTGGCGCGATGTCGGAAGACAAATAGGGGCGGACCGATGAAAATTGCCGGTTATCAGATGCAGCCGGTCGTCGGCGATGTCGACGCCAATCTGGCGAAGATCAGGGCCGCGGCGGAAAGGGCTGCGGCTCAGGGCGCCGCATTGCTGATCGCGCCAGAACTGGCGCTGACCGGTTACGGCGCCGCGGACCGGTTTCCCGATCTCGCCACGCCCGCCCATGGCCTCGTCACGGACCAGCTATCGGAAATCGCTGCAAGGCACCGCATCGCCATCGTTGCCGGCTTTGCCGAAGAGACCCATGAAGCCACCTTCAACAGCGCCTTCTTCACGGACGGCATTGGCCAGACTGCGGTCTACCGCAAGTGCAATCTCTATGGTCCCTATGAGCGGCAATGGTTCGCTCAAGAGGATCGGCGTCAGGTATTCGTCACCCTCGGCGGCGTCAGACTCGGCTTCCTGATCTGCTATGACGTCGAGTTCCCGGAGAATGTCCGCCAGTTGGCAAAGGGCGGGGCCGATCTCGTCGTGGTGCCGACGGCGCTGCCGAAGGGCTGGTCCGGTGATTTCATTGCCAACCACATGATCCCGGTCCGTGCTTTCGAGAACCAGGTTTTTGTCGCCTATATCAACCACTCAGGCTCTGACGAATTGTTCGCCTATGCGGGCCTCTCGCGCATTGTCGCGCCGGACGGCAAGCTGCTGGCCGAAGCACCCGCCGAAGGCGAGGCACTGATCATCGCAAACATCAATCCAGCGGCTTACACCCAGTCAAGGGCGGAAAACACCTACCTCACCGATCTCACTTGATCCTCGACCGATCGGTACAGACACGTCGCAAGTCAATTCGGCCTTCGCCAAACTCCCATTTCTTTGATAATGTTGTATAGCGTTCTACGTGACAGCATTTGGGGGAGTCCATGACACGTATTTTCCGAGCGCCGGCTTTCTACATCCAGGGCCCAGGCAGTCTCGGTTTGCTCGGCGAAAAGGCGGCGACGCTCGGCCGTTCGGTCGTCGCCATCTGCGATGCCGCCGTGTTTCCCCACATTGAAGCCGAGCTCGCCAAGACGCTCACCCGGCAGGATATCGCAACGACGATCATTCTCTTCGATGCGGACGTCACCCATGGAGAGATGGACCGGTTGGCCGAAGAGGTACGCCGCAAGGGCGGCGAAGTGGTGGTCGGCATTGGCGGAGGCCGCACACTCGACGTCTCCAAGGGCGTCGCCCGCCGCACCGGTCTGCCTTTCGTCAGCGTGCCGACGGTCGCCTCCACCGATGCGCCCGCAACGCGCGGCATCGTCATCTATGACGAGAACCATGAGATGATCGCCGTCGAGCAGATGGACGACAATCCGGCTTTCGTGATCGTCGATACGGCAATCATTGCCAAGGCCCCTGCCCGGCTCTTGCGCGGCGGCATCGGCGATGCGCTCACCGCCAAATTCGAGGCGGAAGGCGCCTGGAAGGGGACCGGGCTTTCCAAGCACGGCACAAGACCCCTCAAAACCGGCGTGATGCTCGGCGACCTCTGTTATCGCATGCTGCTCGAACACGGGCCGGGGGCCATGCACGTCGCCGGCACCGGCGAAGTGACGCCGGACCTGGAAGCGGTGATCGAAGCCATCCTCTGGCTGAGTGCCGTCGCCTTCGAGAATACGGGGCTCTCTGTCGCCCATGCGGTCGCGACCGAACTCGGCGCCATCGAGCCGGTGCGCAAGCAGTCGCTGCATGGCGAACATGCGGCCTATGGCACGCTGGTTCAGGCGATCGCCGAGGATCGTTCGGAATGTGAGCTCGAAACGCTGTTTTCCTTCTACGACGAGATCGGCATGCCGCGCAGGGTCGCCGATCTCGGGTTGCCGGCAGTGGATGACGCTGCGATCGAAAGCCTCGCTCTCGCCTGCGCGAAAAGCCCGTTCCTGATCAACCAGGAACATGGACTCGATGCGGATGATCTCGCAGCCGCGTTCCGGGCTGTGGAAAACCACAGTTGAAGCAGGCTCGACCTCATTCGAATATAAGGATAATCATCTGGGAACATGAGGGATTTAGAATGGCATCAGATAAAGGAAAGCCAGCCGAGGAGTGGACCCAGCGCCGCATTCAGTCGATCGAGGTCGGCTTCCAGGTGATCCGCGCCATGGAGGCGGCCAACGGTCCGCTGCCGTTGCGGGACATCGCTGCTGCTGCCGGCATGCCGCCCTCCAAGGCGCATCTCTACCTCGTCAGCTTCGTCAAGGAAGGCGTTGCCTTCCAGGATCCCGTCACCGGCCATTACGGGCTCGGGCGTTTTGCGATCCAGCTCGGTCTGTCGGCCATCCGGCAGCTCGATGTCGTGGAACTCGCCCGCGAAGAACTTGCCACGCTTCAGCGGGCGACCGGCTTTGCGACGTACCTCTCGCTCTGGGGCGATCGCGGCCCGGGCATCGTCTCCAAGGTCGACGGCCAACGGCAGGGGTCGCTCGCCGTGCGTCTTGGCTATGTCCTGCCGCTCCTGACCTCCGCGACCGGCCAGGTCTTCCTCACTTATCTCGATGAGAGCGAGACGGCCGCGGTACGGCAGGACGAGATCGCCGCCGCCAAGCGGGATCATTCCGAAGAGACTGCTTCGCTCGCCCCCCGCATCACGACAGTGAAGGATATCCAGAAGATCGTCGAGACCGTACGCCGCCAAGGCTATGCGATGACGGTCAACAGCATCAATTCGAGTTTCGCCGCGATCGCTGCGCCGGTCTTCGACTATAGCAGCCGCATCGTCGCGACCATGACCGTTCTTGGGTCCGACAAGCAACTCTCCGGCCCTCGGAAAAAGCAGACGCTTGATGCGCTGCTGACGGCAACACACCGGCTTTCCGAACGGCTCGGTGCCTCCAGCCGCGGCGTGAAAGGCAAGGAAAACGAAACGCCGGTGGCGGCGAAGCCGGCAAAGGCGAGGAGCACGGCGGGACGATAGTTCGTTGTCCTAATAGCCATACCCTTGTTTCCGGAACTGCTGAGAGGAAGCCCGCCTTCTGTCATTTTCAGTGACATCTCCCTCAGGGGAGAAACCGCATTGGGTCTGCCGTACCGCTTCTTCCTCCAATCATCGTCATCAATTGACGCCTTCAAAATAATTAGTATACCTTACGATCTATGGCTTGAGGAAACCATAGGGAGGATTCTATGCACGAGATCGATGCAGTCACCGTCGCAAAACGCGAGGAATTCTACGGACGCCTGAAGCCGCACAACATGGCACCGCTCTGGGAAGTGATGAAGGGCATGCTGCCGCCGGAGCCGAAATCCAAGGCTGAGGCGCATCGCTGGCGCTATGATGATATCCGTCCGCTGATCCTGGAATCCGGCAACCTGCTGACGGCGGAAGAGGCTGAACGCCGCGTGCTGATCCTCGAAAACCCCGCCTTCCCCGGCCAGTCGCGCGCCACCTCGACGCTTTATGCCGGCATCCAGATCATCATGCCGGGCGAAGTGGCCCCTGCCCACCGTCACACGCCGTCGGCGCTGCGTTTCATGCTGGAAGGCTCCGGCGCCTATACGTCGGTTGGCGGCGAGCGCACCCGCATGGCCTTCGGCGATTTCGTCATCACGCCCGTCTGGGCCTGGCACGACCACGGCAATGACGGCTCCGACCCGGCCGCCTGGCTGGACGGTCTCGACGTCCCGATGATCGCCTTCTTCGAAGCGGTCTTCCGCGAGGACTACAACGACGCCGAACAGGAGATCCTCCGACCGGAGGGCGACTCGTTCTTCCGTTTCGGTTCCGGCATGCTGCCGATCGGCGGCACGAGCCCCTACGGCCAGACGACACCTATCTTCAACTACCCTTATGAGCGCAGCCGCGAGGCTCTTTACAGGTCTTCGCGCGGCGAGGAGATCGACGCCCATATCGGCACGACGCTGCGCTATGCCAACCCGCTCGACGGCGGCTGGACCATGCCGACCATGTCGGCCTGGCTGAGCCACTTCCCGAAGGGCATGGAGACGGCAAAGATACGCTCCACCGACCATATCGTCATGTGCATCGCCGAAGGCACCGGCTCGATCACGATCGGGGCAAAGACCTTCGATTTCGGCCCGAAGGACGTCATCGTCGTGCCCGGATGGTCGTGGCGCTCGTTCAGGGCGAACGAAGACGTCGTCGTCTTCTGCTTCTCCGATCGCGTCGCGCAGGAGAAGCTCGGCTATTTCCGCGAAGACCGCGCCAAGGTCTGAGCACCGCTTTCTAAAGAACCTGAGGAGAGAAAAATGCGTTTCTGTCGCTTCGACGATAATCGTCTGGGCGTGGTCGTCGGCGATGAGGTGAAGGACGTCACCGCCGTGCTCGACCGCCTGCCGGCCTACCGCTACCCCTTCCCGCATGGCGACCAGTTCATGGCGCATTTCGCCGAGTTGCGTCCCGTCATGGAGGACATGGCGAAGACCGCGCCGTCAAAGAAGCTCGCCGATGTGGCGCTCTTGAGCCCGATTGCCAATCCCGGCAAGATCGTCGGTGCGCCAGTCAACTACCGGCTCCATTTGGACGAGGTGCTGGACAGCGACCAGCTGCATCACGGCATGAAGATCAAGCCGATCGCCGAGGCCGGCGTCTTCCTTAAAGCGGTAAGCTCGCTGATCGGTCCTTCGGAAGGCATCGTCGTCGATTGGAACGACCGCCGCACCGATCACGAGATCGAGCTCGCTGTCATCATCGGCAAGAAGGCCTTTCGCGTGTCGGAGGCGGATGCGCTGGATTACGTCGCCGGCTACGCGATCGGCTACGACATCACCATCCGCGGCCCGGAGGAACGCAGCTACCGGAAGTCGCTCGACACGTTCAGCGTACTCGGCCCCTATGTCGTTACCGCGGACGAAATCCCGAACCCGAACAATCTTGATTTCGAGCTGACGATCGGCGGCGAAACACGCCAGAAGTCCAACACGAAGATGCTGATCTTCAACGTCCAGAAGCTGATCGAATTCACCACCAAGGCCTATACGCTCTATCCCGGCGACATCATCATGACCGGCACCCCGGAAGGCGTTGCACCGATCGCCGCCGGCGATATGCTGCATGGCACTTTCGAGGGCATCGGCACGATGGATGTGAAGGTCTACGACAACTGGGACAGGAAATGAGTTTCGATCCGAAGGCCCCTGACCAGGAGGCCGGCAAAGCTGTCCTGTTGCCCGGTGTCGCCGGCATCCGCATCAGGCGGCTGCAGTCGCTTTTCGGCAGCCATTGGCAGGGCTGGTTCCGCGCTCGCGGGCTTGCCGTCACGCCGGTGCAAGGCGGCGTGCTGCTCTCGATCCGCCGCCATCCCGGCATCAGTCAGATCGCGCTCGCAAGGCGGCTGAGGATCGAGCCGCCGACGCTCATCCAGTCGCTTGGCCCCCTCATCAAACAGAAGCTCGTCGAACGCACCCGTTCGCTGGACGACGGCCGGGTCTACGAACTGCGGCTGACCAGGGCCGGGCTCGAGGCGGCCGCACTGGTGGAAGCTTCGATGCCGGAACACGAGGCGGACCTTTTGCGAAGCCTCTCACCGGAAGAACGCCAGACTTTCCTTTCCTTGCTGGATAAGGCGATTGCCGGAGCGGAGATGGCGTTGGAGGAGCGGGAGAAAGAAGCAGAATGCTGACGAAAGCCAGCATAACAGGTTTTTGGCGGAAAAGCTGAAGCGGTCGCGGAACAAAGCTCAATATTTCGAGGTTCACTAGCATGGGTCAACAAGGCGCTCCCCCGATGCGTGCTCTTTCAGCCATTGCTCTAATCGTTGCCTTATGCCTTTCGTCAGGCGCATTTGCCTCCGAAGAAGACTTCCTGCAGTCGATAGAAGGACAGTGGACGGGCGGCGGAAAGGTTCTTACAAAACTTGGCGGCGGCAAAGTCGATGTCTCATGCAGCATGAAATCGGATGCCGACCGCTCCAGCTTTTCCATGAATGGCACATGCAGTGCCCTTGTCGTCGTCAAACGGACCTTCACCGCGACTGTCAAGGCATCCGGCGCATCCTATTCAGGCAATTACGTCGGTGTCTCAGGCAAACCGTCGAAGCTCAACGGAAGCCGGGAGGGAAACACCCTTAACCTCGACGTAACCTGGGCCAACGAAATCTATGGCGATCGGCAAGCCAGGATGACGATCGAAAAAATCGGAGGCGGCGGACTTCGTATTCGTACACTGGACCAAGATCCGGAATCGGGAGAGACGATCGTCACTACTCAGTTGGATTTACAACGACGTTGAATATCCCAGCGGTGCTGGTATCCCCCAGATTCAATCCTCCTGCCATTTCCCGATTGCTGTATAGCAGGCGACCTGATACTCGTGTGTCACGCATCTGGGAGGAGTTGCATCATGCGGTCATGGAAAGTCTTCGAGGCATCGGAAGTGCTGAAAGAGGTCGAGGAAGCGACGCCCGAACCCACCGGCAGCGAGGTGGTCATCTTGGTATCCCATTGCGGGCTCTGCCATTCCGACCTGACCCTCTGGAAGGGCATCTTTGACATGGGCGACCGCAAGGTGTCGATCGACAGCATCGGGCTTACGCGGCCCCTCACTCTCGGCCATGAGATCCTCGGCACCGTCACCGCCGTGGGATTGGAGGCGACCGGCGTGAAAATCGGCGATCGTCGCCTTGTTTATCCCTGGCTCGGATGCGGCACCTGCGATACCTGCCGTACCGGCCGGGAAAACCTCTGCATGCAGGCCCGCCAGCTCGGCATGAAACGGCCCGGCGGTTTCGGCAGCCATGTGGTCGTGCCGCACAGCCGCTACCTGATCGACACGGACGACCTCGATCCGGCGCTTGCCGCGACCTATGCCTGCTCGGGGCTCACCGCCTATTCCGCCATCCGCAAGGCCATGCCGATGCGTCCCGACGAGGCAGTGGTCGTGGTCGGCGCCGGCGGATTAGGCCTGAGCGGCATCGTCATTCTGAAGGCGCTCGGCCACGAGAACATTGTTGTGGTCGATATGTCGGAAGAAAAGCTGAAGACTGCGCTGGAAGCCGGCGCGCATAAAACGGTGCTTTCGAGCAGTGGCGACGTGACACAGAAGATCGTCGAAACGGTCGGCGGGCCGGTGCGCACCATCATCGATTTCGTCAACAACAGTGAAACGACCGCCTTCTCCTTCCCGGCGCTGGCGCGCGGCGGCCGTATCATCATGGTCGGCATGTATGGCGGCCAGCTTACCGTTCCGACCATGCGCATGGCGCAGGGGGGCTTGAGCCTCATCGGCAGCATCACCGGCACGCTGCAGGAATTGCGTGAGCTGGTGGACCTGGCAAAAAGCGGCAAGCTCGACGCCATTCCCTATGAAGCCGTGCCGAAGTCCGACATCAACGGCGCTATGAACCGCCTTCTCAAAGGCGCCGTCAAGGGTCGCATCGTGCTTCAGGGGGAAACGGCTTGAGCGACGAGATGACCGAAGTATGGCGCGGCAGCGTGCGCCAATGGGAAGTGGACGAGATGGGCCACTGGAACACGCAATACTACGTGGCGCGTGCCAATGAAGGGCTCGCCATGCTCTTCGGGTTCAACGGCCTGCCGGGTCTCTTCTCCCCTTCGTCGCCCACGACGGTCGCCTTCAACGAGCACCATATCCGCTTCCATCGCGAAGCGCATGCCGGCGCGCCGCTGCACATGACCGGCGGTTTCCTGGAGATTGGTGAGACGACAGCTTTCGCCGTGCTCGTGCTTCATCATAGCGAAAGCGGGCAGGTGGCCGCAACCTTCCGGGTGCGGCTCACGCATGTCGATGCGGCGGACGGCACCACTCCGCAGCCCTGGCCGGCGGCTTTCCGGAAAAGGGCCTCGACCTCGCTGGTCGAGACGCCGAAGGAGGCCGCGCCGCGTGGCACGGACGACGAACCGGTGGCGCTGACCGCCTCGCGCGAGCGGGCCTTGGAACTGGGCCTGAAGCGCACGGCAATGAGCCTGATCGAGATGGACGCTTGCGATGCCTTCGGACGGATGGGATCGCAAAAGTTCATCGGCGCGGTTGGCGGCGGCGTAAAACAACTCACCGGACCGATCCGGGCGCTGGTTGCCGAGCACGCGGAGGCACGGCCCGGCAAGATCGGCGGAGCCGTGCTGGAATTCCGCATCATCTACGGTGAGACGCCCCGCCTCGGCAATTGTTTCGAGATCTGGGCGGGACTGCAGAAGACCGACAAGCGCACCATGTCGCTGATCTTCTGGATGGTCGATCCCTTCACCGGCCGAGTATTCGGCTCGATGCAGTCCATCGCCATCGTCTTCGATCTGGATGCACGGGCGATCGTGCAGATTTCGCCAGCAGCGACCGAAGCGTTGACGCCGTTCGTCACACAAGGGCTGGCGCTGTAACTTCAGCTTCCGGCTGCCGCCATCTTCCCCTCCCCGCTCGCCGAGAGAAGGTTAGGATGGGGGCAAATAAGCACTTATCTGAACTTCTCCGCCGTCGCGACGCAGTTGATCAGCGCGGCGAGTTCCTTACGCGAAGCAAACGAGGTTTCCGGACTCATCGAGATGAAGGCCTTGATGCCGCGCACGGTCGGCACCGAATTCTTTTCGAGCTGACCCACCACGCGTGCGACTTCCGCTTCCAGTCCGTCGGCTGGAGCCGTGATGCCGATCAGGCCAAGAACCTTGGCTTCCGCCGCCGGAATGACGTCACGGGTAAAGACCAGGCGGGCAAGCGCTGCGCGCGAGATGCGGTCGGCGAGCGCGTTAAGCACGAGCGTCGGCGCGATGTCGTGGTTCATCTCCGGCACTTGGAAGGTGGCGCCGTCGGCAGCAATTGCCACGTCAGCAAGCGCCGCGATGGCGCAGCCGACGCCGGCAGCCTTCCCTTGAACAGCGGTAATGAAGGGCACGGGAATCTCGCGCAACACTTCATAGAAATCGAGCACCGGGTCGGAGATCGCGTTGCGGAGATCGAGCGCCGTGGCGCGCGTGCCCGGCGCCGGCATGGCCGCACTCCGGCCGATGCAGAAGTCCGGCCCGTTCGCCTTCATCAGCACGACCCGGGTTTCCGGAGACAGCGACTTCAGCGCGGCGGTGATGGCTTCCGCCATCTCCGGCGTCAGCGCATTGCCCTTGTCGGGACGGTCGAGAATGATTTCGAGGACGTTCCCCTTCGTGGAAATCAGGACTTCGGACAATTTTTCCTCCTCTATTGATTGGCTTTGGCCTGCTGGATCGCCTGCCAGATGCGGGATGGCGTCACCGGCATTTCGATATGAGCGACGCCGAGATCGGCGAGTGCATCGGTGATCGCATTGACGACCACGCCCAGCGAGGGGGTCGTACCACCCTCCCCGCCCGGCCGGAAGCCGAGCGGATGGCTCTTCGCCGGCACTTCGCTGATCACCGTATCGAAGCTCGGAAAATCCGAAGCGCGCCCGATCTGATAATCCATGAAGGTGGCGGAAAGGTTCTGGCCGGTTTCGCGATCGTAATGCGACCATTCATACATGGCCTGCCCGGCGCCCTGCACGATACCGCCATGGGTCTGGCCGTCGACGATCATCGGGTTCAGCGCCTTGCCGACATCGTCCACCGTCGAATAGCGCGGAATCTCGTAATAGCCGGTTTCCGGGTCGACCTCCACCTCACAAACGGCCGCGCCATAGGGGTAGGCAAGCCCGTGGGTGGTCTCGTCGGCGATCGCCGCGAGCGAGCCCTTCAGCTCGCCCGGCAGGCCGAGATCCTTTTCGGCGGCTTCCGCCGCTTCGAACAGGCTGACTACGCCGTTGGAACCGCGGGCGCGAAAATGGCCTTCGGCGTAGTCGATCGCGTCCGGCGCGACGTTCAGCATGAAAGCGGCGACCTTCCTGCCGCGCTCGATGATCTCAGCGGTCGCCTTGTGCATGACGATCGAGGAGAAGCGCAGCGAGCGGCCGGAATGCGAGCCGCCGCCGGCCGAGACGAAATCCGTGTCGCTGGCGCGGATCTGCACCACCTCGTGGGAAATGCCGAGGAAGGAGCCGACGAGCTGGGCGAAGGCCGTCTCGTGTCCCTGACCCGTGTTCTGGGTGCCGATCACCACATCGACGATGCCAGATGTCGGGTCGACGGTGATCTCGGCGCGCTCGCGCGGCACGCCGCTGGTGCCCTCGATATAGTTGGAAAGGCCGATGCCGCGATATTTTCCACGCTTTCGCGCTTCCGCCCGGCGCGCCTCGAAACCGTTCCAGTCGGCCATGGCGAGCACCTTGTCCATGCAGCCGATATAGTCGCCGTTGTCGTAGCTCACGCCGAACGGATTGGCATAGGGACATTCCTCTTCCGGGATCATGTTGATGCGGCGCAGTTCGACCCGATCGAAACCGAACTTGCGGGCGGCGAGGTCGATCATCCGCTCTATGATATACATGGCTTCCGGCCGGCCGGCGCTGCGGTAGGGAATGGTCGGCACGGTATTGGTCATCGCCGCGAAGAATTCCACATGCGCGACCGGCACGCGATAAAGGCTGGTCATCAGCTGCAGGCCCTTGTTGAGGGCGGTGTAGGAGACCGTGTGCGCGCCGATATTGCTGACGTTGGTCGAGTGAAAGGCGAGGAACCTGCCGTCCTTGTCCAGCGCCAGCCTGGCCCGAACATGCAGGTCGCGGCCCTGGAAATCCGAAAGGAAAGCCTCGATGCGCTCCGCCTGATGTTTGACCGGCCGGCCAATCAGCTTTGCGGCGTAGGGCAGCAGCACGAATTCCGGATAGGTGGCGTTGCGGGTGCCGAAATTGCCGCCGACATCGCGCGGCGCCACGACCCGCACGAAGGCCATATCGACACCGAGCGAAGCGGCGATCTGCTCGCGCATCATCACGACGCCATGGCCGCCGGAAGCGTGGATGGTGAACTTGCCGGTCTCGGGATCGTATTCGGCGGACGACGAGCGCGGTTCCATATGCACGCCGGTGACGCGCTGCGCCCAGCTTTCGAATTCCAGCACATGCGCGGCTTTGGCGAAGGCGGCATCCGCGCCCGCCTTGTCGCCGACTTCACCATCCATCGCCTTGTTGCCCGGCACGTGGTCCCAGAGCTGCGGTGCGCCCTCCTCGATCGCATCGATGCCGCGCACGACGGAAGGCAACTCCTCCCAGTCGACCACCACGGCTTCCGCCGCATCCTTGGCAAGGTTGGTGGATTCGGCGACGACCATGACAATCGCCTCGCCGACGAAACGGGCCCTGTCGGCCGGCAGCGCCTGATGATGGGTGCGGGCGCGCTCCGAACCGTCACGGTTCCTGATGCGGATGTCGGAGCCGAATTGCGAGCTGCCGATCGCATGGGGAATCGGCTTGATGCCAGCCGCGACGATATCCTCCCCGGTCAGGACGGCCAGAACGCCCGGCATTTCGCAGGCGGCAGAAGTGTCGATGCTTTTGATGATCGCATGGGCATGCGGCGAACGGACGAAGGCGGCATAGGCCGCGTTCTCGTATTTCAAGTCATCGGCATATTGACCCTTGCCGGTGATCAACCGGAGATCTTCCTTGCGCCTGACTTCTTCACCGATCATGCTATTCCTCCCTTGCACACCGTGCCACGTATTCGGGACGATGGCGGTCTGCCCGTGGCTTTGGGCCATCCTGATGCAAAACGCAACTTAATTCATAATAGACATACTCAATCCGTCAATGTTGAAACTGCGGGATCGACTGGAATTGACCATCGCGACTCGCTTTTGAGCGATTGTGATCGTGACCTCCCGGCTGCGTCATTGTACTTGTCACAGGGATGACGGAGGAGAAGTTGCCGCCATCCGTTCCCCCAAAAGAAAAAAGGCCCCGACCGAAGTCCGGGCCAAGCTTCCCTGGGAGGGGGGAATTTAAATCCCAGGGATATCTCTCAAGCCGCTTCCGGCCCCTGATTCAGCACATAACCCGGGCCGCGCTTCAGGAATGCGGTCCAGAGGCGGAGCGTCCGTTCCGGCTGGTCGACCTCGATCGAATGAGCCGCATCGAAGATGAAAGCGCGCTGCGAGGTCGGGATCATGCGTTTCAGGTGCGCGCCTGCCTCTGCCGGCACAACCTTGTCTTCCGTGCCAAGCAGGATCAGCGTCACCGCCTCGATCGAAGGCAGGCGCGCGCTGAGCGCTTCATCAACCTGAACATTGTTGGCGAGGCGCTCGTAGGTATTGCCGTTATTCGTCATGACTTCCGGCGACTTCGGTGCAGACGTGATCTTCTGCGGATGAGCATAGAGCGCCTTGAAGCGCGCTTCGGGATCGGCCGGAAGGCCGCCCTTGCCGCCGAAGCGGAAACCGGCCGGCACCTGCAGGATCAGGTGATCGACTATCTTCGGGTTATTGGCGGCGAGCCACAGCGCCGTCCAGCTTCCGAAAGAGGAGCCGATCACGTCGAAACGCGGTCCGATAACCTTCTCGGCGAATTCGGCGACCATAGCCGCCCAGTCCTGCACGGTTTTCAGGCGCTCGTTGCCCTCGGAGCCATCGAAGCCGGGGCAGATTGGCGCGTAGACCATGTGGCTCTTCGTCAGCGCCTTCAGCGGTTCGGTCAGCATGACGCCGCCGGCAGCGTGCAGATAAAGGACCGGCGTGCCCGAGCCGCCGACATGATAATTGAGCTTGCCGCAGGAAAGCTCGATCGCCTTGATTTCAAAAGTCATGGATCAAACCTCCTCTCAAAGACCAGCAACGTGCGGCGCGACGCGATCGCGGAACAGTTCCATGCCACGGCGGACGACGCTGCCCGGCATGTTGCCGACCTTGATGGTCAGGTTGAGCAGACCGGAGCCCAGTTCCTGATTGAGGCGGGGGGTTTGCTTGACGAACCGATTCCGGGCTGCCGCAGATGATCGAGCCGGCCTCGATCTGCTCGTCGACGGTGCGGTTGCGTAGCGTCGCAAGCCGCTTCTGGAAATTCTCGCCGACATCGGTGCCGGTATAGTAGCGGCTCTGCTGCAACACGAGTTGCTGGGCGGAGCGCTGCGGGCGCATCAGCGTCTGGTGGAAATAGGTCTGGGCGGAGGCCATGTGCTCCTTGGCCTCCTCATCTGTATCGGCGATGCAGATCTGCTGGCCGACGAGGATATCGTCCGGCGTCGGTTCCCAGCCATAGCCGCGTGAGACATTCCTGAAGTGCTCGATCGCCTTCCTGGCTGCCCCCAGATCCTGGATGAGGGTAATGCCCATGATCGCCCGCGTCTTGGCGACAAATTCCGCCGATTCCTCATTGCTCGCCGACATCAGGATGCGCGGATAGGGCTTCTGGATCGGTTTCGGCCAGATGGAGACGGCCGGGAACTGATAGTGCTCGCCCTCCCAGCCGAAGGGTTCGTCCTCGGTCCAGCACTTGATGATGAGTTCGGTCGCTTCGCGGAGCCGGCTGCGGGATTCGCTCGGCGGGATGTTGTAGGCGATATATTCATGCGGGATGCCGCGCAGGAAGCCGGCGATCAGGCGGCCACCGGACATGACGTCGATCATAGCATATTCTTCCGCAACGCGGATTGGATTGAGCAGCGGCAGCAGGTTGCCGACGATCGCAATCTTCGCCTTCTCCGTCTGGCGAGCGAGCGCGCCAGCGATCAGGTTGGGGTTCGCCATAAGGCCATAGGGGCTGTAATGGTGCTCGTTGCAGCCGACCCAATCGAAGCCGTAATTCTCGGCATCGACCATCTCGTCGACATATTCCTTGTAGAGCGCCTGGATGCGCCGGCTGTCGATATCGTGGGTGCTGACAGGCCACTCGTGCGGCAGCTTGTCATAATCCGGATAGGGCATCAGGTGGAAGAAGTTGAACTTCATGGAAAACTCCGCAAAGACCGCCATCCCCTAAGATGCCAGGCGGTTCCGGTGATGATGAAAGAGAAGAGGAATCAGTGGGCCGCGACGAGGCGCGGTGCGACCTCTTCGACGCGGGCCGCCATTGCCATTTCGGCGAAGCTGACGACCTGCGAGGCGACGATTTCAAGTGCCTGGGCGACTTCGCGCTTCGCCGGCTGGCTATCGACGAAGGGCTTGTCGTTGGACTTGATCGTCGCGGCGTAGGGCGTCGGCCAGCCGCGCAATGCATGGACGATGGAACGCAGCCCGGCCAGCGCCGTACCAAGCGCCTGGTCGCCGCTGGCACAGACGATGCAGCCGACAGCGCGACCGTCGAAATAGGAGCGCTCGTCCTCGCGCATGTCTTCCGTATAGTCGATGGCGTTCTTGATCATGCCCGACATGCCGCCGTGATAACTCGGCGTCGCGATCACGATGCCGTCGGCGCGGCGGAGCGCCTGGACGAGGCGGCGCGCGGCCGGCGTGCGATGAGAAACGCCGGGATCGAAGAGCGGCAGTTCCAGTGCTGCGCCGCAGATGATGTCGATCTCGGCGCCGGCGCTTTCGGCGACGGAGAGGCAATAGCGAAGGGCAAGCTCAGAGCTCGAACCGGGGCGCTGCGTGCCGCCGATGCCAACGATGAACGGCTTCCTGGTCTGGACCATGGTCATTTCCTCCTCCCTCGGCCGAAGCCGATTGCCTTATCAGGCATCCTGATCAAATTTTTGTATACCGTTTACGGATAAGTCAAGCTTTATATGCCAATATCAAATAATTTTCTCTAAGCTGGTATACACTTTTTGGCGATTGGCCTTTATCGACTGCTGCCTTATCTTCCCGTGATGAATGCGAACCATAGGTGGCAGCTTGAAGAACGAGATGACCAGAGAGAGCAGCAAGGACGGGGCGACGCAGAGTGCGGTCGAAACAGCCTACCGCCGCATCCGGCATATGATCCTCACCGGCGAGATGCGCTCCGGCGACAAACTGCTCGAAAACCAGCTCGCCACCACAATCGGCGTCTCCCGCACACCGATCCGCGAAGCGCTGAACCGGCTGAATGCCGAAGGCCTCGTGGTGCTGGAACGCTACCGCCGCGGAATCGTGGCGGATTTCTCGCTCGACGATGCCATCGAAATTTTTCGCCTGCGCGCAATCCTGGAGGGCCATGCGGCCGGCCGCGCCGCAACGCGGATTTCCGATACCCACCTCGACCGCCTTCAGGACCTGGAGCGGGTGATGGAGAAGCAGTTCGAGGAACTCGGCTGGAACGAACATCTCGAAGGTTTCGACAAGCTGAATGCCGAATTTCATGCGGTGATCGCGTCCGCCGCCGAAAGCCCACGGCTGGAAAAGATCCTCGCCTCGTCGCTGGAGCTGCCGGCCTCGATCTTCAACCGCTATTCCGAGCCCGTAGAAATGCGCACCCGCCGCACCCACGCCCAGCACCGGGAAATCCTTTCGGCGCTGAAGGCCCGCAACCCCGAATGGGCGCAAGCGGCCATGAACGCCCACCTCTTCTCGCTGCTGCCGACAGCCTCGGGATCGCTAGAGCATGAAGCAGATAACGTGGGTTGATCCGGGCTAAGCCGCCTTCTTCGCCGTCACGTCCCTCAGATACGGCATGACTTCCTTGGAATAGATCTCCATGTTCTTGCGTGTCAGCTCCGCCGGCAGCGTGCCGAACTGCAGGAGCGTCAGGAGGTGGCCGAAGCCGATCTCAGCCTGGTATTCCTCCAGCCTCTCGCGCACCGTCGCCGGGCTGCCGCAGATGAACTTGCCCTCTTCGATGACGCTGTCGATCGTCTGCTTCATCGAATGGCCGGCCTTGGCGGAGAGCGCTCCGACCATGGATTTGACCGAGGTATAACCCGGCGGAAGCAGCATCTCCATCGGCATGCGCAGGAACTTCTGGAGGAAGGCCTCGATATGCTCCTTGGCTTCCCTGCGGGCAATTTCGTCGGTTTCGGCGACGTAAAGCGGCAGCGACCAGCCGAGTTGGTCCTCGGTTGCCTCATAGCCGTAACCGGCGGCGACGTCCTTATACATCTTCATATAACGGGCGACGGTCGAAACCGAGGCGAAGGTCTGGAGATAGGTGTATTTGCGGTCCGGATGGGCGGCCCACTCGATCGTTTCACTCGACCCCTGGCTTGGGATCCAGATCGGCGGATGCGGATTGTCCTGATAGACCCGCGGCCAGACGTTCACGTATTCGAAATTGTAGTGCTTGCCTTCGAAGACGCTGGGACCGGGCTGCGTCCAGGCCTGCAGGATGAGGTCGTGTGCTTCCTGGAAGCGCTCATGGCTGAACGCCGGGTTGACGCCCCAGGAATGGTATTCCGCGCCGATGCCGCGCACCATGCCGGCGATCAGGCGCCCGCCGGTGATGTTGTCGACCATGGCGAATTCTTCCGCCACGGTGAGCGGGTTGTTGAGGAGCGGCAGCGCGCGGCCGAGAATGGCGATCTTGACGTTCCTAGTGCGGCGGGCAAGTGCACCGGCCATGACGCCGGGGATCGGCATCAGGCCGTAGGCGTTCGAATGGTGCTCGTTGACACAGATGCCGTCGAAGCCGAGCTGGTCGGCATATTCAAGTTCGTCCAGATAACGGTTGTAGAGCTGGTGGCCCTTCTTCGGGTCGAAATAGGTGTTCGGCAGCGTCACCCAGGCGGAATTGTGCTTCTCGTCATAGGACAGATCGAGATCGGCATAGGGCATCAGGTGCATGAAGTAGAATTTCATCGCGTTGCCTCCCGGATGAAGCCGTCGACCAGTTGGACGAAACGGTCGCTTTTTTCGACCTGCGGCAGGTGCCCGCAACTCTCGATGATCTCGAGACGAGAATTGGGAATGAGGTCGCGCCAGGCGGGACCGTAGCCAGCCGGCACGACCTTGTCGCTATCACCCCAGATAATCAGCGTCGGCACCTTGATGCGATGCAGCCACTTGTGCAGGTCGGGATTATAAAAGCGCGGTTCCCAGGCGACCTTGGCCGTGGTCAGCTTGTTCTTGAGGATGATTTCCAGCCCCTCCCTGGAGGGCGGGGTGGCGAGCATCTGTTCGGCATAGGCCTGGTCGCGGAAGAGGTTGCGGGCGGTCTCCTCCGCATTCCACATGAAGACATCGCCTTTGCGCAATCCTTTCACGCGAATACCGGCCGGCGCCACGACGGTCAGCGAATTGAGCTTCGTCTGGTTGCGGATGGCGATCTCAGCCGATAGCCAGCCGCCGATCGAACCGCCGACGAGGTTCACCCTGTCGAGACCGAGATGGTCGATGACGTCGAGATAGAAGAAGGCGAGATCGGACATGCCGTCCAGCCATTCCGGTGAACCGGAAGCACCGAAGCCCGGATGCTCGGGCACAATCACCTCGTGGCTTTCGGCAAGCTTTTCCATAAACGGCGCCCAGCGCGCGGCACCGCTCGACCCATGCAGGAAGAGAAGCGGCGCACCCTTGCCGCCGCGCATGAACCGGACATTGCAGCCGGTTATGGTTTCCGTGCTTTCGGTAAAGCTCATCGGCGTCCTACCTCCCCGGCTTGCTCGATACCGCAAATGGCAGATGCTCCTCCGCACCCGCAACTGGCGGCAATCTGTATAACCTTTTCGGGTGGGTCAATATGACTCTGTCAAATTTTGATTGATAATAGCAAATTTCTAACTTGCTTCTTTGGCAATTGCATACAAAGGTGGCACCTCCCGGAAAGGGCTAGCCGGTTCACCAAAGCCGCTGGGAGGAGAAAATGCAGGCGGAAAAACTGTTCGATCTGAAAGGCCAGGTGGCGGTGGTGACAGGAGCTGCCAGCGGGCTGGGGCTCGCGATCACAAAGACGCTCGCGGCCAACGGCGCGCATGTGGCGCTGCTCGACCTGAACGTGGACACGCTGGTCGCCGCCACCGAGTGGGTGAAGGACCACGGCTATTCCGCCGAAAGCCATGAGATCGACGTGTCGGACAGCGCCGCCTTGCGGACGACGATCGACGGCGTCGCCGAGCGGCACGGTCGTCTCGATATTCTCGTCGCCAATGCCGGCATCAGCGGCGGCCCGAATTCCCGCACCGACGCGGGCGCCATCGAGAATGTCAGTGACGAGTTGTGGAACAGGGTGGTGAATGTGAACCTCACCGCCACCTTCGTCGCCATCCAGTCCGCTGCCAAACATATGAAGAAGCAGAAGAGCGGGCGCATCGTCGCGATCGCTTCCATAGCCGGATTGCGGGGCGACCCAATGACCGGTTATGCCTATGCCTCCAGCAAAGGCGCCGTCGTCAACCTCGTCAAGCAGGCTTCCTGGGAGCTGGCACCCTATAACGTGCTGGTGAACGGCATCGCGCCAGGCCCGTTCCGCACCAATATCGCCGGCGGCCGCATCCGCGAGCCGGAGATCGAAAAGGCCTTCGCCGACACCGTGCCGCTCGGCCGCATCGCAGAGACCGACGAGATCATGGGGCTCGCCTTGCTGCTCTGCTCGAAAGCGTCCAGCTTCATGACCGGCGCGGTCATCCCGATCGACGGCGGCACCGTTGCGATCTGAAACATGCAGCGATCCAGGGCGTGGCGAAATGCCGGAATTGACAATATCAGGCTCCCTGCTTTATCCCCTGAAAGCAGGAGGCGGCGAACTGCGGCGTCACGCCCGCAATTGACGAATGGCAAGCGCACCCTTCTATTGAAGCCGGAGGAACGACCATGAACATCGCGACCAGTTCTCCCCCCTCTTTCGAGGCGTATAAATCCCCGCGCCTGCTGATCGACGGCGTCTGGCTGGAGAACGGCGATCGCAAGACTCAGCCCGTCGTCAATCCGGCCACCGAGAAGGCGATCGGCACCGTGCCGCATGCCACGGCCGAAGACCTCGACCGGGCGCTGGAAGCGGCGAACCGGGCCTTTCCGCTGTGGCGCGCCACGAGCCCGCGCGAGCGCGGCCGCATCCTGAAGCGCGCCGCCCACCTGATGCACGACCGGCAGGAAGACATCGCCCGCCTCGCGACCCTTGAAATGGGCAAACCGATCGCCGAGGCGCGGCTGGAAACCCATTTCGCATGCGAGGAGATGGAGTGGTTCGCCGAGGAGGGCCGTCGCACCTACGGCCGCGTCATTCCGGGCCGTCTCGGCGAGACCCGCTTCCAGGTGGTCAAGGAGCCGGTCGGCCCGACCGCCGGCTTTTCCGCCTGGAATTTCCCGGTCGGCAACGCCGCCCGCAAGATGGGCTCGGCGCTGGCCGCCGGCTGCACGATGATCTACAAGCCGGGCGAAGAAGCTCCGGCAGCGGCAGCGGCCGTCGCCCAGTGCCTGATCGATGCGGGCGTGCCGGCGGGCGTCATCGCCGTTGTCTACGGCGTGCCGGATTTCATCTCGCGTCACCTGCTTGCCTCGCCGGTCATCCGCAAGATCTCCTTCACCGGTTCGGTGCCGGTCGGCCAGCACCTCATCCGACTTGCTTCGGAAGGCCTGAAGCGCACCACGATGGAACTCGGCGGCCATGCGCCGGTGCTCGTCTTCGACGATGCCGATCAGGCGGCCGCTCTCGAAATGTCCGTACAGCGGAAATACCGCAATAGCGGCCAGGTCTGCGTCTCGCCGACTCGCTTCTACATCCAGGACAAGTCCTATGAGGCCTTCTGTGCCGGTTTCGCGGACAAGGCCTCGAAGCTGAAGATCGGCGATGGCCTCGACCCTTCGAGCAATATGGGGCCTCTCGTGCATGCCCGCCGCCGCGATTCGATCGAGGCGCTGGTGCAGGATGCGACCTCGAAGGGCGCAAAACTCCTGGCCGGCGGCCACCGTGTCAACAACGAAGGTTTCTTCTACGCCCCGACCGTGCTCGCCGACGTGCCGGATGACGCCCGCATCATGAGCGAGGAGCCGTTCGGCCCGGTCGCGGTTCTCAACCGTTTCTCCGATTTCGACGACGCCATCGCCAAGGCCAACAAGCTTCCCTACGGCCTTGCGGCCTACGGGTTCACCAATTCGCACAAGACCATCGCCCGGCTCTCCGACAGTCTGGAAGCCGGCATGGTGGGCATCAACTCCTTCAACATCTCCATGCCGGAGACGCCCTTCGGCGGTGTCAAATATAGCGGCCACGGATCCGAAGTCGGGATCGAGGGCGTCGAGGCCTACATGGTCACAAAGACGATCAGCATCACTTGAGCCGGCGGATTTTCAGATCAAGAGTTTTCAGGAGGAGACTGCCATGAAACATGTAAAACCGACCGGCCCTTTCGCCGCCGAAGCCGTGCTGACCCATATGAAGGCTGCCGGCATCGACGTGCTTTTTGCCAATGGCGGGACCGATTTCCCATCGATCATCGAGGCCTTTGCCCGCCAATCGGAGACGGGGCTGCAGATGCCCGAGCCACTGGTCATCCCGCATGAGGGTGTCGCAGTCGGCATGGCGCACGGCTACTACCTGATGACCGGCAAGCCGGCAGGCGTCATCGTCCACGTCAATGTCGGGCTCGCCAACTCCGTCATGGGCCTGATCAACGCCCGGTCGGAGAACGTGCCGATCATGATGTTCTCCGGCCGCACGCCGATCACCGAACATGGCCGCTTCGGCTCGCGCTCCTCGCCGATCCACTGGGGTCAGGAGATGTTCGACCAGGCCGGCATGGTGCGCGAAGCAGTCAAGTGGGATTACGAGCTGCGTTATCCGGAACAGGCGGGAATCGTCATCGATCGCGCCATGAGCATCGCCATGAGCGAGCCGCGCGGGCCCGTTTATCTCAGCCTTCCGCGCGAGGCACTGGCTGAAGGCACCGAGATCGAGACCAGTCACCGTTCAACGGTCACCGCGACGACCTTCGGTCCGGCCGACCCCGATCTGATCGCCCAGGCGGCGGACCTGCTCGCCAAGGCGAAGAACCCGCTCGTCATTACCCAGAGCCCGGAGCTTGCTTCCGATTTCGAGCCGCTCGCAAGCTTCATCGACAAATACGCCCTGCCGACCGTCGAAATGTGGGCGACCCGCCTGGCGCTGCCCTCCGATCATCCGATGATGGTGGGCCGCGACTCGACGCAGGTGCTGAAGGAAGCCGACGTGGTCGTGGTCATCAACGCCGCGGTTCCGTGGATTTCCGACCATACCGCTCCGGCTGAAGGCGCCAAGATCATCGCCATCGGCCCGGATCCGCAGCATGGCCGCGTGCCGATCCGCAGCTTTCCGATCGACATCGCGCTCGCCGGCGGCATCAACAAGACGATCGCGGCCCTTGCCGCCGCTCTTGAACAGCGCGTGCCGACATCTGAAACCTTCTCCGAACGCCGAGAAAAATGGGCCAAGGTCAAGGCCGCCCAGGCAGAGGCCACTACCAAGCGCGCCGCGATCGGCAACGGTTCGCCGATGACGCCAGCCTATGTGAGCGCTTGCGTCTCCGCCATTATGGACGAGAAGACGACCATCGTGAACGAGCTTGGCATCGACCCGTCGGTCGTGGAGTTCAAGCATCCGAAGTCGTTCTTCTCGACGCCGCTTTCCGGCGGTCTCGGCTTTGGTCTGACCGCAGCGCTCGGCGCCCAGCTCGGCGACCGCAGCCGCCAGGTGATCGCCACGATCGGCGACGGCTCCTACATGTTCGCCAACCCCGTCGCCTGCCACCAGACGGCCACCGCGCTGAAGCTGCCGCTGCTGACGATCGTCTTCAACAACGGTATCTGGAACGCCGTGCGCCGCTCGACGCTCTACATGTATCCGGACGGCAGCGCTGCGACCGCCAACACCATGCCGATCACCGCGCTCGACCCGGCACCGGACTATGCCGCCGTCGCCCGCGCCCATGGCGCCCATGCGGAACGCGTCGAGACCGGCACGAACCTGCCGGCAGCGCTTCAACGTGCACTTGCCGCGACCAAGAGCGGCCGGCAGGCCATGCTCGAAGTCATGGTCTCCTACTGAGAAGGCGTCGGCGATGGGGGGAGGAACCGGAGAAGACGCAAAGACGCTGGCGGAGCTCCGCCGGCGTTATCCGATGGTCAGCGATCTCGAGAAGCGAGCGAAATGGCGTATTCCGCGTTTCGCCTACGAGTTCCTGCAGGGCGGCGCCGGAGACGAGACGGGGCTGAACCGCAACCGTTCGGCGCTGAAGGCGGTCGAGGTCGTGCCGCGCTACGGCATCGACGTCACCAAGGTCGATACGTCAGTCGAACTCTTCGGATATCACTACGCCGCACCGATCGGCATTTCGCCGATCGGCCTCGATGGCATGATGTGGCCGGGAGCAACGGAGCGTTTCGCAAAGGCCGCCCAGGCCCATAACATCCCCTATATGGTCGGCACGCTCGCCTGCTCGACGATTGAGCAGGTGGTGGAATGGGCGCCCGACGTCACCTGGTTCCAGCTCTACCCGATGGCTCCGGACAATCATCGATACAGTCTCGAAATGGCCGAACGCGCTCGCGTCGCCGGCGCGAAGGTTCTTGTCGCCACTCTGGATGTGCCGGTGCGCGCCAAGCGCCCGCGCGATCTGAGGAACGGCCTCGTCATGCCCTTCCGGCTGACGCCGAAGACGATGATACGGGCGGCGATGGCGCCGCTCTGGCTCGATGCGGTCCGCCGCAACGGCATGCCCACCTTCGCCAACATGAGTAAGTTCGCCGGCGGCACGGATCACGGCTCGACGGCAGGCTTCGTGCAGAAACATATCGGCGGCGGCTTTCCGTGGGAGCAGATCGCCAGGCTGCGCGACAAATGGCCGGGGCCGATGATGGTCAAGGGCGTCATGCATCCGGCCGATGCGGAAAAGGCGCTGGAACTGGGCCTGAACGGCGTCGTTGTCTCCAACCATGGCGGCCGGCAGTTCGACGCCGCGCCCGCGACAATCGACGTGCTGCCGGAGATCGCCCGTACCGTCGGCACCCGCGGCACAGTGTTGTTCGACAGCGGCGTCGTTTCCGGCGTCGACATGCTGCGGGCGTTGGCCTGCGGGGCGCAATCCTGCTTTGCAGGCCGCGCCTTCATGCTGGGGCTCTCCGCCCTCGGCGACCGCGGCGCCACCCATATGGCGCAGGCCTTCATCGAGGAATACCGCATCGCGCTCGGCCAGAACGGGCTCTTGAGTTCCGACGAGGCCCGCCGCGCTCCGGTGCGCCATCCCGGCGCCTGGACCGCAGACAATTTCAAACTTCGTAGCTAATCCGTTCCCGGGAGGGGAAACCCATGAAAGTCGCAGACGCCATTGCCGAAATCTTGAAGCGCGAGGGGATCGAGATCGTCTGCGGTTATCCGGTGAACCACGTTCTCGAACACGTCGCGATGGCGGATATCCGCCCGATCATCGTGCGCCAGGAGCGTCACGGCCTGCACATGGCCGACGCCATGTCGCGCCTGAGTTCCGGCAAGACGATCGGCGTCTTCGCCATGCAACTCGGCCCGGGCACGGAAAACGCCTATGGCGGCATCGCCCAGGCCTATTCGGAATCCGTGCCGATCCTCGTTCTGCCGATGGGTTACGAGCGTCGCGTCGCGCATATCGATCCGAATTACAACGCAACCCGCTCGATGCGCGATATCACCAAGTCGGCCGAGCCGATCACACTCGCGGAAGAAATTCCCAACATTTTTCGTCGCGCTTTCTCAAAACTTCGCAACGGCCGCGGCGGACCCGTTTTGATCGAGATCCCCAACGATATGTGGCAGCACGAAGTGCCGGAACCGCTGAATTATCGGCCGGTCCTCGCCACCCGCTACGGGCCTGATCCGGCGGCGGTGAAGGAAGCCGTCGACCTGCTGCTCACCGCCAGGCGACCGGTTCTTTATGCCGGCCAGGGCGTCCATTATGCCGAGGCTTGGCCGCAGCTGAAGGAGCTTGCCGAACTGCTGGCGATCCCGGTCTCGACCAGCCTCGAAGGCAAGAGCGCGTTCCCAGAAACCCATCCCCTTTCGGTCGGTGCGGGCGGTGCTGCGATCTCCAAGACGCTCCGGCATTTCCTCGACACGTCCGACCTCATCTTCGGCATCGGCTGCTCGTTCACTGAAACCGCCTTCGGCGTGCAGATGCCGCTCGACAAGACGGTCATCCACGCGACCCTAGACCCGGATCACATCAACAAGGACATCGAAGCCAAGGTGGGGCTGATCGGCGACGCGGCGCTGACGCTGGATGCGGTGCTGGCCGAACTCAAGGCCCGCGACACGGCTCAGCGCGACAGCAAGGATGTCGCCGCCGAAATCGCCAAGGTGCAGGAAGAGTGGCTTTCGGAGTGGATGCCGAAGCTCACTTCGCAGAGCAAGCCCCTCTCCCCCTACCGCGTCCTCTGGGACCTGCAGCACACGGTCGATATCGAGAACACGATCATCACGCATGACGCCGGCAGCCCGCGCGACCAGCTTTCACCCTTCTGGAAGTCGGTGAAGCCGCTCACCTATATCGGCTGGGGCAAGTCCACCCAGCTCGGTTACGGGCTGGGGCTGGCCATGGGCGCCAAGCTCATGCATCCCGACAAGCTCTGCATCAACGTCTGGGGCGACGCGGCGATCGGCTTCACGGGCATGGATTTCGAAACTGCAGTGCGCGAACGCATCCCGATCATGTCCATCCTGCTCAACAACTTCTCCATGGCCATGGAACTGCCGATCATGAAGGTCTCGACGGAAAAATACCGCTCGACCGACATTTCCGGCGACTACGCCGCCTTCGCGCGAGCCCTCGGCGGCTACGGCGAGCGCGTTACCGATCCGGCCGAGATCATTCCGGCGATCAGGCGCGGCATCGAACAGACGCAGAAGGGCGTGCCGGTGCTGCTCGAATTCATTACCACGCAGGAGATCGCCCGCTCGCGTTACCACCGCATGCTGACGGGTGAGAAGGAATGAGCGACCTGCAATCCACCCTCGACGCGCTGAAGCTGCATTTCGGCGAGCGGCTTTCTACCGCCGACGCGGTGCGCGAGCACCACGGCCATGACATGTCCCGCCAGCCGACACGGCTGCCGGATGCCGTGGTCTATGCCGAGAACGAGGACGAGGTGGCGCGCGTCGTCTCGGCCTGTTTCGAAGCGGGCATTCCAGTCACGCCGTTTGCGGCCGGTTCCTCGATGGAAGGCCATACGATCCCGCTCAAGGGCGGGATTTCGCTGGACCTCACCCGCATGAACCAGATCGTAGCGGTCAACCATGAGGATTTCGACGCGCAGGTGCAGGCGGGTGTCACCCGCAAGCAGTTGAACGCTCATCTCCGCGATACCGGCCTGTTCTTCCCGATCGATCCCGGCGCCGACGCCTCGCTCGGCGGCATGGCCTCAACGCGTGCTTCCGGCACCACCGCAGTGCGTTACGGCACAATGCGGGAGAACGTGCTGGCGCTCCGCGTCGTCACCCCGCAGGGCAAGATCATCACCACCGGCCGGCGGACGAAAAAGTCCTCGACGGGCTATGACCTGACGAAACTCTTCGTCGGCGCGGAGGGCACGCTCGGCGTCATCACCGAGGTGACGGTGAAACTACACCCCATCCCGGAGACCATCGCGTCCGCCGTCTGCACTTTCGAGACGATGCGCGGCGCTGTGGAAACCGTCGTCGCAACGATCCAGAGCGGCATTCCGGTCGCCCGCATCGAATTCCTTGACGAAGTCGCCGTCGAGGCGGCGAACCGCCATGCCGGGCTGACGCTCAAGGTGGCGCCGACCCTCTTCCTCGAATTCCACGGCAGCCCGCGCTGGGTGGAGGAGCAGTCCAATACCGTGGCCGAGATCGCTGGCGATCTCGGCGGGTCCGATTTCCAGTGGTCGACTCGCACCGAGGACCGCGAGCGGCTGTGGAAGGCGCGCCACGAGACGATCTATTCCAACCAGACGCTGAGACCCGGCTGCAAGGCCTACACGACCGACGTCTGCGTACCGATCTCCAGGCTGGCGGACGCCGTGCTCGCCGCGCGCGAAGACATCGACAATTCCTTCGTGATGGGCAAGATCATCGGCCATGTGGGCGACGGCAATTTCCATGTCGGTTACCTCATCAAGCCGGAAATCCCGGAGGAGCTCGCCGAAGCCGAAAGGCTCGCGGAACGGCTGTACCAACGCGCCATCGACATGGGGGGCACGTTCAGCGGCGAGCACGGCATCGGTATCTCCAAGCTGAAATATCTCCGCCGCGAGCACGGCGATGCGGTCGACATGATGAACGCCATCAAGGCGGCAATCGACCCGAAGGGCATCATGAACCCCGGCAAGCTCGGCCAGGTTGGATAATCCTCTCCTACCTCACCGGCTGAGATCGATGCGGCTCGTCACCACAGACTTGCCGCTCGCCGGATCGTTGTCGACCGTCTGAAGACGAAGACGGTCATTGCCTATCCTCTCGATGGTCATGTTGGCGGCGCGGTCGCCGTTCGTCACCCGTGCCCAGCGGACACCAAGATTGATCGCATTGCCCCGCCGGTTGCCTGCAAGCGTCGAAGGTTGGCCTGAAGGCCCGACATAGGTGCCGCGATAGCCACGATCGGATGCCTGGAGATTGGCCGAGATGTTACGCCGGACGACCAACAGGCCGCGGCAGTTTCCCTGCATGGACAGAGCGGTGGTCACGGCCTCAATCGCCAGATTGCACGTAATGTTGATCGGACGGGCTCCGATGCGCGTCAGCACCGTGCCTCGGCCGCTCCAGCTTCCCGCGAGCATCCTCAGAAAATCACCTTCGGCTGCCGGCGCGAGTGACGGCCAGAAAATTGTGGCGGCGATTAAGGCGGAAGCGAGAAAAGTACGCATGGCGATAATCTGTCTTGACGTCTCGCTTCCAACGCCAATTGCTGCATCAGGTTCCGTCGCGCACGCGAAGGTGATGAAGCCATCGGCTGGTACTCAGACTGATGGCAAGATTGAGAACGTCAGATGAATTGAGGCTCGCTCAAAAATCCCACGGAGAGATCAGTCGGAGACCTGTCGTCTCAAAATCCCGAAGGTTGCGGGTCGCCAATTGTCCACCGTTCGTCAGAGCAATTGCTGCTATCATCCCGTCAGGAACGGACATCGGACGTCCTTTTCGAACCGCCGAGCCATGATCTCGCCATAGCTCAGCGCTGCCTGCTCGGTGAACCCGAAAATACGGTCCGCAAAGCGCTGACGCCAATCCGAAAGCCCGTGCTCCAACCGCTCGGCCCGCTCGTCGGACGTATCTTCCGAATTCCAAAGGCGATCTCGGCGATCGTGACGGTGGGCAGCGCGATCTCCGCATCATGATGCACCAGCCATGCTATCACGTTGCGATCCGGCTCTTTCTTCAGGGTTTCGGAAATGACATTGGTACCGAGGAAGATCACAGATCCAGGCCCTTGTGAGGCTGTCGATTTTCCCGAATTGCCTCTTCAAGATCAATGTCCGTGCCGTAAATGGAAGTAACTCTGGAATAGAACGCGGATACGGGTTCACGGCCAGCCTCTCGCATTTCGTAGGCCTCCAATGCTCTTTCGACGATATCCGCGATAGAGCGTCTCTCCCGACGGGCAAGCCGGTGAGCAAGCTCACGCGCTTTGGCGCTGCGGACGGAAAGCTGGGGTTCGGCCATGTCAAACTCCTTCTTTTGACAATTTAGGCTAGGCAGATCTAGCCATCAAGATGGCAGCTGGTGGCTGGATGGCACCTATTGCACCATCCATTATCTCGGTTACCTGCGGTGACTTGGCAGCCGCCTCCTCTCGCCCTACCTGTCCTTTTTCGGAAAATATGGAGGAAAGCTCATGATCATCCGGTCCGGGGGTTGCCTGTGCGGCAGAGTCAAATACAGCGTGAAGGGTGCGCCGCTCAGGATCGGGCTCTGCCACTGTATGGATTGTCGCAAGGAGAGCGGCTCTAGCTTCGCTACATTCGGAATCTGGCCGCCGCATGCGTTCGAGAGCACAGGCGAAGTCAGATATTTCCAGGGGCGCGGGTTCTGCCCCGAATGCGGCTCGCGCGTCTTCAACGAAAGCAGTGATGGAGAGGAAATGGAGATTCGTGTCGGCTCGCTGGACATGGCGCCGACCGATCTCGAACCCACCTACGAGCTCTGGGTCAAGCGGCGCGAGAACTGGCTTCCGCCGCTCCCCGTCAAGCAGTTCGAGGAAGACCGAATTGACGCATTGCCCTGACATGCGGCGGGTATAAAGTGCCGCCGAAACGCCAAGGAGAATCTTGTCATGGCGAAGATGGATTTGCTCGAAAAGGCGATCGCGATCGCTACGGAGGCACATCGAGGTCAATCGTCGAAGACCGGCGGACCGTTCATCGAGCATGTGCGGCGCGTGGCCGAAAGCGTGGCGGGCGAAGATGAGAAACTGGTCGCCTGGCTGCACGATGTGGTTGAAAAAGGCCCTGGCTGGACCTTCGCCCGACTGCGTGAAGAGGGTTTTCCGGAATTGGTCATCGAGGCCGTCGATGCGATGAGCAAGCGTGATGGCGAGGACTATTTCGACTTCGTTCGCCGTTCCATCAGGAATCCGCTCGCACGGTCGGTGAAGCGCGCCGATCTTACGGACAATCTTGCCCAGATGCGCCAGATGGATGGCGATGGTTCGAAATTTACCGAGGGCCTGCGTATCCTGAACGCGGAATATCCTGCCTGAGCCCCGGAACCTTGAGCGTTTCCCATCGTTCGTCTTCGCAGTGCGGAATGCCGTTCGAATGCAGGATGGACCTATGGAACTCAAATCTCGGGTAGCTCTGGTAACGGGCGCTGGTTCGGGCATCGGCAGGGCGGCTGCCCTGAAGCTTGCGGGCGAGGGCGCAAAGGTCGGCGTGCTCGGCCGCACGAAAGACGAGATCGAGAAAACGGCCGACAAGATCAGGAAAGCCGGCGGTGAGGCATTGCCACTGGAGGCGGACGTCTCGGACGAGAAACGGATGCGTGAAGCGCTTGACCGGCTTGCGGAAACGTTCGGCCGTCTGGACATCGTGGTGGCAAACGCCGGCATCAACGGCGTCTGGGCGCCGATCGACGACCTCAAGCCGGAAGAATGGGATAAAACCATCGCTGTCAACCTACGCGGCACCTATCTCACCTTCCACGCCGCAGTTCCGCACCTGCAGAAACGGGGCGGCTCGATCGTGGTTGTCTCCTCGATCAATGGCAACCGCACTTTCAATACCCCGGGCGCGACGGCCTATGTGGCGACCAAGGCGGCGCAAGTCGCAATCGTCCAGCAGCTCGCATTGGAACTCGGCAAGCACGGAATCCGCGTCAATGCCGTTTGTCCCGGCGCAATCGAGACGAACATCAACGACAACACGACGGTGCGAAAGGAGAAGGACACGGCCGTGCCGGTGAAGTTCCCCAAAGGCGATATCCCGATTACCGGCGGAAAGGCGGGTCAGAGCGAGGATGTTGCTGATGTCATTCTCTTTTTGGCCTCGGACCGGTCCCGACACGTGACAGGCACGCCGATCTTTGTCGACGGTGGCCAGAGCTTGCTCAGATAGAACGTCCGCCGAGCAGCCGGGACGTATTGAACAGGCTGGCGTCCGCGCGCATTAATGGGCATCGTCAATCGTCTATGTGCAGGAGTCCGTCATGGTTCACGAAAAGCCCGCTAACGGTGCCCCCGTCCTCGTTATCGATCTGCAGGCCGGCATGTTCGACGGCCTCGTAGAGCCACCGGTACACGATGCCGATCGCCTGACCAAGCATGCGCGAAAAGTGATCGACTGGGCGCGGCGGGAAGGCCGCAAGATAGCCTTCATCCGCCACGACGGGCCGGAAGGCGATCCGCTTGCGCCAGGAGAGCCGGGTTGGCCGGTCTCTCCGGCGCTCGGCCAGGCCGAGGACGAACCGACCTTCTCCAAGAAGGTCGGCGATGCTTTCAGCAACCCGGAACTCGGCAAGTGGATCGAAGCGCAAGGTGCACCGGAGGTCGTGCTTCTCGGTGCGCAAACGGATTTCTGTGTTGCAGCGACGGTCAAGGGCGCGATGTCCAACGGGCTGAAAGTCACCGTCGTGTCGGATGCCCACAGCACGCTGGACCAGCCGGACGAGGCCGCACCGGCAATCATCAACCGCTACAATGCGCAGTTCGCCGAGGCCGGCGTCAACCTGGTGACGACCGAGGCGCTGACGGGCTCTCAGGGCTCCTGAGCCCAAGTTCCAGCCGGCGGGTGATGCCGATTTCGCTGAGAAACACCTCGTCGTGGCTGACGACCAGAAGCGCGCCGTCATAGGCGCGCAATCCGGCTTCAACCGCAGCAATCGAATCGATGTCGAGATGGTTGGTCGGTTCGTCGAGGATCAGAAGCGATGGTGGCTCCGGCCCGCCGAGCACGCAGGCAAGGCCCGCGCGCAACATCTGCCCGCCCGACAGCGTACCGACGATCTGCAAGGCAGCATCGGCGCGGAACATGAAGCGCGCCAGCGCTGCGCGGCAGGCATTCTCGTCTGCCCGTGGATTAAGGCGTTTGAAATTGTCGCGAATCGACTGAGCCGAGTCGAGCAGGCTCACGCGCTGGTCCAGTATGGCGGTCTTCACCATCACCCGCACCGATCCTTCGAAGGGCTGCAACGCGCCAGTCACGAGCGAGAGCAGCGTCGTCTTGCCCGACCCATTCGGCCCGGTGACCGCGATCCGCTCCGGTCCGGTGATTTCGAAAGAAAGATCGCGCAATACCGGGTTTCCCGGCGCATAACCGACCGTGACGTTGTCGATTCTCAGCACGACCCTGCTCGCCGGCAGGCCTGTCGGCGGCAGCCTCACGGAAAGCGGCTGCAGGATCTCGATCTTTTCACGCGCGGCGGCGGCTTCTTCCATCGCGTGTGTTCTGCGCCGTTCGGCAAGCCGAGCATTCTCGCCACTGGTGTTCTCCGCCTGCCGTTTCAGCCCGCCGGCTAAGATGCGCGGCATGTCGCCTCGCGCTGCCTTCTTCTTTCCAACGCTGTCGCGGCGAGCCTTGCGCTCGACTGTCTCCTGTGCCGTCCGGTTGACCTCCGCCACCCGCTTCTCGGCATCGGCGAGATCGTGCTCCACAGCAGCCAATTCCAACGCCTTGCGCTCCCGATAATGGCTCCAGTTGCCGCCATAACGCGTCACCCCAAGTGTCGTCATCTCGACGATCGCATCGACGGTATCGAGCAATTCCCGGTCATGACTGACAATGATCGCGCCACCGCGCCAACCGGCGAGAAGGTCGATCACCGCCCGCCGTCCGTCGCGGTCGAGATTGTTGGTCGGTTCATCGAGGATCAGGAAATCCGGCTCAGCGAAGATTAGCGCCGCCAGCCCGGCACGCGTGCGCTGACCGCCCGATAGCGTTGTGAGCGGCGTTTCCGCATCGGCATCGAGGTTGGCGCGCGCCAGAGCTTCCGCCATGCGAGCTTCGAGCATCCAGTCGGCGGAGGAGAGTTCGTCGGCCGTCGCCTCCCCTCTTTCGGCGCGGGCAAGCAGGTCAAGCGCATCACGTGCGCCGAAGAGATCTGCGATCGTTTCATCCGGCCCAACCTGCACGCTCTGGCGCAGTACGTCCAGCGTGCCGGACACGGAAACCGTGCCGGATAAGGGTGAGAATTCCGCGCTGATCAACTTCAGAAGCGTCGTCTTGCCGACGCCGTTGCGGCCGACAAGGCCTACGCGTTCAGGCCCGAAGCTGAGGTTCAGATGTGAGAAAAGCGGTCTGCCGTCAGGCGTGGACCAGGAAAGATCGGAAAGAGTGATGGAAGCAGGCATGGACGGATTCCCGAATGGCAAGGCGAAGCGGCGTTGCGATCGGGTTGGAATCCATGGACGACCATCCTGTCGGTGTTGCGGATGGCGGGAATTTAGGCGGAAAATATGCGCGTTTCAAGACGTCTGATGTAGCGAAACGCCCACCATCCTCCTCAAGGGGAGGATGGGTGCATGCCGACAGGCCTTGCTCCTGTCACAGCCTGGCGCTTTTACGCCCGCTCCTCCCATAGCCTGGCGAGTTCGACGATCGTCTTCACCGCCTTTTCCATGTCCTGGCTGCTGACGAATTCGAGCGGCGAGTGGAAAGCGTGGCCGCCGGCAAAGATATTGGGGCAAGGCAGGCCCATGAAGGAAAGCCGCGAGCCGTCCGTGCCACCGCGGATCGAGCCGCGCACGGGCTCCATGCCGGCCCGGCGGATCGCTTCGACCGCGTATTCGACGATCTCCGGATGTCTGTCGAGCACCACCTTCATGTTGCGGTACTGTTCCTTCACGGTGAAAGTGTAGGTGGAGCCCGGATAGCCGGCCATCACGTCATTCGTGATCTTTTCAAGCAGCGCCTCCTTGGTTTTGAGGCCTTCCTCGTTGAAATCGCGGACGATGAAGGAAAGGTTCGCCTTTTCCATCACGCCGGAAATGCCGGTCGGATGGATGAAACCGTCGCGGCCCCTGGTCGTCTCCGGCGCCTGATCCTTCGGCAGGCGGTCGATGATCGCACCGGCGATCCTGATGGCATTCTCCATCTTGCCGTAAGCGAAGCCCGGATGCATGGCGACGCCCTTGATGGCGATCTCCACGGCATCGGCAGAAAAGGTCTCGTCCTCGATCGTGCCGGCCGTTTCGCCGTCCATCGTGTAGCCAAAATCGGCGCCGAGCTTTTTCAGGTCGACCTTGTCGACGCCGCGGCCGATCTCCTCGTCGGTGGTGAAGAGGATGCGGATCGCGCCGTGCTTGATGTCCGGATTGTTGATGAAAAATTCGGCGGCCGACATGATCTCGGCGATGCCGGCCTTGTCGTCGGCGCCGAGCAGCGTCGTGCCGTCGGAGGTAACGATATCGTGGCCGACGAGGTCCTTCAGCACCGGATGCTCGGAAACCCTGATCACCTGGGTCCTGTCGCCGACAAGCTGTATGTCGCCGCCCTGGTAGTTCTTCACCACCTGCGGCTTGACACCCGTGCCGGAAAAGTCCGGCGCCGTATCCATATGGGCGGTGAAACAGATGACGGGGACGTTGTTCTTCGAGGTCGTGGCCGGGATCGTCCCGTAGACATAGCCATGCTCATCGAGATGCGCGTCGGTCACGCCGATCGCCAGCAGTTCCTCGGCCAGCAGCCGTCCGAGGTTCTTCTGTTTCTCCGTAGAGGGCTGGCTCGGCGACCGGGCGTCCGACTGGGTATCGATGACGACATAACGGAGAAAACGATCGGTAACGCTATCGGCCATGACTGGAGATCCAACGATTGAAAACAGGAACAGTCGATTTGTAGCGAGGCAGGACGCCGGCGTGAATGGGGTCACCGGAATAATCCTCACCGCCGACCCGCCCGCTTTCCCCCGCAAATCTTACTGACCAAGGCGGCCTATAGCGACCCAAAACGTTTTGGCTTGACTCCCAAAACGTTTTGGATGATCCTTTCCTCAATTCGGGAGGAAGATCTTGGCCAATTTGAAGCAGCTTGCGCAATCGCTTGGACTGTCGATAACGACGGTATCGCGTGCGCTCGACGGCTATTCGGATGTCTCGGCGGCAACCCGCGAGCGGGTCCGCGAGGCTGCCGACAAGGCGGGCTATCGGCCGAACGCGTCGGCCCGGCGCCTTCGCAGGCAGCGCGCCGAACTGGTTGCCGTCACGCTTCCGAGCGATCCCGGCCATATCGGGCCGCCGCACTTCCTAGACATGCTCTCCGGTTGCGCCGAACATCTGGCCAGTGCCGGGCTTAATCTCGTTATAGCACCCGTGCCGCGCGGCGAGAGCGAGCTCGAAATCTGCCGCCGTTTTGTCGATGGCCGCCGCGTCGATGCCATGCTTCTGGTCCGCACCAAGCGACATGACGAGCGCGTCGAATTTCTGCAGTCGCGCGGCATTCCCTTCGTCACCAACGGTCGCACCGAAAGCCCGGTCCCCCACCCCTATATCGACGGCGACGGCCTTGCCGGTTTCCACGCCGCGACCCAGCGCTTCCGGGCCGCCGGCCATCGCCGCATCGGCCATATCGCCGGGCCGCAGGAATATTATTTCGCCCATGTGCGCCGCATGGGCTGGCAATCCGCCATGGACGAAGCCGGCCTTGAAGCCGACCTCTGCGCCGAGGGGGCACCGACGGAACAGGGCGGTTATCTCGCGGCGCTCGAACTGCTGCGCCGGCCATCACGCCCGACCGCGCTCGTCTGCGCGACGGACGAGATGGCGATGGGCGCGCTTCGGGCTCTGAGGGAAATCGACGGCGGAAGCCAGATCAGCATCGTTGGCCATGACGATCTGCCGATGGGCGCCTATACGAGCCCTTCGCTTTCGACCATGCGGATGACCGGCGAGAACCTCGGCACGAATTTCGCCTCGCTGCTCTTGCGCGCCATCGCCGGAGAACCGGCCGAAGAGCTCCAGGAGCTTCACGCGATCGAATTCGTCGATCGCGACAGCCATCGCCGCCCGCCCGTGGCGGCATGACAGCAGTACCCAGACAAGAACAATGAAGGAGGAGAATATGAAACGCCTTTTATCGCTTGCCGTTTTCGCTTCGACCGCCCTGGCACTCGCCACTCCGGCGCTTGCCCAGATGGTCTTCCTGTCCACCCAGCTTCGCCCGATCGAGGAAGCCACCGCCGTGCGACAGGAAATCCTGAACGGCGTGGACGCGAAAGTCGATTACGTCGTCGAGGAGCCACCGCAGTTCGCGGTACGCATGGAGGCCGAGCGCCAGGCCGGCAAGCATACGATCAGTCTCGTCGGCGCCCTGCATGGCGAGCTCTCGCCGCTTGCAGACAAGAATTCGCTTGAGCCGCTCGATGACCTTGCCAAGACGCTCGCCGCCAACGGCATGCCGCAATCGCTGCTCGACCTCGGCAAACTCGGCAAGTCGACGCAGCAGTACATTCCGTGGATGCAGGCAACCTATGTCATGGCCGCCCATAAGGACGCATTGCAATATCTGCCGGAAGGCGCCGATATCAACGCGCTCACCTACGATCAGTTGATCGCCTGGGGCAAGAAGATGGAGGAAGCGACCGGCCAGCCGCAGATCGGCTTCCCGGCCGGCCCGAAGGGGCTGATGGCACGCTTCTTCGAAGGATATTTCTATCCCTCCTTCACCGGCGGCGTGGTGCGCACCTTCAGGAACGCCGATGCCGCCGCGGGCTGGGAGAAATTCAAGGAACTCTGGACGGTCGTCACGCCCACCTCGACCAATTACGACTTCATGCAGGAACCGCTTGCTGCCGGTGAAGTCATGGTCGCCTGGGATCACGTCGCGCGACTGAAGAATGCGATCTCCGCGAGCCCCGACGACTATGTCGTCTTCCCCGCACCGGCCGGCCCGAAGGGCCGCGGCTACATGCCGGTCGTCGCCGGTCTCGCCATTCCGAAGGGCGCGCCGGACGCGGCAGGCGCCACAAAGGTCATCGAACACCTGGCCGCCCAGGACACGCAGTTGCTGACCGCCCAGCTCGTCGGTTTCTTCCCGACGCTCAACGTCCAGCTGCCGGAAGACCTCGACAAGGGGGTTGCCCTGCTCGCCGGCGCCGTGACCGCCACACAGTCGGCCAAGGACGCGGTGATCTCGCTTCTGCCGGTCGGCCTCGGCGACAAGGGCGGGGAGTTCAACAAGGTCTATATGGACAGCTTCCAGCGGATCGTTCTGCGCAACGAGCCGGTCGCCGACGTCCTGAAATCGCAAGGCGAGACCATGGCCAAGCTGATGGCCGACACCAAGGCTCCCTGCTGGGCTCCCGACGCCAAGAGCGACGGCCCCTGCCCGGTCGAATAAGCCTCCCAAGGCAACCTGAGCGGTCCGGGCGTTGATGCCCGGGCCGCACGCGATCCTAAATTACACACGACGCCTGCAAGGCGGGAGCCGATGACCAATAACCGAACCTGGATCCCCTATCTTCTGATCCTGCCGTCCGTCGCCTTCCTGGCCCTGCTCTTCGTCGTGCCGCTCGTACAGACGATCTGGCTGGCGTTCTCGGACAACGGCCTGCCATCGCTTGCCAATATGCGCACGATGGCGGGTGACCTCAATTTTCTCCCCTCGGTCCGCAACACGTTCCTCCTGACCATCGCCGTTGTGCCGGTTCAGGTGGTGATCGCGCTTGTCATGGGCACGCTGGTGGCGAAGGTCGGCGCCGGCCGCGAGACTATCCTCTGGATCTGGACGATCCCGCTCGGCATCTCCGATCTTGCTGCCGGCATGGTGTGGCTGTCGATCCTCCAGAATACCGGCTATCTCAATTCGCTGCTCTTCAGCCTCGGCCTGATCGAGCGCCAGACAAGCTGGCTCACCTACCAGACACCCATCGCGCTTTTCATCGGCATCGCTGTCGCGGAAATCTGGCGCGGCACGGCGATCGTCATGGTCATCATCGTCGCAGGTCTCAATCAGGTTCCGAAAGAATTCAAGGAAGCCGCCGAGATCTTTGGTGCCGGGCCCTGGACGCGTTTCTTTCGCATCACGTTGCCGCTCATCCGCCCGGCGCTGCAATCGGCACTCATTCTGCGCACCGTACTCGCCTTCGAGGTCTTCGCGGTTGTCTACGCACTCGGCGGCCGCAATTTTCCGGTCCTGGTCGGCGAGGCGTATACTTGGCAGAACCAGAACCAGAATTACGGCGTGGCCGGCGCCTATGCCGTGCTGATCATGGTGATCTCGCTTGCCGCGACCGTCGTTTATCTGAAAGCCATAAAGGTCGATCCGGAGCGCCTGCCATGAGTTCCAAAACCATGAGCACTACAAGTCCCGCAGGTTTCGTCTCGTCTCGCCGCTGGCTCGTCTGGAGCGGCATCATCGCACTTTGCGCCTGGGTGCTCGTGCCGATCTATCTCGTCGCGCTCGGGGCGCTCGGCGGCCGCCAGGGCGTCTATCAATGGCCGAAAACCGGCCTGCCGACCGGCATCTCGATCGAGCCGTTCCTCCTGTTCCTCAGGACGGAAGGCGTCGTGCAGTCCTTCCTGAATTCGTTGGGTGCTGCGGGCATCACGGTGGCGCTTTCGATCATCCTCGGCGCACCGGCCGGTTATGCGCTTGCCCGCTACAATTTCCACGGCAAGGACAGCTACCGGCTGCTGGTCCTGCTGACGCGCGCCTTCCCGCTGGCGATCCTGGCGCTGCCGCTCACGGTCTCCTTCATCCGGCTTGGCCTCTATGACACGATCATCGGCGTCGGGCTCATCCACACGGTGCTGGCGCTGCCGTTTGCGGCGCTGGTGACGCAGGGCATTTTCCTCGGCGTTCCAAAAGAACTGGAAGAGGCGGCCTGGGTGTTCGGCTGCACGCGAATCCAGGCATTTTTCAAGATCGTCGCACCACTGGCGCTTCCCGGGATTGTCGCAACCGCCGTCTTCGCCTTCGTCATCTCGTGGAACGAGGTTTTTGCCGCTTCCGTGCTGACCGTGAGGAACCGCACGCTGACGGCCTATCTCTTGACGGTGCTTTCCGAAAGCCCAATGCACTATCGCTTCGCCGGCGGGCTGTTGCTCATTCTTCCCTCGGTTGTCTTCATCTTCGCGGTCAGGCGCTACCTCTTCGCGATCTGGGGCATTTCCTCCAAATAACAGGACCTAGTCATGGCCAACATTGTCATCGACCGCATCCGCAAGAGCTTCGGCTCCTTCGAGGCGCTGAAGGAGGTTTCGCTGACGATCAACGACGGCGAATTCGTCTCGCTGCTCGGCCCCTCCGGCTGCGGCAAGACCACGCTCCTGCGCATCATCGCCGGCCTCGAAACCGCAACCTCGGGAGACGTCCGCATCGGCGACAGGTCGGTGATCGGCCTGCTGCCGAAGGATCGCGGACTGGCCATGGTCTTCCAGAACTACGCGGTCTTCCCACATATGACCGTCTACGAGAACGTCGCCTTCGGGCTTCGCATGCAGAAGGCCGACGACGCGCGGGTGAAAGCGCAGGTCGAGAAGGCCGCCGGCCTGCTCCATATCGAGCAATATCTCGATCGCTACCCGAACAAGCTTTCCGGCGGCCAGCGCCAGCGCGTTGCGGTCGCTCGCGCGCTTGCCGTCGAGCCAAAGGTCCTGCTGATGGACGAGCCGCTCTCCAATCTCGACGCGCTGTTGCGGCTTGAAATGCGCACGGAACTGAAGACCGTCCTGCAATCGGCTGGCACGACGACGATCTATGTCACGCATGACCAGACGGAGGCCATGGGCCTGTCCGACCGCATTGCCGTCATGCACAACGGCGTGGTCGAACAGGTCGGCACGCCGGTGGACGTCTACAATCATCCGGCGACGCGCTTCGTCGGCGGCTTCATTGGCAATCCGCCGATGAATTTCATCAAGGTGCCGGTCTCGAACGGTCAGGTGGCGGCGGGTGCCGAACAATTTGTGGCACCGAAGGAAGCAGTCGGCGAGGTCGTCCTCGGTCTGCGCGGCGAAGCCGTCGAACTGGTCCCCCTCCCCCAGGGGCTCGAAATGAAGGTTCGCGTCGCCGAGCCGATGGGCTCGCATCTGCTTCTGACCGGCTCGATTCACGATCAGCCTGCGCGTGTCATCCTGCCCGCGTCCGAGACTGTCAGGAGCGGCGACACGATCGGCCTCAAGCTCGACCGCAATCGCATCACATGGCTTTCGCCCGAAAGCGGCAAGTCCTATCCGGCCGTCGCGGCCTGAGAATCCTGGAGTACCGGCATGAATACGCATATCGATGAGGCCAAACGGATTCTCGTCACCAACGACCGCGGTGGCTATACGGTGCCGACCGACCGGCTCTATCCCTTCCAGTGGAACTGGGATTCCGCCTTCGTCGCCATGGGCTTCGCGCTCTACGACACCGATCGCGCCTACCGGGAGCTCGAGCGCCTCGTCGAGGGCCAGTGGGCGGACGGCATGATCCCGCATATCGTCTTCCACCAGCCGAGCGATACTTATTTTCCCGGACCGAGCGTCTGGCGCACCAAGCACACGATCCCGACCTCCGGCATCACCCAGCCACCGGTCTTTGCGATCGCACTGCGCAAGCTGCACGAAGCCGCAGGCAACAAGGACCGCACCCTGCCGCTCTATGAAGCGGCGTTGAAATGGCATCGCTGGTGGTATTCGGCGCGCGATCCGGAAGGCACCGGCCTCGTAGCGCTCCTTCACCCCTGGGAAAGCGGCAGCGACAACTCGCCGGCCTGGGATGTCGCGCTCGCCCGTGTGCCGACCACGACCGACACGCCCGTCGTGCGCAAGGATACCGGCCATGTGAATGCCGAGATGCGCCCGCGCGACGAGGACTACAGGCGGTTCATCCATCTAGTCGACACCTATGCCGCCTGCGGCTGGGACCCGGCGAGACAATGGGAAAAGGCGCCCTTCAAGATCGCCGAGATCCAGACCACCGCAATCCTGCTCAAGGCCGGTGAAGACCTGGAATATCTTGCCCGCCTGTTCGGCAGAACGGAAGACGCAGCCGAGATCGCCACCTTGAACGAGCGGACCCGCCAGGCAATACTTGCCCAATGGCGTCCTGCCCTCTCCCGCTTCGTCTCCCGCGACCTGATCTCCGGCGAGGATGTCGAGGCCGCAACCCAGGCCGGTTTCATCCCGCTCCTTGCACTCAACCTCGACAGGCAAATTGCGGATGCGCTGGTCCATGAGATGAAGGCTTGGTCGAAGGGACTAAGAGTTGCTTTTCCGACCACCAAGCCGGGCATCGCAGGCTGGGAGCCGAAGCGCTATTGGCGCGGCCCGGCCTGGGCGATCATCAACTGGCTGCTGATCGACGGGCTGAAGCGCAACGGCCATACCGAAGCGGCAGAAGAGCTTCGCAAGTCGACGACCGCGGCGATCGAGACGGAAGGTTTCGCCGAATATTTCGATCCGATCACCGGCGAAGGCTGCGGCGGCCTCGGCTTCTCCTGGACGGCCGCCGCCTATATGTGGCTGATGAAGGCTTGATCATATCTTTAAATGAGACGGTCGCCGACCAGGCGCCTCAGTTTGTCGATAACGGCCCGCCGCCTTTCCTTCGTCATGCTCGTCCTCGGGTTTAACCCGAGGATGTCCCGAGCATCTAAGCCATTGATGTTGCAGATCCTCGGGACAAGCCCGCGCAACTGTGTTGTTGGTTGTCAAGGCTGGAATGCTTTGTTGTCCCGGATGGCGGCCTTGAGGGTGGCGAGCAGGCGTCTTGCGACGGCGATGACGACAAGCTTGGCAGGCTTTCCCTTTTCGCGCATGGCCGTTGAAACGGCCTTGAACGGACCGCAGCGGCAGGCGGCGAGAGCGGCCATGTAGAGTGCATCGCGCACTCGTTTGCGCCCGCCCCAGATGCAGCGTCTGCCGTGCATGGCGCCGGTGCCGCAGGCCAATGGCGCCAATCCGGCAAGCGCGCTGATGGCACGCCGATCCCGATGCCCGAGCTCGGCATGTGGGCCAGGAGAACCTTTGCCGTTACCGGTCCGACGCCGGACAGAGGATGGCCTTTTGTCTGCGCAAGGCAGGCGACGAGGCCATGAGCGCATCCATTCGTGCCTCGATCATCTCGATCTGCCGGTCGAGGGCTTCGATGACCTGGTGCAGGCTCTCCTCGAGCCAGCCGGCATGCGGCTGGGCCAGGCGGATACGCGCGCGCTTGCGCATCTCCACCAATTGGTCACGGTGTTCCATCAGGTCGCGCAGTTCCAGCCGCTCCGGCTCCGGTCGCACCTGTGCCGGCAAGTCCATCGTCACGCCATAGCGCGCAGAATGTGGGCATCGACCCGGTCGATCCTGGCTCCTGGCCAGGAAACCGGAGGCCTGGGCAAACTGACGCGCCTTGCGTGGGTTGGCCTGGTGGAAGGGCTGTCCGGCTTCATGCAGCCGAAGGCACAGAGCCCGATCGTAACGACCGGTCGCTTCAAGGCCACAGAAGCCCTGCCGTCCGCCCAGCTGTGCCAGGAAGGCATCGTGCCCTTTCGCGTCGTTGGAAAACCGGCTTCGTCGGCCAGTCGGATGAAGAAAGCAATCCAGCCATTGTTTGGAAACGTCGATCCCGACGATGCAAGATGCTATCGTCATGAGGCCCGTCCTTATCCTGCGGGATCGCCGCGCCAATGGCCTCCCGATCAACTGTTCGGGTGACAGAAGTCGAAACGGCAGCCTACCGGGCTCGGCCACCGTTTCTCACTACCAAAGATGACCAAGGTACGCTCCCGACCCCCTCAATCTAACAAATCGACACGGCCAGCATAGATAAGGATGACGTGGAAAACTGGTGGCGGGTTGTTAGCGGTCTCTGACGCCTCGCCGGCGCCTGGTTGCGTTTCAGCGACGGCTGGCGATGTCGGAGGCCTGTACCGCGGGTGCGGCATTGCCCCAACTGTTGCGGATGTAAGTCAGCACGTCGGCCACCTGCTGGTCCGACAGCCGCCAACCGAGCGACGGCATCGATGGTTGCGTCTTTGCTTCCGGCGTATGCACCCCCTGGCTGCCGTTCAGTACGAGGCGGACGAGCGTTTCCGCACTCGGCTGCTGCACGATCGCACTTCCCGCCAGCGCCGGGAAAAGCTGGCGCGCGCCTTTCCCGCCGCCGCCGTGACAGGCCGAACAGGTGTCGTGGTAGATCGCAGCACCCGCCGTCATATGCGGATCGCTGGCAGCGACCGGTTGCGGCTTGTCGGCCGAGCCGCCCTCGGTGCTCTTGAGGTAGGTCGCGATCGCTTTCACATCAGCGTCGGTCATCAGCGAGGTCGAGGCCTGGATCGCCTCGGCCATCGGACCGGATGCGATCGTATGGCCGTTCGCCCCGCTCTTCAGGTATTGGACGATCTCATCCTCGCTCCAGCTGCCGATCCCGATATAGGGATTGCCGGTGATGTTCGGCGCATACCATCCCTGCAGCGAAGCGCCCTGCAAAGCTTCCGTGGTCTTGTCCGCGCCGAGAAATGTCTTCGGCGAATGGCAGGTGACGCAATGGCCGGGTCCCTGGACGATATAGGCGCCGCGGTTCCATTCCGGCGATTTCGACGGGTCGGGCTTGAACGCGCCGCCTTCGAAATTGATCATGTTCCAGCCCAGCATCGAAAGCCTGATGTTGAACGGGAACGGCAACTGGTTGGCATCGACCGGGTTGAAGACCGGCTCCACGGTGCGCAGATAGGACCAGAGGCTGGAAATATCCTCATCCTTCATCTTCGTATAAGCGGGATAAGGCATGGCGGGATAGAGCCTCTTGCCGTCGTGCCCGATGCCCGCCTTCAGCGCCCGATGGAAATCCTCCTCCGTCCAGTTGCCGATACCGGTCGCCTTGTCCGGCGTAATGTTCGGCGGGATCAATTGCCCGAAAGGCGTTTCGAGCGGAAGACCGCCGGAAAGCGGTTTGGCTCCCGGCGCGGTGTGACAGGCAGCACAGTCCGCCAGGATCGCCTGATAACGGCCGCGGATGATCTTGGAAGCATCGTCCGGTGCCTGCGACAGTGCCAGTCCTGCAGAAAGCACGGCCGTGGCAAGTGTGAGGGAAAAAGCGATCTTCTTCATGCCGTCACCAGAGGCTGACCGGGGGTACGGAGATATTGCTGGCGGATGGCATCTGCCGCGTGGAAGGCGAGCGCGCCCACCGTTCCGGTCGGGTTCTTACCGGCATTATGCGCGAAGGCGGATGCACCGACGACGAACACATTGGGCACGTCCCAGCTCTGCAGGTATTTGTTGACGGCGCTGGTTGCAGGACTATCCCCCATGATCGCCCCGCCGGTATTGTGGGTGCTCTGGTAGGGAACCGAATCCCAGCCCTTCTTGCGCCTGTTGACGACGTATTGTCGCCCGCCGAAGGTCTTGGCGATCTCCTCCAGCCGATCCGAAACCCAGTTCGACATGCGGATGTCGTTATCCGGGAAATCGAAGGTGATCCTGAGCAGCGGTCGTCCGAACCGGTCCGTATAGGTCGGGTCGAGGTCGAGATAGTTGCCGCGGGTCGGATAGCTCGACCCCTGGGACGAAAAGCCGAGCGTTGCCTTGTAGGCCTTTACCGTTGCCTGTTTCCAGGCCGACCCCCAGCGCGGCGTGCCGGGCGGCGTCGGGCGGGTCGAGATCGGACGCCCGTTGGTCGGGATGCAGTTGACGCCCGCACCGCCGACGAAATCGAGCGGACCGTGATCGACGACGTCACCGTTGTAGTCGTCCAGCGTCTGGCCGAGTGCGCCGGCGGCGATGAACGGATTGAAGTTCTTGTCGTCGAAGAAGACCTGCGCACCGGAATTGGTCTGGTAGCAGTAGTTCCGTCCGACCGTGCCCTCGCCCGTGTTCGGATCATAGATCCGGCCGATGCCCGAGAGCATCATTAGCCGGACATTGTGCAGACCGTAGGCACAGAGCAGCACGAGGTCGGCCGGCTGGAAGAATTCCTCACCGGACGTGTCGACATAGGTGACGCCACGGGCTTGCGCCTTCGAAGCGTCGAGATCGACATGCAGCACTTCCGAGTCGGTGCGGACCTCGAAATTCTTCTTTTTCATCAGGACCGGCAGGACGGTCGTCTGGGCGGAAGATTTCGAATAGTTGGCGCAGCCAAAACGTTCGCAGAAGCCGCACACGGTGCACTGGCCCATGGCGATGCCGAGCGGGTTGATATAATCCTGCGACAGGTTCGCCGAAGGCGTCGGAAACGGATGCAGGCCCATCGATCTGGTGACCTCGGCAAACAGCGTGGGCGCATAGGTCATCTGCATCGGCGGCAGCGGATAGTCGCGGGCGCGCGGGTCCTCGAATGGGTTGCCGCCCTCCTGGATCCGGCCCTTGATATTGCCTGCCTTGCCGGAAATGCCGGCGAGGTGTTCGAAGCGGTCGAAGGCGCTCTCCATCTCCTGCGCCGTGACGCCCCAGTTCTGCAATTGCAGTTCGGCGATCTTGCCGGCTCCATATCGCTCGCTGAGGTGATCGGCGATGCGGAAATCGGTATCCCAGAACCGCCAGGTATGGCCGTTCCAGTGCACGCCGGCACCGCCGACGCCGTTGCCGGGCAGGAAGGAGCCGTAGTCGCGCATCGGCAGCGCCGTCTGCGACGTGTTGTTACGCATGGTCATCGCTTCGACGACCGGCTGCAGGAAGAGGTCCTTGCGAATGGCGTATCGCAGCTCGTCCTGGGCATAGCCGATGTTGAAATCCGTGGCCGTATCGCGCCAGGGGCCGCGTTCGATGGCGACTACGTCAAGTCCTTCTTCGGTCAGTTCATGGGCAAGGATGGCGCCCGTCCAGCCAAGGCCGACGATGACGACGTCCTTGCGGGGTAGAATTGTGGTCATGATCTTTGCGTCCCTACCTGGTGATCCATTCCGTCGAGCCTGCGATTGAAACCGGAGGCAAGGGATAGGGTTGGTTATGTTTCGTCACGTGGTCGCGATAGTCGTATCGCGCACCGGGGAACCCCAGCATCTTCCACGAAGCCATGTCCTTGTTGCCGCCATAGATCGGATCGGCGAAGAAGCCTTCCATCGTATTGCTCAGCATCAGGTTGAAGAAGGATTTCGCGTCCAGATGCTCGGAAATGCTGATCTTGCCGGCCTCGAGATCCCTGAGCACGGCGTCCTGCTCGTCCGGCGACAGTTCGGAGAAGCGCTTGCCACCCTTGTTGTCCCGCGTCCAAGCGTTGAGGCCTGCAAGACCGGCCCGGTAACGTTCCGCCGGCGTTTCCGGCTTCTGGTATCCCTGCGTCGGCAATCCGGGAAGAAAGGGGCCGCCGGTGTAGAGACGGCTCGACGCGCCGTAGGAGCCTGCGAGCTGCCGGTCCAGATAGACGACGCATCCGGCCTCCTTGCCGCCGATCGACAGATCGTCCACCGGGACCAGCCGATCGACGACCGCCTCCATGGTTGCGACCTCCTCCGAGGTGAAGAACAGCCAGCCTCCCGGCCTCACCTGTACCGGCGGATCGGCGGAACGCGCCTCCCACGGCAGGCTGCCGGAAATGCTGCGGGCAAGCACCGGCGCTGCGGAGCCGGCAAGAACGGTAAATGCGACAGAAGACAGGAATTGGCGCCGCGTCGGGCGCTTGGGACAGCGGGTTTCCATGAGACCTCCCCAGGAAGAAAAGGTCGGTGACGCGTCAGGACAGACGTGCGCCGAGATGATCGAACCGAACGGTTCAACGTTTCACCTAGGGCATTCGACGCCGCCGACAACCCCCTTTTTCGACAGTAAATCGTCAGAGTTCTCCGGAGCCCAACGAACCGCGGTATCCGAGGCGGACGGAAATTGCCCGCGCCGTGGAAAGCAGCGGCTCGACAAGACCGTTGAGGTTCCTTAGCGACAGACGCTGGACCGGTCCTGCGATGGCGACCGAGCCGACCACTTCCGATTGGGCGTCGTAGATCGGCGCTGCGATGGCGCGCATGCCGAGTTCACTTTCCTCGTCTTCGATCGCGTATCCCTGGCGGCGGACGTTGGCAAGCAGCTTCCGGAACCTGTCCGGATCGGTGACCGTCTTCGGCGTGCGGGCCGGCATCGGCGCCGTCGTGACGGTGGCGGCGTGGTTCTCCGGCTGGAATGCGAGGATCGCCCTGCCGGCCGCCGTGCAATGATAGGGCACCCGCATGCCCATCTCGGTACTGATGCGCACGGCCTGGCGGGACGCCAGGGTGCGGATATACATGATCTCCCGCCCGGCCGGCACCGCAAGCAGCACCGTTTCGCCCGTCTCCTGGCGCAGATCCGCCAGCAGGGTGCGCGCTTCCGTCGACAGATCCATGCGGTGGCGGACCAGCGAGCCGAGGCCGAAAAGCCCGAGGCCAAGCCGGTAGCGACCGGTTTCCGGATTCTTGTCGAGAAAATCCTCCGCCATCAGGGTCACGACAAGGCGGTGGACGGTGCTCTTGGCAATCCCGAGACGCTTGGCAAGCTCGCTGATGCCAATCTCGGCATCGTCGCCCGAAAAGGCTTTTAGAATCCGGATCGCCATCGATACCGAGGAGAGCCGGGCCTTCTGTCCTTCTTCGTCCACGTCCGGTATTTCCGTTCCCATCGCCACTCCCATCACTACTCCACCGCAGGCGTCCGGAACATGCCGTTGACAGCCCGATCCATGAAGGAATACCATATAATGGACCGTCGTTCCATATAGAAGAACACGCAAGAACGCTCAGGCAGGCGGGCATTCTCCGCGGGGGAGCAGCCTGAGGGTCCGGCAAAGCGGCATTTCGGCGCGTATGATGACGTTAAAGCAGAAGAGAACAATCAATTGGAAACGCGCAAGACCGTGCCGCTGATCGTCGCGTCGGCCCTCATCATGCAGCAGATCGATTCGACCGCGATCACAACCGCCCTGCCTTCGATCGCAGATGCGCTCGGCGAACCGCCGGTCGCACTCCACTCGACGATCACCGTCTACATGCTTTCGCTGGGTGTCTTCCTGCCGGTCAGCGGCTGGTTTGCGGACCGCTTCGGCGCCCGCATCGTCTTCTGCTGGGCGATCGGCCTTTTCACCCTTGCCTCGCTCCTCTGCGCCGCCTCGACAAGCCTGGCAATGCTGATTGCTGCCCGCATGCTGCAGGGCTTCGGGGGCGCGCTGATGCTGCCAACGGCGCGCCTCATCCTCGTGCGCTCCGTGCCGCGCGAAGAACTCGTCTCGGCCATGGTACTGATGAGCATGCCCGCCGTGATCGGTCCCGCGATCGGCCCGCTTTTGGGCGGCTTCATCATCAGCATCAGTTCCTGGCACTGGATCTTCTGGATCAACCTGCCGGTCGGAATCATCGCGATCGCGCTGACATTGATGCTGATCGATGAAATCCCTCCGGTCGAACGTACCGCTTTCGATTTTACCGGCTTTGTCCTCACGGGCATCGGCATCGGCGCGGTCATCTTCGGTCTCGATTCCTTCGCTCGCGGGATGAATGCCGGGCCGCTGATCCTGACTGCGACGGGCCTGGCCGCGCTCGCGCTCTACATCCTGCATGCGCGCCGGACCAAAGATCCGATCCTCGATCTGAAGCTCTTCCGCCATCCCACATTCCGCGCCAGCCTTGCCGGCGGGTCGCTCTTCCGGATCAGCATGGGCGCGCTACCCTTCATGCTGCCGCTCCTGATGCAGGAAGTGTTCGGCTACACGCCGTTGCAATCCGGCGCCATCACCTTCGTTTCGACCATCGGCGCCTTCGGCATGCGAACGATCACCAAGCGCATCCTGCACCGTTTCGGCTTCCGCAGCGTGCTCTTCTGGAACGCGCTGATCGCCAGCTTCTCCATGGCTCTCTGTGCGCTTTTCACGCCCGGCACTGCGCCGGTAATCATGATCGTCGTCATTCTGATTGCGGGTTTCTTCCGCGCACTGCAATTCACCGCGCTCAACACGATTGCGTTTGCCGAAACGGACGAAGCGGAGATGAGCCACGCGACCTCGCTCTCGCAGATGGCGCAGCGCATCGCCCAGAGCGTCGGCGTCGCGATCTCGGCGATCCTGCTGCAATTCTATTCCGGCGGCTCGGAAACACTGACGAACCACGCTTTCGCGATGGCCTTCATCATCGTTGCGGCGATCTCGGCCTCGTCCTGCTTTTCCTTCTTCCGGCTCCCGCAGAACGCCGGCGACGTCCTCGCCGGGCGAAAAATGCAGGCCACGGAAGAACGGATCAAGGAAGCCGAAGCGGCAGAGTAACATGACGAGGACCTGGCTCCCTCACGGCGCGGTTTCACCGTCTCTTCCCATCTTCGATGGGGTCCCTTTTCCAATTCCCCTTGAAACGAAATAGTTGGCATGCTAAGTATCAATAAGAAACTTAGCGCACTAACATTAAGCACCCAATGAAACCTGATCCGATCAGCTCCGAATTCCTGGAATCGCTCACCAAGGTGAGCCGCAAGATTCGCACGGCCTTCAATCAGCAGGTCACGGCGCATGGGCTCACCTATCCCCGCGCCCGCACACTGCTGCGGCTTTCCAAGAAGCAGAACATGACCCAGAGCGAGCTTGCCTGCGAGCTGGAACTGGAACAGGCGACCATGGTGCGGCTTCTCGACCGAATGGAGGAAAACGGTCTCATCGAACGCCGGGCGGACGCCAGCGACCGCCGCGTCAAGCTGATCGTGCTGACCCCCTACGGCGAGGAACAGGCCGCGCTCGTGCAGTCGATCGGCGAGGGCCTGCGCATGCAGGTCTTTGCCGATATCGACCCGGAAGAGCTGCGTGCCAGCATTGCCCTTTTCGAACGCATCTCGGCCAATGTCGCGGAAATGGACGATATCCATGTCCCCGCGTGAAGTTGCAGCGAGACAAGAGGATGCAGTGATCATACGGCCGGACTTCAGCGGGCACGCGAAGCCGGCCGAACCCGCTCGTCTCTCCGAAACGCAGTCGGAGCCGGTTGCTGCTCCCGCGTCCCCCGTGGCTCCGGCGCCGGCTGCCTTCGTACCGAAATCGCCCGCGATGACGGTCGCCTACATCGTCGCCGGCACATTGATCGCGCTGACCCAGGGACTTGGGTTGAGCTTCATCTCCACCAACCTGCAGCAGATCGCCGGCCCGATGAGCCTCACCCAGGTCGAAACCACCTGGCTGATGGCAGCCTATCTCTTTCCCAACGCCAGCCTGACGCTGCTGCTCTTCAAGGTGCGCGCCCAATACGGCCTGAGGAATTTCGCCGAGGTGGCAGTCGTCGCCTATGTGCTCGTCTGCCTCGCCCACTTCTGGGTGGACAGCTATCATAGCGCCTTGGTCCTACGCTTCTTCGCGGGTGTCGCCGCGGCTCCCATGACCTCGCTCGGCTTCCTCTACATTCTCGAGGCCATTCCGCCAGCGAGGAAGATGAACATCGGACTGTGTATTGCACTGACGGCGCTTGCCATCCCGGCTCCCATCACCGGACTCATCTCGCCGACGCTGCTGGATCTTGGCGATTATCACGCGCTCTATGTGGTCGAGATGGGGCTTGCCATGGTCTCGCTCGGCCTCGTCTACCTCCTGCCGCTCAATTCCCCGCCCCGCGCGAAGGTGATCAGCAGCCTCGACGTGGTGAGCTACATCTTCCTGGCGATTGCGCTTGGCTGCTTCGCGGTCGTCCTCACGGTCGGCCGGCTCTACTGGTGGACGGCCACAGACTGGCTCGCCCTCCCGATCATCGCCGGAATCATCGCGTCGGCCATCTTCGCAATGATCGAACTCAACCGGAGAAACCATCTGGTCGACATCCGCTGGCTTACCTCCCGCGAAATCCTGCATTTCACCGGCGCGTTGCTGGTCTTCCGTATCGCGCTTTCGGAGCAGTCGAGCGGCGCCATCAACTTCCTGCGCAATGCCGGCATGCTGAACGAGCAGATGGCCGGCCTCTATTGGGTCATCCTCGCCGGTTCGATCGTCTCCGGGATCGTCTGTGCCGCCATCATGAAGCCGGGCCGGGCATCGGCGATCCATGCAGTCTCGCTGCTCTTCGTCGCCATCGGCAGCTATATGGACAGCCGGTCGACGACCCTCACCCGGCCGGAGCAAATGTATGTGAGCCAGTTCCTGGTGAGCTTCGCAAGCGGCCTTTTCCTGCCGCCGGCGCTTGCCGTAGGCATGGGCGCGGCGCTGAAGCGCGGCCCGAGCTATATCCTCTCTTTCATCGTCGTCTTCCTCGCCACGCAGAAGATCGGCGGTTACCTTGGCAGCGCGCTCTACGGCACGTTCGTGCAATGGCGCGAGCAGTTCCATTCCTTCCGGCTCGTCTCGCAGCTCACGTCCACGGATCCGCTGGTCGCAGCCCGGTTGAAACAGCTCGGCGGCGCCTACGGCAAGGTGCTGACCGACCCGAACCAGCAGACGGTTCAGGGCACTGCGCTCCTTGCAAGACAGGTGCAGCAACAGGCTTATGCGCTCGCCTATAACGACTCCTTTCTGCTCACCGCATACCTGTCGCTCGCGGCATTCGGCTGCCTCTGCGTTCACGTCGCCTGGCGCAACCGCGAACATTTCCTCCCGAATTCAAACCCGATGCCCGCAGCCGCCTGAAGGACATTCAAGAAGAACAGAACGCTATTGCCATGACCAAACTTTTTCGTTCCATCGCCACCTACGTGGCCATGATCGCCGGTATCGCCGGCGTATTCCTCGTGCTTTACGCCTGGAACCTGCCGCCCTTTCACGGCTCGGTCGAGATGACCAACGACGCCTATGTGCGCGGCCAGGTGACATTGCTCAGCCCGCAGCTTGCCGGCTATCTCGTGGACGTACCCGTGCAGGACTATCAGAGGGTCAAGAAAGGGGACCTCATCGCCCGGATCGACGACCGCATCTATACCCAGAAGCTGGAGCAGGCGAAGGCAACGCTTGCAGCCGCCGAAGCCGCGCTCGCCAATTCCGAACAGAGCCACAAGTCGGCGGAAGCCAAGATCGCCTCTGCCAAGGCGGCAGTGGAAAGCGCCAATGCCGCTCTCGAGGTTGCCCGGACGACCTACGAGCGCACCGAAGGCCTTCTGGAAAAGAACATCGCCAGCCGGAGCGAAGCCGAGAAGAACCGCGCGGCCTTCAACCAGGCGCAGGCCGCGGTGCATCAGGCGGAAGCCGCCGAGCTCGTCGCAGAACAGGATCTGAACACGATCGTCGTCAGCCGCCGTTCCCTGGAAGCCAGCGTCGAAAGCGCCAAGGCCGCTGTGGAGCTCGCGGAGATCGATCTGGCCAATACACGCATCACAGCGCCGCAGGACGGCACGCTCGGCGAGATGACGGGCCGGATCGGCCAGTACGTCTCGGTCGGCACGCAGATCGGCTCGGTTGTGCCCGATCATGTCTGGGTGGTCGCCAATTTCAAGGAGACCCAGCTTGCCGGCATGCGGCCGGGGCAGGAAGTCGTCTTCACCGTCGATGCTCTCGGGCATCAGAAATTCGCAGGCCGGATCGAACGTTTCGCGCCGGCCACCGGGTCAGAATTCTCGGTCATCAAGGCCGACAACGCCACCGGCAATTTCACCAAGGTGGCCCAGCGCATTCCGGTCCGGATCGCCATCGAGCCGCAACAGCCGCTGACCGACAGGCTCGTCCCCGGCATGTCGGTGATCGCAAGCGTGAACCTCGCGCAAACCAGCACGGCTCTTGCCCAGGCTGCAGAATTCGACTGATCGCTGCCCGCAATCGAACTCTGCCATGTCGGCGATCCGACGGAGAACGCCCCGCGCCGCAGTTCAGCTTATGGCAGCGCAGGGCGTTTATGCTCGTCTCAAAACCCCTCTGCCCACTCTGAGTTGCACAGTCTTGATAATCAAGGCAGGCTTCAGCTCCGAAACAGCGGCAACCGCACGATGATCCTCGCTCCGCGGACCGGAGCATCGTCGATCGCCAGTGTTCCGCCATGCGCCTCCACCAAATTGCGGGCCACCGCAAGGCCGAGGCCGGCCCCACCGGTCTTGCGAGCGCGTGATGTTTCGAGCCTAACGAAAGGCTCCATCAGGATTTCCCGCTGGTCGCTCGGAATACCTGGCCCCTCATCATCGATCGTCAGCCGCAGCCATTCTCCTTCAACCATCAGCCTCAGATGTGCCGCGCCGCCATATTTCAGTGCGTTGTCAATCAGGTTCGCGAAAATGCGCCTGAGTGCCAGCCGGTCGCCTATCAGAAGTGCGGTTTCAGCTGCAGTCTCCGGTGCAGCCTCGGCTGGCAAGACAGCCAAGGTGACGCGCCCTCCGGTCGCCCGGCGGTCGGCGACCTCTGCCTCCAGTAACGGCACGATGTCGAAAAGCTCCTCGTCCAATGCACCGACTCCGGCACGACCGGCAAGCATTGCATTGTCGAGCAGTTCGATCATGTCGTTTATGTCGGCCACGGCTTTCTCCCGCACCACTTCGTCCGGGATATGTTCCAACCGCAGCCTGAGCCGCGTCGCAAAGGTCCGCACGTCGTGCTGTATGCCGCCAATCAGAGCGAGCCTTGCCCTGACGATCGCATGAAGCCGCGTCTGCAGCCGCTCAAAGGCATTGACCAGTGCTCGCGTTTCGGGTGCGGCGCCTTTCAGCTTCGGCAAGGGAACCGGAGTACCGGTCGGATCGATCCTGTCGACGGCTGCGGCCAACCGCGTCAGCGGGCGGATCTCACGGTGGAGGGCGATCATGGCCACGAGTCCGAAAAGCGTACCGATCAGGCCGGCGCCGAGCCCCACCGGCAGGCCGAACCACGTGACGATGAAGGGCGTGCGAGTCTCCATGACCAAGACCCGCTCCGGCGAAAGCCGGACACGGAACTGGATGGGATTCACCACGCCCTTGAAGAGAAGCGGCCGCCTGATCCGGCGCCCCTGCGTGAGGAGGCGGATCGAAAGAAGATCTTGGCCCAGCACTTCGCGATAAATCCGATATTCGGTATTGTCCCATAGATCTGTAGTCTCTCCGGGCGGCAAGTCGGTCCCGGTGATCCGCACATCGAGGACCGGTGAACTCGCGGCATCGATCAGCAAGGGCCACCGATCCTCCGGCTCACTCTTCAGAAGCGTGGCAATCGCTGCGATTTGCCCGGGAGGAGGATTGGAAGTCGTTCGACTGAGGCCATTCGCCAGATAATAAAAGGAGATCAGCGCGATCCACAGGGCCAGCAAGCCTGCGCCGCCAATCGCGATCAACCTCCGGGAAAGGCTTAAGCCCAACATCACGTCACCTGACGCACCGGCACCGTCAGCAGGTAACCTCCGTTGCGAACCGTATTGATGAGATTGCTGCCGGGACTTGCCGCATCCAGTTTCCTGCGCAGACGCGAGACGAGCAGGTCGACCGTCCGATCAAAAGGATCGGCCGTACGGCCATGGGTCCAGTCGAGGATCTGGTCGCGCGAGAGCACCCGGCGCGGCCTCAGCACGAAACAGGAGAGAAGCTCGAATTCGCCGCTCGTCAGCGGCACCAGACCGTCTGGCTCCGCTTCAAGCTGCCGGGCATCGAGATCGGCGACGAAACGGTCGAAGGCGAAGCGACGGCTCGGCGGCTGGAAGGGTTGCGGCGAAGCCCGTCGCAGAAGCGCCCGGACGCGCGCCAGGAGCTCGCGCGGGCCGAAGGGCTTGACGAGATAGTCGTCGGCACCGAGTTCCAGACCCACGACACGATCGGTCTCGTCACTTTTCGCCGTCAACATCAAAATCGGCAGCGGCCGCGTGGCGCGAACGCGGCGGCAAACTGAAAGGCCGTCTTCGCCGGGCATCATAAGGTCGAGGATCATCAGGTCGGGCTCGCGGCGGCGGAGGATTTCGTCCATGGCGCGGGCATCCTCCGCCGTCTCCACGGCGTAACCCTCTCGCGACAGGAAATCACCGACGAGCTGCCTTATCTCGGCATCGTCATCGACAATCAGGATGGTGGGCACGAGTCGGTCCATATCGAGACCATGGCGAAGCGGTTTCACGAAATCAAGCGGCGGCGGACCGCCGATACAAAATGCTACAAGCGAAGAACAAAAGCTTACGTTTTGAGAACTGCACGACAAAACCGGCATACATCAGCAAACCATCCTATCCTCGCATCACCGGCCGATTCCCTGCGACCATTGATGTGACGATCCAAACCATACGAGGATGGAACGATGACCAAGACACTCGCCGCCGGCCTGCTTGCCGGCACTTTCGCGCTTCTTTCGGACGGTTAGGCGAATGCCTGGACCCGCGACGGTTCGGTGAGCGGCCCGCGCGGAACCGGCTCTGTGCATGCGAGCGGAAGTTGCACGTCCGGCTCCTGCTCGCGCAGCACCACCCGCACCGGTCCCTATGGCTACAGCATGTCGCGCAGCGGCTCGGCCTCCTGCAACGGCGGCACTTGCACCGGTTCGCGCACCACAACCGGCCCGCGCGGCAATACCGTTACCCGCTCAGGCAGTTTCCATCGTTACTGACTTGAGCAGGCGCCCGGCGGCTTCCTACCCCCTGGCTCAGGCCGCCGGGCGTTCCTGTTGACCAAGCGAGGTTCTTCCATGTTCCAGAGCATCGTCGATCCGTCCGTGCGCGGCGGTATCCTTGTCGTCGCGGCATCCTTCATGCTGCTCGAATACCTCATCGGCAGGCTGGCGCAGCATGATATCCATGACCTGAAGGAATCCGCCGCCTCCTTCGGCGTCGCGTTCATTCACGGCATTCTCCGCCCCGTGGAAGCAGCGATTGTCGCCACGCCCTTCATGCTCGCTTACCGGCATCGCCTGTTCGATATCGACGTCACCAGCGCCGCCGGCGCCCTGGCGCTCTTCCTTGCGGTCGATCTCGTCTATTATTGGCACCATCGGGCCTCGCACCATATCCGCTGGCTCTGGGCGACCCATGCCGTCCATCATTCACCGACGAAGCTCAACCTGACGGCCGCGATCCGGCTCGGCTGGACGGGCAGCATTTCCGGCAATTTCCTCTTCTTCCTGCCGCTTGCCTTTGTCGGCTTTCATCCGCTCGGTATCGTCGCCATGATGGGGCTCAATCTCGCCTATCAGTTCTTCATTCATACCGAGCTTTCGCCCCGCCTCGGGCCGCTCGAATGGGTGCTGAACACACCGGCGCATCACCGCGTTCATCACGCTTCCAATCCCGGCTGCCTCGATAAGAATTTCGGCGGCATCCTGATCGTCTTCGATCGCCTGTTCGGCACATTCGCGGAAGCGCCGGCGACCGAGCCGCTGCGTTATGGCCTGCGTGGCCGCCCGCCATCACTCCATCCCGGCCGGATCGCTCTCGGCGAATGGGCGATGCTCTGGCGGGATTTCTGCCAGGCCCCGAATATAGGCAAGAAGCTCCGCGTGCTGTTCGGACCGGTCGGCCCTCTACCAAGCACCTCGCCCAAGCCGCCGCCGGCCGTCAATGACAGTCTGCCACCCGAAACCAACTCCATCACCAGAACCGAAGGACTATCCCGATGATCCGAAAAATCCTGTTCACCCCGACGCTTCTCGCCCTGTTCTTCGCGACACTTGCCGGTACGGCATCCGCCCAGACGCAGGTCTCGCCCGAGATGCGCCAGATGGCGATTGCGGTCGCACGCGCCTGCCGCACTGATCTCAAGACCTATTGCAACGGTGTCGAGAGGGGTGAAGGTCGTATCGCAGCCTGCCTTAGACAGAATACCGAGAAGCTTTCCTCGCCCTGCCGCACGGCGCTCGCAGACGTGGCGCAGCGCTGACCAAACGCTCTGAAAGGAAGAACCATGTTCAGGAAACTGCTTCTCGCGCTGGCAATGCTGGCGGGCATGTCGTCCGTCGCCGCAGCTGCCACCGCCGCGGTCGCGACCGGCAACGTCAACCTGAGAGCCGGGCCGTCGACCGCCTATCCCGTCGTGACCGTCGTGCCGGTCGGCGCCCGTATCACGACCTATGGATGCGTCGCAGGTTATAGCTGGTGCGATATCTCGCTTGGTGTTTATCGGGGTTGGGTATCGGCGAATTACATCCAGGTCGTTTATCGCGGCGCGCCCGTCGTGCTGACTCCGGTCGTTGCACCCCGTATCGGCATCGTCGTGGTCGGCTACAACCGCGCCTATTGGGACCGCTATTACGTTCGCTATCCCTGGTATCATACCTGGCGCTATCACCCGCCGGTCGCGGCACCACGGGTGAATTCTTTCGACCGGTCGGTGAACTGCGCAAATGGAGCCTGCACCGCGACCCGATCGACTACCGGCATCTATGGCGGCTTAGCCGCCCATACCCGTACCTGCAGCGGTGGTGAATGCGCGGCGACACGCGAGGTCGTCGGTCCGCGTGGCAATACGACATCGCGGGTCCGCAATTGCAGCCGGCCTGATCAGTCCTGCTCCGTTACACGCACAGGCCCGCGTGGCAACACGCGCACCCGCTTGTTCGAACGTTGAGGGAGAGAGCGATGCAATCCCGTTCTGACATGAGGCACAGGCGTATTCCGGGTCTCATCGCCCTCCTCCTCGTGCTGGCCACGGCCGAGCCTTTCACAACTCCCGCTGCAGCGCAGGAACCGGACGATGAACCCTTCGAAGAATTCTGCCTCGCTCCGGACGGCAGCGCGCGGCAGGCCTGCGTCGCCTTCTTTCTGGACGAGGACGGTTACGAGCTTTGCCTGATGGACGAAAGGGAAGGCATCGCCCGCTGCACACGCTCCTGGCATATCGAACCTGACGAAAAGCGCGACAGAGGTTCGCTTCCTCTCGGTTTCGAAGGTCCCGGCCCGGGCGAAGCCATCGAGGCATGAGGAGCGTCCGACACCAGAGCATCACCCTCTCCGCGCAGCCGCGAAGAGGGTGTCCATCCAATGTTGCATATCAATGGGCCGGACGGGTGCCGCCGCCCTTCTTTTCCGCGTCGTGGGCATGGTGGCTGTCGCGTTCCCCGCCACCGCCGGAAACCCGGCTCCGGGATTGCCGGTCGTCATCCGCCGATGGTTTCTCAGCCCTCACCGGCGCTTTGGCATTTTTATGCGAAGCACCGGGCCCGCCTTGGCGGATGCTTGCCGGGGTCTTCTGCGATGTGGACATGGAACAACTCCTATCGGTCTTGCTGATAGCCCTGATGGGTCGTGTTGATCTTCGTATTGCCCTGCTGACCCTGCTTGCCGGGATCATTGGCGGCTTTGATCGTGCCGCGCCTGGTCTCTGCATGGGCCTGTTCGCCAGGCCCCTTGTGGCTCAGGTTATCGGAGGGTGTAGGGGGAAGTCTGCTGCTCATCTCGGGCCTCCTCATGGTCTTCGGTTTCCCAGACCATAACCCTTGGCATGTACCGATGTTCCTCAGTCAACGTCAGACAGCTTTGATCCGCAGCAGACGAAGCGCATTAAGGGTGACCAGCACGGTCGCGCCGGTATCGGCAAGGATTGCGGGCCAGAGCCCGGTGACGCCGAGGATCGTGGTCACCAGGAACACCGCCTTCAGGCCGAGCGCAATGGTGATGTTCTGGTAGATGTTGCGCATCGTCCGCTTCGAGAGCTCGATCATGTCGGCGATGTCCAGGACCCGCCCATGCAGCGCGGCCGCGTCGGCAGTCTCAAGCGCGACATCCGTGCCGCCGCCGATCGCAATCCCCACATCCGCAGCAGCAAGCGCCGGTGCATCGTTGATGCCGTCACCGACCTTGCCGACCACGAAACCCTCACGCTTCAGTTCGCCGACGATGCGGCTCTTGTCTTCCGGCATCAGCTCGGCTCGCACCTCGACGTTGAGTTCCTTGCCGATTGCAGACGCCGTGCGGGCATTGTCGCCCGTCAGCATTACGGTTTTCACGCCGGCGTCAGAGAGTGCTTTCAGTCCCGCCATGGCGTCGGGGCGTGGCTGGTCGCGCATGGCGATCGCGCCGGCCAGGACGCCACCGACGATCAGCACGGACACGGTCTTGCCTTCGTCGTTGAGGCCGGCGATCCGCCGGGAATGGGCCATCGGCAGCGATACCCGTTCGGCCGCCGCCTTTGGCGAACACAGAAAGACTTCCTGGCCTTCGACCGTGGCGGCGACACCCTTGCCATTCAGGGATCTGGCATCCGACACAGCGGGAATATCCACCTCATCCTCGGCCGCCTTGGCGAGGATTGCGACGGCCAGCGGATGGCTCGAGCCGGTTTCAAGCGCCGCGGCGTAACGCAGCACGTCTTCGGCGTTGCGGCCGAAGGCGATCACGTCCGTCACCTGCGGCTTGCCCGCGGTCAGTGTTCCGGTCTTGTCGAGCGCCACGGCCGTCAGCTTGCCGAGCGTTTCCAGAACGGCACCGCCCTTCATCAGCAAGCCGCGACGGGCACCGGAGGAAAGCGAAGCAGCGATCGCAGCCGGCGTCGAGATGACCAGCGCACAGGGGCAGCCGATCAGCAGGATCGCCAGGCCCTTGTAGATCCACACCCCCCAGGCGGCACCGGCCACAAGCGGCGGCAGGATGGCAACCAGAGCGGCAACCACCACGACGCCGGGTGTGTAATAGCGTGAAAAACGGTCGATGAAACGCTCGGTCGGCGCCTTCTTCTCCTGCGCCTCCTCGACCATCCGGACAATGCGGGCGATCGTGTTGTCCTCCGCGGCAGCCGTCACCCGTACGCGCAGCGCCGCATCGCCGTTAATCGTGCCGGCGAAAACCTTATCGCCCACGCCTTTGACGACCGGCGTGCTTTCCCCCGTCACCGGCGCCTGGTCGACCGCGCTCGTGCCGGCGACGATGACGCCATCCGCCGAAATCCGATCGCCTGGCCGCACGAGGATGACAGAGCCGACCGCCAGGTTCTCGGCCGGCACCTCACGGGTCTGCCCGTTCACCTCCAGCAACGCGTTCTTCGGGACCAGCGCCGTGAGGCTGCGGATGCTCTGGCGCGCCTTGCCGGCTGCGACCCCTTCCAGAAGTTCGCCGACGAGGAAGAGGAAGACCACGGCGGCAGCCTCTTCCGAGGCATTGATGACGACCGCTCCGACGGCGGCAATGGTCATCAGCATCTCGATCGAAAACGGCGTGCCGGCAAGGGCTGCCATGACGGCGCGACGGGCGATCGGCACAAGACCGATCAGCATGGCGGCCGAGAATATGTAGGTGTCATAGGCCGGCACCAGATGGCCGAGCCCATAGGCAACTGCGAGCGCCGCACCGGCAAGGATAGTCAGCCGGCCTTTGGCGCTCTTCCACCACGGTCCTTCCGTCAGCCCATGGTCGTGACCATGAAGGCCTTCAATCTCCCTGGCGCCATGTGTGGAGTGGCTGCCGTCGTTGTGGTCATGGCTGTGATCGTGTCCGCCATCGTGATCATGCTCATGCCCCGTCGTAGTTGGCGCCTTCCTGCCGAGCGCCCGCAGCGAATAACCAAGCCCGGTCACCTTTTTCTCGATCGCGCCCAGGTCGCTCGTTTCGTCATGGCTCACTGTCATCGTACCGGCGGCGACGGATACTGAGACATCCTCGACGCCCGGCATGCGGCGCACTGCCGTGTCGATCTTGGTCGCACAACTTGCGCAATCCATGCCGCCAACCTTGTACCGAGCCTGATTTGTCGCTGCCATTTCTCTTCCTTTCGGGATCGAGCACTTCCTTACAACCTCCAGCCACTAGAGCTTCAAGGGTATTTTTCAGAAAAATTCGCTGGCGGTCGCAGGCCGATCTGCGGTAAGCCTTGTCCCAGACAGGGGCGTCCGGCGTAAAGCTGGGCTGAGAAGTACCCTTTGAACCTGAACCAGATCATGCTGGCGGAGGGAGTCGTTCGGTTCTTCGATCAGAAGAACCCATGCGTCTGCCCCGCCGAACGAGGCGAGAATGCAGACCACACAGACTCCAGGCCAATTGCTGACTGCGATGCGTGCGAAAAATCCGCTTGTCCAGAACATCACCAATTTCGTGGCGATGAATATCGCGGCGAATGTGATGCTCGCTGCCGGCGCCTCGCCCGCCATGGTGCATACGAAAGAGGAGGCCGGCGAATTTGCCAGTATCGCATCTGCGCTGACGATCAATATCGGAACGCTTTCGCCGGATTTCCTGGCTGGCATGAAGGAAGCTGCGAAAGCCGCTGGCGAAACCGGCAAGCCCTGGGTGCTCGATCCGGTCGCCCATTTCGCCACCGCCTACCGCCGCGCTGCTGTCGCCGAACTCATGAAGCTGAAACCCACGATCGTGCGTGGCAATGCCTCCGAGATCATTGCGCAGGCAGGCAGCCAGTCGAGCGGCCACGGCGTTGACAGCGGCGATCCGACCGAGGCGGCGGAAGGTTCGGCGATCGCGCTTGCCCGGCAGAGCGGCTCCATCGTCGCGGTTACCGGTGAAGTGGATTTCGTCACCGACGGCCAGCACTCGGTTCGCATCATGGGCGGTTCAGCGCTGATGCCACGCGTCACTGCCCTCGGCTGCTCGCTCACCTGCCTCGTTGGCGCCTTTGCGGCGGCAAACCCGGAAGGACCGTTCGAGGCGACGGCGGCGGCACTCGCCATGTTCGCGGTCGCTGGCGAGGAAGCGGCTATCAGTGCCGCCGGACCAGGCTCCTTCTTGCCCCTCTTTCTCGATCGCCTTGCAACACTTTCGCCCGAGACGCTCGATACCAAAGCCAGGATCGTCAGCGCATGAAGAATTTCGACCTTTCCGTCTATCTCGTCCTCGATCCCGATCTCTGCCGCGAAATCGGCATGGTGGAGACTGCCCGGCTTGCCGTCGAGGGCGGCGCTACGATCGTGCAGCTCCGCGACAAGCACGCGGATACGGCGCAGATCATCGAGACCGGCCGTGCCCTGAAGGCAGCGCTTGCCGGCGCCAGAGTGCCACTGATCGTCAATGACGATGTCGAGGCGGCGATCGCAATCGGTGCCGCAGGCCTGCATGTCGGTCAGAGCGACATGGTCGCGGCTATCGCCCGCGAGCGCATTGGCCGGGACATGATCCTCGGTCTCTCGGTCGAAACCGAGGAACTGGCGCAACGCATCGATACCTCCGTCGTGGACTATGTCGGCATCGGCCCGGTCTTTGCGACCGTCACCAAGCCGGACCACAAGCAACCGATCGGCTTCGACGGACTTGCCCGCATCGTCGCAGCAGCACCCGTGCCGGCTGTCGCGATAGGCGGCGTCAAGGCGGAACATGCTGGCCCAGCACTTGCCGCCGGCGCGAGAGGCATCGCCGTCGTCTCCGCGATCTGCGGCCAGCCGGACCCCAAAGCCGCCGCCCGCAGGATTGCCGAGGAAATCGAAAGGGCACGCGCATGATCCGCAATATTCTTTCCATCGCCGGTTCCGATCCCTCCGGCGGCGCCGGCATTCAGGCCGACCTCAAGACGTTTTCGGCACGCGGCACCTATGGCATGGCCGTGCTGACGGCGCTGACCGCGCAGAACACGCAAGGGGTCACGGGTGTGCATCCGGTGCCTGCCGAGTTCGTCGCGGAGCAGATCCGCACCATTTTCGCGGATGTGCGGGTGGATGCGGTAAAGATCGGCATGATTGCCAATACCGAGATTGCCGAAACGGTTGCGGATGTGCTCAAGCCCTATCGCGATAGCCTGCCGATCGTGCTCGACCCGGTAATGATCGCCAAGGGAGGCTCCCCGCTGCTTGCTTCGGAGGCGATGGATGCCGTCACCTATCGGCTGATGCCGGTTGCCACCGTCGTCACACCCAATCTGCCGGAAACAGCCGCCCTGCTCGGCGAACCCGTCGCCACCACCCGCCAGATAATGGCCGATCAGGCCGAACGCCTGCGTAAAATCGGTCCGAAGGCGGTACTGGTGAAGGGCGGTCACCTGGAGAGCAGTGACAGCCCGGATGTCCTGGCCGATGCCTCCGGCATCCATTGGTTCGAGGGAAATCGCGTGGCGACGAAGAACACACACGGCACCGGGTGTACGCTTTCCAGCGCGATCGCCGCGGAACTCGCCAAGGGCGCCTCACCGGCCGAGGCCGTCGCGATCGCCAAAGCCTATCTCTCCGGCGCCATCGCGGCTGCCGGCACGCTCACCGTGGGAACCGGCCACGGTCCCGTGCAGCATTTTCACGAATGGTGGTAGGAACAGTCGTTCGCTCAGCCAAGCCGCATGGTGCCGGTCTGCCGGCTCCGCTCATGCCAGGAAAATGCCTCTTCGAGCAGATGAGGCGTCTGCCCGCCGCGGACTGAGGCACGTTGGAAATAGTCGGCCAGACGATCGCGGAAGTCGGGATGGGCGCAGTTGGCAATGATCTGCCCGGCGCGCTCGCGGGGTGCAAGCTCCCTCAGGTCCGCAAGCCCGTTTTCGGTGACGATGATGTCCACATCATGTTCGGTGTGATCCACATGCGGAACCATGGGAACCACCGAGGAAAGTTTGCCGCCCTTGGCGACCGACTTGGTGACGAAGATAGACAGATAGGCGTTGCGGGCGAAATCGCCCGAGCCGCCGATACCGTTCATCATATGCGTGCCGTTCACATGGGTGGAATTGACGTTGCCGTAAATGTCGACTTCCAGAGCAGTGTTGATGCCGATCACGCCCAGCCTGCGGATGACCTCCGGATGATTGCTGATCTCCTGCGGACGGAGGACCAGCTTTTCCTTGTACTTGTCGAACTGGCCAAAAACCCGCTCAGCGCAGGCGGCCGAAAGCGTGATCGAGGAACCGGAGGCAAAGGTCAGCTTCCCGGCATCGAAGAGATCAAACGTGCTGTCCTGCAGCACCTCGCTGTACATGCGCAGATGATGGAAAGGCCCATCCGAGAGCCCGGTCAGCACGGAATTGGCGATCGTGCCGATCCCCGCTTGCAGGGGCTGCAGCGTCAGATCGAGCCGGCCTTTTTCGACCTCCTGCTCCAGGAAGCGGATGAGATGGCTGGCAATGGCCTTCGTGTCGACATCCGCCGGCTCGACGGTTGAGAAACTGTCCTTCACATCGGTCACGACGATGGCAGCGATCTTTTCGGGGTCGATCGGCACATAGGGAAAGCCGACGCGGCTGTCGCAGGCGACAACCGGAATCGGCACACGCGACGGGCGCTTCGTGGGTATGTAGATGTCGTGCAGGCCCTCGAGCTCGGCCGGCTGGCTGAGATTGATCTCGACGATGATCTTCTTCGCAAGAATGGCGAAGCTCGCGGAATTGCCGATCGAGGTGGAGGGTACGATGCCGCCATCCTCGGTGATCGCCGCCGCCTCGATGACGGCGTAGTCGATCGGGCCGAGCTGGTTGGAGCGCAGATGCTCCACGGTCTCCGAAAGATGCTGGTCGACGAACATCACCTCGCCGCGGTTGATCGCGGCGCGCAGCGTCGCATCCGACTGGAAGGGAATGCGCCGGGAGAGCACATGGGCTTCGGTTAGCATGCGGTCGATGTCGTGGCCGAGCGAGGCGCCGGTGATCAGCGTGATCTTGAACGGATCGGTCTTCGCTCGCTCCGCCATGGCGATCGGCACCGCCTTGGCATCACCGGCACGGGTGAAGCCGCTCATGCCGATGATCATGCCATCCTTGATTAGAGCGGCAGCCTGCTGGGGGGTGGTGATGCGATCAAGGAGCGACGGGCGGCGAATACGGGTTTCGAGCATGGGGAACATTCTAACCATTGAAGAGGTGATGCTGCAGCGTTTTCAGACGAACCCGCTTAAGCGGAGGGTCTATGCCCCTCATTGACCGACGTCAAATCCGGAAATCTCCCGCAGACATTTGGTCGCTGTCCATCGGATAATGAAAACAATTCATCCCTCTCTGCAATGAAGTAATCTCAAGGCGTCACCAGGCGGAGCTGTAGATCATCAGCGCATCCTCTTCGGCCATGCTCCTCGGGTTGTTGACCAGCAATCGCTGCTGCTTCATCGCGTCGGCGGCAAGCTTCGGCAGGTCGGCTTCGCCGATCCCGACATCACGCAGCCGTAAAGGCAGGCCGAGCCGTTCCGAAAGTGCGGCCAGTTCTTCGATAAAGGCCGCGCATCGCACCGGTACCTGCTCCTCCCGGACAAGATGTGGGAAGGCGTCAGCGGCTATTTCGGCATAGAGATCCGCCGCGTCGGACATGTTGAAACGCAGAACATGCGAGAGCACCAGAGCATTGGATAGTCCGTGCGGAACATGGAATGTGCCGCCGATCGGATAGGCGAGCGCATGTACTGCCGCGACGGGCGAGTTCGCAAAAGCCTGCCCGGCCAGCATAGACCCGAGCAGCATCGCGCCCCGCGCCTCCATGTTGCGCCCGTCGGACACTGCCGCCTCGATGTTTGCGCCCAGCAATTGCAGCGCCTGTCTCGCCAGCATTTTCGAGAGCGGGTTGTTGTTGGCATTCTTCGAGGCATAGGCCTCGATCGCATGTACCATGGCATCGATCCCCGTCGCAGCGGTGATCGCCGGCGGGAGGCCAAGCGTGAGCTCCGGGTCAAGCACCGCGACATCAGGAAGATTGATGGACGAGGAGACGCCACGCTTTTCCTCTTCACCCACGGTGATAATGGAAACAGGCGTCACTTCCGAGCCCGTGCCGGCGGTAGTCGGCACCAGCGCCAGGGGCAGACGTGGCCCTTTTGCATTTCCGACACCCCAGACGCTATCGATATCCTCGCCAGAACCGAGCAGAAGTGCCGCGAGTTTCGCCACATCCAGCGAAGAGCCGCCGCCGAAGCCGATTACCCCGGTCACGCCGGCGGTCCTTCCAGCCTCCACTGCCCTCATGACAGTGGAGAGCGACGGATCGGCCTCCACCTCCCCGAACACTTCGACTTTCACACTGGAGTCGGAAAGCGACACAAGTGCCGGATCGCAGAGCCCGAGCTTTCTCAGTCCCGGATCCGTGACGAACAGAACGGCGTTGCCGAGCCGCGACCTCACGTGATCTGCCAACTCGCGCGCAGCACCTGCCTTGAAAATCAGCGACGGCGTGGTGTTAAAAATGAAACTATTCATCTCATTTCCGGCCTCCCTCCGGCAGAAACCGGCTTACCACTTTACTCTCCAGCCAGCTACGAGCCAGCTTGCCCCTCCCTGCTTTTTCAGTTGACTTCGGATTCCAATTTGTACACTTGTACAAATTATAAGGACAATCGACTTTCGGACCGGTATGCGCCCAAGCCTGCGGGAAACGCTTCTCCTCAATGCCGTGACGCTGTTTTCCCGCAGCGGCTACAACGCCGTGTCGCTCCGGGATATTGCCAAGGCTTCCGGCGCGAATGTCGGCAGCCTCACTTATCACTTCGGCTCAAAAGCCAATCTCCTCAGAGAAATCTATGAGCGCCACACGAAGCCGATGAATGCGCGACGCCTCGAACTGCTCGGCGAAGCGCGGCGGATCAGCAATCCGGACGAGCGGCTGATGGCGGTTCTGAGAGCCTATGTCGTTCCAGCCTTCACGTCCTCCACCGAAAGTGACGGCGGAGGGGCCGAGTTCACGCGCATGCGCGCCGTGCTTTCGGCAGAGGGCAATCCTGATGCTCGCAAGATCATCGCCGACGCCTTCGACGAAACGAGCCGCGTCTTCATCGAAGCCCTGGCGGACTGCGTGCCCGGCGCGCCACTGGAAGGCGTTGTCTGGCGCAGCCAATTCCTGCTCGGGGCACTCTATTATGCCTTGATCAACCCGGAGCGCGTGACGCGTCTTTCGGGAGGAGCGGTCGACGGAGAAGACCGGGAGGCTGCCGTCAACCAGATCGTCGAGGCGAGCTATGCCAGCTTCCGCAGTCTCCCCGCGGAAGCTGCCGCACCTGAATCATCGATCATGAAAGGTAAGAACTGATGACCCCTGCCCTCCATGCAGGCGAAAAGCGGCGCAAGCCCGATTTCATTCTGCCTGCCGGCAGTTGCGATGCCCATTGCCATGTCTTCGGTCCGGGTGCCGTTTTCCCTTACGCACCGGACCGCCGCTATACACCTGACGATGCGCCCAGGGAGGCGCTGGCCGCCCTTCATGACCGGCTCGGCATCGATCGCGCCGTGATCGTGCAGGCGAGCTGCCATGGGACCGACAACCGCGCCATGCTGGACGCGATCGCCTGGCGTCCGGACCGCTATCGCGGCGTCGCCATCGTCGACGACACATTCGACGATGGGGCCTACCAGGCGCTCGATGACGGCGGCGTGCGTGGCGTGCGCTTCAACTTCGTTCGCCATCTCGGCGGGGCGCCGGACATGGACGCCTTCAACCGCGTGATCGACCGGATCAAGGGCCGCGGCTGGCATGTCGTTCTGCATCTCGACGGCGCTGATATCGTCCCGCTTTCCGACATGATCCGTAGCCTGCCGCTTCCCTTCGTTATCGACCACATGGGCCGTGTCGATACCGCACTCGGCACTGAGCAGCCGGCCTTCCAGGCACTTCTCGAACTCGTCCGGCGGGAAAATTGCTGGATCAAGGTCTGTGGCTCGGAGCGCATCTCGCGGTTCCCGTTCGATGCAGCGGTGCCGTTCGCTCGGGCGCTTGTGGAAGCGAGCCCCGAACGGACCTTGTGGGGCACGGATTTCCCGCATCCCAATCTCAAGGAGCCGGTGGACGAGGCCGATCTCGTGGATCTGGTCCCGCGCCTTGCGATCCGTGCGGAGGATCGGCAGCGACTGCTCGTCGACAATCCCGCGCGTCTTTACGGTTTCGTGGCCTGAACGGTCTCAAAAAGAGGAGGAGAGAATGTCATTCGATGTTGCACAGAAACCGCCGGGGCTGTTTCGGCGGGCCGGCAAATTCATGAAATGGTTGGCGCCCGCGCTCGCCCTGGCGATCGTCGCGCCCGCTGCCGCCGCTGCGCAGGAGGATTACCCCTCGCGGGATATCACCCTTGTGCTGCCGTTCGGTCCTGGCGGAATTGCCGACATCACGTCGCGCGTGGTGGCAGATGCGCTCGGCAAGAAGCTTGGCAGGCAGATCGTCATCATGAACCAGCCGGGCGCCGGCGGCGCCACCGCTGCGCGGGCCGCACTTAACGCCGAAGCCGACGGATACACGCTTGCCCTGCTTTCGAACGGGACGGCTATCAGCGTGCCGCTCTTCAAGAACCTGCAGTTCGATCCGGTCAAGGATTTCGTGCCGATATCAAGCCTTGCCTATTTCGACTTCGTGTTCGTCACCAAGGCTGGCGGCAAATATAAGACACTCAAGGATGTGCTGGATGCGGCGAAGGCCGATCCGGGGGCACTGAATGTCGGCACGATCAATGTCGGCAGCAGCCAGAATCTCGCCGCCGAACTCTTCAGGTCGACCTCGGGGATCGATTTCACCATCGTGCCCTACAAGGCGACGCCCGATCTTCTCGTTGCCCTGCTTGGCGACGAACTCGACGTGATCGTAGACAGCCAGACTGCGCTGAAGGCGGCCCTCACCCAGGGACAGGCGACTGCAGTCGCCTCCTCCGGCCCGACGCGCTCAATGTTGCTGCCCGACGTACCCACCGCACAGGAGCAGGGCGTCACCGGTTTCGACGTGACGTCATGGAACGGCATCTTCGCACCAACCGGCACGCCGCCGGAGGTGGTGAAGAAACTCAATGCCGCACTCGTCGAAGTGCTCGTCGATCCGGCGATCCAGAAGCGATTTGCGGACCTCGGTGTCGAAGCTCGTTCAAGCACGCCGGAGGAGATCGGCAAGCGGCTCTCGGACGACATCAGGAAATGGTCGGACGTGATCGAGAAGGCTGGAATTCCGAAGCAATGAACGAAAGAGGGAGGGATGGTGCCCCATCCCTCCCTTCGTATCATCCGTGCGGGAAGGACATTGCGTCCCGACGCCCCTCACCCCACCCTATCGGTGCGAAGGCGGTGGGGCCAAATCTGTAGCAAGTCGCGTCAGTGCCGCGCGCCTTTCTCCACTCCAAGATGCTGGCCAAGGATCGCCTCGTCGGCAAGAAGCTCCGCGCTGCTCCCCTGATAAACCACCGCGCCGCGGTCAAGGATCACGGCATCATCGGTCAACGGCAGGACTTTCCGCGCCTTCTGCTCGATGATGATCGCCGACATGCCCTCACCCTCGACGATCCGGCGGATTGCCGCAAGCAGTTCGTCGACGATGATCGGCGCGAGACCTTCGGTCGGCTCATCAAGCAACAGCAACTTGGGGTTCACCATCAGCGCGCGTCCGACCGCCAGCATCTGTTGTTCGCCGCCCGAGAGTTGATTGCCGAGGTTCTTCCGGCGCTCCTGAAGGCGCGGAAACATGCCATAGACGCGTTCCAGGTTCCAGACGCCCGGCCGCGCGATAGCGGTGAGGTTCTCCTCGACGGTCAGCGATTTGAAGATGTTGCGCTCCTGCGGCACCCAGCCGATACCCGCCGCCGCACGGCGGTCGGCCCTCAGCCTGGTGATATCGCGGCCCATCAGATGGATCGAACCGGCGTGGTAGGTTGTCACGCCGGCCAGGGTATTCACGAAGGTCGTCTTGCCCGTGCCGTTGCGGCCAAGCAGAGCCAGCGTCCGGCCTTCCTGAATAGTCAGGCTGATACCGGACAATACACTCGCCTCGCCGTAGCCCGCCACCAGCTTTTCGGTGACCAGAACCGGGGTATTCATGCATTTTCTCCGAGATAGACGGCCTTTACGCGCGGATCGGCGGAAATCTCGGCAACCGTGCCTTCGGTAAAGAGCGCGCCGGCCACAAGAACCGAGATCCGATTTGCAAACGAAAAGACCAGATCCATGTCGTGCTCAATCAACAGCACAGTTACATCCGCAGGCAGGTCCGAGACGATCGACAGCACTTCGTGCCGCTCGTCTTCCGGGACGCCGGCGGCCGGCTCATCGAGCAAAAGCACGCGAGGCCTGGACGCGAAGGCGAGTGCGATCTCCAACAAACGCTGTTTGCCATAAGGCAGGATGACGGTGCGCTCGGCCATCACCGAAGCAAGCCCAAAGCGGGCAAGAAGGGCTGCCGCTTCGTCGACGACCCTCCCGTAGCCGGCAATCGACCGCCACAGATTGTGGCCAACGCCTTCTCGTTCGGCAATCGCCAGCGCCACGGTTTCAAGCGGCGTGAATTCGCTGAAGAGCTGATTGATCTGAAAGGTGCGGGTAAGCCCGCGCTTGACGCGCCGGAAGGACGCCATCGAGGTGATGTCCTCCCCTTCCAGGAAGACCTGACCTTCCGAAGGAGGCAAAACGCCGGTGAGAAGGTTGATCAGCGTCGTTTTGCCAGCGCCATTCGGGCCGATCAGCGCTTGGCGGGCGCCGCGCTCCACTTTCAGGCTTACGTCATTGGTGGCAAGGAAGGCGCCGAAATGGCGCTTCAGGTTCCTGGTTTCAAGAACGATGTCACTCATCGGCCCTCCTCCTTCGACTTCGAGAAGCGTTCCGGCAGATATTCGATCCAGCGCGCCAGCCGGTCACGGCCGATCAACACGAGCACGACCAGGATCAGGCCTATATAGAACATCCAGTATTGCGGCGTGACGACCGAGAGCCAGTCCTTCACCAGCGTGAAGAGCACGGCCCCGAAAATGCCGCCGTAGAGATAGCCCGTACCGCCGATGACGAGCACGAGAAGCACGTCGGCCGAGCGATGAAAGGCGAGCACGTCCGGCGAGACGAAACTCGTCGTCTGGGCGAGCAGGGCGCCCGCCATACCGGCGAAGACAGCGGCAACCGTATAGGCTGTGACGATGCGTTTGCGCGCTGGTACTGCGATCATGGCGGCTCGCATCGGGTTACCCTTGATCGCCTTCAGCGACAGGCCGAAAGGCGAGAAGGCGATGCGGCGCATGATCATCGTTCCGATGAAGAGCACGGCAAGGCAATAAAGATAGCCGGTCTTGCCGAAAAGATCGAACTCGAAGAGGCCGAGGACCGGATTGAGCGAGAAGCCGCTTAGCCCGTCGGCACCCCCAGTGAGCCAGGCCATCTGGTTTGCCAGTTCCGCCATCATCAGGCCGATGCCGAGCGTGGTCATCAGGCGGGTCAAGTCCGAACCGCGCAGGATGAGGAAGCTGGTCAGCAGGCCCAGCACACCGGACAGAATGCCTGCCACGATCAGCCCGATCACCGGCTCGGCGATATAATGCAGGGCCAGCAGGCCGGCGACATAGGCGCCGAATCCGAAGAAGGCGGTGTGACCGAGCGAGACGATCCCTGCAAACCCGAGTACCAGGTCGAGCGAGACGGCAAACAATGCCAGGATGGCGATCTCGGTGAGGATCAGCATCTTCGATGGCAACACGAAATAGGCTGCGATCGCGGCAAGCCAGATGACGATCTCGTAGAAACGAACGCGGCTTCTGCGCTTCATCAGTCTGGTCGCGCGGCTTTCGGCGTCGGCCGTCGGGTTTGCCGTCACTGTGGTTTCCTGTTGAACAGCGCTCATCGGCCACCCCTTGCGAACAGTCCGTTCGGGCGCACGATCAGCATGACGATCATCAGCGCATAGATGACGAAGGGGCCGATGGCGGGAACATAATACTTACCCGCGACATCGGCGATACCGAGCAGCAGGGCGGCGAGGAAGGGGCCCGAAACAGTCGAAGTGCCGCCAACTGATACCACGATCAGGAAGTAGATCATGAACTTCAGCGGGAAGTTCGGATCGAGCCCGAGGATTTCCGCGCCCATCGCCCCGCCGAGGCCGGCAAGACCCGAACCGAAGGCGAAGGTCAGTGCGAAGACGACAGGCACATTGATGCCGAGCCCCATTGCCACACGCCGGTCATCGACTGCGGCGCGCAGCCGGCTGCCGAAGCGGGTTTTCGACAGGATGAGTTGCAGCGCGACCGCAAGCAGGGCGCAGACGACGATGGTGAAGAGCCGGTAACGGCCGACACCCACACCGAAGACATCCATCCGACCCGAAAGTTCCGGGGGCAGATTAATGAGTTGCTGCTGACCGCCCATGAAATAGTCCGTCGCGGCGATTGCCATAAAGACGATACCGATCGAGAAGAGAACCTGGTCGAGGTGCGGCGCCTGGTATAGCCACCGATAGAGCGTGCGCTCCAAGACGAGGCCGATCAGCGCCGACGCGAGGAAGGCCGCTGGCAGACACCAATAAAAGGAAATGCCGTAGCGGTTCATCATGATGACGGTCACATAGCCGCCGGCCATGGCGAAAGCGCCATGCGCCAGGTTGATGAAGTTCATGAGGCCAAGCGTCACCGTCAGCCCGCAGGCGAGGATGAACAGCAACATGCCGTAAGCTACGCCGTCAAACAGAATGGTCAGCATGCGAAATCTTCTCTAGAGGGCCCTGAATTCCTGGTTACTGCACCCATGATGCCTCCCGGCATTGTTGCCTCGAAACCGAGGCGGCTCAAGCCCCGAGTTTCTTGTGACTAAGAGGGGCGCTGCCAGATAACTCCTCACCCGGCTGCCGGCACCAACTCTCCGCTGGCGGGGAGCTGGTGCCGGCTTGCGAGGCGGGGTAAGGGGTATCCAGTCTTTACTTGGCTTCTGCCTTTTCCGGATCCTTGAGTGCCTCGAACGTCTGGAATTCGACGTTCTGCAACTCACCGTCCACTTCCTTGACCTCGCGCATATAGATGTTCTGGATGATGTCGCGGGTCTCGGGATCGATGGAGACTGGACCGCGCGGGCTCGTCCAGGAGAGCCCTTTGACGGCTTCCATGAAGGCGGGACCGCTCGCATCGCCCTTGGTCTTTTCAAGCGCGGCATAGATCAGCGCCATGCCGTCATAGCCGCCAACCGACATGAAGTTCGGGCGCATGTTATCGTTGGCCTTCTTGAAAGCCTCGACATAGGCCTTGTTTTCCGGGCTGTCGTGCGCGGTTGCGTAGAAATGACCGGTGATGGTGCCGATCGACGGCTTGCCCATGCTGTTGAGGATGTCGTCGTCGGTGACGTCACCGGTGGCGATCAGCTTGATACCGGCATCGGCAAGCCCGCGTTCGGAGAACTGCTTCATGAACAGCGAACCGACGCCCGACGGAAGGAAAACGAAGACCGCATCCGGCTTGGCGTCGCGCACGCGCTGCAGGAAAGGTGCAAAGTCGGGGTTCTGCAATGGAACGCGCACGGCCTCGGTGACCTCGCCGCCTTTGGCCTTGAACTCCTTGGTGAACCATTTTTCGGCATCGATGCCTGGTCCGTAGTCGGATACGAGCGTTACGACGTTCTTGATACCATTCTGGGCAGCCCAGGTACCAACCGGAAGCGAATATTGCGGCAGCGTACCAGAGGTACGGGTAATGAACGGCGAGGCTTTGGTGATCGATGCCGTGCCGGCAGCCATCACGATCGCCGGAACCTTCGCCTGGGTCGCGACCGGCGCGACCGACATGGCAAGAGGAGTGAGACCGAAGCCCGCGAGAACCTTGGCGCCGTCGTTGACCACCAGTTCCTGCGCAATGCGGCGGGTCTGATCGGCAACACCTGCGTCATCACGGATGATGAGCTCGATCTTCTTGCCGGCGACGGTATCGCCATGGGTTTCGATGAAGGTCTTTGCACCGGCCGAGACCTGGCGTCCGGTGGAAGCAAACGGTCCCGTCATCGGCAGGATAAGGCCGACTTTCACAACTTCCTGCGCGGCCACCGGAAATGCGGCAAGGCAGCCAAGCGCCGCGCCTGCGGCAGCCACCAATGTTCTTCTCTTCAGCATGAGTCTCCTCCTCAGGGTGCGGATTATGTCTATCGGCCTCTTGCCAGCCAGCCGATTTTTCAACCGAAGCGGCAAATCCTCACGATCTGTCGCCTATATCGATGAATGTATACATAGTCGTCAACCGGCTACGGTACTTTGATGCCCCATTATTTTCGCTTTCGTTTCCGCCTGTGGCGTAAGCTTCAAGCTGCAATCTCTCCCGGGGGCATGCTCCAGCTCCCACTATTAGACCGGACGCGGACCAGATGTTTATCAGATCGTCTGCCGTGCTCATAAGTTCTCGTTATAGCGGCCGATCGGGCCGTGTCGGCAGAAGTTCCAGAAACGTCTGCTGGGCGGCGGTCGGCAGCCAGTCCTTGCGAAGCGTCACCCCGATCGGTCTCGACGTGTAGCTCAGATCGAAAGGCAAGGCGCGCATCAACCCCCGCGCTATTTCCGCTTCCGCCTGAAGCCTTGACGTGCACCCAAGATGCTCGCTCGTGTCCAAAAGTTCGCGCATCAGGATGAGCGACCCGGATTCGACGATGCTTTTGGGCGACCCGCTGGCTGCATTGGCGAAAATGCCATCGAAGTAGCGGCGGATTGGCGTGCCGCTCTGGCCGACGACCCAAGGGTAGGCTGCAAGTTCCTCGACCATGATTTCTGACTTTCCGGCCAAGGGGTGATCGTTGCCCGCAACCAGAACGACGGTGTCGTAGAACAGGACCCTCTGCTCGACGTCCCCGATCGGCGCAGGCTCCCGCAATGCGCCGAGCAGGAAATCGATCTCGCCCCGGCGCAAAGCTCCGAGCAGGTCAGGATAAGGACCTTCCTGGATGTGGATGGGAAGGTTTGGACGGAATTTTCGGAAGCTCGCGATCGCCTTCGGCAGCACATAGGATTTTGCAAGAGGCGTGGCACCGATGACGATCTGGCCGGCTTCAGCCGCCGTGAGCTCGGCCATGTCGGCATCCGCCTGTTCGAGTTCAAGGAAGGCGAGCTTTGCTGCCTGGGCAAGCACCTGCGCCGGGCGGGTCGCGACAATCCCATAGGACGTGCGTTCGAAGAGCGGCCGCGCTGCTTCTTGTTCGAGCTGACTGACCGCGCGGTATACGGCGGGCTGGCTCAAGCCAAGCCGCCGCGCGGCGAGCGTGAAGTTCTCGGTTTCCCGGACGGCGATCAGAGATTTCAGCTGTGCCGTCGTAGCCGTCACCTTGAGCCTTGGCGAGAGCTCGGAAAGGGACGGGTCGAGATAACCGAAGGCGCGCCTGATGCGCCGCGCCAGCATTTCTCCGGCGGTATTGGCAAAGACGCGTTGCGGCGTGCGGGAAAAGAGCGGCATGCCAGCCGTTTTCTCGATTTTCGACAGCGCCTGCGTCACGGCGGGCTGCGATACGAAGCACAATTCCGCTGCCTTGGTGACCGAGCCGGTATCAACGACCGCAAGAAACGCCCTCAGGTGCCGCAGGCTGTGCTGCAGTATCCTGGGCGTGGGTGCGGTCGGCAAGAGGCTCATTGCGCTGCCTTGTACGGAAACTGAAATGCAGGCTCAAGCGAAAGCTGCCGGATGTTCCCACCGGAAGAAATCGGAGAAGCCTCCCAACAAACAAGAATGGCGGGCACGCGCCCGCCACCCACTCCCGAAGGTTTCGCTACACCTTATTTGACATTCGGATCCTTGATCTTTGGATAGGTTGCGAACTCGACATTGTAGAGTTCGCCATCCACTTCCTTGACCTCGCGCATGTAGATGTCCTGCACGATGTCCCGGGTCGCCGGGTCAATGGTGATCGGGCCGCGCGGGCTTACCCACGATGCCCCCTTCATGGCTTCAATGAGTTTGCTGCCATCCGTGTCGCCGTCAGTCTTCTTGAGGGCTGCATAGGCCAGCGTCATGGCATCATAACCACCGACCGACATAAAGTTCGGACGCATGCCCTTGTTGTCTTTCTTCACCTGCTCAACGAAGGCCTTGTTTTCCGGGCTGTCGTGCAGGGCCGAATAGAAATGGCCGGTTATGACCCCCTTGGCTGCCGGACCAATGCCGTTCAGAAGATCATCGTCGGTGATATCGCCGGTACCGATCAGCTTGATGCCCGCATCCGCCAGTCCGCGTTCGATGAACTGCTTCATGAACAGCGAGCCGACACCCGACGGCACGAAGGCGAAGACCGCATCGGGTTTGGCATCGCGCACGCGCTGCAGGAAGGGTGCAAAATCCGGGTTGGCGAGCGGAACACGGACAGCTTCGACGATCGTGCCGCCTTCCTTCTTGAACTGGTTGGTGAACCCCTGCTCGATGTCGATACCTGGACCGTAGTCGGAAACGAGGGTGACGACGCGTTTCAGGTTGTTCTGCACCGCCCAGGTGGCGACCGGAACAGCCGACTGCGGGCCGGCCATCGAAGTACGAGCAAAATATTGCGATTGCGGCATGATCGCAGATGTCGTGGCCGACGTGATGATCGCCGGGATCTTCGCCTGGTTAAGGACCGGAGCGACCGACATGGCAAGCGGCGTCAGGCCGAAGCCCATCAGCATCTTGACCCCATCGTTGACGACGAGTTCCTGGGCTATACGGCGAGTCTGGTCAGCAACACCGGCGTCGTCGCGAAGGACAACTTCGATCTTCTTGCCGGCGACGGTATCGCCGTTCAGCGCCATGTAAGCCTTCACGCCGGCCTCGACCTGGCGACCGGTGGACGCAAACGGACCGGTCATCGGCAGAACGAGGCCGATCTTGACTGTCTCCTGTGCAACCGCCGGCAGAGCCACAAGACCGCTCAAAGCGATCCCGGTCGCAGCCATCAGTGTCCTTCTGGTAATCATTTCTTTTCCTCCTCAAAAAGATGATCATTTCCAAAGCTTGCGTGACAGGCCGCATCCTCCTTGCGGCCATGGCCCGTCACGGCTTGCAGAGCATATCAGGTTCAGCAGAACAAGCAGTCAACCAGTTGAAATGATCTGCCGGCCCACAATTTCCCTTTTTCATTGACGCGATATCCTGGGTCGCTGCTTTCTGATCATCTGGGGACTCTTTCTGAGACGGTCTCACGAAACCGTGTATACACCACCGCCCCTGCCTCCCTATTTCCCGAACATTTCATCCGGCGCCTGGCCAATCTATGGCGCGATATCACAAGCGCAGAAAAGGTATTCGTAAAAAAGGAATTACAGACCCCACTCCGGAAACCGTCAGTTTTCCCATCCTCCATCGCGACGTTACGGAAGCAATAAGTCTGTATACATTCACTGTCAATATTAGCCTTTCGGATCAAAGTCATCAAAGCAAGGCATGCGAATCCTGACGCTCCTCAATTCCATCCCAAGCGACCCGCCGCTATCCCTTCAGCGCGTTCAGCATTGGATGAACAGAGAAGCGGCCCTTTTCCGCCTTCCGTGTCAAATCGCGCAGGTAACCGCCCGGCGAGCGGATATCTTCCGCCCTTTCCAGGATTGCTGCGACGACGATTGCGGCGGAAATGTCTCCCATTGCAGCCCGTGCCGCCGCCCACGCACTCGGGCTGATGCCCAGCATCGAGCGGACAAGATCGGCCGCCGCCACCACATCCCGCCAGTTCTTCACCCCGCTGCGAGCATAATCGGCAATCTGCGGGCAAGTTTTCAGGAATTCCTTCAGCCCAATCCCGACAGATTTGCGTTCCGGGGCGATCTCCGGCATTCGCGGCGCCGGGGTATTGTGTTCATTGCCGTTTAATTCAAGATTTGGGTCTGTGTTTGAATTCTGAATATGATGCTCAAAAACAGACTCATTGGCGCTCATTTCCAGTTCTGTGAGGCTATTAAGGTAAGCGGTCTCCACCTCAGCCCTCAACCGGATCAGCGCGTCGCAGCGGATTTCCAGTTCCACGACCTCAGCCTGCCTCGGCACACGGCCGGAAAGTGCCTGCAGTCGCTCTAGGTAGGCTATCCAGTCCCCTGCCCTGCTTTCGTTGAGCGCCGCTTCCACGGTCTTGGCAATATCGCGCAGATGCAACGTGATCTCCGAACGGACCCGGGCGATCCGCTTCGCCTCCGCCCGTGCGGCTTCTGCGCGTGAAAAGATCTCGTCGGCCCGCAGCGCCAAGGGCGCCAGGTCAAACCCGAAGGCGCTCTCAACCTGACCGCTCCCATCACGGCGGCAGAAACGCTTGCCGTTGGCGCTGTCGCGGCGGAAGATCAGCCCTGCCTCGACCAGAGCTGCCAGATGCCGCCTCAGCGTCGCAGGCGACATGCCGCGGGAGCGGATTGACAGTTCCACGTTCGATGGAAAGACGATGAGTGGCGCACTGCCATCGAGTTCGCGTTCCTGATGAAAGCTCGTCAGCGCTTCAAGCACCGTGATCGAGCGGTCCGAGAGGCCATAGGCCTCCCTCGCCTCGGTGAGCGCCCTGATAAGCTGCCATTTCTCGGCCTTACCGGTGTGATTGCCACCCTCGCCCGCGCGCAGACGTTCCTGCCGGCGCTCCATTTCGGCTCGGAGGGCAAAATTGCGCGCAGAAAATTGCGCGCCGCCAAAAGGCGTCGTTGCCAGTCTTTCCACCATATCCGTCTCCGTTCGGAGGCAAGCGCCCGCGGAAACGTCGTAATCAGCCAAAATCTTCCACGCTCGGACACGGCATTTCAGCCGCCGACTCTTGACTTTGGACTATGGAAGTGATTCTCTTGAACTGCTTAGATTGAAGAGGGCTTCCAGGACGGTGACGTTTTGGGGGCCTTTTTCTTGCTCTCGTAGCTTCCTTTCCGTGTGTTCCTGTACGCCCGTTAAGGCATTTCTACTTCCGTTTATGCATGCCATTGCCCAGAATCGATTTCCGCTTTCGGCAACATGCAAGACAACTTTCAGCTCTTTCCGGCCGATCGACCTGTCAGAAACTCCTCGTAACGGGCGACGAGCAATGCCGCCGCCTCGTCGACAAAGGCCGCGTCGACATCCGCCGCAAATTCGATACGCTTCGTCTTCCCTTCGCGCCTCACGCGGGCGAAGACCTGACCGTTCCTATCCTTCAACTCCTGCGGCTTGGCAGGCTCAGGCTTCATGCTCGCATCGAGCCGTCCGAACAATATCTGGAAACGGCTGTCGCTGTCGGCCACCTTGAACCGTTCGGTATGGATCACGTCGGTCGCGATATGCTGCTTGGCCTCCCGCGAGAGGATTTCGCCGAGCTTCATCCAGCGCTCGCGCCCGACCTTCGGTGCCGGCCCGACAGCCCGGATGAATCGTTCGGGCACACTTTCCACCACCTGCAGGAGGCGTGACAACTCGCTTTTCTGCACGGCCAGTGCATCGCCGACCACCTTGCGGTCGAAACCGAGGCTCACGAGATTCCTGGCAAACAACCCGCGCTCGATGAAGGAGAGGTTACGGCGTTCGGCATTCTCCTTACCCTGCGCCAACACCAACTCGTCGTCGGAGAGCGGCCTGACGATCGCCTTTACCTCGATGCCGAGACGAGCAGCGGCCTTGACGCGGCGATGGCCGTAGGCGGTCTGGTAGCGGCCCTGCTTTTCCGGATGCGGACGCAGCAGCACCGGCACCTGCTGGCCGCTCTCGCGGATGCTGTCCACCAGCGCCGCGAAATCCCCATCCTCATGCCCATCGAGCATCAGCCGATCCTCGATGAAGGAGGAATCGATCCTGTCTGGATAGATGGTGACGACGCGCTCTCCTTCGCTCAATGCCTGTCGAAGCGCGCGCGCCTCTTCGACCTCGCGAGTCATGGCTCCCAGGGAAAGCCCCATCGCCTTGACGGCGCCCGATGCGCTGCGGGGCGGCAGGGCACCCTCTCCCGCCGGCGCAGGTTTGGCCTCAGCCTCGGGCATGGATTTCGTCTCAGGCGCACGGGCAGGTTCGGTCGGTGCCAGCCCTCCCCCGAACAATGCCCTCAACTCATTCTTGCGGCTTCCCGCCATTCCCAAAACCTTCCTTCAGTTCCGTCCTCTATCGACCCCAGGCAGTGTGTATCAGCGCTTTGACCTCATCGTTGACGGCATTCATCGCCTCGAGAGCGCGGTCATAGGTGGTGCGGGTGAAATTCTCGCGGCCCACCTCATAAAGTGTCTGCTTGGTGAGCCCAGCGTCCGAGACCGCCGTTGATTTCAGCATCGGAGCCGTCAACACGCGATCCCCGAAGAGCGAGCGCATAAAACCGACGATCTGTGCCTGCGGCCCGTCATTCGGTTCATATCGGGTGACGAGATAACGCAGGAAATCAAAATTCAACGTACCACCCGCTTCGCGTACGACTGCAAGCAGATCGGACGTCATGAAGAGAAACTGGTTCATCGAGGCGACGTCGAGCATCTGCGGGTGCACGGTAACGATGACCGAGGTGGAGGCACACAGCGCCGAGAGTGTCAGGTAGCCGAGCTGCGGCGGGCAGTCGATCACGACAACGTCGTAGTCGGCTTCCACCGTCTGCAGTGCTGCCTGGATACGTGCGAAGAAAAGCGGCCCAGCGTCTTCGCCGTTCTGGCGGCGAGACAACGCTTGTGGCGTCACGTGCTCGAATTCCTGCAGCTCGATATTGCCCGGCACGAGATCGAGGCCGGGAAAATAGGTGCTCCGGATGATGTCCGCCAAGGGACGCTGCTCGTCGTCATAGCGGATCGCGCCGTAGAGCGTGTCGTTGCCGGTGAGATCGAGCTCCGGTTGATAGCCGAAGAGCGCCGAAAGCGAGGCCTGCGGATCGAGGTCGATGGCCAGAACCCGGTGACCGGTCAACGCCAGATACTGGGCGAGATGCACGGCAGACGTCGTCTTGCCCGAGCCGCCCTTGAAGTTGGTGACCGAAATCACCTGCAGGTGTTCCCCGCGCACCGCGTCGCGACGCGGCAGGTAGGACCGCGCCTTGGCGATGTTCCCCTTGGCAAGCGCCTGTTCGGCAAGATGGCGGCGGAGCGCATTGATGTCGGCAAGCGAATAGAAGCGCCGGCCGCCGGCGCCCGTCTCCGGCTGTGGCCCTTCTCCTGCCAGCGAAAGCTGGCGGAGATAGCCATCGGATACGCCGATTAGCTTTGCCGCCTCTCCAGACGAAAAGGCACGCAGCGATTTCATCGAGGCCGGGGGAAAGAGCCGCTCGCGCATCGCCTTCAGCTGTTCGGAAAGCGCCCGCGCATCCCTGGCGATCGCCTCGTCGGCGAGCACGCGCGGCTCGACCACAGCTCCTGTGCTCTCCGCTCCCGATTTCTTCGCCGATACAGCCATGCGTTTGTTCCCCTTCGTGTCCGCCATGCCTTGCTCCCTTCGATGACCAGAGGCAGGATAAACCTCCGATATGAAGCCGGCTTGACCGGGCACGTGATTCCCGTCTGATTTTATACGCTGAGCAACCGAATTAACAGAGGCCGCCACCGGTTACGCTGAAACGAAAAATATCCGCTCAATTCCGTTACGGAAGCTGAACGCCTCTCCGAGTCGCGTCAAGGATTTTTTGGTTAACGAGAAGTTATCGATATCGGTGAGATCGATATAGCCTATCCAGGAGACGAGACTGCTCCAGAATTTGGCCGTCCGGCGAACTGCAGCACGGCAGGTAAGTTTGCTCAGGATGAACAGAATATGCGAACGGAAAGACAGCCACCAAAGCGGCGCTGACTTTCATTCATGACCATGACCCGAGTTTGCAACGGCCGAGCCGAAAGCCCGGCCGTTCGGCACTCGATATTATGATCCGTTTTCCAACCATGCCACCTGCCCCGGCGACAGCTGGATATCGAGGGCCGAAAGACTGTCCTCGAGCTCGCCCACGGTCCGCGGCCCGATCAAGGGTATGACAGGGAAAGGTTGTGCGATGACATAAGCCAATGCGACGTGGATCGGGTGACGCCCAAGCTTTTCAGCAAGCTCTATTGCCCGGTCGCGACGTTGGAAATTGCGTTCGGAATACCAGACGCGAACGAGTTCCTCGTCATCGCGTTTGTCACGACCCGCCCGGCTTGTGAAGAAGCCGCGCCCCTGGCTCGACCAGGCAAAGTTCGGGATCTGCCTCTCCATCAACCATCTCTTCCAATCATCGTCAGATGCGGCAACACATCCTGCCCAGATCGGGTCGAGCATTTCGGCAAGCGAGAAATTGTTTGAGAGGGCGCCGGGAACTGCCTTGCCGTTCTTGCGGGCATAGGCGATTGCTTCGTCCATGCGTTCGCGGCTCCAGTTCGACCCGCCGAAGATGCCGCGGATCCTGCCACGTTTCACTTCCGCATCCATGGCATCGACGAACTCACCGACCGGAACATCCGGATTGTCGCGATGCATGAAATAGACATCCACATAGTCGGTCTTGAGGCGGTCGAGCGATTGATCCAGTTGCCTGGCAATCACATCGGGATAGCAGAGCGGCGAGTGAGCGCCCTTGCCGATCAGGATGAAATCCTCGCGAGGCAGCCTTCGGCTCGTATGCCAGTCGCCGAAAATCTTCTCCGTCTTGCCGGCGCCGTAAACATAGGCGGTATCGAAAACATTTCCTCCCGCTTCATAGAAGGCATCCATGGTCAAAGATGCCGCAGCGAAGTTCGGGAAGAACTCAAACCCCAGGCTGACGACGGAAACCGGTTTCGCTAAGCCGGGAATCTGCCGCTTGGGCACATTGCGGCCGGCACGAACGGTCCCTCCGGCGAGGTTCGTGAGACGCTTTGCAGCCTTCTCCACGCCATATTCCAGGCCGACCGAAGCCCGCCATTGATCGAGCACGCGCAAATTTCCAAGTGAATCCGCAGCGCTCATGCCGGGCCAGGCGAATTCGGTCCGGCCTTCCCGGATAGCTGCGCCGGCCGCATCCACCTCGAAGGAATAGAGATACCGCCTCTCCTCAAGCTCAATCGTCTCGCGCTCGTTCCCTCTGAAGATCTCGATCCGCCCGACACCCCCTTGTCGGCCCGAAGCGAACCAGAAATCCTTGACTTCGATCCGTCCTTCGGAGCCGATGATACGCAGCGTGTTGTCCTGCTGAGCCATGATCGAGCAGGAGACCTCTGCGACGATGCCGTTGTCAAATTTGAGAACGGCGGAAGCCCATTCATCAACACCTGATTGACCGAGATGGGCTACGCCGGCGACTGTCTTTGGCTCCAGAAAATCCTTGCCCTCGACGGCTCCTGCAATCAGACGGACCATGGAGACCGGATAGCCTCCGACATCCAGAATTCCGCCACCCGCCGTGTCGTTGTTAAAAAGGCGATGTTCAGGCTTGAAGCCTCCCATGTTGAAGCCGAAGCTCGAGCGGATGATCCTGACGTCTCCGATTACGCCGCTCTTCACCAGTTCTACGAGCTTCGCCGTCTGCGGATGAAGACGGTACATATAGGCTTCGCCGGCGAAAACTTTCGCTTTTCCGGCTTCATAGAAGACGACGTCGGCATCATAGGCGGAAAGCGCAATCGGCTTTTCGACCAGCACATGTTTGCCGGCGCGGATGGACTTGATCGCCCATTCCGCGTGTCCCGTATGGGGAACCGCGATATAGACTGCGTCTATCTCCGGATCACCAAGCAGCGCCTCATAACCGGCGACGATCCTCGCACCCGGAAAGGCCTCTGAAAGCCCGGGTTTGTCCGGATTGCGCGTGGCGATGGCAACGAGCTTGCCGGTTTGTGAATGTGTAATCCCTTCGGCGAAGGCGCGCGCAATCGTGCCAGGCCCGATAATGCCCCAGCGGATTTTGTTTTCCATGGTCATGACTCTTTCCTTGGATGATGAAATTGCTCAGCGGAGACGATTGCCTGTCTCGTCGAAAAGAAAGACGCGTCGGGCGGAAACGCCCACGGTCAGGTGCTCGCTATCGCCGTTGTGGCGGGATCCCGGTTGCTCGATGACGATCGTCTCGCCGGAAAGACTTGCATGGACATAGCTGGTATTGCCGAGATGCTCGGCTACCTCGACAGCAACCCTCAAACCGGCGTCACCTTCTCCCGCCTTGACGAAGTGCTCCGGTCGGATGCCGAGGATTACAGGACTGCCCGGCGCGACGTCGGACGAAATTGGTACGGTAAGATTTATCTTATCTTCTGAGACCAAGGCCACGGTGATCCCGTTCGGGCTGAGGTCCACCACCTCGGCTCTCAAGAAGTTCATCTTGGGCGACCCCACGAAACCTGCGACGAACTGATTGGCGGGGTCGTCATAAAGGTCGAGCGGCGCTCCCACCTGCTCGATGCGCCCCGCCCGCAATACGACGATTTTATCGGCAAGCGTCATGGCTTCGGTCTGATCATGGGTCACGTAGATCATGGTCGTGCCAAGTTGCTTGTGCAGCTTGGAAATCTCGACACGCATCTGGACGCGGAGTTCGGCGTCGAGGTTCGATAGAGGTTCGTCGAAAAGGAACACCTGCGGCTCGCGGACGATCGCCCGTCCGATGGCGACACGCTGACGTTGGCCGCCGGAAAGCTGGCCGGGGCGTCGCTCCAGGAGTTCGTTGATCTGCAATATATCGGCAGCCCGCGCGACACGCCGGGCCGTGTCCTCTTTCGGATTGCCGTTCATTTCCAACCCGAAGGAAAGGTTCCGGCGGACGGTCATGTGAGGATAGAGTGCATAGGACTGAAAAACCATCGCAATACCGCGATCCGACGGTTCCGTGTCGTTGACGACTTTTCCGCCGATGCTGATCGTGCCTGCGGAGATTTCCTCCAGCCCGGCGATCATACGCAGGAGGGTTGACTTTCCGCATCCGGACGGCCCGACGAAGACGACGAATTCGCCATCCACGATCTCCAGGCTGGCGCCATGAACCACCTCATATGCACCGAAGCGTTTGACGACATTTTCGAGAACGATTTCTGCCATGGACCTCCCCGACTATTTGACGGCACCGGCCGAGATACCGGCGATGAAATGGCGCTGCAGGAAAATGAAAACGACGAGGACCGGTGCCGTGAGCAGCACCGCACCGGCCATGATTCCTCCCCAGGAGACCTTCGTGAGACCGATCAGGGTACCCAGTGCCACCGGCGCCGTCATCATGTTCGGCCGCGAATTGATCAGCAGCGGCCACAGGTAGTTGTTCCAGGACGCGAGGAACAGAATGATCGCAAGTGCTGCCATTGTCGGGCGCGCCAACGGCAAGGCGATGTGGAGGAATATCCGCCACTCCTTCACGCCTTCCACCCTGGCCGCGTCGAAAAGCTCCGTCGGCATCATCGAGAACGCCTGACGCATGAACAACACACCGAGCGAATTGAACAGAGGCGGAACAATCAGTGCCACCCAGGTGTTGGCAAGCTTGAACTCGCGCGCGACCATGATGAATTGCGGAATGACCACCACGGCGAAAGGCAAGGTGATCGTGCCCAGGATAATCGCAATCACGAGAGATCTGCCCGCGAAGCGATAACGTGCCAGTGCCCAGCCTGCCATTGAAGTCAACATGACCGACAAGACGGTGTAGATGACCGCGACGATGATAGAGATGAACATTGCCCGGACGAAATTCGTGTCCGCCTGCAGGTTGTAAAAATTGGCGGCAAAGTCCGTGGATGGCCAGAGCACGATCTCGGGGCTGAATATCCCATGATCCGGCATCGTCGAGAAGACAAACATCATCCAGAGCGGGAAGAGCCAGAGGATCGCAAGCGGCGTCAACGCTGCGTGCAGCGCGATCTTCCGCATCAGGAACGAGCGGGATTTCGATTTCATTTCCTTTCTCTCCCGAAGAACAGGTTGAGGAGCGAAATCGCCACAGCCAGACCCGCGATCGTGTAGGCTATTGCCGAGGCATAGCCGAAGTTGAGCGAGGTGAAGCCCTGCCGGTAGAGAAGCAGACCGAGTGTTTCCGTCCCGCCGCCCGGCCCCCCACGATTGGTGATCAGGAAGGGTTCGGTGAAGAGTTGCATGGTGCCGATGACCGAAAGCACGACGCAGAAACTGATGATCGGCTTGAGCAGCGGCAGCGTGATGTGAATGAACTGCTGGAACTTGCCGACCCGATCGAGTGTCGCGGCTTCATAGACATCGTCCGGGATCGATTGCAGTCCGGCAAGAAGGATGATGGCGTTATAGCCTGCCCATCGCCAGGTGATCGCGATGATCACCAGCGCCATCGCCGCATTGGCATTGTCGAACCAGGAGACTGGGGCCAGTCCGATCGATGTAATCAACTTGTTGATGATGCCGAAGTCGGCGCTGAACATGAGCCGGAAGACTGCTGCATAGGCTACTTCGCCCACAACCACCGGTGCGAAGAAGGCGAACCTGTAGAGGGGGCGCGCCTTCAAAAGCGGTGAATTGAGAAGAACTGCCATGACGGTGGCAAGCGCGATCATCACCGGAACCTGGATCACCAGTATGATCAGCGTATTGTAGAGCGCGTTATAGAATGCCGGATCGCCGAACAGGCGTCCCCAGTTGGTGGAAACGCTGAAACGCCACGGATTGACGCGGGTATTCTGGAACGAGATCAGCAGCGAGTTGATGATCGGCCAGAGCCAAAACGTCGCGAAGATCAGCAGATAGGGAGCAAGGAAGGCATAGGCCACCCTATTCCTCGAAGGCATTTCGTACTCCTGTCAGGGACTGCCGATCGGGGAAGGCCGGGCAGCGCCAGACCTTCCCCGGATATCTTCTCATTCAGCAACCGGCAGGTCCGTTGCAGTCGCTATCTGCTTTGCGGCATCATCGAGCGCGGCTTTGGCATCCGGATAGCCGCCGGCGAAATACTTCGTCTGCGTCGCCTGGTAGATCGCATCCGCATCACTCTGGAAGGCCGTGCCTCGGCTCGGTACGATCTGAGGCAAAGTGGTGAGAATATCCGCCCAGACCGCCTGGCCGCCCCAATAGGGCTGCGGCTCCTTTACGAACGGTTCCTGCACCGCCGACAGCAGCGACGGAACCAGCCCGAAGGATTTCAGCATGGTGACCTGGCCCTCGTTGGTGGTGAGCGCATATTCAACGAACTTCCAGGCTGCCTCCTTGTTTTCCGAAGCCGCACTGATCGCCAACGAAGAACCACCGAGATTTGCGGCACGCGGCCCGTCGAACGTCAGGCTCGGCATGCGATAAACGCCCCATTTTCCTGCGAGATCGGGCGAGTTGGAGCGGATCGAACCTTCGAACCAGGCGCCGTACATCTGGCTGGCGGCCTTGCCTGCAGTGTTGGTCTGAATCTTTTCGTCCCAGATCGCGGCCGTGATCAGCCCCGCATCCTTCATCTCCTTGATCTTCTCGAGCGTTGCAACGCAGGCCGGCTGATTGATAGTGATGGTCTGGCCGTCGGTCGAGAAATACCCGCATCCCTGTTCATTGGAGATCATGCGGAACCATTCGCTGTCGCCGTTGAAATCGGCCTGGGCCATCACCGTTCCCGGATTGGCTTCCATGATCTTCTTGCCGGCAGCGATAAAATCGTCCCACGTCTTGATAGCTGCAGGGTCGACGCCCGCCTTCTCATAGAAGTCGCGTCGATAAAAGACGGCAACGGGGCCGGAATCCCATGGTACGGCATAGGATACGCCATCCACCTCGAGTTCCGTCCGCTTGAATTCCGGGAACAGGGCTTGAATTTCCGGCGTATACCCAACTTCGCTCAGATCGGCGAAGCAATCCGGAAAACGGTTCCAGAAGACCTCTGCCTCGAAGTTCTCGATCGAAACGATGTCGGGCAGGCCCTCTCCTCCTGCCGCACAGGCCGCCAGCGTCTTGTCGTAAACCTGATCGTTGCCAAGGTCCTCCACCTTGACCTTGATGTCCGGGTATTTCTTGTTGAAGCCTTCAAGCGTGGCCTTGAGCGCCGACGCGGCTACGTTCCAGCTCCAGATGGTCACTTCGCCGGACTGCGCAGAAGCAGTACCGGACATGAGCGACGCGACAACAGCCGTCGCCCCTGCAAGTTTGAAGCGCATTGAAAATCCTCCCTTTTCAATTGCTGTCCCTTCGGAAACGTGCCTAAATTATCGTCTGCGAAACGTCTGTCTCCGACAAAGGGAACATGAATTTGGCGGAAAGTAAGGTGGCCACGAGAGCGATCTATCAACCCGGGGCAAGCAGCATCGAGGGCTTGCCGACTGCCTTGCAGATGTTCTTCACCCATCCGCCGATCATGCTGATGCCGCACTGGCACGCACAGGTGGAGGTAAATTACGTGATCCGGGGTACGGTTCGCTACCGCATGGGGGAACACGACATTCGTCTCGACGCCGGGCAGATGTGCCTCTTCTGGGGAGGCCAGCCGCATCGCATGGACGAGTCCTCCGACGATTCGCTTTATGCGGGCGCCCATCTGCCGCTGGTGCATTTCTTCCGTCTGAGGTTGCCCGGCGACGTTTCCAGGCAACTGATGCACGGCGCGACGTTGCTGACATCCGCCACCGACACGACGGACAGGGAGAATTTTGCGCGCTGGTTCGAATATGTGACTTCAGGCAATCCTCTCAAACGGCAACATGCCGTCGATGAACTGCTCTTGCGGATAGAGCGTATTGTCCTCGATTCCTATTGCATGGTCCCTGATGCGCTATCGGGAGCCGATCCGATCAGCTCCGACCAGCCCTATGCGCAATCAGCGAGAAGCGTCGCACGCATGTGCGATTTCATCGCGGCAAACTTCATGCAGGATATCGACACGATCGACATCGCCCGTGCCGCCGAACTTCACCCCAAATATGCGATGAACATCTTTCGGAAATCCACCGGGATGACGCTCGGCAAATACGTCAATCTGCTGCGGCTATCGCGTGCCCAGGCCCTTCTCATGCAGGAGGGAGCCAACGTGCTGCAGGTTGCGATGGACAGCGGCTTCGGTTCGATCAGCGCCTTCAATAAATCCTTCCGGCATATTGCTGGAATGTCACCTTCCGATTTTCGACGAGACATCCGCGTTGCGACCTGCGCAATGCCTTAAGTGACCATGTCGCCTGAGCGCCACTCGTCGACGGTCAGTCGCCGCCCACTTCACCCCTCGAACAATATTTGGGGCAAGCCGGCGGGCCGCTTTTTACATTCTGCGACATACGCCTGAACTGATCGCAGTAGGTATGATTCCGACGGCCCTATCACCTTCGATCAGCTTGCGGTCTTGCTCCGGCTTGCCAAGATTGCTCCGGTAAGCCCTGGGTGGCTTGCGGGGGCACGGCATGAAGATCATTTTCATCAACCGCTATTTCTTCCCGGATCAGTCGGCCACCAGCCGCATGACCACCTCGATTGCGCTCGCACTGGTGCAACGTGGATTCGATGTGATGGCTGTCGCCAGCCGCGAAATCCACAACCAGCGCACCACCGACCTGCCTGCAGACGAGGTCATTGCGGGTGTGCAGGTCAAGCGCCTTGCCACATTCCGCTTTGGCCGGCACACGGTGGTCGGCAGGGCGATCGATTATCTTTGCTTTCACGTCCTCGCGTTCTTCTGGCTTCTGCGCAATGTTTCGGCGGGCGATATGGCGGTGGTATGCACCGACCCTCCATTCCTGTCTGTGACGAGTGCCGTTGCGCTGCGCCTGAAGGGCGGGATCATGGTAAACTGGATCATGGATCTATTTCCGGAAACCGCAGTCGAACTCGGCTTTTTCCGGCGTTGGCGGCTACCCATGCAGTTGGCTCGCAAGGCGCGCAACTGGTCACTGAGCTCGCCCGGAATTGCAGTCTGTTCTACGAGCAGGATGGCGGCCTATATCGAACAACAGGGACTTCCGCGAGATCAGCTGGTCGTCATGCACCACTGGTCGGATGGCGAGGAAATCTATCCGATCCCACCGTCCCGAAACAGGCTCCGCAGCCAATGGGGATTAAGCGGCACATTCGTGGTCGGCTATTCCGGTAATTTTGGAAGAGCGCATGAATTCCAGACGATCATCGATGCCGCACGGCGACTGAAAGACCGGGACGACATCCGCTTTCTTCTGATCGGAGGCGGGTATCAGCATGCTGCAGTCATGGAGGCCGCACGGCAGCTCCAGTTGGATAACATGATCTTCAAACCGCTGCAGCCTATCGCCAATCTGTCCGAAAGCCTGAACGCTGCAGATGTGCACCTCGTGTCGCTGCTGCCCGAACTCGAGCATTGCATCGTACCGAGCAAGTTCTACGGCATCCTCGCGGCCGGTCGCCCGACAATCTTCATCGGGGATCCGGATGGCGAAGTACCGCGCGTGCTCGCTTCCACCGGGTGCGGAAGAAGTGTCGAGATCGGCGCAGTCGATGACCTCACGGCAGCCATATGCGACATGCGAAATAGTCCTGAGCTCCGCACGGAGATGGGGCAAAAGGCTCGTCAGCTCCTGTTGAAAGAATATTCGCGCGAGAAAGCGATCGATGCCTGGTGCGCGCTGATCACGCGGGTCCGGAATGCCAGCCCGTCCGTCTCTCCCATCGCTCAGGGTATTTCGCCATGAACGCAAAGGTCGTCGTCAGCCAGCTCGGCGCCCGTATGCACTACGCCGTGCCCAGGATATTCGCATCGCAGGATCGGCTGGCCCATTTCTACACCGACATCTGCGCGACGAAGGGCTGGCCAAGAATAGTCAACTATTTGCCCTCCGGTCTTTTTCCTGCGCCCCTCAAACGCCTTGCCGGTCGCCGCCCCAGGGGCGTTCCAGCAGAGCTCACCACGGTCTTTTCGGGCTTCGGAATCGGCTCGGCACTGCGCCGGATGCGTGTCAAGGATGCCATCGAGGAGACCGGCCACGCGGTATGGGCAGGATCGACATTCTCGCGGATGGTTGCGAGAAATGGATTCCACGACGCCGCAGGACTTTATGCCTTCAGTGGCGATGCCCTCGAACAGATGCACGCCGCAAAGCGGCGCGGCCTATGGACTGCAGTCGAACAGATGATTGCGCCGCGCGACGTGGTGGAAACACTCGTGGATCGCGAGATGCATCGCTTTCCGGAGTGGGCCGGGCTGCCTCGCCACAACCCTTATGCCCGCATATTCGCCAACCGGGAAAGGGCAGAGTGGGCTCTCGCCGACTACATCGTCTGTCCTTCGGATTTCGTCCGACAACATGTCATCGCCTGCGGAGGTCCCGGTGAACGCTGCATCGTCGTGCCCTACGGCGTCAATTCGGCTTTCACTATCGACCGGAGAAGACGATCGCCCGGACCTCTACGGGTTCTGACGGTCGGAGAGGTTGGGCTACGCAAGGGCTCCCCCTATGTTGCCGAGGCCGCGCGACTGGTAGGAGGGGCCGCGACATTCCGGATGGCCGGCCGCCTCAGTATCTCCGAAACCGTCCGGCAGGACATTTCGCGATGGGTGGAACTTCGCGGCATCATTCCCCGGTCCCAGGTCGCCGATGAATTTCGCTGGGCCGATGTCTTCCTCCTTCCGTCGCTCTGCGAAGGATCGGCCACCGCAGCCTATGAGGCGCTCGCCGCCGGCCTGCCCGTCATCACGACAGAGAATAGCGGTACTGTCGTGCGCGATGGCATAGAAGGGTTCATCGTGCCTGTTTGCGATGCCGAGGCAATCGCATTGGCGGTGGAGCGTCTCGCCGCAAATGACGGGCTGCGGGCATTGATGTCCGCCAACGCACTGCATCGCGCGGCTGATTTCACTGTGGAAGCTTACGGAAAGCGACTGCTTGCGGCCTTGTCGATTTCGGATGGAAACCAGCCAGACGTTCCAACCGGAACAAGAACTGTTCCTGAAACGCAAGTTCAACGGCAATTTTTCCGATGAAGATCGTGCACGTAATCGCGTCGATCGACCCCAAAAACGGCGGCTTGCAGGCAGTCGCGATGCGCATCGCCGCTGCGCAAGGGGCCATGGGCCTCGATGTCCACATCGTCACCTATGGGAACACAGCGGTGAACACGCAGGTGATGGAGATCGGGCAGAGCATACCAGGCTTTTCCAAGATCCACTGGCATATTCTCCCGGACGCAAACAGGATTGAGAGGCTCTTCTGCTTCAAGGGCCGAAGAATGCTTCGCAGGGTCCTTGAACAAGCATCCTTCATGCACATTCATGGTATCTGGGAACCGTTCCTCCTGTATGCCGCGAAGTTGGCGAAAGCGGCCGGCATCCCCTATTGCGTCTGCCCGGCCGGAATGCTCGATCATTGGAGCCTCCAGCAAAAATCATGGAAAAAGAAGATCGCCTTGGGCCTTTGCTACAGAAGGATGCTGAATGATGCGGCCTTCCTCCATCTCCTGAACGTGGACGAGGCATCGGCAATCAAGCCGCTTGAATTCAAGGCCCCGAACTTCATCATCCCGAACGGGGTATTTGCCGAGGAATTTGATCCCCTTCCACCCAAAGGGCTTTTCCGGCCCCAAATTGCCCTTCCGGCGAACCGGCGCTACATCCTGTTTCTCTCCCGCCTGCACTTCAAGAAAGGCCTGGATATTCTCGCCAAAGCTTTCGCCGAAATCTGTGAAACGTATCCCGATGTCGATCTGGTCGTCGCAGGCCCGGCGGGAGGGGCGGAAGGGGATTTCATATCCCTGGTCCGGCAGTTCGGCATCGAGGATCGGGTACATCTTACAGGCCCGCTCTATGGCAAGACCAAGGTCGAGGCGATGGTGGATGCCGACTGCTTCTGTCTGCCGAGCAGGCAGGAAGGTTTCAGCATGGCGATCACGGAAGCGCTCGCCTGCGGCACCCCTGTCGTGATCACCGATCAATGCCATTTTCCGGAGGTTGCCGCGGCCGACGCCGGGATCATCGTCTCGCTCGACCAGGGAGAGGTTGCAAAAGCTCTGGCGGCGATCCTTGATGATCGCGCGCGAGCGCAATCGATGGGGCAGAATGGACGGCGGCTGGTTCTGGAGAAATTCACCTGGCCGGCAATTGCCGACACGACATTGCGCAGCTACCGCTTGAGCGCATAGGAAGCCGCAGCTTCCAATCGCCGCCGTCCGACCGGTTTTGCCGGGTTGCCGACATAGATCGTCCATGGCGCCAGCGATTTAGCGGCAACGCCCCGCGCCCCCAAAACAGCCCCTTCTCCAATCACGACACCTGGGCCTACGAAGGCTTCCGCCGCGATCCAGGCGTTAGCCTCTATCGTAATGGGTTGGGTAATCAGCGGAAAGGCGCTGTCCTGGATGTCGTGCGAACCAGTGCATAGATGCGACCGCTGCGAGACGGAGGCAAACTCACCAATTGTAATTTTGTCGACGTTGTAGCAGATGACGCCCGGTCCCATCGAGGCGTAACGTTCCATGACGAGATGTCCCGGCCACCAGATCACTGCCTTTGCGTGGACGATCGCGGTCGAGTGAATGTCTGCCCCGAACATACGCAGAAGAAGATTGCGCCAGCGTCGCAATGGCGGCGGTGTCCAAGAGGCGAGAAAACGCCAGGCCGTCATCCAGACCAGTCGCTTCAGCCGGAAACGCAGGGCGAATGTCGGCCCTCCAAACCGCGGCAAAGGGATGGCGGCGTGCTTGAAGGTCGGATCGTCGTATCTTGACAGCATGACCTATCCATTGGCCGCAAGCGAGGGAGGATGCATCTCATACCGGTTGCGGCGACGGTAAGGGATGATCGCAAAAGCCAAAGCCGGCGCAGCAAACATCAGCATGTGCACCCAGACCATCAGCACCCAGTCGGTTTGATGGGAAATCGCATGCATCGAAGGAATGATCGAAAGCGCATAGGTAAATTGCGCGGCGAATTCTCCACTATTGGCCGTGACCCAGATGCGGCGGAGAAGGTAAGCGAGAATGAAGAACTTGAACGCGCCAAGGTACCAGAAGGATTCGAACGCATCTGCCATGCCGGTTTCGGTCGTGCCGACGACCGGATTAAAGTCCCGAGCCTGTGGCGGCACGGGCAACATAAAAGACTGTTTGACCTCAACGCCAACAACCTGGGCCGGCACGAAACTGAAAACGAGCCTGTTCCAATGGAATTTGCCGTAATCGAATTGCATGGTCGTGGCGGCATGATGGATCCGAACGATGGCGTTGCGCATTTCTTCTCCGCCGTCTCTCAAGACTTTCGACAGATTATCCACCACGTCGATTCTCTTGATTTCATCCCACACAGGCGCAGAATTCGCTTTGGTTATCGTGCGATAGTCCCCCATGCTGTTCATCAGCAGCGTGCCAAGTAAAACCCCGACGATGATGAGGGTGCGCGGAATGGCCAGGCCCTTGTACCACCACCATGCAAGCATGAAGATCATGATCAGTTCGACCGTCTCTGCCCGTTTGCCGGTGATCACGATCCGATCGAGATAGAAGACAAGATCGAAAGCAATGATGGTGGCGGCCCACCAGGAAAAACGTCGCGCGAAGCAGAGTGTGGCGATGACCAGTCCATAACTCAACAGACGCGAGAAGAAGATATACATGACCGGAGTACCGGTCATCTGCACGGCAATGGTGAGTTCACCGGGAAGACGGCTGAGCTTGAAATAAAAATAGGCCCCGACAACAGAAAGCAGAGCCGCTATGATCAGGAGGCGGCCTTCATCAAAGTCGAGACGGAAAAATGCCAACGGCCGTGCCTTCTGGCTCCACCCCCACCAGCACATGAAAAGACAGACTATCGTGAACGCGATTGTCCTGGCGAATGCCGTCTCCGGCAGAAAGCTGTCCGTCGCCAGACCCGGAACCTGCGGAAGGATGAAGCTGAATGTGATGACTCCGGTGAGGAATGGGAACTCGTAGATCCTTTCTGGACGCAGCATTCCCCATCCGAGAAGCAGGAGTACGATGCCGATCAGACAGAAGACCAGGAAGATGTTCATCGCCCGGCATCCGTGTTGGCCAGCAGCAGCGCTTTGGGAGCAGCAGCAGCGGAGATTTGGCCCCTTACGTCGTAGGCGATGGTCTTGATATATTCCTTGACGATCTGGACGCCGTCGATATCAAAAACGAGCCTCCAATAAGATTTCTCCCTTTCAGCCGGTACAGAGATCCAGCGAATGTCCGGCATTAGAGAGCGGAAACGCTTTACCGCGCGGCCCGAGTGAAACCAGCTCGTCACCAGGATCGCGCTGCGGACCTGCATGCCGGTGAGTATAGGCTGCGAGAACGTGGCGTTCTCCCATGTGCTGGCGGACTGGCACTCCGTCGTGATCACCTCGGGCTTCACGCCGGCCTCAATCAGCAGCTGGCGAATGAAATTGCAGTCGCCGCGGCCTGTGACCAGCACAAGTGGTGCCCTTCTCTGATGCCAGAGTGCCGCCGCTCGCGCTGCTCGTGGCGGCCCGTCGCCTCCCAGCACCACGATGATATCGGCGTTCGCGAGAACGTCCCGCGCCATCAGCAACGAACCTGCGGAAATGAGCGCCAGGCCATAAAGCACAAGGATACCGGCGACCACGGCACCCAGATGGGCCAAGATGCGAGCCAACCGCCCAAAGGGCTGAGCCCTGATGAGGGGCGGCACATATGTCCCGGCAGGTTTCGGCCGAAGGTGCAGCGTCACCGAGGAACAATCACTCATCTTTCAAGACCGGCTTTGCCGCCCCCTTGAAAACCATACTGCTCGTGGCGCCGCCGAGCACGTCCGTTCTGCTTGATCGCAATCCCGCCCCGCTTCCGTCGGGCTGCACTTTGACTCGGTAGCCACTTGCGGCAAGAACGAACATCGTGTGAATGGCAATCGGCACGATGAGCCCGATTGCCATGATCTCGCCAGGCACATCTGCCCGAATTCCTGCATAGCCGATTCCGCCGCAGATCGCCGACGCCAATATCACGGTGTTGGTTGTCGCAGCATGACCCAGGCCATGGTCGAGCAGCAGATGATGGAGATGCCAGCGATCGGCCGACATCGGACTGCGGTGGGCAAGCAGCCGGCGAGCGATCAGGCTCAGCGTATCGACGATCGGAACGATCACGACCCACAACAATGCGGGAAAGGAAACCGCACTGCTTCTGGTCGCCAGTAGAAGGATGACATAGGCGATTGTTGCGCCGAGAGCCGTGCTGCCCGCATCGCCGAGGAACACGCTGGCACGCATGCGCCAGGGGCTTCTCATGTTAAACACCAGAAACGCGCAGAGGCAGATCAAAAGCGTCTCGATCGACGCAATGAACTCCGTCATTTCTGCCGATCCGGCGATGACGATCAACCAGATCAGGGAAACAGCCGCCACGCCACCCGCAAGCCCATCGACCCCGTCGAGCATGTTCCACGAATTCACAAGCCCTGCGACGAACAGAACGCCAATAAAGAAAAAGAATGGCAGGAACAGTGCGGTATCTTCGGAAAGCAGAGCCCCCACCGATAATGAACCGATATCGGTACCGCCAACGAGGGCAACCGCTATCGACAGCTGCAGAACGAGACGGCCGATGGCGGGAAGCGGCAGGCGGTCGTCAACGACACCAATGAACGTGATGATCAGCAGTCCCAGCCAGAAATTCAATCCGAGTAGATCGGGCCTTCCTCCGAAGAAGGTGGCAATGGCGAAGGCGGAGAATACGGCGATCCCCCCGCAAAGCGGAATGGCACCGCTATGGCGCTTCCTGACGGTATCCGGGCAATCGACAAGCTGAAAGGCCACGGCCAGACGGCGCAGACCAACGATCAATGAGACGCTCAGGATGAATGTTGCGATCGTATTGACAAATAGCCCGGACATCTCGAATTCCCTTGCCACGGAGGAGCGTAAGCTTTGGTCGAGCGATTACGCCGACCTTCGACATGATTCTAAAAAACCTCGGCAGAGGGCGGTACGCGAGCAAAGGGAGCAAAGCTCTCCGACATAGGAAGGAGGTATTGCCGCGGATACCTACCCCTTTTACCCCTATGGCGGTTCCAGTCTCGAAAGGCGTAGGCGGGCGAGCTTCTGGTGCCCCCCTGGCACCTAGTCCGCGAGAGATTTTGGAGGTGTTTGCATCAAATGCTGAGCAGGACGAGCGACGTCCTCGTCGTCGTGAGACAAGACAGCCACCCAGTCGTGGAAGCCGGAATCATTTGATGCACCGGGGACAGCGATTTCTTTCACGCCGTCAGCGCCAAGCCGCTCATTACCCTCTATGAAAACACCGCTGGATGGATCGTACCATCGAAGTAGCTTGTCACCTCTCGCCAGGCTGCCGAGATCGATCGTCAACCTGGTGGCGTCGCTGACGTAGATCACGGCAAAGGAGCCATCCACGCTGCGCGCCGCCGATATCTTGCGGTGGCCCATGCCTTCCGCGCCTTTTAGCAAGGAACCCTGATCCGGCGTCAGCTTCCACCATTCCAGTCCGCCGAAGAATGTATTGAGATGCTTCAGGCTTTCAGCACCACGGCTCGAAATCGCCTGCTGCCAGGTTTCCGAGGAGCCGTAGAGACCGGGACCGGAAAAATGCCAAACGGGATTGTTCCCGAACATCTGGCCGCCAGCGCCTGAAAGGAGCGCACTGTAAGCAATCAAACGGACTTCACGCTCGTCAACGCCATGCTCACCCTCGTACTTCCCCTCCATAAAGAAGAAAGGCCTCCGAGGCCCGGATCGATGGCGTGCGGAAACTGCCTCGGCGACATCGTCGTATGTGTAGACAGTATCGATATCGAGCCAATCCGCCCCTTGCCAATAGACGCTGCTGACCGTGTCGCGATTGGCGTGAATGGTCTGAAGCGCATCGGGAGCGACATCGGTTATCCCTTCGGCTATCGCCGTCACCAGAGCCTTGTCGGCGGGATCGTAATCACCGCCCTGTACCCAAACGATATTTGAAAACTTGGCGAGGCGGCGGGCGATGTACCGCCCGTAGGCTTTCAACTTCTCCGGCCCTGCGGCAACCATTTCCAGATACCAGCCGTCCGGCCCGCCGCCGGCCCCGAGATAGGCCGGGCACAGGAGGACGAGGAGATTTCTGTCGGCGGCGGCTTGGATGACCATCTCGGCCCTTCGGAAATAGGCCTCGTTCGGCACCTCGAAGGCGGGTCCGAGAAATGGCGCTTCACCGTAAAAATTTGCCGGCGCATTATGCGCGAACCTATGCTCGATCAGTGATGCCAGGACAGTGTTGAAGCCCTGCCGCTTTCGCGTATCGAGATAGAATTCCGCGTCGTTCAGGGAGAGATCCGCAATCAGCGACCAGGCGCTGTCACCCGAGATAAGAAATGGACGGCCCTGGCTGTCTTCCAGATAATGACGACCCTGTGCTGTTCGCAGCGGAAATTCGATACCTTCGGCAAAGGAGGAAGACGTGAGCATGAACAGCAGACAGGAGCTGATGGACATCCTTATCAAGGAGCGCATTCGGCCGTCGTTCGCCGGTCTTTTCTGAAGGCGGCGCCCAGGGGATAGGAGATGGCGTTTCATCGTATCACAGCCGCTCACGTACGACACGCAGCCAATTCTTGATCGGCAGCGGGATATAAGTGCGCAACCCTGGCCGCAGTCCGGGAGGGATCGACCAGCTGTCAATATCCAGCACAGGCGACAGCTTCGGCCAGCCGATCATCGCCGAGCTTATGACGTCGTAATAGCGATCCGCCATTCTTTCGATGCTATAACGCTCCGGGACTATTGCGCGCGCCGAAAACGACATGCGCTCAAGCAGATCGCGATCTTGATGGAGGCGCGTTACGGCATTCGCAGCCGCGGTATAGTCTCCGACGGGAAAAAGCATACCGTTCTTGCCATTCTCGACGATCGTATCCGTGACACCTCGGATATGGGACACGACCGGGACGCATCCTCCCGCCATTGCTTCGATCAAAGTCAGTCCGAAGCCTTCGAAACGGGAGGGCATGATGAGAACGTCATGTTCCGCCATCGCCAACGGAATCAGAGCAAGCGGCATCGTTCCGGTATAGCGCACGCGATCCGCATGCCCGGCAAGACGTCGCTTGAGCTTCGGCATATCCGGTCCGTCACCGACCACCGTCAGGGATACGGTCTCCGGCAACCCATCGAGAATCTCACGGAGCCACAGGACGCCTTTGGATGTATCTTCGATCCGTCCGACAAAGAGAGTACGCAATTCCGGTCCAGCACGCACACGACGGCCCTCCTGCTCGCGAAAGGCGGCCGTATCGACCGCATTCGGAATTGCGTAGGTTCGGTCGGCCGGAAAGCCGTGACGTTCAACCAAGTCGGTGCGGCATCGCTCCGATACGCCGATCGTTGCATGCGCGAAATCGCGGATCGACCTTGCTGCAGCATAGGTACCCGGGGTGATGCTGTGGACGACCAGAATGCGCAGGATGTGTTCCGGCAGGTATCGGGCGATATTCGTCTGCAGCCTGTCGCCGAGGACATTGATGACGACCCCGTCAAAACCCTCGCTTTCGATGACTTCCGCCATTCGCTTGGCACAGGCGCCTTCCGTGAGGGAAGCTGGCATTTCCAGCAACAATCCAAGTAGGCCTTCCTCTCGCATCGCGGCCGGCAGCTCATATCCGTGCCGGCACGTACCGAACCACCGAACATCGATCCCGTATACCGCCAGACCAGCCCGCAGATGTTTAAAAACGGAATAGGTTCCGCCGACATGCGGAAGCACGAAATAAGCAAGCTTCATCTACGGCCTCTCTCATCGCAGGCGAAGCGACGGTCGATCCATCCGGATGATCGAAAGCACCGTTTCCGCTCAGTTCGAGGATACTAGGGCCCCGACTGTCTGGAGGTAGTCGAATGCTGGGTTAAGTCGCATCGTCCTTAGAAGGATGGCTGCAAGAGCACGTATTCGTTTGGGGGATGATTCCAGCCGAATTACGATGTGTGTAGGCACTCGTCGAGCCGATATCAGTGTCTTTAGAAGCGACGGTATCACCGGCTGCAGTCTCGCGCTCATGGAAGACCAGATGAAGATCAGCCTGCTCGGGCAATTCGGATCCGGCAACTCCGGCAATGACGGGTCATTGGAGGCGATGCTCATCTATTTGCGCAAGTTGCGGCCTGACGCTGAATTTTTATGTATCTGCTCCAACCCGGCCGTCATTGAAGCACGTTATAATATACGGTGTATGAGCGTTGGCGGCCCCGCCCTTTCCGCTCCATGGGCCAGGAGGCTGGACAGGCTCCTCCTGAAACTGCCCCGTCGGCTGGCGTTGCTCGGCATCGCGATTGCACAACTGAACGGGTTTGATTTGATGATCATCCCAGGAACCGGGATCCTCGATGATTTCCAGGAGAATGCGTTTGGCTGGCCGTTCGTGATCTTCTGCTGGTGCCTCGTCGCCCGGCTATGCCGAACTGAGATCGCTTTCGTAAGCATCGGTGCGGGACCGATAAAAGGCCGCCTCAGCCGATGGTTTCTTGTGTCTGCGGCAAAGATGGCCTCATACCGGTCATATCGCGACGATTACTCTTTGGAATATATGCGGTCACTCGGTGTCGACGTTTCCCGCGATCACCGCTACCCGGACATTGCCTTCAGCCTTCCACTTCCCGCATGCGGCCCTGAAAAGCCGGCCGGTGAAGGTTTGTGCGTTGGAGTCGGCATCATGCGTTATCGCGGATGGCAGCCCAGCGAGTCTCATGCCGACGCGATCTATGAAAACTACATCCGCAAGATCTCCGCTTTCACGAATTGGCTCGTCGCAGAAGGATACCGTGTCAACCTGTTTATGGGGGACGTCACCGACCAGCGCGCGTGCGACGATATTGTCGACATCCTCGCAAACACGGTCGCAAAAGCGGACTGGGCTCGGGTCGAGATCGCTTCGGGAGGAGGATCACTCCACGACCTGATGAAGCGGATCTCAACCGTCGATCTGGCGGTCGTCTCGCGGTATCACAATCTCGTCTGCGCATTGAAGCTTGGCCGGCCGACGATATCGCTCGGATATGCGAGGAAGAATGATGATCTGATGCGGGATTTCGGCCAGCAGCAATTTTGTCGGCATATAGAAGCATTCGACGTGGACGGACTTCAGAGCCTGTTTCTGGAGATGCTCCATAATCGAGAAGCCATCAAACACCAGATCAGCCTCGTAAATGAGCGTTTCCAAAGTCAGCTTCTCGAGCAGCAGCAGATTTTGGGCAAGCAGTTGCTTTCAGCGCCTCCGGTCTGACGTGAGTACAAAACAACATCTGGAATGACGCATGCCCAATCCTTGAGTAGCCCCGGGGGTCTTTAAAATGTATCGGCACAGGAAAAGAACCGACTATCTCCATTGGATCGCAAGGTTCACCGGATTTCGGAGCGGCACATGAGTACCCCTCGCCGCGCGTTCATTATGTCGTCGATAGAGCAGTATCTGAGCCTGGCTATCAACATCACAGTCGTGGCCGCGATGGCACGATTATTGACGCCTGATGCCATCGGGCACGCGGTGACGGGTATTGGTATTGGCGCGATCGCCCTGTCGCTGCGAGAATTCGTGACGCCGGAATTTCTCATTCAAAGGCCGCAGATCGAGGAAAAGGATCTCCGAACCTCCTTTACGATGCTCTTTGTGCTCACCGTGTTGATCACTGTTGGAATCCTGATCATCTCAAACGAGATCGCGCAGTTTTATGATTCACCCGAACTGCCGCTATTTCTGTTTCTTATCATGATGTCGGCCTTCGCCGACGTGGTTTCGCAGCCGATTGTCGCAACCCTGCGGCGTAATATGGCGTTTGGCGTGCTCGCCAAAATCCGCAGTGCCGCCCTGCTCGTTTCCGCTTCGTCGACGATCCTGCTGGGATTTCTCGGTTTCGGTTATATCAGTTATGCATGGGCTACGCTCGCCGGCGCAATCACGCTCGCCGGCTTGTCTGCTTTTGTCTCTCCCCATTCTCTCGTCCTTATATGCCGGCCGAGTTTGGAATCCTGGCGGACGGTGGCTGCGTTCGGGCGTTTCAAGGGAGCTTCTCAGGCAGTCGATCGCATCTATGAAACTGTTCCGCAGCTGATCCTCGGCAAGATCATATCGATGTCCTCTGTCGGTCTTTACAATCGAGCCAACACCTTGTGCGGAATTCCCGACAGGATCGTCATGTCGGCCTTCTATGCGATGGCCTTTCCGGCTCTGGCTGCCAGCGTACGAGGGGGCGGAAACATCAAGAAAGCCTACCTCAATACGCTCAGCTATCTGTCAGGACTCTATTGGCCGGGCGTACTTCTCATCGCACTGACAGCCACCCCCATCGTCGATCTCATTCTCGGGCCTCAATGGGGTGATGCAATTCTGCTCGTTCGACTTCTTTCGCTTGCGGCAGTCTTCTGGTTCGCAGTCGTTGTCACCAATCCGCTGCTGCTTGCACTCGGGCACAACCGTGACGCGTTTCTCTCCGGTTTCCTGTGCCGTTGCCTGGCATTGGTCCTGCTCTGCGGGGCCAGCACCTATGGCATCACGGCCATGGCAGCAAGCCAATTCATCTCGCTACCCGCACAGATGCTGATCTCTCTATATTTTGCCAGGAAACACCTGGGATTTACATTCGCGGAACTGATGGCGGCAATTCTTCCAAGCGTCGTCGTCACCTTTTTTTCCCTGATGGGACCGCTGGCGTTTCTTGCCTTCAACGGGTGGAACCTTCAGATGAACTTCCTGCATTTCGGGCTGATGCTTTTGACCGCCGCTGCAGGGTGGCTCCCGGGCGTGATTGTCGCAAATCATCCATTTCTGACGGAAATTCGGTTGATCCTGCGTACGCTGTCAAACGCAGCGCCGTGGCTGCGCCGACACTTTCCGGCCTTGAGAGCATAGACAGATGAGGACCGTTGACGTCGTCGTACCCAACTATAATTACGGAAGATACCTGCGCACCTGCGTGGAAAGCATCCTGAATCAGGAAGAGGTCCAGGTCCGCGTCCTGATTATCGACAATGCATCGACGGACGACAGCGCGGAGATCGCACGATCGCTCGCCCACGACAACCGTGTCGAGCTTATTCTCCGCCAGGAAAACCTGGGAACGCATGCCTCCTTCAATCAGGGCGTGGATTGGGCCCAGGGCGACTATTTCCTGCTGCTGTTCTCCGATGACTTTCTCGTCCCCGGAGCTCTAAAGCGCGCGGTCGACCTCATGGAGCGCAACACGTCGATCGCATTCTGCTATGGACTGGACGTCGCTGTTGAAGACGACGCGCCAATTCCCCGGATTCCACCTCAACCCTATCCAACGCCGTTCGAACTTCACGAAGGTCGAGCCTTCATCGAACGCTTCTGCAGGATGGGAGTGTTCCAGATACCCGGATCATCTGTCGTCGTAAGGACGAGCATCCAGAAGCGCGTCGGCCATTATCGCACTGACTTACCCCACAGCGACGACTATGAAATCTGGCTGCGGCTGGCGTTGCATGGCTCAGTAGCCGAGATTGGATGTGTCCAGGCCGGTATTCGGTCACATGCGAACAACCGCTCCAAGGCATTTGCGTCGCGCCAGATACAGCACATCCTTCATACGGCCGCGGCTGCCGAGAGCTTCTTCAGCCATGAAGGAAAGAACATGGTGGGCAGTGACGCAATGCGGCAGCTGGCCCGGCGGGGTATTGCAAACCGAGCCTACTGGTCCGGCATCTCTCACCTTCTCCGGGGAGATATCGAGGCTTTCAAATTGTTGAGGCTGGCTTTTCGCATCTCACCGCTTAAGGCTTTTCTGCCACCTGTCGGCTATCTTCTGCATCGGCCCGACGCCGGTCGCCGCATAAGATTTCTTCTTTCAGGATGGCCGGAAATTTTCAGACGCCGCTTTCATTGATGCATGCGGCCCGACACTATTCCTCTGCCATAACCACAAGCCGCAGCAAGGCGGGAAAAGAGGACGAGCCGGTTCTGCGCATGATGGAAGCCCGATGGTTTTCAACAGTCCGCTGACTCAATCCCAGCTCTGCAGCGATGATCTTGTTCGGCTGTCCGAGGATAATTCTGTCCAGGATCTGCCGCTGCCTCCGCGTCAAGGCAGCGAGCTTGGTACGGGCCGCGTCACGGCGGCCGGAACGGTCATTTGTATCGCGCACCTGTTCGAGCGCCGTTGTGACGCTCCGTTGAATATCCTCAAGGGAAAAAGGTTTCTCAATGAAGTCCGCCGCCCCGTGCTTCATCGCATCGACGGCCATGCGCACATCGCTGTGACCGGTGATGACAATGACGGGAAAACGATGCTGTCTTTCCTTTAATATGCGCAACAGTTCAAGCCCGCTCATGCCGAGCAGATAGGCATCCAGCACAAGGCAGCCCGGTCTGTCCGGATCGTAGCCGGCCAGGAACTCTTCTGCACTGGCGTAAGTCAGGACTGCCCAGCCCATCCCCTCGAAGAGAGTACGTATACTCTCCCGAACGCCTAGCTCATCGTCGATCACTTCGATCAGTGGACTGAGAGCGGCGTCCGACCTCGCGGCATGACTGTCGTCTGTTGCATTCCCCTTGTCGGAATGCGCAAGAAGGTCATCGACCGCCTGAATGACCTCCCTCAGCTTCACGGGTTTGTTCAGGTGCGGGATATCGTGCTGGGCATATTTTTTGAGTGCGTTGCTCGATATGTTGCCTGTCAGTATCAATCCGGGAATCCGACGCCCGAGGATATTGCGTATGTTCTCAATCGTCGCGAGGCCGTCCATTGCCGACGAGATATTGTAGTCGGCAAGGACAAAGGTCGGTATGAAGCGTCCCTGTTTGACAAGGGTTACCGCCTCGAAAGCGTTAGTTGCGGTCGCGACGGTATGCCCGGCCTGCTCCAACCCCATTCTCAACAAGTCTCGCATTGCATCCTCATCCTCTATGATAAGGATTGATGCCACTGGAGAGTTTTGAGGCCTTTCCGCCCGAAGTTCCAACGAAGGCAACGCCACCAGAGGTTGGTCGATAGCAGCGCGATCGATCTCGATCGAGAAAACCGATCCCTTCTGAAGCCGTGATCGTATTGAAATCTTCGATCCGAGCAGATCGCTCAGACGCTTAACGATTGAAAGGCCTAACCCTAGACCACGGTCTCTGCCCCGAATGGGCATGTCGAGCTGATGGTATTCGTTGAAGATCTTTTCGATCTGATTTTCGGGAATCCCTATGCCGGTGTCCCAGACTTCAAGCCGAAGTTTGCTGCCATGCCGACGACATCCGAGAAGGATCTTTCCGCTCAGCGTGTATTTGAGCGCATTCGACATGAGATTGCGGAGGATTTGCTCCAACAGACGTGGATCCGTGCGTACCGCCAGCCCGCAAGGGACAACCCGCAGTTCGAGTCCTTTTGCACGCGCGGGGTAGAAGAACTCCTTCTGCATCCGAACCAGGAGATTGGTGATTGCAAAGCTCTCAAACTTCGGCTGCACCATGCCGGCTTCGATCTGATTCATGTCGAGAACCGTATTGAGAATGCCCGACATCGAGGCGAGCGTCTCTTCCATCCTCAGTACAAGTGTTCGCGGCTGCTCGTCTTTGACCATTTTCTCCAACAGCCCCTGGAGGAGTTTCAGTGTCTGCAGAGGCTGACGAAGGTCATGACTGGCGGCAGCCAGAAAATGAGATTTTGCTTGAGTGGCGAGCTCCGCGGATCTCTTCGCCGCCTCTCTATCCTGCAGTATCTGCTTCTGAATGCTCACATCGATGAAGATAGCCACAACCCCCTCGATCCGGCCTTCCTGGGTTCGGTAGGGCTTTATCCGGCGGATGTACCAGCGGTCGTCGCGCGCACTGATCTCTCTTTCGACCGCCCCCTCACTTTTCAGGACGTCGAGCGCATCGGTCTGCAACGTCCCATCATCCGTCATTGTCGTGAAATCGGAAAGCGGCCGCCCAACATCGGAAGATATTATGTTGAACAGAGACCGGGTTGCAGGCGTAAAAAAGCGGATATTCAATTCGTTATCGAGATACAGCGTAGCAATGTCTGTACTGTTGAGAATATTCTCGAGATCCTTCGAGATTGCCCGCTGGCTCTCCAAAGCCTCCCGGAGCTGATTGTTGACAGACGCCAGCCCCTGGTTCGAAGACTGCAATTCCTTTTGGGAGGTTACGAGCTCTTCGTTTGCCGCCTGGTATTCCTCATTGAGAGAGAGAGCTTCTGCATTGATGATCTGCTGCTCCTCGCCTGCGGTCTGCAGGTTCCGGATGGCGGCCTGCAATTCGGCCCGCGTCTCCTCCAGCTCGGCCACAAGCTCCGCAACGCGAGCATCATCTGCACGTGCGCCCTGCGGCCGCTCCATCCCATGGTCCGGAGAAATATCCTCGACGAAGCAAACCAGAAAATAGTGTTCCCCGTGGTCGATCAGTGGCTCGATGTGAATGCTGAAATGAATCTTGTCGCCGTTGTTTTCGATCATTGCTCCTGTTGCGACGAAAGGCTTTCGGTCTTCCGTCGCGTGTTGGATCGCAGATCTGAGTTTTCTATGAAGTCTCTTGGGGGTTATGGCGAAAAGATTGTGAGATGCAGGCCCTGGCGCGACATTGAGGAATTTAGCCATTAAGCCGGTCGAGTACAGGCATTCATGTCGCCGATCGATAAGAAGCGCCGCTGGAGCATAACGATCAAGCAAGACCCGAGAGACGGCTTCAGCCAAGGAACCTTTTCCGGAGGGTGAGAATGGGCGCTCGTGACGGGTCGCCAATCGAGCGCGGAGGTTTGCTGGAGCCATAGGTGTCCGGTTGAGGATTGCTTCCGGCATCCTTGCAACAGGCAGGATGACCGGATCTGTAGCCGACCTGATCGCATTGCGCGGCATACCGTCGAACTCGGCCTCTTGCGGATCCTGTACGACGACGAGGCCGCCGGCATCCGTTATTGAGGCGATCCCGGCAGAGCCATCAGCCCCGGTACCGGACAAGATGGCTGCAACCGCGCGGGCACCATATTCGCGCGCCAGGGAATACAACAGGAAATCAAATGGTAATCGCGCATCGCCCTGGGTATGAGGCGGGGCGAGATGAAGCCTGCCCGCTTCCGCCTCCATGTAGAGTTCCGGCGAAATGATATAGAGATGCTCGGGTTTGATGACGATGCCATCCGTTGCCTGGAGCACCTTCAATGAAGTCTCAGCCGACAGCAATTCGGCCAACATGCCTTGGTGAGCCGCATCGAGATGCTGCACAAGCATGAATGCGCATTCGGTCCGGTGGGGCAAGGCTTTCAGAAGCGAGCTGACCGCATTCAGCCCTCCCGAGGATGCGCCTATGCCAACCACCTTGAAGCCGGTTATCGGGTTCGACGCGAGGCCACGTAACGGTTCGTCCGAATCTCTGCCGGATCGCCGCGCCTTTCTTCTTCGACTGAAGCGGCGTTTCACCATACTTACTTCCCGCTTGCTGTTTTGATGAAGGACCGCCGGCGCCAGTTGATTGTCCATAAGGCAGCCTCGACGAAGTGAGAGGACTTCATCGGTTCGGCGAGCGTTCCTTAGGTTTCCAGATCATGTTGTCACTGGCGGGTTCGGTGATGACCAACTCCGATGGTAAAAGACGCCATCCTGGATTGTTTCAGGCTCCTCCGTTCAGCCGCGGTTTCCGATGAAATCGAGCGGCTCGGCCAGGTTTCTATATAGTTTCGGTTTCGATATATTACCTAGATACGTCCCCAAAAGGGATATACCCTTAAGTTGTAGGGCATTGCCCAAATAATTAAGCAGGGGATCAAGCCAGTAATTTTTCACGTTTTCTTACCTATTTTGATGCAATTCCGCGCCCCCGATTTTTGTCGTATTAATGAAGGTATACGAAGAATTAGGTATTTTCCGATGCTTTTCCACTTGCGTCGCTCCATTGTAGCTTACTGCCATGAGAGAGTGCCTGGGCACGTTGTGCACCAAGTCGGAAGCATCGCGTAGCGCCTCAGCTCTAAGCAAACATCGGAAAAATCACCTCAACGAAAGTATTGTGTTTACATTTGCAAGTTTTTATTTAATAGAGTTAAAATATAATAAAAAATTCAACGGGATCACAATTATGTGAAGCCGAAGATTTACTTGAATCCAGCACTTTCGCTGGAAATAAGGGTTGGAAGGGGGAAAAAAGTGGCAACAGCAATCCCTACTTATGGCTATATGCCGAACGCGGCGCGATTTAGGGTGGTCGCCAATTCGATGCGCGGCTCCGAAATGCCCGACACAGAGACACCTAAACTGGCGATTATCGATGATCGAGCGCTAGACCGTGAATGCCTGGCTCAAAGTCTGATTGCTCATGGGCTCGGGATGGATGTGGAACTGTTCTCGTCGCTCGATATGTGGAGGAACACCGCAGAATCCCGGCACGCCGGCATTTTGATCAATATCGGCCGGAACGACGTCTGCGACGATCTCTTTATAAATGATCTCAAACGCCTTATTTCGGAATTTCCGGAACTACCTATTGTCATTCTGGCGGAAAATCGTGACCTCCGGCAAATTCTCCGGGCTTTTGAAGCCGGTGTCCGAGGATACATTTCCTCGGCGATCGGGTTGAATGTTTGCGTCGGCGCCATTTCACTGGCTCTGGCGGGAGGTAAGTTTATCTCGGTGGAAAACCCGGATGACCTTCGTCAGTTGCTCGTTGTAGCCGAGGACAAGGAGCGGCGCCGGACAGCCATGTTCACACAACGTGAAGCCGATGTGATCGACGCACTGACACGCGGAAAGCCCAATAAGATCATTGCCTATGAGCTCAATCTCCGCGAAAGCACGGTCAAGGTCCACATCCGGAATATCATGAAAAAGCTGCATGCCAGAAACAGGACGGAGATCATTTTCAAGATATCCGATTTGTTTAAGTAGAAATCCCTATTCTGGCTTCTCTATCAAGGAGGCGCGGTCGATCCTCGTCTGAGGCGTGCTCGCCTCGATAGATCTTGGTGGTTCACCCCGCATAATTGACGGGTATGCGCCGGTCGCACGCCATCTGCCCCTCGGAAGAGAACGATCTGCTGTGACCGGCTCGTTGTCGCAACGGGCTCAAAAACAGAGGCGTTGTCAGCTCATTTGCTCTTCGTGGCCAATGAAATCCGCTCATATCGTTTTCGATCCGGTTCATGAATGCATAACCTAAACCTTTCGATCGAGCCGGCCCGTCAAATGGTGGAATGAAAACGTGCAGCCCGGATACGGTATTAATCGTCATTCGAAGATCGCAACCGGGGGCCTAATAGATGGAAAACCTGATCCAAAATTTTGAAAACTCTGATCGTCTTCGCAAGCGGGCACACCAGCTCATACCTGGCGGTGCCCACACTTACGCGAAGGGAGATGATCAATATCCCATCCTTTCCCCCGGCTTCATCGAAAAAGGGTATGGCTGCCACGTCTGGGATGTCGATGGCAACGAATATATCGAGTACGGAATGGGCAACAGGGCTGTCGGCCTCGGCCACGCCTATTTCCACGTTGTCGATGCGGCCAGAGCGGAACTGGAGCGAGGCTGCAATTTCACGCGTCCGTCCCGGATCGAGATCGATTGCGCCTCCGCATTTCTGGAAACGATTACAACCGCCGAGATGGTCAAGTTCTGCAAGAATGGTTCGGATGCGACGTCAGCGGCCATGCGCCTTGCAAGGGCGGTCACGGGACGGGATCTCATCGCCCGTTGCAGCGATCACCCATTCTTTTCGGTCGATGACTGGTTCATCGGGACAACCGAGATGAATGCGGGAATTCCAAAAGCGATTCAGTCTCTTACAGTCGGCTTCGAGTACAACGATCTGGAGAGCGCGCGCAGTCTCTTCAGCCAATATCCGGGCCAGATCGCAGCATTCATCCTGGAAGCGTCGCGCGGAGAAGATCCAAAGGACCATTACCTTCACGAGCTGAAAAGACTATGTCATGAAAACGGTACCTTGTTCATTCTTGATGAGATGATCACCGGTTTTCGGTGGCACACCGGCGGCGCACAGAAAGCCTATGGTATCGTTCCGGATCTGTCGTGTTTCGGCAAAGCGCTGGGCAACGGTTTTTCCATTTCCGCGCTTGCCGGAAAGCGGGAATTCATGGAACGCGGCGGTATCGAGCAGACTTCCAAGCCGCGCGTATTTCTGCTTTCGACGACCCATGGTGCGGAAACCCACGCAATGGCGGCGGCTATCGCCACCATGCACGTCTATCGACATGAACCCGTCGTTGAGCATCTCGTCCGCCAGGGAAATCTGTTACGGGCAGCGGTCAATCAGGTCGCCGCAGGCCATGGGCTTGCAAACCACTTTAGCGTCCACGGTCATCCGGCCTGCCTCACCTATTCGACCCTTGATGAAGAAGGAAAAGCCTCCCAGGCCTTTCGCTCCCTCTTCCTGCAGGAAACCATACGCCGCGGTCTTCTCGCCCCGTCGCTGGTCGTCAGCTATACACACATGGACGACGACATAGAAAGAACGGTTGGCGCTATCGATGGAGCGCTCGGCATCTACAAGAAAGCACTGGAACATGGCGTCGAGAAATATCTCACGGGGAGACCTTCCGATGTCGTCTTCCGGCGCTTCAACCAACAATCGCCGGTCGCACACGACCCGGAGCCAGCGCCAGCTGCGCCAACCGCTCTGAGATCATCAGAAAGACGTAGCGGCTAGGATTGCATCATCAAATCGCATGCCTGCAGCGACCGGTTTCCTCAGTCCAACGCTGCCTGTCGAGGCGATACGCTTCTCCGCGTCAAGAGCTGCTGAGAAGGAAAACGGCAATGAGAGTTCTGGTTACCGGCCACAGAGGATATATCGGCTCGGTCATGGTGCCCATGCTGCTCAAGGCGGGCCATGAGGTTCACGGGTATGACAGCGAATTCTACCATCGCTGCACCTACTTTCCCGGAGGGCAGTTGCCCAGGGTCCCGGGCGTGTGCAAGGACGTTCGCGACATAACACAAGCCGACCTCGAGGGATTTGAGGCGGTCATCCATCTGGCCGCACTTTCCAATGACCCGCTGAGTAATCTCAATCCGGACATAACCTACGAAATCAACTACCGCGGCAGCGTCCGCACGGCGGTCGCTGCCAAGAAAGCCGGTGTGAAGCGCTTTCTGTTTGCTTCGTCCTGCAGCAACTATGGCGCAGCCGGCGAAGGCTTCGTCAATGAGACCGCGGAACTGAAACCCGTCTCGGCCTATGGCATCTCCAAGGTTCTCGCCGAACAGGAAATCGCAGGCCTTGCCGACGCCAACTTCTGCCCCGTGTACATGCGGCCGGCGACCGCCTACGGGCTTTCTCCCATGCTCCGTTTCGATATCGTGCTCAACAATCTGACGGCTTGGGCCGTGACCGAAAAGCTTATCCTGCTGAAGTCCGATGGCACGCCATGGCGTCCGATCGTTCATATCGAGGATATATCGCGCGCATTTCTGGCGGCGCTGGAGGCACCGGCTGACGACGTCCGCAATCAGGCGTTCAATGTGGGCCAGGACGCACACAATTATCAGATCAAGGAGATCGCCGAGATCGTCGCCATGACGGTTCCCGGATGCCGCCTGCAATATGCAAGTGACGCAAGTCCGGATACCCGTTCCTATCGCGTGGATTTCGGTAAGATTAAGCGAACGCTCCCGGCTTTCAAACCGACCTGGACCGCGGCCGCCGGCGCCGCGCAGCTTTACAAGGCCTATACGAGCGCCGGCCTCACGCTCGCCGAGTTTGAAGGCCCGCATTATCAGCGCATCGGCCAGATTCAAAAGCTTATCCGTGATCACGAGATCGATGAAAATCTGCGACGCCCGCGGCGGATGCCGGAACCCGCCACCCATATTGCGGCAGCCGGAATCTGAGGCCGACATGGATAGCGTTGGGAAAACGCTCGGCTCATCCGCGGCTTCCCGGAATGACAGAGAAATGGGACAGGCGATCTACATGCTCGCCTGTCGGCTCTTTCCGATATGCCGCAGCATCACGGGCAAGGGCGTCAGGGATACGATCCGCATCATGCGAGATTATATCGATGTCGAGTGCCGGGAGGTTCCGAGCGGCATACGCGTTTTCGATTGGACGATTCCCGACGAATGGACTGTCAGAGACGCGTATGTGAAGGATTCCAGCGGACGGAAAGTCATCGATTTCTCGGCGTCCAACCTCCATCTCATGAGCTACAGCATTCCGGTACGGCGCGTTATGCCGTTGGCGGAGCTAAAAACTCATATCTATACCTTGCCGGCACAGCCGGACCTCATTCCTTACAAGACCGCCTACTACACCGATGCCTGGGGCTTCTGCATGGCGCACCGGGAGTTCTTGAAACTCCGGGATGACGTCTACGACGTCGTCATCGATACCGAAAAGCGGCCGGGCCATCTCGTCTATGGCGAATATCTTCACGCGGGGGCGAGTAAAAAGGAAGTCCTCCTTTATGCACACATCTGCCATCCGTCGCTCGCAAACGACAATTGCTCCGGGTTGGCATTGCTTACATGCCTCGCCGCGTACATGAAGGCGGCCAGCACGCATTATAGCTATCGTTTCATATTCGCGCCGGGAACCATCGGTTCGCTCGCCTGGCTGGCCAATAACGAACATCGTCTTTCGGATATAGCTCACGGCCTCGTTCTGTCCTGCATTGGAGACGGCGCGGTTCCGAACTACAAGCGAAGCCGGCGAGGCAATACGATGATCGATCGCATTGCCGCCTGCACGCGTTGCGGAGATGAGAGTATCCCTCTCACCATCAAGGACTTCAGTCCCTACGGATATGACGAGCGACAGTTTTGTTCGCCGGGTTTCGATCTTCCCGTGGGCCTTCTGCAGAGAAGTGCATTCGGCACCTTTCCCGAATATCATACATCAGCTGACAATCTTGATTTCATTCGTCCGGAACATCTCGGAACCTCCTTCCGAATGGTAAAGGACATGATCGATGCATTGGAAGGGAACTGGACACCTCTGAACCTCTCTCCCAAGGGAGAGCCGCAATTGAGCAAGTACGGGCTTTTCTCCGTCATCGGAGGACACAAGACCAACAGCGACCGAACCCTGGCATATCTATGGGTGCTCAATCTCTCTGATGGACACAACTCGTTGCTGGACATTTCGGAAAGATCGAAGATGCCGTTTTCGGAGATCGCCGCTGCGGCCGCCGCGCTTCTGGAAGTCGGACTGATTGCGAACCTGGGCTTCACAGAACAGTAGAAATGTCGGACATGGCCCATCTGGGCCAGCTCAGATCCCGCTCCGAAATCACCGATGGCTTTGCCGGCCAGCTGATACCGATCGCAGGCTCGTCATAGCGTATGCCACAGGCACTATCTGCGGCATATGGTGCTGAGATCATGTAAGAAACGGCGACGTCACCGCTAAGCGACTGGAAACCGTGCGCAAATCCCTCGGGAATGTAGAACTGCAATCCGTTCTCGGCCGAGAGTACCGCGGCAACCCAATGCAGGTAGGTTAAAGAGCTGCGGCGCAAATCCACCGCCACATCCCAGATCGTTCCCCTTACACAGGAGACCAGTTTGGTCTCCTGATGCGGTGTTTTCTGGAAATGAAGTCCACGCAGCGTGTGTTTGAGTGTCGATATGGAAATGCTGTGCTGAACGAAGTCGGTCGCCAGGTTGTGGTCAGAGAATTCTTGCTTGCAGAACGTCCTTGCGAAAGAGCCGCGCTGGTCAACGAACCGCTCGGGCTCAATGAGCCAAAGACCTTCAATTTTCGTTCTGACAAACCGCATTGCTACCTCCGCAGCGGACGTGATCCCCATCCCTCAGACCAATGACTTTCCTTCACCCCGCTCATCCCGCAAAGTGATCTATAAGTTGTATTAGCCACCGCCCCCCAAATGTGATCACAAAACTGAAAAACTACAACCATTTGATAAGATCGCTAAAAGACAGATGTCTAATACATCTTTTGGATGATACCCTACATCGGAATACAATATCGCTTCCTCCGTCCTTCCGTAATAAAGTCTTTCCAATAATAAAAACGACATTCAATTAATATACGTAAACGGGGGTGACGATATGAATGGCGGGACTGAAGTTTCCTTCAGCATGGATACTGCGCAAAATGTGGGGCTGTGCCGGCTATGCGGCTCACCACTCCAACATACATTCGCCGATCTCGGCATGTCGCCGCCCTGCGAAAGTTTTGTGCCTGCAGGGGCTATCAATAACATGGAACCATATTATCCGCTGCACGCTTTCGTTTGCAGTGAATGTTTCCTCGTCCAGCTCCAGGAATATGTCGAACCGCGGGATATATTTGAAGAGTACGCTTATTTTTCTTCGTACTCGGATAGCTGGGTTGCGCACGCGAAGCAGTATTGCGAAGCGTCGATCGAGCGGTTTGCATTGGATCACAATAGCTTTGTTGTTGAGATTGCCAGTAACGACGGCTACCTGCTGCAGCACTTCCTGAAGAAAGATATTCCCATTCTCGGCATCGAACCAGCGATCAATGTTGCGAAGGTCGCGGTACAAAAGGGTGTTCCGACCATCACCGATTTCTTCTGCAAGACATTGGCAAAGCAGATGGTAGCAGAAGGACGGCAAGCCGATCTCATCATCGGCAACAATGTCCTTGCCCAGGTGCCCAACCTCAACGATTTCGTTGCCGGCATGAAGGTTCTGCTCAAGCCATCGGGCGTGATCACGCTCGAATTCCCGCATATCGCGAGGCTGATCGAGGAAAACCAGTTCGACACGATCTATCACGAGCACTTCTCCTACTTCTCGCTTCTGACCATCGAAAAAATGGCTGAGCGGCATGATTTGAAGGTGTTTGACGTGGAGGAACTGCCCACCCATGGGGGGTCCCTGCGAGTCTATCTCACCCATGCCTCCAGCCTAAGGCAGCGTGAGCCCCGGGTGGACGCATTGCGGCGCCGTGAGAGCGAAGCTAGGCTCGACCAGATTGAAACTTACACCGCATTCGACGACGCGATACAGCAGACAAAGCGAAACCTCCTGTCGTTCCTCATACGTCTCAAGGAGATGCGCAAATCCATCTGCGCCTATGGCGCGCCCGGAAAAGGCAACACCCTGCTCAACTACTGCGGCATCGGCACGGATTTCATCGATTTCGCGGTGGATCGGAACCCCTACAAACACGGCCGTTTCACCCCCGGCATGCATATCCCGATCAAGCCCGTCAGCGAGATCGAGCGTGCCAAACCGGATTACATTCTCATCCTGCCTTGGAATCTCAAGGGTGAAATCGTCAGTCAGATGAAGGACATCGGCAATTGGGGCGGCAAGTTCGTGATCCCGATACCGGACGTCTCCGTCATCGATCCGAAGGAGCTCGGACAATGAAGGTCGTCTTGTTCTGCGGCGGCAGAGGCACACGCATCCGCGAATATTCGGAAAGCGTCCCGAAGCCCCTCATCCCGCTCGGCTCCCAACCCATCATGCGCCATGTCATGGAATATTACTCCAGCTTTGGGCATGACGACTTCATCCTCTGCCTTGGCTACAAGGCGAGCACCATCAAGGACTTCTTTCTCAACAGCAGGCCGGAAAGCTATAGTGATTGCATCATATCGAGCTCCGGACGGGTCGAGATGCTCGAGGGTCCGCCCAGAGATTGGCGTGTGTCGCTGATCGACACGGGCATCTGGCGCAATATTGGCGAGCGTCTGTGGGCGGTGCGCCATCACCTCGACAACGAAAAGATATTCCTGGCGAACTATAGCGATGGCCTGACGGATGTCGATCTCGATGACATGATCGAGCGGTTTGAAAAAAGCGACAAGATTGCGTGTTTCCTCGCGGTGCGTCCTCCTCTCACCTACCACCTTGCCGATATCGAGGAGAACGGACGGGTCAAGGAGTTCAGATCGTCCGAGACGTCCGACATGTGGATCAACGGCGGCTATTTTCTGATGCGGAGAGAGATCTTCGACTACATGCGTGACGGTGAGGAACTCGTCCTGGAACCGTTCGCCCGTCTCATCGCCGAAGACAAACTGATGGCCTACAAGCATGAGGGCTTCTGGCGATCCATGGATACGCTTCGCGACTGGCAAACTTTGGAAGCCATGGTGGAGCGTGGTGATATGCCTTGGATAAGGCGCAATGCCACGACAAGAATGGCTCCCCAGGCGGCGGTACAGATCCCATGAAAAGGATATGTCTGGCCGCACCCGGCGATCGGTTGTCCGTGCTTTGTGTCGGAGCACACTCCGACGATATTGAGATCGGCGCCGGCGGCACGATCCTAAGTCTGCTTTCGGAGGGCGTGCAACTCGACGTGCACTGGTGCGTGTTGAGCGGTGGGAAGGAACGCGCGGCCGAAGCGCGGAACTCTGCCGAAGCGTTTCTGAGGAAAGCGGCGTCCTATTCCATCGAACTCGGATCGTTTCGGGACAGCTTCTTCCCGAGCCAAAGCAACGAGATCAAGTCCTGGCTCCTGGCTCTGCGTGAGAAGATCGATCCGGATGTGATCTTCACGCACAGCCGTGAGGATGCCCATCAGGATCATCGGGAGATCAATGAGTTAACGACCAACGTGTTTCGAGATCATCTCGTAATGGAATACGAGATTCCGAAGTGGGATGGGGATTTCTGCAGTCGCAACACCTACGTGCCGCTGACTGAGGATGCCTTGAACATGAAGGTCGCGCTTCTCCTGGAGCACTTCGGCACACAAAGGTCCAAAGACTGGTTCGATGCGGATACGTTCAAAGGCCTGGCCCGCCTGAGAGGCATGGAATGTCGTGCGCCGGCCCGTTTTGCAGAGGCATTTACCGTCAGGAAGTTTGTCCTGGTCTGAGTTCAATGAAAAGGCTGATCGGAGGGGGGGCCTTCGATCGGTCAAGAAAGAAGAGAGCACATGTTCGTCTGAAATATCTGATGTCACAACAAGGGGGAGTACGTAGCGATGATAGAGAACGATGGGATTTATAATTCTGCTCGGCTCGACAAATACGATGAGCTGCGAGGAAAACTACGACAAGACGACATCGAGAGCCCGCAGGTCGACCTTCGGTGCCGGACGGAAAGTGGATACATAACACTCATAGACCGGCGAACGCTGGAGCGCGAATGCCTAGCACATGGCCTCAACTGCCATCATATCAACCGACGGGTCTTCACATTTTCCGATCTTCAGGAATGGCAGGAAGCGAGAGCGGATCTCGGCATACCCTCGGCGGTACTTTTCAACGCCGGCAATTGCGCGGCCAGCAACCAGCAGCTGGTCGCAGAGATCGCCGAACTCGTGGAGGCGGTGGCCCCGGCCGCGGTCGTGGTCCTGTCGGACAATCAGGATATCAACACGGTTCTGGACATAATCGGGCTCGGTGTTCGCGGCTATATACCGACCTCCGTCAGCATAGATGTGTGCATTCAGGCGATAAGCCTCGCGATCGCCGGCGGCAAGTTCATCCCGGCAAGCAGTATCGTCAATATAAGGGATCTTCTCGGCGTTTCGTCGCCCAGAACTATGCCGGCCATGAAATTCACAAATCGGCAATCCGCCATTGCACAGGCGCTGCGCTGCGGCAAGGCGAACAAGGATATCGCCTCGGAGCTCAACCTTTGTGAAAGCACGATCAAAGTGCATATCCGCAATATCATGAAGAAGCTTGGCGCAACCAATCGAACTGAGGTGGCCTGCAAGATCGGCGATATGGTGGTGTGTGAACACTAGCCGCATGTTTTGAGGCATATCGGAATACGGTTTACAGCAGGTATCGCAATGATCCAGTCGTCGTCGCCTCCTAATGAGCAGGATGGCATCCCTCGTTTCCTCTCGATCATCTGGGAACGCCGGAAGGTCATTTTCCTCTGCATGCTCGCCAGCTTCGCCATCGCCGCATTCGGCTATTTTCACAGCCCTACGCGATACAAGTCCGAGGCAATTCTTGCACTCGACGTCCGCAAGCTCCAGGCTTTGCCAACTGAATCCGTCGTTTCGCCTCTGCCGCAGGAAAGCCCGGTCCTGCGCACGGAGCTTGACATCATAGGATCCAGATTGATGGCCGAACGGGTTCTCATGAGCCTCCAGAAGGCCACTCCGGTCAACGGCCCGCAAGGCAAATACGCCAGCTTATATAACGAACCGGACTCTCTTCCCAACGATGCCGAAACTCGGAAGATGATCGACGATCTGATGAAGAACGTGCGCGTCATCAACGACGGACGATCTTACACCATCTACATTTCCTACTATGCAAGCGACCCGGCTTATGCGGCAATGGTCGCCAATGCCTTTGGCGAAGCTTACATCGACTACCAGATCGACCTTCAGACTACCGCGACACGTCGGGTCAGCGAATGGCTGGGAGAACGCCTTGGCAGCCTGCGCACCAAGCTTGAAGAATCGGAGAGGGTGGCAACGGAGTTCCGCGAGAAATCGGGGCTGATTGACGCCGGCGGCGTCACACTGCAGGCACAGCGACTTTCAGGGCTGAATGTCGAACTGACATCCTTGCAGGCAAGGCTTGCCGGGGCGAAAGCCCGTCTTGCAACTGCTTTGGAAGTGCAAAAGAGCGGTGACGGAATCGGTTTGACCGAGGTTCTTTCATCACCCACGATTCAGGTCCTGCGTACCGAGCAGGCCCGCGTGGTCAGGGCCATTGCGGAAATTGACCAAAGCGGTGCACGCATGAACGCCCAGCTGCCGCAGCTTTCCTCCCAGCTCGCCTCGTTGAAGAAGCAGGTCGAGCAGGAGATTGCCCAGATCATCGGCAGCCTGCGCAACGAGATCGAGGTGAATGAAAAACAACAGGATGAAGTTGAGGCCAAGATCAACGAAGTGCAAGAGGCCATATCCGCAGCCAACATGGCTTTCGTCCAATCCGCTCAACTCGACCGGGAAGCCACTGCAAACCGCACGATCTACGAAACCTATCTTACGCGCTACAAGCAAACCATCGAACAGGATGGCATTGCTACTGCCGAAGCGAGAATCATCTCGCGTGCCATGCCGAGCCGCAGGCCAACCAGCCCGGACGCGACGGTTTGGGGCCTGGCGGGGCTTCTACTGGGAGCGAGCACCGGCCTGGCTGCCGCCTTCGTCCTGAACTTCACGGATCGGTCGATAGGATCCATTTCCTCCCTTCAGCAGAGGACAGGCCTCGCCGTAATCGGCCGCATACCGCGCGTTCCTTCCAACATGCTCAGGAATAGCTTCGACAAGTTCAGTAGCGGCGCTGCCGATTTCTACAGCGCCGTAGCGGAGCTTCAGGCGTATATACAGCTGTCCGACGACAGAACCCGTGTCATTGCGTTTACATCGTCCACTGATCACGAAGGCAAGTCGTTCGTCATCGCGAACCTGGCCCGATCACTGGCCCTGAGCGGTGTCAGGCTGGTCGTAATCGATGCGGATTTGCGCAATCCGGGGCTTAGCCGCGAGTTCGGAATTCAGCCCTTGCCCAACTTCGGACGCGCAATTGCCCGTGAGATTCCCTTCGATGATGTCGTCCAACACGATAGCTCCTCTTCCGTGGACGTCATTGTCGCGCACGCGGACGCCGCGCCACCGGATTTCATGCTTGGCAACAAGGGATTTGCCGCTCTCGTCTCGGACATGAGGCAACGCTATGAATTCGTGCTGATCGATGCGCCGTCGGCGTCGCACGATCTTGATCTGCTGCGCATTGCAACCCTCGCGGACACTGTCGCCTTCGTGGCCAGAAAAGACGCTGCCGACAGCGCAATCATCCAGAATGCAGTCATCAAGCTTCGCGTGGCGGGCAGGCATATCATCGGAATCATTCTCAACGGTGTCCATCGAGAAAAACAGCGGCGCCGGTCACGTTGGATCATGAGCTTCAAGGCCAAAAACCAGGCCGTGCAAAAGCCGGCATACAATCCCCGTCCCCCAATCGCTGTCTCGAATACGAGGTGAAGAACATGCGATTCACGCGTCCCGCCCGACACTCATATCCGCAACGGCGATCCTGGCTCAAGAATACCCTCCTGCTCCTGATCCTGCTCTTGTCGCCAATGCAAGTATCGGCCTCGGAGATCTCGGCCTACAAGGTCGCCATCGGCGATGTGTTGATGATATCCGTCTATGGGGATAACGGCCTGACTGGCCTTTTCCCGGTCAGCGTGGAAGGCACCATCGGCTATCCGATCCTTGGCAACATCGAGGTCGTCGACAAGACCGTTGACCAGATCGGCACCCAGATCGGCCAGGATCTCGCAAAGCATTTGGCCAATCTGTCGGTTGCCGTCGCCGTGAAGGAATATGCGCCTATCTTCATTGTCGGCGATGTTCAGAAACCCGGAAAGTACGAATACCGCCCCGGCATGACCGTGCTGGAACTGTTTGCACTCGGCGGTGGATTGCGCGAGCCGACGGCGCGAACGGACATGTCCGGCGTCCAACTCATTTCTGCGCAACAGGAATACGAGGATATGTCGCTGCAGTTGCTGTCCCAGGACGTCAAGCGCGTTCGACTGGAGGCAGAGCTGAACAATGCTGAATTCGAGTACAAGACCAACGAAATCGGATTGACCAGGGATCCTGCCGTCGTTCAGAAGATCGTCGATGCGGAGCGAAGCCTTTACAAGCTCCGGCTGTCGGTCATGCAGGACGAAAAGACCAACCTGGAAGGGCAGCGGCAGAACTTTATCCAGGAAATCGATACTCTCGAAAAGAGCGCCTCCCTGCGCAATGAGCAATTCGATCTCTTGGGGCTCGATGTCAATGCCTCGGAAGAGCTCGTAACACGGGGAGCCGCCTCCCAATCCGCTCTCAGGGAACGCAAACGGGAGTTGCTGGCAATGAACCAGCAGTTGCTTGAATCAAGTTCCTTCCTCGCTCGCGCGCAACAGAACAAGAACGAAGTCGAACGACGAATCCTGGAACTTGAAAGCAAACGCCATAATGATGCGGCCACTGAATTGAGGGACATCGAGCTCGACATGATCCGGCTGCAGAAAAAAATCGCTTTCAGTTTGCAGACAATCGCCGAGATCGGCGCGACGGCAAGGCGCGTGAGCAGTCTCGAAGACATGATTGAGACGAAATTCTCAGTCGTACGTCCAGTCAGCGGCGAATATAGGGAAATGGCGGCGGGAGAGCATACGCGCATACAGGCCGGCGATGTCGTTCGCGTAAGCCTTGCCCCATCCGGCTCTCTCTCCGCCTCAAAGAGTATCGCAAAGATGAACTGAAAGAGCTCCGCGTCCTTTGCGCATCCTCCGGATGCGTGCGCTGTGTCTGCGTCGCGGGCGCTCACGGCCAGGCTCTCAGGCCTGATCGAGAGCGCTCTTCGCATTTTCCTGCCCTCTCAGACACCAGCCCGATCCGGCTTATGAGGGATGCCTAGCTCACGTCCTTCGGTCAAAAACGCCTGACGGAGTTTAGGATGGAACCGACAATTAACGCCCTTGGATATCGCATGGTTGGACGGGATGCGCTCATCATCATGAGCGACGGCAAAAGTTGCCAACCCGTCCAGATCTCACGCGATGCCTTGACAGGCATCCAGTCCCCTCCCCGGTGTGATGCTACCCAGCTTGCGCAATATCTCGATGTCTTCGCCGAAATCGCAACCCGAAAGATCGAAACCGAAAAGGCTGCATTCGACGGACGCATCTGGATCACTGGTGACGACGTGCGGGCCTGGCGTTCCCTTAACAGGAAATGAACGAAGGGCCGACGGCGCCCAAGCTCCCCGCCATACGGCCGTTGGCGTCCACTGCCGCCTTGCACTTATGGGCGCGACCTCACCGAACGGCTTCGAGACAATCCGTCAGGGATAACGAAATGTTCAACGCCTATACTTCTAATAGACGAATTGAATGAGAATGCTATTCGGCGCCTTCTTTGATTGCCCGCGCCCCCATTCCTTGCGGGTACCCGGTACTACGGCCGTACCACGGGTGGGCTCGCTCTAACCCCCGGAGCGAGCCCGTCATCCGCCGTAACATTCGGCAATGCGGTGTAACGATGGGTGTAGATGAATTCTCACGCCTCCGCGGTCCGAAATTGAGCGCGATATCTCCGCCAAACAAAATTCTTCATGAGATACGATTACGGATCTGGAACCGCGGACCATTCATGACGGCTCATGAAGTCATAAACGGTCCGCGGCGTCCCCTCGTATGAGCCGAATGTCGTAGAACTGCCGGAGAAGCAAGGCTCAACCGCCTGGGGCCATCGATCGGAGGATTTTCAACTGACGCGGCTACAGCGTCAATTTACGGAAAATACTCCCTGCGAGAGAAAGCTGTGGATTTTTCGCTGTAAGGCACCAGTTGCTGGGCTTAAGCGCAAAACGTAGCATACCGACAGATTTCACGACGCTGGACGGTATCCGCTCCCCGTCGAAGAGACTCGGCGAGGAGCGATAAAGGCTCAAGCGCCGGTAAACAGGTCAGCCGTGTAGAATTGCTCTGGCGGCAGCGGATCTTTCACCGTGCCGAATTCCTGGAACATCTTGTTGAAGTCCGACAGCCACTTGTTGACGGTGCCGTCCTTGGTGAAGTCGTCCAGTTCCTTGGCTGTCAGCATCTTGCGGCTGCGAGCAACCTTCTCGGTGGCATCAGCCGGGGCGTTGAGGAAGGCCGTGGTGATCTGGATGGACCTCTCGAGGTTGGCGGCGCGATAGTCCATCGCCTTCTTCATGACGCGCAGGAATGTCTTCACGAGGTCCGGGTTCTCTTGGACGATCTCGTTGCGGGCAACGAATGTGTTGATGAACGAGGTCTGCGGGTAGAAATCCTGGTTCGATGCCAGCTCCTTCATGTCCGGCACGCGTGGCTTGATCGTGTCGATCAGCGGATACCAGATGCCGGCGCCGTCGATCTGCTTCGATGTGAAGGCGGAGACAACCGTCGCCGGGTCCATCGGCACCACCTGGATGTCGCCGATCGTCATGCCGGCCTTGGTCAGCGCCATGCGCAGGATCATGTCGCCGGACGTCCCCTGGGGCACGCCCACCTTCTTGCCTTTGAGATCGGTGATCGAGTTGATGCCGGACTGCACAATGACACGGTCGGAGAAGCCAATGTCGTTGACGCCGATCACCTTGGCGCGGCCGCTCGCCGGCAGCCACAGGGCTCCCGGACCGATCGTGCCGAAGTTCAGGCTGCCAGCGCCCATCGCCTGGATCTGGATCGGACCGTTGGTGAAAACCTTCACCGATGGCGTGATGCCTTCGGCTTCCCACAGCTGCTGGTCCTCGGCGATTGCCAGCACGCTGGCATTCGGGAAGTCGGCAATATAGCCGATGGTCATGTCGGCGGATTGGGCACGCGCCCCTCCGCCGATCGAAAACGCACTCGCGGCAGTGATCGCCGCTGTCGTCTTGATCAGATTTCGTCTCGTCAGCATGTTCATCTCCTCCTTGTGACAGCCGATGATATGGCAGTGTTTCAGGCCGCGGCCGGGTGATAGACCGACCGCCAGACCTCGTTGCGCAATGTCGAAAATTCCGGCGAAAGGCGCATCTCCTCGGTGCGCGGATAGGGCAGATCGACCGGGATGATCCTGTGCAGCCTGCCCGGACGGGCGGCCATGACGACGACGCGGCTCGCCAGATAGACCGCCTCATCGACATCGTGGGTGATGAACATCACCGTGCGCCGCTCCTTGCTCCAGGTTGCCAGCAGCTGATCCTGAAGCTGAACGCGGGTCAAAGCATCCAGTGCTCCGAAAGGCTCATCCATGAGCAAAATCTTCGGGTTGACGGCATAGGCACGCGCGATCGCGCAGCGCTGTTTCATGCCACCCGACAGCGTCTTCGGTAGCGAGCCCGCAAAGTCGCTCAAGCCGACGAGCTCGATGAAGTGATCGGCGATCCTGCGGCGATCCGCCTTTGGGTGCCCGGCAATCTGCAGACCGAACTCGACATTCTCGCGAACCGTCAGCCAGGGGAAGAGCGCATATTGCTGGAAGATTACGCCACGTTCAGGCCCCGGCCCTTTTACCGGCACATTGTCGACGAGCACCTGGCCCGAGGACGGCGCCGTCAAGCCGGCGGCGATGTTCATGGCGGTCGACTTGCCGCAACCGGACGGGCCTACCACCGTGATGAATTCGCCGTCTTCGATATCGAGATTGAGGCTCTGCAACGCGTTGAAGGACGTCTGACCGGCAATGTTGAACGTCTTCGTGACGTTCTGGAACGAGATCTTGATGCTCATAGCTTTTCCTGCCAGGCGGTCATCACGTTATCGAGCGCCATGACGATCCGGTCCATGATGAGGCCGAGGACGCCGATCGCGATGAGGCTGACGAAGATTGTCGGAAGGTCGTAATAGAGCTGCGCCTGCTGCATGCGGAAACCGAGGCCGGACTGCGCGGCGATGAGTTCGGCCGCCACCACGGTCGCCCAGGACGAACCGAGGCCGATGCGCACTCCGACCATGATATAGGGCAGCGATGCCGGCACGATGACCCGACGGAAAATCGTGAAGTCGTTGGCGCCGAGAACACGGGCGGCGTTGATCAGCGTCTTGTCCAAGTTGACGACCCCCTGATAGGTCGCGACGACGCTCGAGAGAAACGACGCCAGGAAGATGACGAAGATCTTCGGCGTCTCGTCGATGCCCATGGTGACGATCGCCAGCGGGATGATGGCGAGTGGCGGGATCGTGCGGAAGAACTGCACATAGGGCTCGATAATGCCGCGGGCGGTGCGGTACCAGCCCATCAGGAAACCGGTGGGGATCGCCACGGCGATGCCGAGCGCAAAGCCGGTGAAGACGCGGCCGAGGCTCGCCAATGCATCGGACCATAGAAGCCCGTTCTGCGCTTGAATGACTGCCTGCCTGGCAACCGCGAGCGGTGTCGGCAGGCCGACGACGCCCTGCGCGGTCACGATCGCCCAAAGAAGGATGCCGACGATAACAGCGGCGATATTGATCGCCAGCATGCCCATCGGACGCGACAGCAGGGACGGCTGCTGTGCGGGTTCCGGCTTTTCCTCGGTCGTTGGAATTGACAAGGTCATGACTCCCTCACGAAAGCTTGTCCGGTTTGCGAATATCGATGGCTCATCGGGCACCGACCATCACATCGCGCGTCTTGAAATTCGACTCGATCAGCCAATCGCGCATCACGTCCAGAAGCTCCCCCTTCTTTTCGACATAGGCCGGATCGCTCCAAAGGTTCTTCACCTCCTTCGGGTCGCTTTCGAGATCGAAAAGCTGCCCGTCGGACGAGCCTTTGAAATGGACGAGCTTCCATCGGTCGCTTCTGACGCCGGTCATGAATTCCACGCCGCCGGCCATCGCCACATCACCGATCTGCTCGCAGAAGACATGGGCGCGCGGCGTCCAGTCCTTGCCTTCCAGCGCCGGCTTGAGGCTCTGCGCTTCGAAGGATTTCGGCGGCGTGATGCCTGCATATTCAAGGATCGTCGGACCGAGGTCGAAGAGCTGGCAGAGCCCGTCGATCGAGCGGCCGCCCTCGAACCGGTCTGCCGTCGACCAGATGACCGTGGGCACGCGCGTGACGATGTCGTACATCGACCATTTCTGGATCAGGCCGTGTTCGCCGAGGCATTCGCCATGGTCGGACGTGAAGATGACGATCGCATCCTCCAGGTAACCGCGGGCCTTGAGCGCCTCGAGCAGTTCGCCGACCTTCTCGTCGATCAGCGTGACATTGCCGAGGTAGTGCGCCCAAAGCCGCTGCATCTGGTCAGGCGTCGGATCGAGGTTCCAGACGACGGAATCATGATCGACCTCGACGTCATGCCTACGCTTGTCCTTCAGCTCCTGATGAAGCGAATCCAGCTCTTCCTTCGCCGGTTTCGGCAGCGGCAGGTCGTTGCGCTTCAGATAGGGCTCCGAATAACGGGCCGGCGGATCGAACGGCGGATGCGGTCCCGGGAAGCCGACCTGCAGGAACAGCGGTTCGGTCGGCGGATAGGTATCCACCCACCACTTCGCCATGTTTCCGACGAATGCGTCGGCATGCAGCTCTTCGGGCAATTCCCAGTCGAAGCAGCCGAGCCGGTCGCGGTAGTCGTCGAGCTTGCGGTAGAGTTCGCGTTGCTGCTTGACGAGGCCATTGGCGGCAAGCGCCTTGTCCCACTCATCGAAATACCAGCGGCCTTCCATGTAGCGGTCCTTGTTTTCCACCACATAACGTTCATGGAAACCGGAATCCGAATTGTAAGGGATGGTGTGCATCTTGCCGACGTTGACGCAGCGATAACCCGCATCCCGAAGCTGCTCGACCCAGGTCCGCTGCCATTTCTGACCGTTCGCCAGTACGCCCGTCGTATGCGGATAGTAGCCGGTGAAGAGGCTCGCACGAGACGGAACGCAGCTCGGCGCCGTGATATGGCAATTGGTCAGCGCCACGCCTTTCTCGACGAGAGCATCGATATTGGGCGTCACCGCATAGGGGAATCCGAGCGCCGCGATCGAATCGTAGCGCTGCTGATCCGTCATGATCAGAATGATGTTTGGCCTTTCAGCCATATGTCCTGCTCCTCCACGCCGCCGGTTTTCGGCTGGCGCCAATCATTTCGGGCTAAAGAAACTGGTTTTGTCCCTCTTCCGCTTGCCTCACCATCAAAACGATGGCACAAAGTTAACGGTAACGCAACGATCACTCATACGTTTTTTTGGGCTCCGGAATGAATATGGGCATTGCTGACAAAGAGACGCGCAACGTCCCGACCCTGGCCTCGATTGCGGAGCGGGTGGGCGTTTCGGTGAACACGGTCTCGCGGGCGCTGCGTGCTCCGAATACGGTGCGGGTCGAGCTTCGCCGCCGCATCAACGCGGCGATGGAAGAGCTGAACTACGTGCCGAACCGGCTTGCCGGGGGGCTCTCGGGGACACGCTCGGATATCGTCGGCGTTGTCGTCACCTCGCTCTATTATTCGGAATTCGCCAGTATCGTCGACACGCTGCAGTCGGCCCTGCTGGAGCAGGATCTCCAGGTGATGCTGGCAAATACCAGATACAATCCCGACCAGGAGGTACGCCTGGTCCGCTCGATACTCAGTTGGAGGCCGGCGGCGGTCGCCATCATCGGCGTCGACCATCCCCCGAAGGTGGTGGAACTCCTGAACGCCTCGGGCATCCCGATCATCGAAATGTGGGACGTCGGAGGCGAGGTAATCGATACGGCGGTCGGCATGGATCACGCGAGCATCGGCGCGGCACAGGCCACCCATCTGATCGCTGAAGGCTATGCGCGCCTGGCGTTTGTCGGCAGCCTTCGCGAAAACGACAGACGCGCCCAGAAGCGGTTACACGGCGCTGAAACCGCGGTTGTCGCGGCGGGGCTTCCGGAAATCGTGAGGTTTACCGCCCAGCAAAACGGCAGCCCGGATCTCGGAGAGCGTCTGACACACGAACTGCTGGAGCAGCGTCCCGAGGTCGACGCCATTGTCTGCAACAGCGATGTCGTCGCATTTGGCGCCCTGCGGGCGCTCAAGAGGCGCGGCAGGCGGATACCGGGTGAAATCGGCGTCATCGGGTTCGGAGACAACGAGGCATCAAGCTGCGTCAGCCCGTCTCTCACGACGATCCGTCCCGATCGTGAGCGCATCGGCAAGCTGACCGCGGAAGCGATCCTTGCACGGATCAACGATGGAGCACCGAAGACGACAGTTGTCGATTGGGAGCTTATCATCCGTGAAAGCACCCGGCGGCGGGGCTCTCAAAATCAGTGAGAGTTCGCCTGTCATAGTGGCCGCAAAAACCCTGCCTGTGCGCCGCCTGCCCTCGTGAAGGTGTGGCGTGGGTGTCGCACCTTCCCGCCTCTGAAAGTTACCCCCCGCCCTGACGGGCATTGCTTTCCGGTGTGCGCCCGGAATTGGCGCCAAGCTTGACGCTTGCCAACGTCCACCCTTGCGTCTTGAGCGAGCTTCTGATCCGCCATTTCAGGATTTCGGTGATGAGTTCCTGCCTGGTCGCCTGATACGCCGGATCATCCCAGAGATTGTCGATTTCCTTCGGATCGTTGTCCATGTCGAACAGCTGTCCCTCGTCGCTGTCGACGAAGTGGACGAGCTTGTAACGCTGGCTGCGGATCATCGTCATGAATTCCGTGCCGTTGAAGATCCGGTCTCCCGCATGTTCGGAGAATACGAATTTCCGCGGCTCGCATTCCTCGCCATCAAGGTAAGGCAGGAGCGACTGTGCCTCCATCCAGTCCGGAACCGGCAGGCCGGCGAGCTCCAAAATGGTCGGCGCGAAATCGAAGAGTGACACCAGATCATCGACCACCCTGCCCTCCGCCACGCGGCCGGGCGCCCAGACGATCGCCGGCACGCGGACGCTCTGCTCATACATCGACCATTTCTGGCTGTGGCCGTGGTCGTTGAGACTGTCGCCGTGGTCGGAGGTGAAGATGATGATCGTGTCATCGAGTACGCCGCGCCGCTCGACCGCCTCGATGAGTTTGGCCATCTGCGCGTCGATCATCGAGACATTCGCGAAATAGTGCTGCCGCTGGCGCCGCAACTGCTCCTTGGTCGGGTTCGCGAGATGCACGACCGCGTCATGGTCTACGGCGAGATGCTGCTCCCGCAATTTTTTCAAGGCTGTCGGCTGAGAGGCTAGATCCTCGTCGCTGAGGATTGCTTCCGGCAGGTCGGCATCGGCGTAGAGATCGAGATATTCCTGGGTCGGATCGTAAGGCGGATGCGGCCCCGGAATGCCGACCTGCAGGAAGAACGGTTCGTTGCCCGTATAGGAATCCAGCCACATCTGGGCGAATTCCGGCACGAAATTATCCGAATGCAGCTCGTCGGGCAGTTCCCAGACGAAGGCGCCGAGGGAGGAGCGATAATCCTCCCGCCGGCGATAGGTTACGCGGCTCGGCTTTTCGAAACCTCGGGTCCAGATCGCCTTGTCCCAATGATCGAGAAGGAACGGCAGGCGCGCCGTGGCGCGATCCTTGTTCTCCACCACGTGTCGTTCGTGGAAACCGAAGGAGTCCTCGAAGGGCGAAGTGTGCATCTTGCCGATATTGACGCAACGATAGCCGGATTCGGCCAGTTGCTGGACCCAGCTGAAGGCCCAGGGCTCGTCATTGCGAAAAACCCCGTTGGTGTGCGGATAGACACCGGTGAAAAGGCTCGCCCGCGACGGCGCGCAGGACGGCGACGTTACATAGGTCTGCCGGAAATAGGTGCCTTCCCCGACCATCCGGTCGAGGGTCGGCGTCTTCATGTAGGGGAACCCGCCGGCGGCAATCGTATCGAAACGCTGCTGATCCGTGATCACGAAGATGATGTTCGGACGCTCCTGGGACTTTGGCACCTGTTCCTCCGGGAATTGAGCTTGCAAGATCGCGGATCTCCGGTCAGCCGGATGCCCGCACGATATGTTCGAAGCCGAGATCGATGGATACCGGCGCGCCCTCGCCCCGGAATCTTTCGAGCAACAGCTCTCCCGCCCGCCGGCCGATCTCGCGATCCGGGGGGCGGACGGAACTCAGCGACGGCGAGGTCGTCGTCGCGAAATCGAAGTCGCCATAACCGCAGAGTCTGACATCGTCCGGAACGCGGATGCCGAGACGGACGGCCTCGAACAGCGCGCCGAGACAGAGCATGTCGTTTGAAAAGAAGATCGCCTGCGGCGCGTCTGCCCGGCTCATCAGCTCGCCAAACGCCGTGGCACCGACCTTCGACGAGGCCCGCTCGGGCACGGTGAATTCTTCCAGATGAAGCCCGTCCTCCCGCGCGATATCGCGAAAACCTGCGCCACGATCAGCTGCCCGACGGTCGCCGGGCAGCGCCACGAGCACAAGCCCGAGGCGACGGACACCGAGGTTTGCAAAATGCCGGGCGACCCGCCGCCCGGCGTCCCGGTGCGAGAAGCCGATATTGCTGTCTATCGCGCCGTCCAGATATTCGCCTACTTCCACGACCGGCAGACCGTCCTCGAGCAGCACTTTCAACGTGCCGCGCGAATGATGCCGCCCGACCAGGACGATACCGGCCGGAGACCAGGAAAGCAGCGACTTGACGAGCTCTTCCTCGCGTTCGATGGAATAGTCATTGGATGCCAGCATAACTTGATAACCACGGCGGTTCAGGACGCTGCTCATCTCTTCCAGCATGAGCGCGAAGACGGAATTATTGAGCGTCGGCACGACAACGGCCACCATCTTGCTGCGCGTTGCAGCCAGGCTGCCCGCCATGACGTTCGGCACATAGGAAAGCGCCCGCGCCGCCTCTGCGATCCGCGCACGAATCTTTTCCGACACGGCATCAGGCTCATTGTAGAAGCGGGAAACCGTCGTGACGGATACGCCCGCCATGCGGGCGACATCAGCCATTTTCGGACGACCGGACTGCAGCTGTTTCACCTGGCCTTTCACCGGCTCGCCCTTTTTGGAAGCGTTTTCATTTCTTGTCTTCGTAATGCCAGTTTTGCAACTGGTCAACGCAATTTTGCCTTGACGCATGTAATGAAAACGCTACCAATTTTTCAGATTCAATATTGCGAGCGACTCATGGCGACCATACTGATTACCGGCTGCGACCGCGGCCTTGGCGAAGAATTTGCGCTACAATATGCGGCAAAAGGCGACCATGTCATCGCGACCTGCCTCTCCCCCGCTGATTTCTCGGCAAGGCATCGCCTGGGCCCGAATGTCGATGTCGTCGGGCTTGATGTAACCGATGAAGGCGCCGTGCTGCAGCTTGCCGCCGATCTTCAGGACCGGGAGATCGATATCCTCATCAACAACGCCGGAATTCCCGGCCCGCACCTTTCGCTGGCGGACACCGACCTCCACCTTTGGCGCCGGATGCTGGAAGTCAATCTCATCGCCCCTTTCGTCGTCTCGAAGGCGTTCATCGAAAACGTGGCGCGAAGCGAGCAAAAGGTGATCGCCTTCATCTCCAGCCGCATGGGCTCGATCAGCCTCAACAATACCGGCATTTCCTACGCTTACCGGTCCAGCAAGGCCGGCCTCAACATGGTGATGAAAAGCTTCGCGATCGATCTGGCGCCGCGGCAGATCTGCGTGCTTGGCATCCATCCCGGCAACGTACCGTTCGCCGCCGATGCGGGGCTTGCCGCATCGGCAAGCGTCAACCGCATGCGGGAAATCATTGCCGAGGCCGGGCCGCATCAGACCGGTACATTCTACAATTACAATGGTCAGATTCTGCCTTGGTGAGGGCTTCTGCCGCACATATGTCTAGCGGTCGACCTCGATCTGTAACTGTGCAAGCAATCGATCGCGGACTTCCACGGCACTTTCCCAAAGATTCTCGGTTTCGAGCGGATCTTTTTCGAGGTCGAACAGCAAGCCGGTCTCGAACGTCTCCGGCGTCAAACCGCCGAATTGCAGGTTCTCTTGGAATATTTCGGTCGTGAAGCCGACAAGCAGCTTGTAGCGCCCATCGGTGATTGCCCGCCAGCCGCCGAGGCCGGAGGTCAACAGCCGACCTTCGGGCGGTCCCTCGCCTTTCAGAATGCGGGTCAGGTCACAACCCTCATAGTCGCCCGGGACGGCAAGTTCCGCATGGGAAAGGAATGTGACGGGGAGATCGAGAAGGTTTGCAAGCAGACCCGGCACATGTCCCTGCGGCTTTACGCCGGGTCCCGCGAGCACCAGAGGCACCCGCACCGAGGCCTCGTACGGCACCTGTTTCTTCCAAAGATTTCGGTCGCCAAGCATCTCGCCGTGGTCGCTGGCGAAGACGATCAGCGTTTCATCGAGCCGCCCGAGCTCCCGTAACGTCTCGATATAGATGCCGAGCCAGCGGTCGACATTTTCGAGCATCGCGGCATAACGCCGACGGATGTCCTGCTGCAGCGCGGCATCGGCATTGTCTCTCAAATGCGGGAGCGGAAACTCGACGTCCCTCCAGCGGGTGGCCATGTCCGCAGTCACGTCCATCGGCTCGTGCGGGCCGGGGAAATTGACGATCAGGAACCAGGGTTTTGCCGGATCGAAGTCACGGATGATGCGGTCCGCCGCCGCCCCGACGAAATTGTCGTTATAGGCATCGTCCGGCAGGTCGACCGGCGCCACGTTGGCATAAGCATCGGGCGGCCTCTGGATGCGGCCTTCGATCCAGTCCGCCATCGGCGGTTTTTCCTTCCCGACCGAACGATGCGCATAATCGGCCATGAAGCGGTCTATCAGGCCGCGGTGTTTCAGCATTTCGGTATAGGGTTCGGGACAAGCTTCGGCATAGGCTTTTTCGGCCGCCTTCTTGCCGGCGCTGTCGAAGCCGTGACTGAAGCCAAGTTGGGCAAGCTGATCGACGCCATTCACCACGTGCCGGCCGTCGATGCCCCAGCTATGAGCGCCCTTGAGCAAATCGGATTTGCCTGCATTGGCGACCTGATATCCGCCGTGACGCAGGCGGGCATAAAACGTGGGGGTGTCGGGCGGGTTGTCCATCAGATTGTTGGCGACGGGTGCCCGGCCGTAGCCCTTGCCGGTTGCAAAGCAGGAGCGTGCCGGCGCACAGAGGGGACTGGGCGTCCAAGCTCGGCCGAAGGAAACGCCTCTTGCGATCAGCGCATTGATGTTCGGCGTGCGCAACGGCAAGTTACTGATCGCGCCCAGCCAGTCGCCGCGCCACTGGTCGGGAAAAAGCATCAGGATATTCGGACGCATGGCAGCTTTTTCCTCCCGGCCAACTAGCATGTCAGATCGCGTCGCCCTCGCACGGCTGCGCATCGTAGGCGATGCGGAAGCCGGTATTGCTCGACGCGCTGTCCGGCGAAAGCCCCATACGGGCGGCGATCCGGTAGCGGTAGCAATAACTCTTGTGGCAGAGGAAAGAGCCGCCCTTCAGCACCTTGTCGGCGCTCTTCTTCGACTGTTCGTTGCGCAGCTTCGCCTGACGCGATAGCGAGCGAACCCGGAACGGATCGCTCGTCCACTCCCAGACATTGCCGGACAGATTGTAGAAACCGTCCCCTGTCGGCGTGAAACTGCGCGAGGGTGCCGTGCCGAAATAACCGTCCGCCAGAGTATTCACCTGCGGAAACCGTCCCTGCCAGATGTTGCAGAACACTTCGTCGTCCGTCGGCTCCTCGTTACCCCAGGGATATTTCCGCCGGCGATTGCCGCCACGCGCCGCATGCTCCCATTCCGCCTCCGTCGGCAAGCGACCGCCGACCCAGGCGGCAAAGGCGAGCGCATCGTTCCAAGACACCTGCGTCACCGGATGATCCATGCGGTCTTCGATCGAACTGCCCGGTCCTTCCGGCATGTTCCAGACCGCGCCATCCACACGTACCCACCAGGGCGTGCGGGCGACATTTTCGGCGATGAGCTTCTGATCCTCGAGCAGGCCGACAAACACCGCGGCGCAGCCGAACTTTTCCGCCTCGGTGACATAACCGGTGGCTGCCACAAATTCGGCGAAGCGAGAGACGGTGACGGTTTCGGCTTCGAGGAAAAAATCGGTGACTGTGACCCTGCGTTCCGGGCCTTCGCCATCGACGGTCAGGATCGGCTCACAGGTTCCAACAAAGCTTTCGCCGCCCTTCACCGCGACAACCACGCCGGCCCTGCCGCGCGTCGTGATCCTCGCAGCAGCGCCCAATACTTCATTTCCCATATTCCGGCTCACCGCCGAACAGCATCCGCTCATTGTTTCTTCCAAGCTCCCCATATCGGTGAGCCCCTGCCGGACATTATCTGCCGCTGTCGAAAAGCATCTCGAGATGGAACATATGCGTGCCGCCGCGCTCCGTCGGCCCCAGAGCGCCTGCCTCGCGCAATTCCTTTCGCGGTAGGCGATCATGCGTCGCCGGCTCGATGCAGAACACATTTACACCATCGTGCGAGTTGCGAAGCGTCTGCAGGAAAGGCAGTTTCCGCCCGTCATATTTCAGGCGGAAGCGCGAACCGCCGCCGGCACCAGCCGCTAGCTCGACCTCCGATACCGACGCGCCGGAGGGGCGGGTCTTGATCTTATTCTCGCCCAGGCAATCCACTGAGATATCTTCGCCGTTGAGATGCAGCACGCTTGCCGGGGTCATCGCCGGAAAACCAAGGTTGATGTGATACATCGCCATGATCGGCAGATTGCCGGACAGCACGGTGACGCGGTCGGAAACCACCAGCGAGCGGCCTCCGAGCGGCACATAGACATGCCGCTGCAGCCGGATCGTGCCGTGGTTCAGGTTGAACTGGGTCACCTCGGCCTTGACCCGGAAGAGGCATTCGTCACCATCCCAGACCGTATCCGTGGTGGTGATCTTCGACGGCAGGTTCATCATGTTGCCGTGTAAAGGGAAACTGCGCCCCTGATCGGTGTCCGGCTGGCGGATATGGTCAAAGCCGCAGGTCATCATCAGACCGGAAAGAGCGTTGTTCTCGCCGATCAGGGACGGGAGGGGCGTCCCCATCGGGCTGATCCAGCCGAACGGGATATTGTCGCACCAGACCTGGCCGATATCGCAGCACCGGTCCGGCAGGAGATCGATCCGCAATCCGCCACCGCTGTCGATCTGGAGGAGCCGCATGCCGCGGCCCGCCCCGTCCTCGACCGTCATCCTCTTGAAGCCCGCCACTTGCATGAGATCGGGAAAAACTCGTCCGAGTTCGCGCTTCGTGAACGTCTGGCCGAACAATATCACCATTTCAGCACCTCGCACCTGACCAATTGATTTGTCATTCGGCCAGAAGGCTGTCGCCGCTTGCGGTATCGAAAACGTGCCAGCGATCTGCGACCGGGCGGATGTTCAGGACATCGTTCGCCGCCGGCGCCGCCGCCATTCCTTCCGGCACGCGCACGCCGATCGGCCCGAGCGCCGACTGGCCGAAGATGAATATCTCGTGGCCCAACCATTCCGTGACATTGACCTTGACCTCGAGCGCGCCCTTCGTGCCGGTCGCAACGATCTCGAAATGCTCCGGTCGGATACCGACCTTGACCTGCCTGCGGGAGGCCATCCCGTCAGCAAGCTTCGCCTGCCGCTCCGGCGACACCGGCAGCGACATTCCACTGGCGCCACCGAGCCAGAGTCCACCGTCGATCATCTCGACCTGGCTCGCCACGAGATTCATCTCCGGCGTGCCGATAAAGGTCGCCACGAAGGTATTTTTCGGCCTCAGATAGAGATCCTGCGGCGAGCCGATCTGCTGCAGCTTGCCGTCCTTCAGGAGCGCGATGCGGTCCGCCATCGTCATCGCTTCCACCTGGTCGTGGGTGACGAAGATCGAGGTTGCGTTGAGCCTTTCGTGCAGGCGGCGGATCTCGATGCGGGTCTGGGCGCGCAGCTTTGCATCGAGGTTGGAAAGCGGTTCGTCGAACAGGAAGAGTTTCGGATTGCGCACGACGCAGCGCCCCATTGCGACGCGCTGACGCTGGCCGCCGGAGAGCTGTCCCGGCTTGCGGTTTTCAAGGCCGCCGAGATCGAGCATGACGACAGCTTCCTTGACCCGCCGGTCGATTTCGGCCGGATCCTCGCCACGCATCCGGAGCGCAAAGGACATGTTGTCCCTGACCGTCATATGTGGATAGAGCGCATAGGACTGGAAAACCATCGCAAGGTCGCGGGCCGACGGGTCGAGATGGGTAATGTCCTCGCCATCAACCATGATCTTGCCGGACGTCGTTTCCTCCAGCCCCGCAATCATCTTGAGCAGTGTCGATTTTCCGCTGCCGGAAGGCCCGACCAGAACCAGAAACTCGCCGGAATTGATCTCAAAATCAATGCCGGGAATGACCTCGACCGCGCCGTAGGATTTACCGACTTTCTGAAGCTGCAAGTGTGCCATTGGTTTTCCTATTTAACGGCGCCGGCGAGAAGACCGCGCACGACGAAACGCTGCCCGAACATGATGAAGGCGAGCGCCGGGATCATGGAGAGCATGGAGGCGGCGGCCATCTGCCCATAGAGGATCTGGTGTTCCTGAGCGAAGGTAGCGATCGCCACGGGTGCGGTCATCGTATCCTTGTTGGAGAGATTGAGGGCAATCGCGAAATCGCTCCAGGCCGAAATGAAGGCGAGCGCACCGGCCGCTGCCATGCCGCCGAGCGACAGGGGGAAGATCAGGTGACGGAAGACCTGCGCATAGGTGCAGCCGTCAAGCCGCGCCGCCTGAACGAGTTCCTTCGGGATGTTCATGACGAAGCCGATCATCAAAAATAGCGCCATCGGTAGCCCCTGCACCACCTGCGCCAGAATAAGCGCCGTATAGGTACCGTGCAGGCCGACCTGCGTGAACATCACGTACCAGGACCCGACGAATGTCAGCGTCGGTAGCATGTGGAAGACCAGCGCCCAGCCGAGCAGGATGAATGTCACCCAGCGCGGCGGCTGGAGGCGCGCCACGGTGAAGGCCGCAACTGTTGCGATGGCCAGTACCAGCAGTGTCGAGATCACTGCCACAACGGCACTATTCCAGAGATTCCAGAGGAAGTGCGATTGCCGTGAATTGATGATGAGCTGGTAATTGACGAGCGTGAATGGCGCAACCGTTGTGCCCATCAGGATGTCGATCTGCCGTTTGAACGAATTGGACAGGATCCACAGCATCGGGCCCAGAATGATCAGGGCATAACCCCAAGCCATCACGTTTCCGCCGATGCCGCTGAGGCTTCTCTTGGCATTCATGCTGCGGCATCCTTCTGTTTGCGGCGGCGGCGGACCACGGTATTTGCAACGATGATCAGTGCGGCGACGCCGAAGATCGTCAGGAGAGACATTGCCGATCCCATTCCGACCCGATCCTGCGCGAAGAAAACGCGGTTGATCGAGAAATTGATGACTTCGGTCGCCGTACCGGGACCACCGCCCGTCAGCAGGAAGACCTCGTCGAAGACCTTGAAGGACAGGATCATGCGGAATGCCAGCGTGATCAGGATGGTCGGCATCATCAGCGGGATGGTCACGTAGCGCAATTCCTGCCAGCGGTTCTTGACGTCCAGCTTGGCAGCCTCGAACACTTCCTGGTCGAGTGATTCCAGGCCGGCGAGCGTCAGGAGGAACACGAACGGCGTCCAGTGCCAGACGTCAACAACGACAACGGACATCAGCGCGAACCGCGGATCGCCGAGCCAATCCACCTGCGGCAGGCTCATGAAGCTCAGCAAGGAATTGACGATACCGAAATCACGGCCAAGCAGAAGGCGCCACATGGCCCCGATGACGATCGGAGGAATGACGATGGGCAAGAGGAAGACCGCGGTCAGCACGCTCCTGCCGATCTTTGAGGCGCGACGCACCGCAAGCGCCATGGTGAACCCAAAAATCATCTGCAACGTGACGGCGCAAATCGCAAAGATGATCGTGTTCCTGACACCGGCCCAGTAGACCTCCTCGCCGGTGAAAAGCTCGTGAAAATTTCGCAACCCGACGAAATCGACGACGGCCGAGCCGGACACCCACTTGACGTCGGAAAGGCTCAGATAAGCCAAATTGAAGACCGGCCAGATCGACAGAAGAGCGAGGACGATGATGGCGGGTGCAAGGGAGCCGGCCCTCCACCAGAAATTAGCGCGTTCGATTTTCGTCGCGTCTATGGGACGTATCGCCATTGTGAAAGATAACTCCAGAAAGGGGTGTCCGGGCATGGTGTCCCGGACACCGTGCGGCTCACAGCATCTTGGGAGGAGTGAGCTTGTAGCCGGCCGCAGTCAAAATCTGATTCATCTCGGTCGCGGCGCCGTTCAGAGCATCCTTGGCGGAAATCTCACCGATCAGCGCCCGGTTGAGATAAAGCGAAATGACCTCCTTCATACGCACGCCTTCCTTAAGCGGCGTATTCATCTTGGCGACATCGGCATTTTCCGAAAACGCCTTGATGAAACGGTAGGCTGGATCGCCGGCAAGTGCGGTATCGCTGAGGTCCTTGCGGATCGGGATGCCGCCAGCCTGTGTGTAGGCAACCTGCGTATCCTTTTGCAGGAACCACTTGAGGAATTTCAGCGCCGCCTTCTGGTTGGCTTCCGGCACGTTCTTCGGAATGCCCGCCATCCAGTGGCCGGCGACCGACGCGTGCTTGCCGCCCGGGCCGGCCGGTAGAAGCGCGGTTTCGATCGTGTCGGTGACGATCGACTTGTTGGGGTCCTGAAGGTCGGCGACGGCGGCGATGACCGCAGTGCCCTGGGCTGCCTTGCCGGTGGAAAGGAGCTGGATCAGTTCTGCCTGTTCAAGCGCGCCGGCATTGCCCGCGCCAACTTCCTCGTTGAGCTTGATGAACGTCTCCAGCGCCTGCAGGCCCTGTGGGCTGTTGAGCGTCACCGAAAAATCTCCGGTTTCCGGATCTGCAAAGAAGCTGCCACCATGGCTGAAGAGGACGGGCGAGAAATCGAACAGGATCGATTCACGCGTACCACGCGACACAAAGCCGTAAGTCTTTGGCGGATTGTGCAGCTTCTTGGCATTGGCCAGCAGATCATCCCAGGTCTGCGGCACCTTCAACCCGGCCTGCTTGTAGAGGTCGCTCCGGTAATAAAGCACCAGGACGTTGCCATTGGTCGGAACACCGAGGAGCTGCCCCTGGGGATCGAAGCTGTTCTTCGAGGCGTTCCAGTGGGCCGAACCGCCGAAATCCAGCACACCCTCCGGCAGGGAGAAGCTGGAATCGATCTCCTTGAGCGGCCTCAGGAAACCGCCGGCATACATTTCCGCGAGCCCTTGGGCATTGATATTGACAATATCGTACGAACCCTGCTGGGCGCGAACCGAGTTGCGCATCTTGTCGACCATGCCGCCGAAGGGCGTCACGTCGAGCTGGAATTTGGTGCCGGTATCCTTCTGGTATTGATCGACAAGCGATACGAACGAGTTCAGCCAGGGCGACTGGCTGATCAGGATTCTGATCGTGCCCGCATCCTGCGCAAATGCCGGCGACGTGAGGCATGCTGCGAGGGAAAGGCCGGCAAGAAGCCTGCCCAGCGTCCTTCTCGTGTATCTGCCAATTTTTCTTTTGGACATTTCGGTTCTCCTCCCTGAATTGAAATCTCGCTCTACGATTGTTCCAGACCCATCCAGTCGAAGAATTCCGGTGTTGCGGAATGCTGTCGGAGGATGGCCGATATGGCGTCCTTGAAGCGCTCCTCCAGGTCCGGTGCATCGAGCGGGTTCTGCTGGTACGGGTCTGCAACATTGTCGTAGAGCGCCGTCTTGAAGCTCTTGAAATGGGTGCGGTCGCCGCCGGGCGGGCGTCGGGCATCGTTCAGTGCCCGAATGCTCAGCACCGGCAGGCCCTTGGTGAAATCCATCGGCTCGTGAAGCTCTGCCGTCTTCAGCTCGTCCAGCGCGAAGAAGCTGTGCAGATGCGTCGGCATCAGGGTGTATTCCCTGAGATTTTCGTCATCGAGATCAGGCGGATAAAGAAAGCAGGTATGCCTGCCGTCGGTCACGCCGATCGCGCCGCCGAACATGCCGAAGATCACCGACCTTTCCTGCTTCTCGCTTTCCACCAGTTCGAGAACCGAAGCGCCCTGCACCTCGGCTGGAATCTCCTGGTCGAAGAGCTTGAGGATCGTCGGCATCAGGTCAGGTGTCTGCGTCACGACATTGGTGCGCGTCCCTTTGCGGGCGCCGAGCTTCGGGTGGTGAACGATAAGCGGTATATGCGAAATCTCCTCATAATAGGGCATGACGTTCTTCGCCCACCAATTATGCTCTGACAGGAGATAACCATGGTCGGTCGTCAGGATGAGGCATGTGTCTTCCCAGAGATTGTGGGTATCGAAATAGTCGAGCAGCTTGCCGAAATATTCGTCGCACATAGCGACCAGGGCAGCATAATTTGCGCGTATTTCGGCGACCTCGTCCTCGCTTTCTGAAACCGGCGCGTATTTCGGCCAATCTATAATCGGGCCGTCATAATTCGTCCTGAGCTTCTCGCGAAACCGCTTCGGCGTGTAGAAGGGCTCGTGCGGATCGAAGCATTCCAGATGCAGCATCCAGTTGTCGGCGCCGCGGTTGTTGTCCAGGAATTCGAACGCCCGGTCAAAGCACTGGACGGCCGGGAAATCCGTCTCTTCCTTTATGAACTCCCGATTGATCTGATGCTGCAGGCGGTTCGCCTGGTTCGGACCGTTATAATGCTGGTTGGAATACTCTTTGCGGAAGCGATCGAGCGGCGGCTGAACCAACGCCTTCCAGGTGTCATACTCCTGGCCGCGCACGAAATCCCAGGTCGAATAACGGGAATGATACGTCGCTCCGCCGTCTTCGAAATAATGGAAGTGGTCAGTCAGGAGATGTGTGTAAACGCCGTTCTTCTTCAGAAGCTCCGGCATGGAATTGTCGAAGGGTTCGAGAGGCCCCCAGGATCGGTGCATGAAGTTGAGACGCCCTGTATGAAGGTCGCGCCGCGCCGGCATGCAGGGCAGGCTGCCGACATAATGATTATCGAAGGTCAGAGACCGCGCTGCAAACCGATCGAAATTCGGCGTCGGAACAGCTGTTCCCCCATAACAACCCAGAGCAAGCCTGTTCAACGAGTCGAACAGCACAAAAACTGCACGCATCAACGATCCTCCATGAGCGGAAACTAGCGGCAGTCTTCGGCTTGCGCTAATACCTCTCACATCGATGTCGATAACCTGGGGATATCGCTTGTGGCGATGCATCATATCTGGCGGCTGCATCATTTTCTGAGTGTTGCGGAACAGGGAAGCTTTCACGCGGCAGCAAGGGCGATCAATGTCAGCCAGCCGGCGTTGACCAAATCGATCCGCCTGCTCGAGCAGGATCTCGGCTGCTCGCTGTTCGTGAGGCTACCGGGTGGCGTGCGGCTAACCGAGGCGGGCGAGCTCTTCCGACACCGGGCACGGGAGATCGAGGCGTCATGGAATGCATCGCTGGTCGAACTCAAGGTGCAAACGCGCGGCCTCGGCGGCGAGATGCGCATCGGCGGCGGACCGGTTTATTCGGCAGTCTATTTTCCCAACATGCTGGCCGACCTGCGTACCAATTTCCCGAACCTGCGGGTCGCAGTGTCGACCGGTGTCGGCGCGGATCTTCTGCCGCTGCTGCAGCGCGGTGATCTGAGATGCTATGCTGGCGGCATTCCCACCGAGATCGACGGACTAGGTCGCGATTTCATCACCGATATTCTCTACGATCAGGAGAATTCCCTGTTCGCATCCAGCCAGCATCCGCTGTTCGACGGGGGCGAGATCACGCCCGAGAAGCTTCTCGACTATCCCTGGCTGAGCCTGTTCAGCGGTGGACTGGCGAACGGCAAGATCGATCGATTTTTTGCAAGCCATGGACTGCCAGCACCGCCGCTTGCGCTCGAATCTCATTCCCTGCAGATTGCGCTCAAGATGCTGGTCGAGCACAATTTCATCGCCTGCATGCCGGTGCCGCTCGCCCAGAGCTATTCGACCCTGCAATTGCGCGAAATCCATATGGAAGGTTTCCATTGGAGCATTCCGACCGGGATCACCTATCATCGCTCCTCTAAGGATTTTCCGCCGATCAAGGTGATGCGGAAATTCCTCGAGAAGGCGACTCCCTTTGCAATGGCCAATCGATCCGACAAGAAAAAGGCCTCGCAAGCGGGGCCTTGAAGGCTATTGCGTAAGCCCATACCATCGATAGACTTCCGGCGGCGTATCGTGTGTCGCGAGTTCACCGAGCAGTAGACGCGTGAGCCGTGCCTGATGCCCGGCATCCTCGACAGTTATTTCCTGCTTCGGATCGTTGATGACGTTGTAGAGGCGCGTGCCGAGATCCTCGAAACCCTTGCCGTCATTCCCGGGCGGACGAGGCACGCCCTTCAAGGCATCAATGGCGAGCAGCGGTATGCCCTTGGTAAAATCAAACGGCGGCGCCAACCTGGCCGTGCGCAGTTCTTCCGCATCGAACGGCACGGTCATATGCGCGGGCGCCAGCGTGTATTCCACCAGTCCGTCCGCCAGAACATTCGGCGGATAGTGATAGAGCACCCATTCGCCATCCGTCACGCCGATCGGCCCGGAAAACACGCCGAATGCCGCAACATCGCGCTGGCGGACATCCTTTTCGAGCAGCGGCAGCAGGCTGCGGGCTCGCACCTCACCTGGGATCTCCAGGCCGTAAAAATCCAGGAAGGTCGGCATCAGGTCACCGGTCTGGGTCAGGCTCAGCCGGCGCTCTCCTGCCCGGCTCATGAAATCCGGGTGATGTATCATCAGCGGAATATGGGAGATTTCTTCGTAATAGGGCATGCGGATCTTGCCCCACCAACCATGTTCCGACAGTAGGAAACCATGGTCGGTGCTCAGCACGACGCAGGTGTCGTCCCACATATGATGTTCATCCATGTAGTCGAGCAGCTTGCCGAAATAGTCGTCGCACATCGCCACAAGCGCCGCATAATTCGCGCGGATCTCGGTCATCTCTTCCGGATTTTCGGCCACCCTGTCGTAATGCGGCCAATCCAGGATGCTGCCCTGGTAACCTGTCGCATACAGTTCCTTGAAGCGATCCGCCGCATGGAAAGGCTCATGTGGATCGAAGCATTCGAGCATGAGGAACCAATTGTCGGCCATCCGGTTGCGGTCAAGGAAATCAAAGGCCGAGGCAAAGCAGCGCGGACCGGGCATGTCCTGCTCCTGCTGCATCTCGGTCCGGTTGATCGCATGCTGCAGCCGCTTGCTCGGTTTTTTGACATTGTAATGCCGCTGGTCGAATTTCTCGGCGATCATGTCCAGCGGCGGCGCGACCATCGGAACCCAAGGATCGTATTCCTGCCCGCGGATATAGTCGTAGCTCGAAAATTTCGTGTGAAAACCATGCCCGCCGTCTTCGAAGTAGTGCAGGTGATCGGTGATCAGGTGGGTATAGACGCCCTTCCCCTTCATGATCTGCGCAAACGAATTGTCGTATGGCTCCAGAGGTCCCCAGGAGCGGTGCATGAAGTTAAGCCGGCCGGAATGCAGATCGCGCCGTGCCGGCATGCAGGGCAGCGAGCCGGCATAGTGTCTGTCGAAGGTAACGCAGCGCTCGGCGAACCGGTCGAAATTGGGCGTGGCGATGCCGGTTCCGCCATAACAGCCGAGAGCGTCGCGGTTGAGCGAGTCAAAAAGGACGAAGATCGTTTTCATGAGGGTCCTCCCTGTTACCCGTTTAAGGCAAAGATCATCGCCCGCATAATCGCTCCCGGTACTGACGAGATAACCAGCGGTGATCAGTCATGTACATTTTCGACATTTGCGCTCTGCTGTTTTAGGCAACGAGCCAAGCGCATTAGGACAACGGCAGAAGATTACCGCCGTTGCCAGTCGTTCATGGTCTTGAACGGGCTGGAACCCACGACCGGTCACTTTTTGCTTTGAGCCGCCCCGTTCGCGGTCGTGATCGTCGTCGAAGACCGGAGACCGCTTTCGGTGGAGGCTGGCCCGCGCTCGAGCATCCCGGCCAAATAACCCGAGACGATTACCGCCTCATCCGGCCGCTAATCCAAGCTTACGACACCGTAGTGAAATAGACTTCGGGCTGTGTCGGTGATGGTTTCCTCCTGAGCCCGAGGACGCCATCCCAGCATTCGCCTGGCCTTCTCGCTGGTGCTCCTGCGAATGGGTGCTCTCGTCGCTTCTTCTATCAGCGGTGCTTGCACCTTCGCAGCAAACTCGCCGAGATTCTCCCTGAGGACCTTGGCGATATCGAACAGCGTGACGACATCGCCGCTCACCGCGATGAAGCGCTGTCCCCTTGCCGCCTCCGCCGCCATTGCGAGGATGTGGAGATCGGCAAGATCGCGGACATCGACCATGCCGAAATTCAAGCCAGGCAGGGGCGGAGCGCCTTCGAGAAGCTGCTTGACGAAGGCGATCGAAGCAGAAATATCCGGCCCCAGAACCGGCCCGAAAATACCGACGGGATTGATAACGGTTAATTCAAGAGCGTCGCCTTCACGCGCCATGAATTCCCAGGCCGCTCGCTCGGCAAGAACCTTGGATTTGATATAGGGCTGCATGTCCGGACCGTTCGGATCCGTCCAATCCTCCTCGTTGAAGACCTTGTCATAGTTGGTGTGGCCATAGCCGATAGCCGCGAACGAGGAGGTCAGCACGACACGCCTCACACAGGCATCTCTCGCGGCGCGCAAGACGCGCAAGGTGCCATCACGCGCCGGGACGATCAGTTCGTCCTCATTCTCCGGGGCAATCTGTGGAAACGGCGAAGCGACGTGCAGCACATAGTCACATCCGGCGACAGCAACGGGCCACCCATGGTCATCGGTCAGATCGGCCTGGCTGAAGGAAAGCTTCTGGTCGGCTTCAACACCATCATTGCGCACCATCGCCCGGACTTCGGCTTCACGCTGGGGGCTCCGTATTGTCGTTCGAACCTGATGACCTTCCTTCAGAAGCTTTGCAACTATGTGGCTCCCGACGAAACCCGAACCACCCGTAACCAATATCTTGCTCATAATATCACTCTGATTGTTTGCTTTACCGCAACATCGAGCTGTTATATGAGATTATCAAGTAGGATGGATTTTCAGACCCAGCATGAAAAATCAGACCACTGAACCACGTCTCTACGACGAAGACGAATGCGCCGGATGCACAGGCCCGGAGCCAATCGACATTCTGCGCTTCCAGCGAGCCATTCGCGCCATTACGGGCAAATGGAAGATCGAAATTGTCTGCATCCTGGTCGAAGGGCCGCTCCGGTTCGGCGAATTGCGCCGCCGACTCCCGGGAGTGACCCAGCATATGCTGACTGAGCAGCTCCGCGATCTCGCCAACAACGGCGTCGTGATCCGTAGTGCTTTCGCGGAGATTCCGCCGCGCGTCGAGTATGAGCTGTCGCAAGCCGGAATCGACTTGATGCCGACGCTCCGCGAGATGCGGGACTGGATGCTCAAATATGAGCATCAATTGACGGTCTCCTGATGGGTTGCCTACAGCGAGCAGGCCGGTCGCAGAGTCGCCGCGGACCTCATTCGTCGAAGGGGGCGTTCAAGACCAGATCCACCACCGAGGGCGCCTTGTAGCCTAGAACGAACCGTTCGCCGAAATCACGCGCGAAGTTGTCATACGTCGTCTCCGGATTCTTCTCGACGATGCAACAAAAGCACTTCGTCATTTTTTGCTTCATTCCCAGCCTGGGAAATTCCGAGACAATCCTCACCAGCTCGGCGGCGGGGATGGCGTCGTAGCGCCAACCGATGACATCAAGGCCGATCCCCGCGGTGCAGAGCGCGACCTCCGGTTCCTTGTACAGGCCGATCGAAGGGGTCGAGTTGAGGGCGACGCTATCGCAGATCAATTGCGCGCGGCGACCATCGACGCCGCTCTCAGTCGCGAATGTTCGTGCAAGATCCGCCCCTTCCACCTCGAAACGGCGTGGTCCGGCGAACCTTTCGTTCAGCGTGATATCGTGCAGTAGCGTCCCGACTGCAACGACCTCCGCATCGTGCACAACGCATTCGATCTGCCCGAGCCGCGCTGCGAAAAGCCAGGAACGGACCACGTGATTGAACAGATAAGGCTCACATTTCTGCCGCGCGTATTCAATCGCTTTGTCCACGAGCGGCGTGTCAGGGACGGACACCCCTGCAAGCATTCTACTGGCAGTTTCGGTCATGGTTACCTCCGGATCTTGCTGGGTGGCCGCCCGCAGGGTGCAGCGAGCGGCGGCTGCGGGTCACTTCTCATCCGGGATGGTCAGCACCTTCTCGTCGGTATTGACGACGAACACTGCCAACAGCTTCGACGGCTCCGCATCACTGGCATTTGCGCTGAGGCCGTGATGGTCGCCCGGTAATTCCGTGAAGCTTTCGCCAGCCTTGAAGGTCCGAACCGGCCCTCCATTGATCTGGCTTTTTACGGCGCCTTCCAGGACCGTCGCATAGATGATCGCCGACTTCGCGTGCGTGTGTGCCGGTGAGTAGCCGCCGGGGCCATATTCTACGAGAACGCCGCGAATGCTCTTACCGGGCACATCCGGGAGCGCATGCTCGTAGACGAGCGTGATTTTCGCGCTCTTGGCTCCCGGCACATCATCGGCAGATGCAGGCACGGCGTACGCCGCAGCCAGGAGCAATGGGAAAAGATAGTATCTCATGGGCGTATCCCCGAAGGTTAGAAGCATCAAGTGGGCCGGTGGGCGCCAAGCCAGTCGTCGAGCGAGCTGCGACCGAGTCTCGCCTCGCCAAGCGGTACCAGCGACGTCTCCACGACCGTCCCACCGAAGTATCGCGCTTTCCGGTCACTCACGACGCTTCGGCTATCACCGATCGCCTCGAGATAGCGCGCGACGATCCGATCGAAAGGCGCCCGATCAGGACCCGCAATATCGAAATGCACGCCCCGTGGAGCGTTGGTAGCTGTTTCTGCCACGATGGCGGCCACGTCGTCCGCGGCAATCGGCTGAAACAAACCGTCCGGTAGGCGGACGATCCCATCGACAACACTGGTTTCGACGATGGCGCCGAGGAACTCCATGAACTGGGTGGCACGCACGACGCTGTAGGGGACGCCCGAGCCTTCAATCAGCTTCTCCTGGGCCACCTTGGCCTGAAAGTAGCCGTTGTCGGGCATGCGGTCGGTGCCGACGATGGAGAGGGCAACATGATGGCGGATACCGGCCGCGCGTTCGGCGGCAAGCAGATTGCGACCCGAGGTCTCGAAGAAGGCGAGTACCGCTTGCGGCTCGAACGAGGGCGAGTTGGCGACATCGACCACCACTTCTGCGCCGGCGAGGGCTTCCGGGAGGCCTTCGTCGGTGAGGGTGTTGACGCCCGTGCTGGGTGAGGCGGCGAGCACCTCGTGACCGGCTTCGCGCAGGAGTGCTGCGGTGCGCGACCCGATCAATCCGCTGCCGCCGATAACGACGATCTTCATGAAACTGTCTCCGTTAGAACGTGATTAGAAGGCCGGCGCCAGAGCGTCGGCCTGGATCTCAGCCCTTCACGAAAGCGAGGAGGTCCGGGTTGACCACGTCGGCATGGGTGGTGCACATGCCATGCGGAAATTTCTCGTAGACCTTCAACGTGCTGTTCTTCAGGAGCTTGGCCGAAAGCAGGGCGGAGTCCGCAATCGGCACGATCTGATCGTCGTCACCGTGCATGACGAGGGTCGGCACGGTGATGATCTTCAGATCTTCGGTGAAATCGGTCTCGGAGAAGGCTTTGATTCCGTCATAGTGGGCCTTGGCGCCCCCCATCATGCCTTGACGCCACCAGTTGTCGATGACGGCTTGGATCGGCTGTGCACCGGGCCGGTTGAAGCTGTAGAAGGGACCCGACGGCAGATCGACGTAAAATTTGGAACGGTTGTCGGCGAGCGCCTTTCGCAGTCCGTCGAAAACCTCGATCGGCAAGCCGCCAGGATTGGCTGCCGTCTTCACCATAATCGGGGGAACCGCGCCGATGATGATCAGCTTGGCTACCCGGCCCTGCGGCTGCCCATGCCTGGCCACATAATGCGTCGCCTCGCCGCCGCCGGTAGAGTGGCCGATATGAACGACGTTCCTAAGATCGAGATGCTCGACGACCGCTGCGGCGTCAGCGGCATAATGGTCCATATCGTGACCCTCGCTGACCTGTGCCGAGCGCCCGTGGCCCCGCCGGTCGTGAGCCACGACCCGATAGCCGTTCTGCAGGAAGAACAGCATCTGCGTGTCCCAGTCGTCGGATGACAGCGGCCAGCCATGGTGGAACATGATGGGCTGGGCGGTCTTCGGGCCCCAGTCCTTGTAGAAGATCTCGACGCCATCGCGTGTGGTGATGGTGGCCATGCTTTGGTTCCTTTCAACGGTTGGGTTTTGGACTGTGGTTGATTGTGCTGTGGCCGGCCAGCTCGGGAGCAACGCAAGCATCGTCGCGCCCAGCCCGAAGGCAAGCAGATCCCGACGGTCGGGATCGATCGGCTCATTTGGCTTCATGTCTGTCATAACTTATCCCCTCGTCATCCATGGCAGAACGACTATTCTCCATTCGGCTTGCTTCGTCGGGTGGGATGATCGTTTTGCTTCACACTAAGCGTGCTCAGGACGTGGTAACGATCGACAATCAATGCCGGCACCGTTCATAAAAACCTCGCCAGTGATACAAGATTATATTTTTGAATAAATTCAAGCATACGCTATGAGACCTCCAAATAAACAATCGGATTTAGACAAATATATTTATAAAATTCGTCCCTCCCGGTTCGTTGACACGCATCTTTAAGTATCTTCGGCAAAGCAGCAAGTAGGATGTATTTTATGACATGGTCTGAAGAAGCAGACCATCATCGACGCATGCCGGCGGCCTCCCCATGCGATCATTCCGAACCATACCCTCGTGCCGATCGTATTCTCGGCGCTCGCCTTTGCGCTCGTGGCAGTTCCGTCCCGATCCTCCCGCCGCCTTGAGCGCCGGCCCACAGCGCAAGGGTGAACTGGAAATGACCAAGATGGTTGGTGGCGAATTGCCCTTCATGGCCATCGGCCTAGCGCGTGAGCCGGGTGGCCATGATACCTGCGCTATTGATGAGGATGGAAACGGTGCGACCGGAAGAGACGACGCGTTCCGCGAAGCTGGCTATGGAAGCGGTATCGGTCAGCGCCAGCGTTTCCAGTTCGACCCGCTCCATCTTGTGCAAGGCGCCGGCCGCCTTTTCCACGTCCCGGGCAGGAACAATCACGTTTGCGCCAGCGCCGGCCAGCGCGCGGATCGCCTCCAGTCCGATGCCGGAGTAGCCACCGGTCACGATCGCAGTATGCCCGTTCAGGCCGACGTCTCCGATCACATCGGCCGCCGTCGTGGCCGCATCAAACCCTGATCCGATTGGTATTTGAACCGGCAATATCATCCTTACCCCGCCAGACATGGTGCTGTGGCTCAGTTTCGGCTAAGAAAACGAGATGATCCATTCATCTGCGTCCGGTTTGCTGTCGTGATCGTCCAAAATGCGCCCAATGATGGTCTTTCCGATGTCCTCCGACTCGTTGACGCACACGCTGTCGCGTCGGTGACGCTGACCGCCGGAGGAGATTGGGCGATCCGCTTTCCGGCGCCCGACTACATCAAATTCTGCGCACTACGGCGGGGCACATGCTGGCTGACCACGAGCGAGGGCCTGCCGCCCCGGCAACTCAGCGAGGGCGACTGCTTCGTTGTGGTCCGTGACGCGTTCACGCTCGCCAGTTCACCGGGCGTACCGCCGATACCTGCGGTGGCGGTGTTTGGAGACTTCGGACAAAGCGGGCATTGCGGCAACGGCGATGACACGCACCTGATCGGCGGCAGTGTGCGCTTCGATACGATGAACGGCGCGATCCTCACGGATGTCTTGCCGGTTGCGATCCTCATTTCTGGCGAGGCCGCTTCTGCCGTGCACTGGCTGCTGGAGCAACTCGATCGGGAGTGGCGAAACGCTGGACCTGGCTCGCTTCTCGCCTGCAATGATCTGCTTCGGCTCATGTTCATCCATGCGCTCCGAGCCTATGTCGCCGATCTGCCGCCAGCGCCGGGGAATTGGCTCGCCGGGCTCACGGACCCGCGCATTGGCAAACCTTGGGAGGCGATTCATGCGGATCCCGTCCGCAGTTGGACGCTAGCCGAACTTGCATGTCTTGCGGGCCAGTCGCGATCGGCCTTCGCCAGTCATTTCAAAGTAAGCGTTGGCGTGTCGCCGATGTACTATCTTGCGCGCTGGCGGATGCGGCTTGCCGCAGCGAGGCTGCGCCGTAGCCGCGAACCTGTAACCTCCATCGCCGCCTCACTGGGCTACACATCCGATAGCGCGTTCAGCGCAACGTTCCGACGGATCATGGGAGTTTCGCCCACGCGCTATCGAGCGAACTTTAGCGGTCGCGTTCCTGCCACGCCTGGCATGCCCCGGGAAGACGCAACTCCAACCGAGCACGCGTCCGGGGTCACTGCACGAAAGCCAAACGTTCAGCCTGCTCAAACCGCAAGCCACCATCAAATTGGTCCTCTTCGCGCTTCGAACCCGATTTAGGTCCAACGATGCCAGATGGACCGAATCGCGTCGAGCGGATGAAAGGGCGAGATCCTTTGCGATAATCTGTATCTCGGTTAATTTGAATTCATGGATAGACCTCACTATACGGAAGCGTTGAGCCGCATGGATCTTCTGGAAACCTTGGCTCCATTCGATCCCCGTGTCGCGGGTACGCCGCCTCTGGGCCTTGATGCGCCCACCAGCGATATCGATGTCGACGGGCGCACAAAACTGACCCCTTATCGGGCGCGACGCAAAAATGCATAATCAGGCTAATCCCGCACAGGCGCATGGAAATCCGCGCTTCCGAGGAAATGGTCTACATCGCTCGAGAAGTCGATGCGTCCTCCGCTGGGTGGAAATTCATCCCCGTAGAGCCCTTCTTTGCCGACGTTTACGCGCGTCTGCACCTGCATTTACTGTTACCTACTTCCACAAGAGCCTCCCTTGTGGCTTCATGTGCATAGCCAGTCCATGGGAGCCGTATGAACGGCAAGCCGCGCTGGCAGATCTTCGCGGGCATAGACTCCCAGTTTCCACTCAAGAGGCCGACTAATGAAGTGGCTGATCGCCCTCTTCCTGGCGCTCCTGTTGGCATGGCCTTCATTGGCGCAGACCCCGCCGCAACAGAAGATCGACGATCTTGTGCGGTTGCTGCAGGATCCTGAGATCCGTACCTGGCTGGAAAACGGGGCACCCCGGCCTGCGGGGGCGACGGCGGCTGCCGCGACCGTTAACGGTCCTTCATCCGACCTTGCCGCATGGGAAAGCTCTACTCGGGCTCGGCTAGACCAGACGTTGGCGGCCTTTCCGCGAATTCCCAGTGAAATATCGGCCGCCGCCGTGAGAATTCGAGAGGACGCTGTCTCAAGTGGTTACGCTCCCGTCTTTATCATCCTCGCAGGGCTGCTAGCTCTCGGCCTCGCTGCGGAGTGGATCTACCGTCGCACCCAACGCTTCTCGAACCTCGTTATCCGCGAACTAGCCCCGGTCGCGGTGTTCGCGATCACTATGGCCATCGTTTTCTTTGCCTTCAACTGGCCGCCGCTCGTACGCGTTGTCCTGTTCGCCTATATCTCGGCCTTCGTCCTTTACCGCGTCGGTTCCGTGCTGATCGCGCTCGCCTTGGTCGAGCAGCCGGCATCGCGGGTGCGGGCGCACATCATCCTGGGCATCGCGGCATTCGCGATGGCAACCGTATTGGCCGGCGGCTATACCGGCGTGGATCCGGCTGTTTCGGATGCCGTTTCTCTAGGTTTTTCCGTACTCGTGCTTGTTCTCGCATCCGAGGCCGTATGGTCGAGCCGGCACATTCCGGTTTCCCGCAAAATACTGCTCACGGCGTTCCTCGTAGTCGTATGGATGTTCTGGTGCCTCGATCTCAAGGGCTTGTTCTGGTTGAGCTTATACGCGCTCCTGCTGCCGGAGGCGCTGAGGGCGGTTGGACGCGCAGCCGCATCCCTATCCCCAGCCGACCCCCATAGTCTGCAGGGGGTTCTGATTGTCCGAGGCGCGCGAGCGCTCGCAGTGGCGGCCGCCCTCGGTTGGCTGGCGCTGGTCTGGCAGTTCAATCCGGACTCGCTCGGCCACATGAATCCTACGGTTGCGGCGATCTTCTACGGCTTGTTGAAAAGCGTCGTGGTGCTTCTCATTGCCGATCTCGCCTGGCAGATCGCGAAGACCTGGATCGATAGGAGCATGGCAGCCGCGGAGCAGAGCGGTGGCATGTCGCCGGCAGAGGCCGCGCGACGCGCCAGGTTTCGTACACTTCTGCCGATCTTTCGGCACGCTCTTGCGGCCATGGTCATCGTCATGACTGGACTGATAGTGTTGTCGGAACTCGGAGTCGAGATCGGCCCGCTGTTGGCGGGTGCAGGCGTTTTCGGCGTGGCGCTGGGATTCGGTTCCCAGACGCTCGTCAAGGATGTCATCAGTGGCATTTTCTATATGCTCGATGATGCTTTCCGGGTCGGCGAATACATCCAGGCCAGTAGCTACAAGGGGACCGTGGAAGGGTTCAGCCTGCGCTCCGTGCGGCTGCGCCATCACCGGGGTCCGGTCTATACCGTACCCTTCGGCGAACTCGGCGCCGTCCAGAACATGAGCCGAGATTGGGCGGTTGTGAAATTCATAATCTCGGTTGCCTACGACACCGACGTCGCGCAGGTGAAGAAACTTACCAAGGCGGTCGGTAAGGAACTTCAGAAGGACCCGGAATTCGAGCCTCTCATCATCGAAACCCTCAAGATGAAGGGGGTCGAGAAGTTCGGCGACTACGGGATAGACTTGAGCTTCGGCATGATGCTGAAGCCGAGCCAGTTCCAGTCCATGATCCGACGGCGGGCTTACGCAATGATCAGGGAGGCATTCCAGCAGAACGGCATCAGCTTCGCGCACCCCATGGTACAGGTCGGCGGCGAAGAAAAAGACGGCGCGGCGGCGGCGATGGCGCTTCGCTCGCAGCAAATCCAGACGGCGGCGGCGGAGGGCGTGAACGCTTCGCCCCAAAGCTGATCGAACGAGCATCCGGAGCGATCTTTCGCGAGATACCGGAACATCTCGAGGGCGGAACATCAGACGTGGCACGGGCACAAGGGTCTGCTTCATAGCCCGGCACCCAAGGAGACATGAACGGCCTCGACCGATGAACCCGAGCTACCGTTATGCGCCAGCCGGTCAGAATTTCCCGCTGATGTCCAGGAAGATCGCATCACCTTTCATGCGGTTTTCCACTTCCACCTCGTGCAGCCATTTGAGGGACAAACTCACTTCCGTCTCTTCGCTCAGCTTCGCCTTATAGGAAAGATACGGTCCGATAGCGATCGAGCGTCCGCGAAACCCGTCCCGGGCGTCCGCAAACGTACTGTCATCGTCTTCAAACTGGTAGAGAAAACCGGCCAGAGCGCCGACGGAAAAATTCTCCGTCACACTTTTCGTCACAGCCAGATCGAGATGCGCAGTTGCACCGCTGTAATAATCGGTGTCCTGATTTTCGGTGTTGATGTCGATGCCGAGCTTCGCAGAAAAGTCCAGGCCATGCTCGGGAACGAGGCGCGTGAATCCGATTGCTGGAGTAAAAGTCCAATAATTGAGGCCGACAAAGGCCAGTTCTCCCTCCTCCCACGTGCCGGTCGGGGCGGTTATCGTCAAGGAGGTGGAGAAGAACGTGTTGAGCGCATCGTTGTGCCAGCCAAGCATGATAGGTGCAAACGCAATGTCGCCCAATCCCGCCACCTCGTCGTCGGCGTCGAAGGGTCCGACGGTTGCTGTAGCTCCGGTCCAGCCCACGGGGATCGCCGCCTGAAATCCATAGGTCCAGTTTCCGGGAAGATCCCAGTCGGGGACGTACAATCCGCCGAAAATTGTCGCCCAGATATCGGCCTCAAGACCGACCGCGATCGAACTCCCCCCAAAGGGCACGTCACTACCCGCTTCGCCATGGTAGTAAATGTTTGACACTGCCCAATAGAAACCGGGCGTCGGCGGTACAATGCCCGCCCCTGGGCCGGCGAACGCTCCCGGGATGTAGCGGCCGGCAACGGCCTCAGTGGCTCTCGCCTTGTCCAAACAAAGAAAGGAGGCGGCAACCACTGCGGATGCTGCCAGCATGTACGCTTTCGGTGCAGGCATATTCCTCTTCCCCTCTCAGAAGTTCACATGCGGAATTCCCGATTCGATCTTGAGGTCGTATGGCCGGTCGCTGACCATCCCCAATACCCCGTCTGATGTTGCCGTTGACGCTGCTCCCTTCTTCGAATGCCGTTAAGTTGCGTCCGAATGCCACCTTCCGGGACCGGATGCCCGATCCGGCTCGAAGCGGCAACTCGCGGTCACATCTGTCCCCCACCGTCTGATCGTGACGACGATACACCAGACGGAAGAAGGAAATCACTGCAGTTCACGTCGCCGAGCGCGGACGCCGGCCACTCGGCAAAGGCAGCGAAAGGCGTCATTGAGAGAACGGAGCCATGGCGAAACATTGCTATTCCTCCCTCGGGACGCTCGACAATGGCGCACTCAGAACTTTGCTCTGGCGTTCCCTGACCTCCGCCAGATCCCGTTCGAGGAAATAATTGAGGAAAGTGCGGATCACTGCGACGGCTGCGATGCGTCCCACCGCCTCCCAATCCGTTGTGATCGATGTTTCGATGATATCCGCTGCGAGCTGGAAGGTGAGCGCCGCCACCAGCCAGCGCGCGTAACGCAGCCAGATGTCGCGCCGCTCATGACCGGAGGGCGAGCTGAGCATCGCGCGCAGCCCGACGAAGAATGCCTCTGCCGTCCCGATCAGCACGATGACAAGCGCCATCCAGTCGATGATGACGATCCCGTTCTCCGTCACGGCGATCAGCCATTCCTTCATGCCACCTGGCTCCCTCGAAAAGGGGCGGCGACTGCTCGCCGCCCGCACACGGCATCAGTCGCCGCCTGCCGCCTCGCTCATCTTTGACATCGCGTCGTCGATAGTGAAGCTGTTCGGCTTTTGCACGGCCGGAAATTCCCTGAACGTCTCCGCGAACTTCCCCGCCACCGCCTGCACCGCGTAGATGAGGTAGGCGTGCTGCATCATCCAGTCGTCGTAGGTGTTGGATGTGACGGTCGCGAACTCGTATGGATCGGTGCGCAGGTTGTAGATGACCGGTGCCCTCAGTCGCGTGAATGGGTCCCGCCAGACAGCAAGCTTGCCCGCCGTGCGCTGCTCCATGAACGTAATCTTCCAGTTGTCCATGCGGATCGACAGCACATCGCCGTCATCGCTGAAGTAGAAGTAGAAATTTCGCGGGCTTTTCTCTTGCTCGCCGGTGAGGTAGGGCAGCAGGTTATAGCCGTCGATATGGTTTTTGTAGGTTCGCCCGATTGCCTGATAGCCCTTCTTCAGCTTCTCCACCACGTCAGGGGCGCCGGCTATCGCCAGAAACGTCGGCAGCCAGTCGTGGTGCTGCACGATTTCGTTGCTGATCGAGCCGGCCTCGATCTTCCCGGGCCAGCGCACCAGCATCGGCACACGGAAGGCGCCTTCCCAGTTGGTATTCTTCTCGCTGCGGAAGGGCGTCGTGCCGCCATCAGGCCAGGAATTGCGGTGGGGACCGTTGTCAGTTGAGTATTGCAGGAAGGTATTTTCGGCGATGCCCATCTCGTCGAGGAAATCGAGCATCTGGCCGACATTCTTGTCGTGGTCGATCATCGTGTCGTGGTAGCCGGACTGCCAGCGCCCGGCCTGGCCCCGGCTCTCCGGCTTGGTATGGGTGTAGAGATGCATGTGCGTGGTATTGAGCCATACGAACCAAGGCTTGCCGGCCTCCTCCTGCCGACGGATGAAGTCCTGAGCGGCCGCTACGAAGTCGTCGTCGCAGGTCTCCATGCGCTTTCGGTTGAGCGGTCCCGTATCCTCGATCTTCTGCTTGCCGACCCGGCCCCAGCGCTCGTGCTTGGTCGGATCGTCCTCATCGGTCGCGAAGGTGTGGAGGACGCCGCGGGGCCCGAACTTGTCGCGAAAGTTCGGAAAATCCTTCGGCGATGGATAGTCCTCCATCTCCGGCTCCTCCTCGGCATTAAGGTGATAGAGGTTGCCGAAGAACTCGTCGAAGCCGTGATTGGTAGGCAGCATGTGGTTGAGGTCGCCCAGGTGGTTCTTGCCGAACTGTCCCGTCGCATAGCCTTGCTCCTTGAGAAGCGCCGCGATCGTGACGAGCTTGTCGGACATGCCGATGGGTGCGCCGGGAAGCCCGACCTTGGAAAGGCCGGTACGGTAGACGCTCTGGCCCGTGATGAAGGCTGACCGGCCGGCGGTGCAGGACTGCTCGCCATAGCTGTCGGTAAACATCATGCCTTCCTTGGCGATGCGGTCGATATTGGGCGTACGATAACCCATCAGCCCGTGCGAATAGCAACTCAGATTGGAGATGCCGATATCGTCGCCCCATATGACGAGAATATTCGGCTTTCCGTTCTTCGGTGACTTGGCCATGAATCTTCCTCCTGTTGCGGTCCTCCGGTCGCGACCGGAAGACCGCGGTAAGGTCTCTAATTGTTTGACGTTCTGGCAGCTTCCATCTTAGCCATCGCCGCTTCGAGGGCCTTGTGAAGGCTGAGCGTGTCGGCGCCCTGCCGGGGCGGATAGTCCTTCAGGCTCTTCAAATGCTCACCGATGAACGACTGGCCGGCGGTCGGCGCCCACATCTTCTGGGCGAAGAACTTGCGGCCCGCATAACCCCATTCGTGGGACTCCGGATCGATCTTCTCCATGGGATCCATCAGCAGGTTGAAGAGATATGGAACGCTTGGATAATACTTGTCATTCCACCAACTGCCCTCCGATTTGAGGCCGATATGCATCTTCCAGGCGTCTACGCGGACGGCCATCAGGTCCGTCTCGTCGTAGTAGAAGAATTCGCGCCGGGCGGACTTCTTAGAGGCGCCGGTCCAGTGGTCGAGGTTGTTGTAACCGTCCAGATGGACCTTGTAGGTCGCACCGTTCATCTCGTGCCCCTTGAGCAGCTTGTCCTTGAGGTCAGGCAAGCCGGCTGCCGCTGCGAGGGTCACAAACAGGTCCTCGTGGCTCTGAATGCCGTTGGATATGGAATGGGCGGGTATTTTTTCCGGCCAGCGCACCATGCATGGCACCCGCAGCCCTCCTTCCCAGGTCGTTCCCTTCTCTCCGCGGAACGGCGCATAACCACCGTCGGGCCACAACATGAGCTCGTTGCCATTGTCCGTGGTGTAGACGACGATGGTGTTGTCGGCGACGCCGAGTTCCTCGAGCTTCTGCAGGAGCGCGCCGATGTGTTCGTCGTGTTCCAGCATTTTCGCACGCACGACGTCCTCTTCGGCGCGTCCTTCGTCCACCGCCATCTGCACGTACTTCTTTTGCGGGTGCGACCAGATGTGGATTGCGGTCGTATTGAACCAGCAGAAGAAAGGCTTATCGCCCTTGCCGTTCCTATCCAGCCAGTTCAACGTTTGCTCCAGCACCTCGCTGTCGAAGGTTTCCATGCGCTCGCGTGTCAGCATGCCGGTGTTCTCGATCTTCTGTTTGCCGACGCGGCCGAAGACGGGGTCCGTGGATGAATCGTCCTCGTCTGTCGCCCAGGCATGCAACACGCCACGCGGCCCGTATTTCTTGGTGTATTCGGGTTTCTTCTGTCCCGGGTAATCGAGCTGCTCAGGCTCTTCTTCCGCATTCAAATGGTAAAGGTTGCCAAACCATTCGTCGAAGCCGTGCACCGTCGGCAGGAACTCGTTGCGGTCGCCCAGGTGGTTTTTACCGAATTGGCTGGTCGCATAACCTTGCGATTTCAGCACCTCGGCAAGTGTCGGATCCTCCTTCTGGATGCCGCGCGGCGAGCCTGGAATACCGATGGTCGTCATGCCGGTGCGAACCGGCACCTGCCCCATGATGAAGGCTGCGCGGCCCGCCGTGCAGCTCGCCTGGCCGTAGTGATCGGTGAAGATAATGCCTTCGCGCCCGATGCGGTCGATGTTGGGCGTATCGCCCATCATGCCGTTGGCATAAACGCCGACGTTCCACATCCCTATGTCATCGCCGAAGATAACGAGAATGTTTGGCTTGTCTGTCTTGGCCATAGTGCTAACTCCCTATTTGATAGCTGCTTGTTGATAGCTGCTTGCGCGGATGACCGGCTTCAGGTCGTAGGAACCGGCTGCTTCTTCCTCTTTCGAACCGGGCAGCCGGCTGTTTCCTCGGGCGGTTATCCGAACGGCCCGGCCTGAAACACCATGCTGAGGATGACGACGACTCCCATGATCAGCAGCAGGATCGCGGTGATCAGCGTTATCGAAGGGGGAAATTTGCTTTCGGCATGAACGAGCCCATCCCGCCGCATTGCCTCCCGCTCGTGGCGCAATCCCAACATGAACTGAAGATGGTAGATGATGCCGCAGACGAGCAGCACTATGCCCAGAAGGACCAGCGTGACGCCGAAATTGCGGGGTGCTGCGGCATGCGTGATGGTGCCAGCATCGCGCATCCTCTCGAAGAATTGGAAGATGGTGAAGCCGAAGGAGATCAACGACAGCGACGTGCGGATCACAGACATCAGCGTGCGGTCGGCGCTCATCCGCGTACGCTGGAAAGACATGCCGGTCCGGCGCATCGACATTTTGGTGCGATCTGTCGAAAGGTCGGTGCGGTACGTGGAAAGGTCACTCCTGTATTCCGAGAGGGAGGTACGGTGTTCCGACAGGCCGGTCCGGTGGTTGGATAGGTTGGTCCGGTAGGCGGAATATTGTACCGAGGCGACGTCCGATTTCGACTCGTCGACTTTCGGGATGGGCGGCACCGGGCTTTCCGGCAGTTTCGCAGGCCTTTGGGGAATTGCTTTGGGCGGATTGGCCATGTCGCTCACATGTTTCAAGAAGTGGGTTTGCGGGCGAACCACCGGCCGGCGATGAGTTCGACAAGCCAGCGGAAGACGAAATAGGGAATGAGGGCGAGCAGCAGCGCCATCACCACGGCCTCGGCCGGATAGAACCGGTCGAACTCTCTCAGCTGATAAATGACGTCCATACCGATGCCGAGGAACAGGACGCGCGCCGTCGAGATAAGCCCTTCGCGCAGGCGACCGTGCCGGACTGTCGGATCCCTCCAGTTCGTCCAGAAGAAGGAGGAATGACCGTGCCTCGCATCGGAGATACCGTCCGGCAGCGCGGCGAGCAGCGCCATTGCCGGCTGCAGGATGAACCGGAAGGTCATAGGGCCGCCAAGCCGACCGAAGATATCGCTCCAAAATCGCTGGTGAACCTCCGCCGAAAAGCCATGCAGCAGAATGCCGAAGAGCAGCAGGACGATCGCGAGCGCGACGACGGTCCAGGTCAGCGCCAGCTGAAGCCGAGAAGAGTCGTCGTCCTTGCTCATTCCTGGCCTCCTTTCCGGATATCGCGACGCAGCCACCATCGCTCATCAAGCTGTCCACGTGCCGGGCATGTCGTGCCGTCGGACGGAAGACCTCAGCCGGCGGCAAGATCGCATCAACCGATCCCTTGAAGCCGAGCAGATAGGAACCTGCTCCCGCTTCCTGGCTGAACGGCAGCAGAAGAAGGGCGACTAGCCCAAGAAAAATGCCTTTCGGATATGCTTGTCGTGCCGTATCTGATTGCCGGATGCTTTCAGGGGCAGCATCCGGCGCTTCGGTGAAAACACAAGTACGTTACGGTAAATGTAACTGTAAATGGCCGGCCCGTTTACGTCGCTGAGCGATCAGTCTTCCCGCGCGTAGGCGGTGGCCAGCGTCTTCAGCCGGAAGCGTGCTCCCGCCTTGCGCAGACCGTCCTCGATAGACGCGACGAGGTCGGGCCTATACCGATGAGCCACCATTCTGGCGCGGAACGTGCTCTCGAAGTCGGGAAACTCCGCACGGACTTCCGATAGCCGCTGTGCGGCCTCGGGAGATCCGAGTTGCCCGAGCGCCGCAGCCTTCAGCATGCCCGCGACGCCTCCTCCCGTGACCTGCTCCGCCAACAGGGAGGCGTCCGACCAGTCGCCCCTCCGGTAAGCGTCCAGTGCCTTCACCAGAATCGCTTCGCGCGGAACGAGGTCTGGCGAACGCCCGGCGTCTGCCGCCATATCGTTCGCGGCGTCCCAGTAACCAGCGCTGAACAGGACGCTCGCCAGGGTGGCGGCTACGTCGGGATTGTGTGGGTTCAAGGCAAGTGCGCGGTTGGCGGAGATCAGCGCACCGTCCGTCTTGCCCGCCGCGACCTGAGCGCGTGCCATGGCCATCTGCACACGGTCGGAAAGCGGATCGACGGCAACTGCATCCTCGGCGAGTTGAACCGCACGAGCGGTCGAATGCTCATCCGCATTCAATGCCGTGATCTCCGAAAGCGCCGCGGCGGCGTCCGCATGCTTTGGATCCAGTTTGAGCGTTCTTTCAAGGCATTTCGCTGCGCGTCCGATCTTGCGGGCATCGCCATCCTCCAGCGCGCCTTCGGCGTGTAGCACGCAGACGTTCCCAAGGGCGCTATCGGAAGTTTTCCGCAACTCGAGCAAAGTGATGACACCTTTCGTTGCAGCCAGCTTGCCGGACAGCGTGGCCGCGACATCCTCCCGCATTGCTGCCGGGCTCTTGCCATTGGCCTTAACGTTTTCGACTCCTGCTTTCAGGAGATGCCCGGACTTGCCTTCAACGATCTGCCACCAGACGTTCCGGTCTTCGCCATCCGCATAGTATCTTATCTCGACATGGTAATCGGTCTTGGATGCGTGAGGTCCAATCGGTTCAGCACTGACGGTCAGGGTCTGGAATTGGGTGAGCGCGGTCAGCAGCATGTCGCGGGTCAGGCTCGCCTCGCCGTCGAGCTCCGGATCCAAGGCTCCGACAGCGACGCCGACGGTGGGAGGTTGCGTGAGGACAGGACGGCTGTAGAGCCAGGTGCCCGCGGAGACGCCTGCCGTCACGCAGACTATCGCCGCCGCCGATACGACCACAGGCCAGAACCTCGAACGACGAGGTATCCCCCGGGGGGCGGTCTTCGGGCATGCTCCGATGGGTTCAACCGGCGGTTCGCCGATGTCGTGGTTGCCGCCGCCCGAGGAGTCGACGATGGAGAGCCTCGATCTCGTAAACAGGGTGACATAGCGCCCTCGAGGTATTTCGATCCAGACGGCCGCCTCATGACCGAAGGCTTCATAGTAGTTCTCTAGTGCGGATCTAAGCCTGCTCATCTCGATGCGAACGATGGGGTCGACGGATGATTCGAAACTCGATGTTCTTCCGAGGACATCGACGGCGATCGCGAACGCCTTCGTTCCTTCTTCACAACCGGCGAACTTCCGTTCGGAGAGGTAGATCAGAATGGCTTTCTGTCGTCCGGTCGCATGAAACCGTTCATCGGAACTCAGCCGCGTCAGCTCCGTCCGTGCCTCCGGTTCCGATACTTCCGAGGTCCCGGTGTCGTGCTCTTCAGCGCCCATGAACGCCCCTCGCAACGAATGGTCCGACTTAAGTACAACCCAGAGCCACTATCGCGTAATTGACAAGAAGTTTCAACATAGATTGCTAATTAAACTTTAAGTTTTAGAGAATTGCGATTTTGTACGTGCTATTCTGACACACTGGAGTCGTGGGTGAGACAATATTGGATGACGTCTGATTCGATTTCCTCACAGATCATGCGGTACTCGGCGAGGAGCGTCTGGTCGGCGTTGTGTCGTTCCTTGCGGAGCCGTGCGAGCGTGACGCTGGCGTCCTCGTAGGCTGCGCAGAGCGCATCCAGGCGGTGGGACTTGGCAGCCAGGATCTGGAGATCGCCTCGCATCGTGGGCAGCCTCAGCATGAGACGCCAAAGGCCTCGACGCGACCTGACCTTCTCGCCGGCTTCGTCGGTATAGTCGTCAATGGGCATCGGAGACCCCTCGTCAGTTTTTGCTCCCGAGCCTCCTCCGAGGCCGGGCGCATTGGAAGTACGTTACAGTAAATGCAGATGCGGACTGTGCGAGGAGGATGTCGCAGGCGCGTTGATTGCAACTGAAGAGCGTGCCCAGGCTAAGAAGGATTGGCTATCAGAGAAGCAGCAGCTTCTTGAGAACGGAAAATACCTCCTTGAACGGCAGCTTCATCGCTCCCGCGATTGCGAACGGCAGCAAAGCCGCGGCAGCCACGGGCAAAACCGCGAAACGGTTTACGAGCACCCCCGACAGCTTGCGGAAAGCATCAAACTGTTTGGACACGTCGGATGTTTCCTCCTTTTCGTCCCGCTCCTCCGGCGAGTCCGCCACGACATTTGCGCCGAGCGCCTTCCGCTCGGTCGCGCGCTGGAACCGCGTCGCTTGCGCACCGCAGACGAGGACGCCGCTCTCCTTGAGCCGCACCAACGGACTTGAGAACGCCGCGAGCGGAAGGACGAAGAGCGCCAGCACGATCGCCAGCCATCCCCCCGTGATGCTGGTGAAGGTGGTCATGCTGATCGTCTCGTGCGCAAGGTGCTTGGCGACCGCAGCTGCCACGGCTGAACTCGCACCGAGCACGGACAGCATGTAGGCATTCGGGTAATCGGCAAGAAAGGCGAGCCCTCCATTTCCGTCGGGATGGGTAGCAACGAGCCGAAGGTCGAGGGTGGCGATCTTGCGTAACAGCAGTGCCCAGACCAGATGCCTCCATAGCCCGCGCAGAAACAGGAAACCGAAAAGCGGCAAACTGACGAACAGTGCCCACCATCCCGCCGGGGTTATGCGCGGCCCGTCAGGCGCCGGATCGACGGCCCAGGAGGCCGCAGGCGAAATGCCGGTGAAGGCGACGACCGAAAGCATGATACCGAATCCCAGACAGACCGCCTCCGCCAGAGCCGAATCCCTGCGCCGTAGCGCCATAGCGACCGCATCCCCAGCGGCAGGCAATGAGTGCGGAGCGATCAGGGGCGCACGGACGAACTGCCCGAGCTTCATGCGCAAGCCGCACTCGACCTGTTGCTCGGCCAGAAGAAAAGCGCCTACCGCGATCAAAAACTTGGCCCAGACGCCCGGATCGGCAAGATACGAACGAGGATCGGTGATGGAGAGAACCAGCGGCACCAGCCATGCGAGAGCGGTGAAGATCAGCGCCCGCGGTCCGGCCCTAAGCGCGTGGTCCTCGAGCAGGGCGAAGCGCTTTTGAAGATCATAGAACGGGCCGCCCCGAAAAGCGAGGAATTCGAATGATGTCTCACCGGAAGCTGCCGTTGGGGTTGGGGCAGCGTTTTCAGCGGCCTCTCCCTTCGCCCCCATGACGTCAGTCTCCCGTCACGACCCAATTGTCGTTCGGGTTGAACTGCCGGATATCGGCTGCAAGCCTTTCGGTGTCCTGCCCGAGATCCGCCTGATAGACGATGCCGTTGCGATTGACGACGAAGGTGTGAATCCCCGTCTCGCCATAAACGACGGGCCAGGCGACCACGGCGAAGCCTGCGATCATGTTGCCGTTGATCACGTAGTCGTATGCGCCGCCGGCGATGTTGCTTCCCTGACGGGTAAGGATCTTGAAGCGGTATCCGAAGTAACCCTTGCCCTCCGCAGCCCTGTCGATTTCCGACTGGCGAAGGTCACCTGCAGGACTTGGGCCGTCGCCTTGATCGTCCGGCCAGTAAAGGCCGTCCGTGCCGCCCGGCGCGCTGATGAACTTCTGCGCGTACTCGAGGACGCCATCGCCGTCGTGGTCGTCGAGAGCATAATCCTCCTGCGCATCCACATACGCCCGCAGCGTTGCGATCGTCTCAAGTTCGTTTTCTCCGACGCGGCGGTTGGCGATCTCCTCGATACCGGCCTCGGTGTCGAATGCCCACTTGTTGCCGGGTGTTTTCACAAGCGGAAACGGCAGCGGCCAGAGCATGTCGCCGACCTCGACGATCCGGCGCTCGCCGTCGCTTTCGAGAGCCAGCCGTCTTGCGGCGCCCTCTCGGATCATCGAGAAGGCGTCCATCACGCCCTCGCCCGCCTTGAGCTTGGCCGCGTCGAGCCCGAGCAGGGTTGCGACCCGGTCGACATCATTTGCCGCAAGCGCCTCCCTCAACGCGGTCAGGGCCTCGTCCGGATCGTCGAACTCCTCGGGTTCTGTGGTCGACACGTATTGCCCGAGCCCAGCGGGATTCTCCTGGGCGCCGACGTCACTGGCAGGAAAATAAAGCAGTGCGGGTGCGAGCGCCGCAAAAGCGATTTTTATCAATCTGGTCATGACATGTTCCTTTCGCGGATCATCAACGGCGCCGGTGGCCGCCACCGCCGCGGTGCATTGCCGGCCTGGAGCCTCCACCCGCATGGAACTCCCTGTGCGGGCGTCCGCCGCCGTGCAGACCTCCGCCGAGTGCCTGCCCGCCGCGCTGCGAGTGAACCTTCGCCACCTTGCCATGCCTGACTTCGCCCAGACCGGATGGGTGTCTCGGCCGATTGTCGCGTTTGGCTGCCGGACGGGGTTTGCCGACCTTGCGTTCGATCTTTCCTGCGGATCGACCGGCATCGGCCCGCCTGGTATCTGGCCGCGCCACAGGGCGGGGCGGATTGCGGTTCGCCACAGCGCCGCCGCCAGGCCGCCTCGAGCTATCGATCTTGTTTGCTCGGATATCCTTGAGCGCCGTCTTCCGCTCGCGCAGGTTCGTTGCGGAACCCTGCCGAACGTCCTTTGCCCTGTCACGAAGGTTCTTGCCGCCATTTGCCTCGATTCCGTTCTTGATGCTGGTGCGGTCGAGATTGGCGAACTGGTTCTTGTCGAAATTGATCTTGCTCCGGTCGACGTTCTTCCAGTCGATATCGTTGAAGTTGAGCCTGCGGTTAACGTCGATGTCGTTCATGCATCTGTTGCAGTCGATGTCGATGTCGCCACCGTCGAAGCGGCCACCCCATACGCCCCAATTGTCCCAGTCGACTACGGAAGCGAAGATCGCCCCGGTTACGGCGCCCGCAAAAAAGGTCGCCGTCGGATACCAGTAGTTCGGATAGGGGTCCGGATAGTAGGACAGCGGCACCGGCTGATAGTCGGGCTCATAGAGCATCGCAGGTTCGTAGTGCGGAACGTAGATCTTTTCCGGATCAGCAGCCTGGATGACGACATTGTCGTTCTCCTGAACGACCTTGATCTTGTCGTCGGTCTTGATGATATCGGCGGCGACGGCCTTGTCGCGTAGCGCCTGAATGGCGACGAGCACGTCCTTCTGCTGGTAAGCGACGGCGTCGCCGAAGCTCTGCGTCCAGTCGAGGTCGTCCGCCATCATCCTGACGATTTCGGGATAGTTCAACAGCGAGACGATGCTGCCGTCCCAGCTCTCCTTCGGCTTTAGGTTCGAATCCTTGGCGTGATTTTCGAGAAACCGCGACGCCTCCACGATCTGCAGCGGGTAGAGCGAGACCGAACTGATCAGTGCAAGAAGTTCATCTGGGTAAAGGGCGATACGCGCAACCAGAACTTCGAGTTCGTCTTCGCTCAATGGATCGGGCTGGTCTGCCGGCGAGGATTGAGCCGCGATCGTGGTGGACTGGGCGGACACAGTGCTCGGCCACTGGGGCACGGCTATGGACGCAGCCGCCAGGACGACCGTCGCCGCGAACGTCGACCGTTTGACGATGGAGGATGGGTTGATGTTCATGTCGGCCTCCCATTTCTCTGGACAACGTTCCCAGGCTCATGCGGGCTGTACGCTCTTCACAATGCCCGTGCTGTCTATCACGCAGTTGAACTTGCGGCCTACGGCATCAATGTCGACGCCGTAGGCCCCGGTCTCGAGCGGGCGCGATCCGGTCGGCAGGATCTTCGCCCGATCGAGACCGCTCTGTTTCGCCACCGCATCGGCGCAAAGGAGCTGGAGGTCGGCGGGTGCTGTCTGCACCGCCGTCCGCGACATCTGCTCGGGCGGCGGCGCCGACTGGCAGGCAGCAATGGTCGCTATCGCCGCGATAAAGATTGCCGGTGATGATCGGCGCTGTAAGAAACTGAGCAATTCCCGTCCCCCTTTTCAGACGCCCTTATACAGGGCTGCGCCCTGCATCAGGACAATGACCTTCGCCCCGATCTTCACCCGCGAGTGAAGGTCGATGATGTCGTCGTTATTCATGCGGATGCATCCGGAAGAGACGTCGAGACCTATCGTCCAGGTTTCCGGCGTCCCGTGAATGCGGTAGATGGTGTCGGCGCCGCCTTCGTAGAGATAGAGAGCGCGTGCGCCGAGGGGGTTCTCCGGACCGCCCGGCATCCCGGAGGCCCATTTGACGGCATTGGGGTCGCGGGCAACCATCTCTGCGGGAGGTGTCCAGGTCGGCCATTCCGCGGTCCGTCCGACGCGCACGATTCCGGCCCAGCCGAACCCTTCCCGCCCCACTCCGATACCGTAGCGAATGGCCTGGCCGCCGGGCTGCACGAGGTAAAGGAAATGCTGGTTGCCGTCGATGATGATCGTGCCGGGCTGCTCCGCCGTGCGGAAGGTGACGCGCTGCATGCGGAATGCGTCTGGGAGCTGTTGGTTGCGGGCGAAATACTGGCGCGCGGTTTTCTTGTCGTAGTCGACCCATTTTCGGGTCTTTGGATCAAAAATCTGCGTCTGCGCGGCCAGCGCGACGAACGCGGCCAGCCAGAGGACGGCAGATGACAATGCGATGGTTCTAAATGCCTTCTTCATGGCTTCGCCCACCCATCGATGCGAGTGGCGTTTTGCCTGACCCAATTTTCGGCGTAGTCGGGAGCTGGCTGGCGCTCCACCTGCAGTGCATAGGTCATGCTGGTCACTTCCTGCGGTGTGAAGTCGATTTTCTCGAGAAAGGCAGCCACGTCCGGGTGCTTCGAAGCGAAGGACTTCGAATAGGCGATATGGAATTCGGAGGGCGGCCAGGCGACGGGGGCGCTTGAATGCGTGATCCAGAGCGGATCGTCCCCCAGGGCGATTTTCCATTTCGCGGGATCGTGGCCGGGCTCCTCCAGACGCGTTACCCGATGGAGCTCGAAGACATTGTGCGGCGCATAACAGGCGAAGACCATGGGGCGGCCCGTCGCGACGGCAGCATCCACCGCCGCCATGCCGACGTCCTCCTCCGCTTCCACAAGCGCGAGGTTTTTGGAATATCCGTAGCTATTGGCGCGCACCCGTTCGATGCCGGTCGACGTCCAGGTCTGAGCGCCGATCCATAACTCTCCGCGGCCGTCGCCATCCGTATCGAGCAGAGCGCTCTTGTCGGCATCCGTCAGATCGGTGACGCTTCGTATTCCGGCCTTGATGGCGTCTTCGGTGGCGCAAAGGCCTTCCCATGCGGCGACGGAACGCTTCGCGAGGACGACCACCTTCTTCTCGTCCACGTATTTGGCGATCGCCGCGTCCAGGTTTGGCCGCCAGACCTCGGGGTGGATGTCGACGTCGCCGGTTTCCAGCCCGGCAAAGGCAATGAGCGCACCCATTTCGCGCACCTCCGACTGCAGGCCGAACTTCTTGTCGATGGCGACCTTCAGGATGTTGGCGGTGGCCTGTCCCGAGGGCCAGTTTGGCATTGCGATCGAAAGGTCGGCGGCATTCGCCGAAGCTGAAACGCCTGCGAGCAGGATGGAAAGAATAGCTGCACGCAGCCGGCGACGCCCGTCGGCACCCGATACCGGCTGTGTTTTGCTACCATCGTCACGGCCTGAGACTTTCATTAGCATGACGTGCCTCTTTGAGTGTCGTTCATCTCTTGTCGCCGAAGCGTGCGGCCACACTACTTCGGAAACAGGAAGGTCATCGCGAGCCTGAACCCCCAGCCTTCCGGCCCATTGTCGGGCGCCGTCGCCCAGTAGCGCGCGCCTGCGGTCAAGCTGACAGACTGTTCGCCGAACTTGACCAGTTTGGAAACCTGAAAATTGAGCGGCACCGACCAGTCGTCGCTTTCCCAGTCGTAGGTGCTTTCGATGTTCAGCGTGAAGGTCCAGGCGTCGGGCGTCGTAAGGGACACGAAGGGCTGGAGGAAAGTGGAACTGACATCGCGCCGGTCACCATCGCCTGCGACCGACCAGATGTGGTTTGCAAGCGCGCCCACGGTCCACGATCCCTCCTGTTTCAGGACGACGGCCGTCGGACCGAGGCCGAACTTGCCGCTGCCCAGCAGATCGTCGGTCGCGGTCGGCAGAAGGAAGACTGGCCCGGCACCCCAGATGATCCCGCCCGCCGTCGGCTCCTTGGGAGAGAAGAAGAAGCTCTGAGTGATATCGCCGAGGCCGAACTGGCTGCCGGACGGGCCGGCAACATCATCCTGCCAGATCACCGGCAGGATTGTACGGGAGATGACGTTCCAGTTTTCGTTGAGGGAGATGGGAATGACCGGCTGGATGTTGAGGATCTGGCGATGGCCGTCGTCCGGGCCGAAGCCGCGGTCGTAATTGAACTGGAAAGGCACGCTGATGAGCGACGCCACCGGATTGCTGAGTTTCTGGGCAAGATCGGTGTCGGCATCCTGTGCGAAGGCAGGGTCCGACAGAGATCCGAAAACAATCGACCACGCTGCCAAGGAGCCCGATGCTGATGGCCTTGTCATCACGACTCCTTTCCCTCCTCCTGATCCAGCCCCTGTCTCCGGTTCACGGTTTCGGGATATCTGCCGGCGAAAAGGTGCCCATGTCGGACGGGCGGATGGAAGTACGTTACAGTAAATACCCCGGCATTTACGTCCGTGGGAGGAAACCGCTGCCACTCGTGTTAGACTTCCGCCAACTGCTCTTCGGGCGTGCAGAGGGCACGTAAATCGACGGGCATTTACCGTTACGTACTTCCTGTTTACATCGCGCGCAGCGATGCTGCGCTCTGGTGAATCGGAGGCAGGCATGACACTTGCGGTCGAGAGGATACCAAAGCTGTCGACGCCTACGGATGGAATGGCCTGGATATCGGGCCAGACATTCACGATGGGCTCGAACCACCACTATCCGGAGGAGGCGCCGGCTCACTCCGTCGATGTCGACGGATTCTTTATCGAGGAGACGCCTGTCACCAATCGCAAGTTCATGGAATTTGTGAAGGCGACGGGCCATGTGACGGTCGCAGAAAAGATCCCCGACGCCGAAGACTATCCCGGCGCGCTGCCCGAGATGTTGAAGGCCGGTTCGCTGGTCTTCGTCCAGCCCAAACAGGTCAGAGGCGCCGACATTTCGCAATGGTGGACATTCAAGTTCGGGGCGAACTGGCGGCGGCCGCTGGGTGGGCTGAGTGACCTGCGCGGCAAACTCGATCACCCGGTCGTGCATGTCGCCTATGCCGACGCGAAAGCCTATGCCGATTGGGCCGGCCTCGATCTGCCGACGGAAGCTGAATGGGAATTGGCGGCACGCGGCGGCCTCGACGATGCAGAATACGCCTGGGGCGAAGAGTTCATGCCGGGGGGAGTTCCACGCGCGAACACCTGGCAGGGCATCTTTCCGGTCAGCACCGTAAAGCCCAAGGGACAGGAACGCACCACACCCGTCAAAGCGTTCCCGCCGAACGGATACGGTCTTTATGACATGATCGGCAATGTCTGGGAGTGGACCTGCGACTACTGGTCCGCCCGCCACCCCGAGCCCGCGGCGAAGTCCTGCTGCATCCCGAAGAACCCGCGGGGCGGCCCGGAAGATGCAAGCTACGATCCCAGCCAGCCGTCGATAAGGATCGCCCGGCGTGTCCTGAAAGGCGGTTCGCATCTCTGCGCCCCGAACTACTGCCGCCGCTACCGACCCGCCGCCCGCCATGCCGAACCGGAGGACACCTCCACAAGCCATGTGGGCTTCCGCTGTGTGAAACGCGTACCTGCATAGGAGAAGTCCATGATCAGGCAGTCTCGAAACATAGATGCGGTCCTTGCCTCGCTTCTCGTCGCTTTCGTTCTGTTGCTCCTGGGACTATTGCGGCCCGCTCTCGCCCAGGAGCCTCTTCCCTCCTGGAACGATACGTCTGCCAAAACGCGGATCATGGAGTTCGTTCAACGCAGCGTCACCGAGGGCGGCGAGGGATACGTGGCCCCCGTAGACAGGATCGCCGTATTCGACAACGATGGCACGTTGTGGTCGGAGCAACCCTACTATTTCCAGCTCGGCTTCGTCCTTGACCGGGTGCAGAGGCTTGCCCCGCAGCATCCGGAGTGGAAGGAAAAAGAGCCTTATAAATCCGTTCTCGCCAACGACCTCGCCGGCGTGGCGAGGAACGGCGAAAAGGAACTCGTCGATCTTGGCATGGCGACCCATGCCGGCATGACCACCGACGAGTTCAACAAGATCGTCACCGACTGGTTTGCAACCGCGCGGCACCCGAAAACGGGCAAACCTTTTGACGAGATGACGTTTCTGCCGATGCGGGAACTGCTCGAATATCTCCGCGCCAATGGCTTCCGGACCTTCATCGTCTCCGGCGGTGGCATCGAATTCATGCGTCCGATTACGGAAAAAGCCTATGGCATTCCGCCCGAGCAGGTGATCGGCAGCACGATCAGGACGGAGTTCGCCCTCGTCGGAAACGTCCCGGTCCTGCGGCGGCTGCCGGCGATCGATTTCATTGACGACGGCCCCGGCAAGCCTGTGGGCATCAACCAGTTCATCGGTCGTCGCCCGGTCTTCGTCGCCGGCAATTCCGACGGCGATTACGACATGCTGCGATGGGTGACCGGCGGAAAACAGCATGGCTTTGCGATGATCATCCATCACACGGATGGCGAACGCGAATACGCATACGACCGGAACTCTGCTTTCGGGCGTCTAGACAAGGCATTGAACGAAGCCGAGCGTCGCAACTGGCTGGTGGTCGACATGAAAGCTGACTGGAAGAAGGTCTACGCCTTCGAAAATTAACGGCACGAGCTCATCCGGGAGCCTAAGGCTTGGAGGTGCTGTCGGAATTGCGGGGCCCGGCTTATGCTTCTTTGGCTGCCTTTGATGAGGGGGTTGAACTGGAGGATTCGCCGCCGGCACCATACTGGTTGGTGATGGATGCCGCGAATGGAGGCAGTCAGCCGTACGAGCCTAAATTGCGCCAAACTTATCATAGCGGGAACCCCTACCTTCAGCCGGCTCTGCATGTCGCTGATATCCAAGTCGAGCTACCGCAGTTTCGTAGCCATGGCGTGCCGAAGCAGGTGCGGAAAGACTCGCCCCGTAATGCGCAGACATCGGGCAGTAGGGATATTTCCTAATTGCATAGATTGCTAAAGTAAGGCATCAGAAACGACAGGAGGATAAAGGCTGCACTTTCGTGAGATGGTGCTGCCTATCATAGCCGACGTGAATTGGCTATTCGAGGGAGGGCAGCGAACATGGTGGAGCACGGTCCCTCAGTCCGTTTACTCGGCGCTGCGCCGTTGGCTGGTTTCGTTCCGGAGGATACGCTGGAGCCGGAGCGCTTCGTCCTTGATGTAAAGGATCAACTGGATCGCATCCTGGCAAGCGAAGAACTTACCGTTCCCGACCGCGCAAAGAAGTTTCTCAAATATCTGGTGGATGAGACGCTTGCAGGCAGGTCAGACCGAATAAAGGCCTATTCCATTGCAATCGAGGTATTTGGCCGCAGTCAATCATTCGATGCTCAGAACGATCCGGTTGTCCGCATTGAGGCGGGTCGAATCCGCCGCGCACTTGAGCGTTATTATCTGATCGCTGGCCAGGCGGATCCCATTCTCATCAGCGTTCCAAAAGGCTGCTATATACCGCGCTTCGCTCGGCGCTTGACACAGAACACGGGCGGCTCACGGGCAACCAATGAGTCCGGACAACGACCTGACGCGCACGCTGAAGTTCACCACCTGAACCGGAAGATGATGATACTTGGAGCGCTGGCCGTTTCCCTGGCCGTGGGTGCAACAGGTTATTACAACTGGAATGCATCGGACCAGCCGGCCAGCTATGTCGAATATGCGCCGCGGGTGTTTATCAGAGATTTCGAAGATCTCGGCACCAATGATCATTCGACGGTATATGCCCGCAGAGTGTCTGCTGAAATTGCAAGCCGGCTCGCCAGATTCAAGGATATAATCGTAATCACCGCGCCTACAAAGGAGACTTATGAACAAGTTCCGGCCAGCGGCGGGATTTTTGACCTGGGTGGGTCCATACATACCTCGGGAACCCATCTCCACCTGATAGTGAACCTTTTGGATGGATCAAGTGGAGAAGTTCTGTGGACTCGAACCTATGATGGCGAGGTCGACGTCGGGAACCCGGTCAACTTCCAGAAATATGTCGCCGACAGGGTCGCAACGGAAATCGGCCAAGCGTATGGGGTCATCGCTCGTGAAAATTTCGTGAGCCTGAAGTCGACTTCCCGCAGCGACACCGAGGCCTATACCTGCCTGATGTCCTACTACGGCTACAGGCAACAGCTCGATTGGAGCCCACGCGCTGATATTCTAAGCTGTCTTGAGAAATCGGTGGAGAGGTTTCCCGAGTATGCCACGGCCTGGGCTTTGCTGGCCGCAGTTCTCCTGGATGAGGAGCGCTTTGGCCCCAGCGATGTCCCCAAAGACCCGACCTCTCTGGAACGCGCGTTTGCGGCGTCACGTACCGCAATCTCCCTTGATCCGAACAATATTCGGGCTCAACAAGCCTTGATGACAATCTATTTCCTGATGAACAATGTCGAGATGGGTTTAAAGACGGGGCGCGAGGCATTGGCCCTTAATCCGAACGACATGGAACTCACCGGCGAGTTCGGCATTCGTCTGGCCGCATCAGGCTCCCTGGCAGAGGGAGCGGCCCTGATCGAGAAGGCGCTCGCAGACAATCCCAGCAACGCCAACTACTACCTGACGTCCCTGGCGATGATTAATTATCTGCTCGGACACTATGCCATTGCGGCGGATCTCATTCGTCGTGTCGAAAACGTCGACAATCCATTGCCGCACCTGATCGCCGCGGCAACCTATGCTCAGAGTGGAATGATGAAAGAAGCGCAAACAAGCGCGGGCCGCTTCTACGCCACGAAATCAAACTTTCTGGACAAGATCGACGCCGAATTGAAAAAGCGAAACTTCTCCGACAGCGACAAAGCGCACTTCCTGGATGGTATTCGCAAGGCCGGCCTGTCGTTTCGAAGCGCATCGCTTGCCTCGGCAGGCCAATGAGCGCATTCCATGTTAAATGCCTTCTTCGCCCGAACAAGGCCTGCTTGCCGCTCGACGCGGAAGTCAACCGGCAGACAATATATCCTGTATTCAACATATATAACATTCACATTATACTATAAATCTTGATTCAGGCCGCAACTAATCAGGTCGAAGATTCTTTAGCGTCTCCCGCGATCTACAAGAGTGATCGGAGCGGCCACTGTGGTCGCCGCAACCCTGCCCACCGTATCGACCGCGCTGTAGACAGTCTCGCCGATACCGACATCCGAGTCCGTGAGGGTCTGTCCCGTTACCAGCCGTGAGCCGATCAACTGCACAATCTCAGGGCTTTCCGCGAATTTGCCGTGGTTGAGCCAATCGTCGGTCTTGAGCCTGGTGAGGTCCACCACCGTAACTCCGGCAGTTTCCAGCTTGGTGCGGTATGGTTCGGCTGCAGGATTGATCAGTCCTACCCGGTCGACTCCGCCCGAGATCCGCCGCGACACTTTGAGCGCCCGGTCGTCTTGCGACACAAAAATGGTGATCTTCGGCTTGTTTTCCCCAAGTTCCCACCATTGGCGCCCAAAGACGTCGACGTCGAGATCCGGCGAGGCGAGGATGACATTCTTTATCTTGGCGGCGACCCTTCCGTCACGCAAAGCCATCTGCCTCAGCGATTCCATCGCCAGCCATGTGCCCATCGAATGGGCCATGACGGTTACCTCCTTGACCGTAGGGTCTTCCGCGATGATCCCGAGCCCCTCCTCCAATGCCGTGCGTGAGAAATTCGTGCTTTCCTTGTCATAGTTGTAGTCGAGCAAATTTGCACGGGACGGCCAGGCGAAGAGCAGAGGAACGACCTCCGCATCGGCATCGTGCACGATCTGGGCAAAGCGAAAAACCGAATCCTCGTAGCGGTTATTGAACCCGTGGACGAAGACAAGAACGTGTCCCGTCTTGTTATACTTCTGAAACCATTTGCGCGCCTCGGTGCCTCGCTCCACATTCTGCGCCCTGACGACCGCAAACTCCTTGCCCGGATCAGGCGGCAACTTCTTTGGCCATTGCACCGTACCGGAGGACCGATGCGGTGGAATCGAAATGGTGATGTCGGTCAACGATAGCGTCAGGCTGCGTTCCCCTGAAAACAGGGTCGCGGAATCGCCTGATGGCTTTCGACTGGTGGCAACTAGCATCGTCACGGTCGATGCCGATGCCGACTGCTGGCCGGCGGCGATCGGGGTAAGAACACCCTCGGGACGCCCGGCACACCCGGCAACAGCCAGGCCGACCAGAAGAGCGACGGCCCGGTTCGCACGCTTCCGCATGGAGCCGACGGCTTCGCGGCACCTCCGATCGCTTGCAGGCAGTGCGATATATCCAGGACCGGCGCGCCGTGGGGTACAATTACGACGACCGACAGAACTCTCGACCAAACGATTTCTCCTCTCGAATACTCGATGCCAAAAGGGAATGAGCCGTCCTGCGATCCCGTTTTTTCCACTCGTCATTGATGGAGAACGGTATGACAGGCTGCACATTGACGAAGCCCCTGTCACCATCATCAGGTCCGTAACCGTGATCATAATTGAACTGAAAGGGCACGCTTATCAACGACGCGATCGGATTGGAAAGTTGCTTGGCCAGTTCCTGAGTTCCCTCCTGAGCCGCCGCGTGGCCGGCGAAGGCCAAAGCCGCAATCATGACGGATGCGCAGGCTGCGATTGAAAATTCTGATACAAGTCGCATGGCTCCCCTCCAGGGCCTGGTTCGTTTTTTGCTGCTGTTGCGTGTGCGTTCCTCAGTTTTTAAAAACGAGCGGCTGGCAGTCGCATTTCACGGTCAGAAGCTGGCCAGCCTCCCCACCAGCCAGAATGTTGAAATCGCGCCGAGCAGATAGCCGGAAGCTGTGCGCAGCAAAGCGAACGAGATGCTGAACAAGCCGATGAACGCCCGCAACAGGACGAAAGCCAGGGTCAGGAACAATAGCTGGCCCACCTCTACCCCCACGTTGAATGTCAAAAGGGCGAGCGGTACATCGGATTGCGGCAGGCCGATCTCCTTAAGTGCACCGGCAAATCCAAATCCGTGAAGCAGTCCGAAAGCGAAAGCGACCAGCCATGGATAGCTCTCGGAAAGGCGCTTGCTGTCCGGCTTCATCTTGACCAGTTCGCTGGCGACGAAAGCGATGCTGAGTGCGATCGTCGCTTCCACCGGCTTCTGCGGCAGACTGAAATATCCCAGTGACGCTCCGGCCAGCGTAATGCTGTGGGCGATGGTGAAAGCCGTTACCGTCTTGATCAGGATCACGGGATCGCGGATCAGCAGAAAGAGGGCGAAAACGAACAGCAGATGGTCGAAGCCGGAGAGGATGTGATCGACGCCCAAACGGAAATAGGTCGACGCCACCTCGAGGCTGGTCTGCGCGTCCGCGACGATGAAGGTGGGCGCCTCCGGCTTGAGGCGCGAGATCTCCGTCGTACCGTCCCGGTGGGCGATGCGCGCCAGGGCATCGGTCATCGTCGAGCGCAGGCCATCGATGGCGATTTCCTTGCCTTTCAGCCCACCCTCGCAAGTAGCGCTCCAGCGCTCGATGTAGGCGCCGCCCTCGATCGATCTGCGGGGCTTGGCGTTCGCCCTGCAAGTGTCCGGCAAACGCACATAAAGCCCCAGGCGCATCTCGCCCTGCGCCGGCACTTTCCAGACCAGGGCGAATTCGTCGGGTGCGGTTTCCCGCATGTCGAGATAGGCCGGCCGCATCTCGTGAGCAGCCGCCGGTGACGCTACAAATGCCAGCGAGAGGATTGCCAGCAGGGTGCAGAATCGCATCATGGGACCGTCCTCGCTACGGCAAGGTTCTCGATGGTCACGTCATAGCGCTTGAGAAGCTCAGCGAAGCGACGGTCTTCGAGCGCGACGCGTCTGTCATTCGCCCATTCGCGCATCACCGCGGCGCGAACGTCGCCGAGTGCCGGCAAACGACCCGGCTTGTGTTCCGTCACCCGAACCAGGTGAAGGCCGAAGCCGGAGGCGACAGGACCGATCCATTGGCCCACGGGCGCCTTGTCGAGCGCTTCGGCGAATTCGCCGCCAAACATCTGGGCGATTGCTGTCTTGCCGGTCAATTCCACCACCGGCGGAAGCTGCGTGACATCGCCGAGCGAAGCCGGATCCGTTGAAGGAATCGTCGCCAACGCCTCCAGGGTGGAAGCGGCGTTCCTGGCAATCGCGTCGCCTTGCCGCTCGGGGTTGAGGAAGACCTGCTGGAAAGCCAGCATCGGATCGGTCTCGAATGCGCCGAGATGCGCCTTCAGATAGACATTCAGTTCCGCATCCGTCGGCACCGGCGCATCGGCTTCGTCTATGACGAGAAATTCCATTTTCTGACGCAGCCGGCGTCGGATGACCGTGTCATCCTTGTCGAGCCCGAGTGCCAGCGCTTCACGGACAAGAATCTCTTCCCTGACATGATCGTCGATCAAGCCCTTCAGTTCACGCCCCGTCGGCGGCCGCTGCCAGGTCTTGGTGAAGACCGAGCCCATCTGCTCGATCTTCGAGGCCGTGACAACGATCACGTCCGGCGCCGGCACACTCTTGTCGCCGACAACGCCATGCATCGCGAAGATGGCAAGGGCAATCAGAAAAAAATGAACGAGCGGTTCCTTCAGAAGTCGCTTTACCATGACGCAGCACTTCCGCGCACCGAGGCAATCGCGCATGCTTCATGCGGTGCATGTGCGACGAGAGACAGTGTAGGCACCAGGGCTGAAACGGCGGAAATCCATGAACCCGCGATACGTACGCCGATGCGTCGCCATTCTTTCGTCTGACCAATCGTCAGGCCTATGACAATCGTCGCGACACAGAAGACACCGCAAGCCAGACCTGCAAAGGCGACCAGTCCGTCCCGGTCGCTCGCATCCATCGGGGCGGAATCGAGACCGATCGCCAGACCGGCAATAGCTGCCGCCGGAACAATTGCACCCATGGGGGCCTGCCGGCCGAGTATGACCGCGTCGCCCGCGGGCAAGGCTCCGGCAAGGAACCGCGGCTCGCTTGCCCCGCCGAAACGAGTTGTCAGGATCCGCAATACCGACACTCCCCGCTTAAGCCACACAGAAGCACCTCACCCTCAGGGCGTGTACCAGATGGGCGACGTGTAGGCGCGCTCCGTCATCGTCATCGTAGTTCCTTCCAGCGGTTTCGTGCCGAAACGCTTGGCGTCATAGGCAGTCCAGCGCGGTGTCGGAATCTCTATCACGCGGCCATAATAGAAGGCCTTTTGCGTCGGATCGAAATCCGGGTCAGTCCAGACCGCAATCAGTTCCGGTGCACCGATCGTGTTGGTCCAGGTCGCGTTCCCGACGTCGACAGTGCTGCCAACCGATGGCAGCTTGCCGTCGGCATCGGGCTTGCGGTCGCCACCCCATGCCACATTATAGACCTGCTCATGGGTTTCACCCTTGTCATCAAGCCATCCCTTGACGATCTGATACCGGTCGAGATTGGCCCCTATGGGGTCTTTCAAGGCTGCGACGAGAAAGCTGGGCGCCTTATTCTCCGGGGCCGGCCCGAGATCGCCTCCCATCGGCACACCCTTGCCATAACCGATGGCGCCCGGATTGCGGTTTGAAGCGTCTGCCGGCTCGAAATCGAAACCGCCGAAGAAACGAACCATCATGCGCGACCCGGTGGTGGCGTAGGTCTCCTTACGCTGCATCGCGTCCCAGATCGCTTCACGAGTGTTGTCGGCTGCCCATACGGCGGCATAGCCGGAGGCACTCACCTGCCAATCCATGACCTTGATATTGGTCTGCGGATTACTGACGAAAGTGGCCGTAAGCCGCTCGGGGCTCGGTTCCTGCGGCGTTGTCTTGCCGAAGAAATTGTCTTCTTCCATCGCGGCAAGCCCGGTATGGGCGTCGGAACTGCCGATCATGCCGAACTTGTAGGGGTTGGTGCCAAGTTCGGCTTCGAGCTTGAGACCGTTCCGCAGCGCCGACCGTGCATATTCGAACTCGATCATCTCCGGCTTCTTGGCTACGCTCGCGTCCAGATTGCCAAAATCCCAGGTCTCGAAATCGGCAAACTCGTCATTGGGGGAAAGCCTGGGATGGGTTTCCCCATCGCCCTTTGTCTGGGTCGCTTCGTAGAGGCGCTCCCACCTTGCGCGCTCTTCCACATATTCCTTGTCCACCGGCTTGCCGGTGAAGGATTCGATCATCGGAAACATGATGCCGTTGGAGAGGTTGCCGTTATGGGCAATGGCGAGCACGCTCCCTCCCGTTTTGTCCTCATAGGCCTGCATCCATTTCCAGAGGTCGCGCGGGTTGTCGCTGCCGAGCGGTTTCATCGTCGTGTAAGGCACGATCTGCTCGGCCTTATCGCCATTGTCGCGCAAGATCACATTGCGGTGCAGGTTGTTGCCGCCCGTATTCGAAGTCCACTCATAACCAATGAGGGCCGTGAACCGGCCTGGATCGTTATATTCCTCCGCCGCCTTGACCGTATCCTGCCATGCCGACTTGTAGGGCCGCGTTTCGGGACCATAGATCATGCTCTTCGGCAGCGTCCCGGCGCTGAAACTCATGATGATCTGCAGTGCAGCCTCTCCTCCCCGCCCGGATTTGATCATGTCGTACCAGGTCTTGGCCTGCGGATCGGAAAGCACCTCGGCCTTGCCGGCAAACAGGTCCGGAAACATGCCCATATTGTCGGAATGGTCAGCCACAACCAGGAAGTCGAGCGGCCGCGACAGCCTGGCCGGCTCCCCGCCAGATGCAATGATCTGCTCACCTCGCGCAAAGCGATAGGCATCGCGCGGCGTCAATCGCGCGCCGAATGCGCCAGCGTCGAAGGATGCAGCCGTGTGCAGATGGGTATCTCCGAACAGGGGGCGGGTCGGGAAACTGCGATCGGCATAGGGTGAGTAAGGCCTTTTGTCGGGGAAGACCTTCTCCGCCTTCGCCTGATCGAGGGTGCCGACGTCGCTGCGGGCATCCACCGCAAGAGCGGGCAGGCCAAGACAGGAGCACGCGACAGCGGTCAAGAGAACCCTGATCGTTGATATTTCCACCATGTCTTCCTCCATTGCCACACAGGACTTAGTAATTTTATCATAAAATAATCGTGATTAAATCACCTAGTCGAATATTGTTTCCTCACAATACTATTATTTAGATAAAACGATCTATTTTTATAAAGTAAATTCATAGAAAACCGTCCGGAAAGTAAAAATGCTGCACAGCAGACTTCCGAAACTGCTTTTCCTGCCGTCAACGCGAAAGCCGGGAACGCTTCCTTTCGAAACAGCGTCAAGGAGACGCTCGATCTCTTGGTTTCGCGCAAACCATCCCGCATCAGTCGACATAGACGACGACATAACGCCCACCATAGGATTGATAGTACGCTCCACCGCAAGACCACATGGAAACGCCGTTGATAACGACGTTTGAGCAACCCCTTGGCAGCGTCGCAACATAGATGGTGGAGCGACGCACGACGCGACGTGTTGTTCGGCGCGCCACGCCCGCAACGCTGCCGGGCGTGGCCGGCCTGCCCACTCTCGCCTGTGCATCGGAGACCACGAAATCCGCTGGGATTATGGCGCCGTTCGTCCAGTAATCCGCCGTCACCAGGCCGCAGATGAGTGTTGCCACCGACAGGCACCGACCTACCGATTTCATTGCGCATCCTCCAGAGTGATATCGCCGATGACATCGGAACCGATCTGCTCGATTTTCTTCGCACCAGCGGGCGGAGAGAACGTGAATATCGACTCGTCGAGTTTGGGCTCGACATTCCAGTTGGTCAGCCGCACCGAGTATTGCGGCGCTCCGGTCACCCATTTGGAGGTGATCACATATTTGACCGGCACCGGCTGCTCGCCCTTGCGTATCCAGATCTGCCAATCGACTATTTCCGTGCGGAAAGCGAGATGGTCGCATTCCACGCCACCAACAAAAGCCGTGCCGACGAAGTTTCCTTCATCGACTGTTTCGGTGAGGACTGCGTAGGGATCAGCCGACAGCAGATCGGCACCCGCGGCGTCCAGGCCTGTCGACATGCGGAATTCCTCAAGTCCCGTATCGATGGTCGTTCCTGGATTTTCCATCTGGGCGAATATGTTGAGCCCGCGGCCGTAGAGAAAAATGAGCTTTCCATTCAGCGTTGCTTCAACGTCGGCATAAGGACCTTTCCGCGTTACATGCAGCTTGTCGGGCCGCGATGCCATCACCGCACCCGAGGCGCTGTACTGCAGCTTCTGCCCCCATCGATCAATGATCTCCTGGTCGGTATCGTAGTCGAAGCTCAGCGTCTTCAACCCGCTGAGATAAGACGACATCGCGCGCAACAGTCTGTCGGCATCCTCATCGATCGCGCTTTGGCTCGACGCCTGGGAACAGGACAGCCCCAAGGCAAGCAACGTTGCAAGAACAAGAAGATGAGGCCTTGCATGGTTTCGCCCATTCGAACGACCGCAACATATCCGGGTGTCCCTCATGACTTCCTCGCCTGAAACAGTCTTTTCTATGCGGCTATTCTTTCCCAGAAAAATCGCGGCACCAATTCCCTATAAATTTATCGGCGATATCGCAATGTATCATACAGGTTCATCTTGATGTATTATACGCAAATTAGCTGTTTTTTCGTGTAAATATCAATTGAAATCAGGAGAAATTATCATTAGCATTTAAACATTCGCGCTTCGCAATTAAGATAAATAGTTTACCCGGGGAGATCACCGCGAACAAAGGAGATAAGCTTGCCAAACTACTTTGTATTTGGAATATCTCTCGCTTGCTATCTGATGGCTGGCACGGCGGGCCGAGCGGCCGACGTCACGCCGCTCCTGGCGCAGGATCCCAACATGGTCGAGGCGCAGGATGGCTGGACGTTCACTTTCGCACCTTATTTCTGGGGCACGAGTATTTCCGGCGACACTGCACAGTTCAGCCTGCCAAGCGTTCATATCGACGCCGATTTTGGCGACATCCTCGATCATCTTGATTTCGCCGCCATGGCGGCGGGTGAAGCGCGATACGATCGCTTCAGCATTATTGGAGATATCGAATACGCGAAGCTCTCTGTGGGGGCGTCAACTCCGTTGGGCATATTGGCTTCGGACGTCGAGGTTGCGACGGAGATGTTTACCGGATTGGTGGGCGCGGGTTATTCCGTTCTGGCGGATTCATCCGGTTATCTCGACATTGTGGCCGGTATCAAGGTATGGTCCGTCGATACCACGATTTCGTTTAGTGGCGGCCTCCTTGACGGCGTGGAGCGCAGTGATAGCGCAACCTGGGTGGATGGACTGGCCGGCATTCGCGGACGCTATTCGATAACGCCAGAAGTCTACATAACCGGCTGGGGCCTTGTTGGAGGGGGCGGAGCCGATCTCGATTGGGACGTCGCATTGGCCCTCGGCTACAATTTCAACGAGAGACTCTCGGTGATCGCCGGATATCGGGCGGCAGGTGTGGACTATAGCGATGACGGGTTCGTTTTCGACGTCGTCCAGCAGGGCCCCATCTTGAGCCTCGCCTTGCGGTTCTAGGGCAATTCCAGCAGGAGGCCGGCAAGTTGCGCCCCAGCGCCTCGATGAGCCCCACCACCTCCGCCTCGTTCGTCAGGCTGCAGAGGACATATTTGCCGCGCCGTCTCAACGAGGCGCGCACCGAAGGATCTGACGCTCGCCCTGGTCTGGCTGGGATGGAGAAGCCATAGGATAACGAGAGCCGCCATCGCGGGGGAATGAAACAACAGTAGAGCGATCAAGCGAACTGTTGGCCTTCGGTCGACCGACAAGGGCCTGGCTTGCTTTGCCTGGCCCGAGGGGCATTTGCGCCCCTCTCCGTGCTGCGGATTGCGGTCTTCGATCAAGCTTTGCCGGGCCTGTTGATCGTCAGGAAGTGCCTAACCACCGGCTTCTCCGGGCCTGTATGATAGGCCAGTACCTTGCCTTGCAGGTCTGCATCTGCATTGGAGACCCGTTTGTGCTGACGAAGATGCTCCGCCCAAGATTCCACCATGAACCATTCGACCATTCTTTCCGGATCAGCAGAGTCCTCGGTCACGCCCCAGCCATACGCTCCGTCGCGCCGACGTTCCTGGGAGAGTTCGTCTAATGCATGCAGGAAAGCGGTGCGGTGATGCTTTTCGACACGGTACTCGATGAGTATCAGGACCGGGCCGCGGTCATGGGCCACCGGTTCTGCCACGAGCGGCTCGGGCCAATGATTTGACGGTACCATATCCGCGTCGCCTGCAGGCAGTTTCAGGCGATGCATGATGAAACCTGCGACGAGCAACCCGGCGGCGCCGATCAGCAAGGTACCCGGTACGCCTGCCGCTTCGCCGACGGCGCCCCAGCCGATGCTGCCGGCCGTCATCGCGCCATTGAAAACGGTCAGGTAGACGGCAAGACCACGGCCACGCACCCAGTTTGGCAACACAGCCTGAGCTGTACCGTTGAGTGTGGTCAGCGCGGTAATCCAGGCGCCGCCGAGGAACAGCAAGACGACAATGGCAAACCATTTTGGCGGGGCAAACGACAAGGTTCCCATTACAAGGGCGGTGACGACAGCCGCACCCAGAAGCAAACCATCTGCATCGAAACGTTCACGCAGCTTCGGCATGACCAATGCACCGCCGATAGCCCCTGCCCCGACCGAACCAAGCAGGATGCCATAGAAGCTCGCATCTCCGCCGAGCAATTGACGCGCGACGAGTGGCAGGAGTGCCCAGACAGCACTCGCAAACGCGAAGAAGATGGCAGCACGCAGCAGGACGACATGCAGCGGACGGCTGGCCCGGGTGTAGCGAAGGCCGGCCCGGAAGGCCCCGAAGAAGCCTTCTGCGAGTGCATCGTTGGCGTTCTTGGCACGCGGCCACCAGATCAGCGCCGCAATAACGACGATATAGCTGGCAACGTCCGCGCCGTAGGTGAGGGCCGCGCCGAAGGCAGCAAGTAGTAAACCACCAGCCGCCGGGCCGATCGATCGGGCGATGTTGATGCCGAGCGAGTTGAGTGCGACGGCGCTTTTGACATCCTCGCGTTTGACCAGTTCAGGCACGATTGCCTGCCAGGTCGGCCCCATCAGTGCAGCGCCGATGCCCCCGAGGAAAGTCAGTCCAATCAGGGCGCTGACGGAAAGCATTCCCGTATGCGCCAGAACCATCAGACTGATGCTGACGGACGCAAGCAGAAGCTGGACCGCGATCAGGAATTTGCGGCGATCGAGGATATCGGTCAGCACCCCGGCCGGGATGGCGAGCAGGAAGATCGGCAGCGTCCCTGCAGCCTGAACCATGGCGACGGCTGCCGGCGAAGCGGACAGGTCCGTCATCAGCCACGCGCTCGCGACATCGCGCATGAAACTGCCGGTATTGCCGAGAACCGTGGCGGCCCAGAGGACTGCGAAGACCGGCTGCGCAAGGGGAGCGAAGCTGCTCGCTGGCGTTTTTGCGGTGCTCATTTGCCTTCTCCCTTCGTTAGATCGATTGCGGCAACAATGACGAATGCACCGGCGAGGCCCAGATGTTCAAAGAAAGCGTTGGTCGCCATCATGCGGTCCATGCCGGGCGGAAGCTCCCAGAAACGAAGGGCAATAAGCGTCGCCAGGAGAGTGAAACCGGCGAGCGCCAGAGCGCCAGCCCAGCGCAGGAAGCCGGAGACCACCATCGCGGAGGCCGTGAGCTCAAATACGATGACAACAACAGCAAATGCGGCTGCCGGATGAAGGCCGAAATGCTCCATCTCGGCCAATGCTCCGTTGAAATCGAAGATCTTGGTGAGCGGCCCTTGGATGTAGGCGGCGCAGAGTGCAAGAAGTGCTGCAGTCCGAATGGCGGGCGCCGCGACGATTTCTGCAAGAAATGTCTTGCGGCGCGTTGTGGAAGGATACTGGTCAGTCATTATTGGCTCCGACAATCTTGGCCGCCAATGAGGGCGGCGCTACGTTTTCTGATGGAGCGATATTGGCGGGAACCATTCACGCCAACAATTGCATCAATTGTTTTGATTTAATTGCGCTTTACGCAATAGATGTAGCGTGAAGCCGGATGGGCACTGATAGACGCTGCCCATCCGGTGTCGTCGTTAATGACCGAACTCAAACTGCCCAGCATGAGCAGCCGAGTGCGCCGAAGAAGCCCTTGAGGTCCGCGATCGGCAGCTTGGACATCCAGGCGCCGGCATGATCGTGACCATGAACGCCGCAATTGCTGGCGCAACTGCACGACGCGATGGCAGTCCGGCGCAGCGAATTGCGGCCAGCGCCTTCCGGCTCGCCCCAGGCCGCATATCCGCCGAACTTGCGCACCGGCGACCAGTCCGGCATGGCAGGCGGCAGGTCGTTCTCGTCGAGCGCCTTGAAGTCGCCGGCACCATAAACGATCCGGCCGCCGACCATGGTGAGTTCCGAAGTCAGGAAGGAGATCTCGTCCTCGGCGCAGGAGAAGAAGTCCTTATCCGGCACGATCAGGTCAGCGAACTGGCCCTTTTCGATACGGCCCTTCTTGCCTTCCTCGTTGGAGAACCAGGTGACCTTTTCCGTCCACATCCTGAGCGCCGTCTCGCGGTCGAGGCAATTGGCGCGCGGGTAGAGCTGCATGCCGCCGACGGTCTTGCCGGTGATCATCCACGACAGCGACACCCACGGATTGTAGGAGGCGACGCGGGTCGCATCGGTGCCGGCGGAGACCTTCACGCCCTTCTCCAGCATACGCGCGATCGGGGGTGTCGCTTCCGCCACGCCATGGCCATAACGCTCGACGAAATATTCGCCCTGATAGGCCATGCGATGCTGGGTGGCGATACCGCCGCCAAGCGCCGCAATACGATCGATCGAACGCTCGGAGATGGTTTCAGCATGGTCGAAGAACCAGTTCAGTCCTTCGAGCGGAATGTCCTTGTTGACCTTCTCGAAGACGTGGAGGGCGCGGGAGATGGTCTCGTCATAGGTGGCATGCAGGCGCCAGGGCCAGCGGTTTTCGGCAAGCACGCGGACGACCTCTTCCAACTCGCCTTCCATCTCCGGCGGCATGTCGGGACGCGGCTGACGGAAGTCCTCGAAATCGGCCGCGGAGAAGACCAACATTTCACCAGCGCCGTTGTGACGGAAATAGTCGTTGCCCTGCTTGTATTTGACCGAGCTCGTCCAGTTGAGGAAGTCTTCTTTCTCCTGCTTGGGCTTCTGGGTAAAGAGGTTGTAGGCAAGCCGAACCGTCATCTGACCGTCGTCAGAGAGCTTCCGGATCACCTCGTAATCGTCCGGATAGTTCTGGAAACCGCCGCCGGCATCGATGACGCCGGTCACACCCAACCGGTTGAGTTCACGCATGAAGTGTCGCGTGGAATTGACCTGATAGTCAAAGGGTAGCTTGGGTCCCTTGGCAAGCGTCGAATAGAGGATGCCAGCATTCGGCTTTGCCAGCAGCATGCCCGTCGGATTCCCGTTGGCATCACGGATGATCTCTCCGCCTGGCGGATTCGGCGTGTCGCGGGTATATCCGACTGCTCTCAGAGCAGCGCCGTTTAAAAGTGCGCGGTCGTAGAGATGCAGGAGAAAGACCGGCGTATCTGGCGCGATCGCATTGATCTCCTCGACGGTCGGCAGGCGCTTTTCGACGAACTGGTGTTCGGTAAAACCGCCGACGACGCGCACCCATTGCGGCGCGGGCGTATTCGCCACCTGGCGTTTGAGCATATCCATGGCATCGGCAAGCGAGCGTACGCCATCCCAGCGAAGTTCCATGTTGTAGTTCAGGCCGCCACGGACGACGTGGGTGTGGTTGTCGATCAGGCCGGGCAGGACACGCTTGCCTTTGAGATCGACAATCTTCGTGTCGGATCCGGCTAGAGCCATGATCTCGCTGTCGGAGCCGACCTCCAGAAACAGTCCGTCCTTGATGGCGACCGCGGTCGCGTTCGGGTTCGTGCGGTCAAGGGTCGTGAAGCGGCCGTTGTGCAGGATCAGGTCGGGATGCATGGTGTCTACTCCAGTCTGGTTGGGATCGGCGGCTTTCGCCGTTGAGAAGAGGTTCGAAAACGCCAAACTCGACGCCCCTCCGAGAAAAGTTCGACGTGTCGCCATCAGCTCCGCTCCTCTACCCGGGCATCCGCGCGGTGAGCAACATCAATACGGTCGCGACCCTTGGGAAGGTGACCAAACATGTGCGGCTTGATCTGGTGGAGCCACGAGACGGCGGCGGGCTCCTTGCTCCAGAGCGTCTTTGCAAGCGGGAGGATCTGCTCGCCAACGAGAATGCCGAGGAGACCCACGAGAGCGATGACCGGTGGTGCAGGCGAGCGGACGTTTAAGAGGCTATAGACGATGCCGACAAGCAGGCCTGCACCGAGAGAGAAGAAATAGACTTTCATGGGATATCCTCCACGATTACGGAAAGACCGCTCCGACGGGATTATCGGAGCGGTCTGCTCGGGTCCTTATTTGGCGGGGTTCGGGCCGATGCGCTTGCCGTGCTTGACGCGTTCTTCCGCGCCGTGAACCATGGTGTAGGCGTAATCGATGCCCATGCCGTAGGCGCCCGAATGCTCCTTCACCAAGGTGGTAACGGCATCGTAGGTTTCCTTGCGGGCCCAGTCGCGCTGCCATTCGAGCAGGACCTGCTGCCAGGTGACAGGGATGACGCCGGCCTGCACCATGCGATCCATCGCGTATTTGTGGGCGTCGAGCGAGGTGCCGCCTGAAGCGTCGGCGACCATGTAGATTTCGTAATCCGGGACATCGTGGAGAGCGGAAAGCGCGAAGGTCGTATTGCAGACTTCCGTCCACAGGCCAGAAACGACGATCTTCTTACGGCCGTCAGCGGCATTCTTCGCCAGCGCATCGCGGACGTTCTGGTCGTCCCAGGAGTTCATCGAGGTACGTTCGAGAATGTCGTTCTCCGGGTAGACCGCCAGCAGTTCCGGAAAGGTGTTACCGGAGAAGCTTTCGGTCTCGACCGTGGTGATCGTCGTCGGAACGTTGAAGATCCTGGCGGCCTTGGCGAGGCCGACGACGTTGTTCTTCAACGTCTGGCGGTCGATCGACTGAACACCAAAAGCCATCTGCGGCTGCTGGTCGATGAAGATGAGCTGGCTGTTGGCCGGGGTGAGGACTTCGAGCTTCGACATTGTGGTTCTCCTTTTTGATGTGTGGTGCCGATCAGCGGCGGTTGGATTTGAGATGCCTTCGGCGGTCGGCTGCCTGCGCCAGGCAGCCGTGTCGAAAGGTAAAGTTCTGTCTTGATGAGGTTCGAAACCTCGATCTTACGCGGCAATCGGAACGAGGCTAGCTTCGATCTGAGCGCGGAAACTTTCGTAGCGGCTCGGCAGCTTGAGTGCCTCGCCAAGATGCGCGGTATCCTCGTCCCGGTCGAAACCGGGTTCGTTGGTGGCGATCTCGAACAGGATGCCGCCCGGCGTGCGGAAGTAGATTGCCCAGAAATAATCGCGATCGATGACCGGGGTCACCTGGTAACCGGTATCCATCAGCGCCTTCCTCACCTCGAGTTGCTTCTCGCGGGTTTCGACGGCGAAAGCGATATGGTGGACAGAGCCGGCACCCTGGCGGGCAAACGGCGTGTTCGGAAGCGCGGCAAGGTCGATCCTGTCTGCCCCGTTGCCTCCGGGAATAATGAAGCGGGTGACGTTGCCGTCGGCCTCAGTTCGTGCATAGCCCATGAAGCGAAGAAGTTCTTCGGTCGCAGCCGTATCGTGCAGGTTGAAGCGGGCACCCGTGAAGCCGCGAATGGCAACCTCTTCCGAAATACCCTCCCCGACCCAGGCCGGTCGGGTGTCATCAGCGGTCTCAACGAGAGCGAAACCATCACCATCAGGACCGATGAAGCGCAGGCGATTGGCGCCGAACACGGTATCTGCCTCGACCCCGCCGACGCCTTGGGCGGCAAAGCGCTCGCTCCAGAAAGAAAGCGACCCTTTGGGAACGGAAAACTGGGTTTCGCCGACTTCGCCGACGCCCGGGCGACCCGGCATCATGTTGGGAAAGGGGAAATAGGTCATGACGGTGCCGGGCGTGCCCTTTTCGTCACCATAATAGAGATGGTAGACGCTCGGCTCGTCGAAGTTGACGGTTTTCTTCACCCGCCGAAGGCCGAGAGTATCGGTGAAGAACCTGTTGTTCTGCTGTGCATCTGACGCCATCGAAGTGATGTGATGCAGTCCCTTGATGTCCTTGATCATGGCCCGTGCCTTTCTGCGCTGCCGATGTCCGTTTCGTTGGACAAAGGTGTAATCGGATTGATTGCGCCGCGGAATTGCAATATTCCTGTCGAATGAATTTCCATTTTTGCAATAATCGATATGAACGACTATAAAGTCCTGAAAACCTTTTTGCTGGCCGCCGAGAAGCGCAATTTTGCGCAGGTCGCCCGCGAACTCGACATGACCCCGGCCGCCGTGACGAGAGCAATCGCAGCCCTGGAGGACGATCTTGGTGTCCAGCTGTTCGTTCGCACGACGCGCCAGGTATCGCTGACGACCGATGGGGCTGTTTTTGCCGCGCAGATCCAGCCGGCGGTCGAGGCACTTGAAACCGCCCGCAAGGACGTCCGAAATGCCCATAAGGCGGACCAGGGCCGTCTGAGGATCAGCGCTCCGACCTGGTTCGGCAAGGCAGTGCTGCCGCCAATCCTTTCCGGCTTTCGGCAGCTTTATCCGAAGATGAGCTTCGAGATCTCCCTGTCAGACGGGTTCGTAAACATCGTTGATGACGATTACGATCTGGCAATCCGCATCTCGTCCCAACCATCGGACAAATTCACGATCTGGCGAAAGATCCGCGTCGTGCCGCGCATTCTCGTCGCGGCACCTGGAAGCCGGTTCGTCGATATGCAGCATCCGAGCGAGCTGACACCCGACGATTGCCTTGCCTATAGCGGCGAGAGCCGCCGGGAAAACTGGGTGCTGTCGGATGGTGGATCGAGTATGACAATCTCGGCCGGTCGGGCGTTCAGCGCCAACAATGGCGAAATTCTTGCTGACATGGCCGCCGATGGCGCCGGTGTTGCCATGCTGCCGGGATTTCACATCGCGGAACACTTGAGAACGGGACGGCTGGTCCACGTCATGCGCGGCTGGGCGCCGCCGGATCTGTGGCTGACGCTTTATTATCCCCCCTATCAGGCACTACCGCCCCGCATCGCCTCGTTTTCGAAATTCTTCGAGGAGCAGGTCGCGGCTCATATGGTGATGCTCGGCTAAGCAATCGCATGCGCTAAGCCGGCGGACGGGACGCTCGCCAACACCACGTCCGATGCGGTAGCGTGCGGGCGGCTGGCGGTTCGAGATGGCCGGGGCGGTATTCCGCCGCGGCCAAACCTCTGCGTCATGCCTTGACGAAGGCCAACAGGTCCGGATTGATCACGTCGGCGTGCGTGGTCAGCATCCCGTGCGGAAAGCCCTTGTAGATTTTCAGTGTGCTGTTCTTGATGAGCTTGGCTTGAAGCTCCACGGCTGCCTTGTAAGGCACGACCTGGTCGTCATCACCCTGGGTCACCAGCGTGGGGACGGTAATCGCCTTCAGGTCTTCGGTCTGATCGGTCTCAGAGAAGGCCTTGATCCCCTCATAATGGGCCTTGGCGCTGCCCATCATGCCCTGGCGCCACCAGTTGTTGATCACCCCTTGCGAGATCTTTGCGCCCTCCCGGTTGAAGCCATAGAACGGGCCGGCGGCAACATCGATGTAGAACTGGGCGCGATTGGCGGCGAGCGCTGCGCGAAAACCATTGAACACTTCGATCGGTGTGCCGTCAGGATTGGCAGCCGTCTTCAGCATCAGGGGCGGAACGGCGCTGACAAGAACCGCCTTGGCAACGCGCCCCTGCGGCTGGCCATGCCGGGCGACATAGCGCGCAACCTCGCCGCCGCCGGTCGAATGGCCGATATGCACGGCATTGCGAAGGTCGAGATGCTCGAAAACGGCAGCCGCATCGGCGGCGTAATGGTCCATGTCATGACCGTCGCTGACCTGGGCCGAGCGGCCATGGCCGCGGCGGTCATGGGCCACGACACGGTAGCCCTGATTGACGAAGAATAGCATCTGGGCATCCCAGTCGTCGGACGACAGGGGCCAGCCATGGTGAAAAACGATCGGCTGCGCGTCCTTCGGACCCCAGTCCTTGTAAAAGATTTCAACGCCGTCCTTGGTGGTCACGAAATTATGGGTCATGGGTTCAATTCCTTCTGGGTTGGGGGAGGTCTTCTTTTCCGAAGCCAGGGCCGGCATGGCCAAAGCCAGAGAAAGGGTGGTGCCGGTCAGCAGGACCTGCCGGCGCGAGAGAGAAAATTCATATGTCATCGGCTTGTCCGAAATCCGGGCGCTCATTCGGCGCCACGAGTGCTTTCGAACAGGAACCAGGCACGACGCTCGGCCTCGTCCACCCAGTTTTCGATCAGGCTCGCCGTGGCGATGTCGCCATGTTCATCGCAAAGATCGTGTGCCGCCTTCATCAGCGAGACCAGTGTGAGGTTGTCGTCGCGGAGCTCGGCCAGCATATCCGCCGGGGTCACGAAATCGGCGTCATTGTCCAGGAGCCGCTGCACCTTGGAAATATGGCCGATCGAGCGAAGTGTGGTGCCGCCGATCTTGCGAGCCCGCTCGGCGACGTCGTCGGTCATCGCAAAGATCTGCTCACCCTGCTCATCGAGCATCAGGTGATAGTCGCGGAAATGCGGCCCACTCATATGCCAATGAAAATTCTTGGTTTTGAGATAGAGCGCAAAGACATCCGCCAGCAGCGCGGTCAATGCACCGGCGATATCCGTTGTTGCATTAGAGCTCAGAGTTGTCGGCGTTGCGAGCGGTGACTTGCGGTGTTTCTCAGTAAGCGTGCGGTCCATGACTGTCTCCATTGGGGGTGTGCAGGCTGTTGGAGACTTTTTAGACGACGACGCCAGACCACAGTATCCAATGCTTGGCTAGGCGAACCCACACCTTGGTATAGTTTCGCCAGGCGACCGCTGAAGCTACACATGATGCGTCTTCGATCCCCTCCCAAGAAGACAGGCTGGGCACCATGGCCCTGACGGTTCAGGCATCCCCTCCCCTGAACCTCGGATGTCGCGATCCGGTTAAGGCCATCCCAGCCACCTGGGATGGCCTTTCTTTTAAGGACGTATGAGATTGAGTTTGCATGGCAATATTCGACATTGCGTTTGCTTTTTATCGACCGGAATGGCTTGATGGTGCCATTGAAATCCAAGTGGGGGAAAGCATTGCGATCGCTCGCTCTTGTGAACCCGAAACGGCGTCTGCCGGCACGCCATGAGATCGGCATTCTTTCGTTCGCTGTTGTCCTTACAGCGACGGTTTTCTATCTCGACACTTTCACCGACATCCATAGCGCGCTGGCGACCCTCTATGTCATCACGTTGCTTCTGTCGGCAGAAACCCTGACGGAAAAGGGAACGCTGCTGCTGACGGCGATGTGCATCGGCCTGGCAGCATTCTCCTATGCAGTTGCCCATGGGCTGCAAGCCGACCTCGCCGCAACACTGCGTCTGACAGTGGCGGTCGCCGCGATGCTGATCACCTGCGCATTGATCATCCGCAATCAGCGCGCCCGCCTGGACCTGATAAAATTTAACATGGCCCTGCAGAGCAGCGAAGAACGCTACCGAACGATTTTCGAGCAGAGCCGCGTCGCTCTCTGGGAGCGCGACTATTCGCAGGTCCGGGCCATGCTGATGGCGCTCAAGGCCGATGGCGTCGAAGACCTCGGCGCTCATGCCCGGGAGAATCCCGATTTTCTCGAGCAATGTATCGCCCGCATCCCGACAGTCGCCGCCAACGCGGCGGCACTCGAACTGCTCGGCAATGTGAGAGGCGAAAATGCCAGTTCGATGCGCCGCTTCATCGCCCAGAATGATGCGACCTTTCTTGACCTCATCGTGGCAATTTTTAACAATGAAACACATTTTGAGGGCAAGGGCAGCATCATCACCAGCGATGGCGCCCACAAGCATGTGCTGCTGACGGTCGGCTTCCCGGAAGACCCCGCCAATTTCAACCGCGTTATCGTCGGCATGCTCGACGTTACCGAGCGCGAACTGGCCCAGAAGGCACTGTTCGAGGCTCAGGCGGAACTGGCTTTGGCATCGCGCGCGGCAACCGTCGGCGCGCTGTCGGCGTCACTCGCCCACGAACTCAACCAGCCGCTCGCTGCGCTGGTGGTCAACGCCCAGACCCTGTTGCGCTGGCTCGATCGTGACCCGCCGGATCTCGATGCCGTTGCCCGCTCGGCCGAACGCATCGCGCGCGACAGCCAGCGCGCCAGCGACATCATCCAGAGCACGCGGTCCATGCTCGGCAAGCGGACGCCGGTTCGTGAGCCGGTGTCGCTGGTCGATCTGGTCACCGAGACGCGTGCGCTGATGGAGGGCGAGCTTGCCAGGAACCGGATCATGTTCGAGACCCGCGCGGCATCCAACATATCTCCCGTCAGTGCCGTCCGGATCGAACTGCAACAAGTGTTGATCAACCTTATCACGAATGCCATCCAGGCCATGGGCGAGACGCCGGACGAGCTGCGGCGGATTTCGGTCTCCATCGAACCGGCTGCTGCGGAAAGTGTGGCAGTGCGCATTCATGACAGCGGCCCTGGCCTCAGCGCGGACATCGTCGCGAAATTGTTCAGGCCGTTTCACACCACCAAGGACACCGGCCTCGGCATGGGCCTTGCCATCTGCCGCAGTATGCTGGAAGCCCGTGGCGGCACCCTGACCGCCAGCAATCACGCCGAAGGCGGCGCGCTGTTCGAAATGATCGTACCGATCGAGGCCCTCGATGAATGACGCAAAGAAGTCTGCAAAAGCCCCGGCAAACAACACACCCGTCGTTTACATCGTTGATGACGACCCCTCGATACGCGAAGCGCTGGTCGATCTTTTCCTCTCGACGCGCACGGATGCGACATCCTTTGAAAGCGCGCAGGACCTGCTCGATAATGCCGATCTCAAACGACCAGGCTGTATCCTGCTCGACGTGAGATTGCCTGGCGCCAATGGCCTGGATTTCCAGCTTCATCTGGAAAAGCTCGGGAACCAGATGCCGATCATTTTCATGACCGGCCATGGCGACATACCGATGAGCGTGCGCGCAATGAAAGCCGGCGCGGTCGATTTCCTCGCCAAACCGTTCCGGGACCAGGACATTCTCGATGCCGTTGCGGCGGCGTTCCAGAAGGATCGGGAAGTCCGCCTGCAATCTGCGGCCAATGATGCTGTCGCCAAGCTGGCCAGTACATTGACGCCCCGCGAACATGAAGTCATGGCGGCCGTGGTCAAGGGCCTGATGAACAAACAGATCGCCTTCAACCTTGGCATCAGCGAGATCACGGTCAAGCTGCATCGCGGCAATGTGATGCGCAAGATGGAGGCGCGCTCGGTGGCGGATCTGGTGCGCAAGGCCGAGTTGCTGGGGCTTTGAATTCAGAAACCTAGACACTTGTATGGTACAAGGCCCTTTCTGTAAGTCGTATACGATGGGCAGTTGAATTGATGTCGCAAGGCCCAAAAAATTGTCCAGAAAACCAGTCATAGCAATCGTTGACGACGATCAGTCGATCCGCGAAGCCCTTGACGATCTCGTTTTGTCATGCGGCTACAGGAGCCGACTGTTTAGCTCGGCGGAAGCTTTCCTCGCCGATGATGATCGCGCGGCGATCGATTGCATGCTCGTGGATGTCAAAATGCCAGGCCTGAGCGGCATCGAATTGCAGGCGGTGCTGAACTCGCAGAATGCGCCCAAGCCGCCGATGATTTTCATGACGTCCTACCGCGACGAACGAACGCGGGCGGCTGCGATTGACGGCGGCGCTTTTGCCTTTCTCGGCAAGCCAGTCGACTTCGATCAATTGGTGCGGTGTCTGGAACAGGCGCTGAAGCACTGAAGATACGCCGTCGCTTCTTAACAGGTATCCAATTTGAAAGGGGGTCCGCTCGGCGCTCAGAGCGCAGACGAACCAGGCCCTTTTCACTCATTCAATGCTTACCAGGCCGGAGTGGGCTTGATCCATCGCCCGCCGCAGGTCATCCACCGCTGAAGCGCTGGGAAGGACTTCGCCTTCCAGTTCCTTTGGCATCTGCCATCCCGGGTTGACGCCTTGCATGTTCGGCAATTCGTGAGCGATGCCTTTGTGGCAGTCTATGCAGGTCGCCCTCCCGCTCAGGAGATATCGCGTGTGGATATCCGCGGCGCGTTCGGTCTGCTTCGAAAGGTCCATGGCTATCGAAGAATGGCAGTTGCGGCACTCGAGGCTGTCGTTGGCCTTCAGCCGCGCCCATTCGTGCTGCGCAAGCCGCAGACGTTCGTCGAGGAATTTCTGGCGCGTGTTGATGGTGCCGAAGATCTTGCCCCAGACCTCCTTGGAAGCCTGCATCTTGCGGGCAATCTTGTCGGTCCACTCGTGCGGCACATGGCAATCGGGACAGGAGGCGCGCACGCCGGATCGGTTGGAGAAATGGATCGTCCGGGTCAGTTCCTCGTAGACGTTCGCCTGCATCTCGTGACATCCGGTGCAGAATTTCTCCGTATTGGTCAGCTCCAGCGCGGTATTGAACGCGCCCCAGAAGATCACCCCGCCGACGAAACCGCCAAGCGTCAGGAAGGCAAGGCTCAGAGTGCCCGCCGGAGTGCTGAGGATCTTCCATATCCACGCCGCAAGATTTTTTATCCGTCCCATCACCCTATTTGCCCCCCAGATGCTCGACACCCATCTGGCTCATGTCCCGGAACGTGTTGCCGACGAGCGGATTCACTTCCGCCTGGGGAACATGGCAGGCCGTGCAGAAATAGCGGCGCGGCGAAACGTCCGCGAGCATCTGTCCCTCCCGCGTCATGTAGTGGGTGACGCTGATCATCGGTGCGCCCGCCCCTTCCGTGAACTCCCGCTTGTGACAGGAAAGACAGCGGTTCGTGTTGACCGACAACTGATAGCCTTCGATCGAGTGCGGAATGACCGGAGGCTGATCGGGGTATGCCCGCATCTTGCGTATGTCGTCCACGTTCCACTTGGGCATCGAGCGGGCGGGCACCGTCTCCATGGCCTGCGGCGGGCCTGACAATTGCGGGACCATCTGGGCTGCGGCAAGCGTCGCCATGAACGCGACCGCAAAGGCCGTGACTACGATTCGAAAGGAACCAAAGCTCAGACGGCTGGAACGATCTTGACTGCGCATTTCTTGAAATCCGTCTGTTTGGAGATGGGATCGGTGGCGTCAAGCGTGACCTTGTTGATCAACTGGCTGGCATCGAACCAGGGCACGAAGATCACGCCCGGCGGCATGCGGTTGCGCCCGCGGGTTTCCACCCGGGACCGGATTTCACCGCGCCGGGAGACGATCCTGATTTCGGCGCCCTGATTGATGCCCCGCTTTCGGGCATCGTCGGCATTCATGAAGCAGCGGGCGCCGGGGAAGGCCCTGTACAATTCCGGCACGCGCATGGTCATGGATCCGGAATGCCAATGTTCGAGCACGCGGCCGGTCACCAGCCAGAAGTCGTATTCACCATCGGGGGACTCGGCGGGCGGTTCATAGGGAACGGCAAGGATCACGGCTTTGCCGTCCGGTCGCCCGTAGAAGCGTACGCCCTCGCCCGGCTTCACATAGGGATCGTAGCCCTCCCGATAGCGCCACTTGGTCTCCTGCCCGTTGACGACGGGCCAGCGCAGGCCCCGTTCCTGATGGTAGCGGTCATAGGGCGCGAGATCATGGCCGTGACCGCGCCCGAACGAGGCATATTCCTCGAACAGCCCTTTCTGTATGTAGAAGCCGAAATCCTTGGCCTCGTTGTTCGCATAGTCCGGGTCGATCTCGCTCAGCGGGAACTGGTCGACCTGTCCGTTCTGGAACAGCACCTCGAACAGTGTCTTGCCACGATAATCAGGGTGCTTGTCCAATATATCCGCGGGCCAAACCTCGTCGGTGGTGAAGCGCTTTGAAAACTCCGCTATCTGCCAAAGATCGGACCGCGCATCGCCCGGAGCCTGCACCAGTTGGTGCCAGACATGGGTGCGGCGCTCGGCATTGCCATAGGCTCCCTCTTTCTCCACCCACATGGCGGCGGGCAAAATGAGGTCGGCCGACATCGCCGTGATCGTCGGATAGGCATCGGAGACGACGATGAAATTGTCCGGGTTGCGGTAACCCTGATAGGTCTCGTTCTTGGTATTCGGGGCTGCCTGGACATTGTTGTTGACCTGCACCCAATAGAAGCTGAGCTTGCTGTCCTTCAACATTCGGTCCTGCTGGACGGCATGATAACCCGGCTTGTCGGGAAGCAGCCCTTCAGGAAGCTTCCACAACTCTTCCGCATGATGCCGGTGCTCGGGATTGGTGACGACCATATCGGCAGGCAGCCTATGCGCGAAGGTGCCGACTTCTCGAGCCGTTCCACAGGCGGACGGCTGGCCGGTGAGCGAGAAGGGGCTGTTTCCAGGCTCGGAAATCTTGCCGGTCAGCAGATGGAGATTGTAGACCATCTGGTTGGCCCACACCCCGCGGACATGCTGGTTGAAGCCCATGGTCCAGAGCGACATGACCTTCCGGTTCGGATCGGCATAAAGTTCGGCAAGCTGCTGCAGAAAGCCGGGATCGGCCCCGGTCAGTTCGGCGGTTTTTTCGAGCGTGTAGTCGGAAACGAATTTCTTGAAGGCGTCGAAATCGATCGGCTCCGTCTTGGTCGGATCACCGGCATTGGTGGCCTTGAGTTCCAGCGGGTCCTCGGGGCGCAGGCCATAGCCGATATTGTCCACGCCCTTCATGAAGGTCGTATGGTTGCGGACGAACTCCTCGTTGACCTTGCCGCTGGTGATGATGTGGTTTGCGATGTAGTTCAGGATGGCGAGATCCGTCCCGGGCGTGAAGATGATCGGTATGTCGGCGAGATCCATGCTGCGATGGGTGAAGGTGGAAAGCACGGCAACCTTGACATGGCCGTGGCCGAGCCGCCGGTCCGCCACACGCGTCCAGAGAATCGGATGCATCTCCGCCATGTTCGAACCCCAGAGCACAAAGGCATCTGCGTTTTCGAAATCGTCATAACAGCCCATCGGCTCGTCCATGCCGAAGGTGCGCATGAACGCATAGGCCGCGGACGCCATACAGTGCCGGGCGTTGGGGTCGAGATTGTTGGAGCGGAACCCCGCCCGCATCAGCTTGGTCGCGGCATAACCTTCGAAGATGGTCCATTGGCCGGAGCCGAACATTCCGACAGCGGTCGGCCCCTTTTCCTTCAGCACCCTCTTGCACTGCTCAGCCATCACGTCGAAGGCCTCGTCCCAGCTGACAGGCTCGAATTCGCCGTCCTTGGCGTATTGGCCGTTCCGCTTGCGCAGCAAGGGCTGGGTAAGCCGGTCCTCGCCATACATGATCTTGGAGAGGAAGTAACCCTTGATACAGTTCAGGCCGCGATTGACCTCCGCCTGCATGTCGCCATGGGTGGCGACAACCTGGCCCTCCTTGACGCCGACCATGACGCCACAGCCCGTTCCGCAGAAACGACAGGGCGCCTTGGACCATTTGATCTCCAGCGCCTCCACGCCGCCCGGAACAGGTTGAGCGGCTGCCGGCAGGACGATCCCCGCGGTCGCAGCGGCAATGCCTGCCGCATGCGCCTTGATGAGATCACGCCGCGTCAGTTCTCCCTTCATCTGCGATACCCTCTTGCTCTTCGGAATGTTCAAAAACCATGTTCGCGGCGACCACGCCGTCAATCGCCGAGATTGCCGACAAAGCCGCACCCAGCTGGCCGCTGCTGTAACCTTCGATGACGACAACCATCTTGCCGTCCTGAACGCCGTGGACCTCGACACCGCTCATCTCGGATATTGCCCGGCGAACGCGTTCCTGGTCCTGCGGCTTCATCACGATCACCGCGCTGGACACGTAGTAGCGCTGCTTCCCTTCAGACATCGGATATCCCGCTGTTCCACGCGCATCGCGCCGACAGGGCAGACGCCTTGCATGCATTGCCACCGGTGACGGCTTCGTTGTCGTTATCCGGAAGGAGGAGGTCACCGCGTGCCGGTCGGGCGCCGATAACCTCGGCAGGACATCGTTCGGCCAGGACGCCGAATCCCGTGTCTGCATGGAACGGGTGGGGGCCAAAACCTCGAGGTCGGGCGCCCGTGTCTGACGTTATCCTGTCTGGCAGGATACGGTATCGGGTGAGGCGACGATCCTGCATGACGAGCCTCAATGACCGGGGGGACCGGGAGGGCCGCTGATGATCTGGTACATCCAGACCAGGAAGCCGTATCCGCCGACCACGCCAACGGCGACGATAGGCCAGATGCCAAAGGCCAGGATGACAAACGTTAAAAGTTCAGCGCGCCTGCGGGATTTTGGCGCTCCATCCTTCAGTTGCTCGGTGGAAAAATTGACCAATCAATCCTCCATGCTGCGCACTTGCTATGCAATCTAACATTGAATCGCTCAAAAAAAAGCCAAAAATGAAATGCGCATCGCCTTTTGGTTGCCGAATGCATGCATTGAAAAGCAGAGGGCTTCCTGTCACTCCCGGTCTGCATCTCTTTGCCTTGGCCTATTTGCGCAAGCGCAAAGACATCTGTTCTTTTCTTCTGAATCTGGCGGGGATGAAAGCCGATGTCCCAGTTCCCCGCCGCTACGCCAATCTTCAGGATTTTGTTGCCTTTCTGGAAAGCAGAGGGCGGCTGAAGCGGATATCTCGACCCGTATCGCTGGTTCATGAGATCACCGAAATTCATCGCCGGGTTCTTGTGGATCAGGGGCCTGCGCTGCTCTTCGAAAAGCCGGTCGATGCTTCCGGCAACGTCAAGCCGATCCCCCTCCTCGCCAATCTGTTCGGGACACGTGAGAGAATAGAATGGGGCCTCGGGCTTGAGGCAGGCGGCATCTCGGGACTTGCCGCTTTCCTGAGTGAATTGCGTGAACCGCAGCCGCCGAAATCGGTCCGTGATGCATGGCAGAAACTTCCGCTTCTGAAAGCCGCCCTCGCCCTGAACTCCCGTTCGACATCTCGCGTGCCTTGCCAGGAGATCGTCTGGCAAGGCACGGAAATCGATCTCGACCGGTTGCCGATCCAGTCGTGCTGGCCCGGCGAGCCCGCCCCCCTCATTACGTGGCCATTGGTGATCACGCGCGCGCCGGACGACCCGACGGATATCAATATCGGCATCTACCGGATGCAGAAGCTCGGCAAGGACCGCCTGATCATGCGCTGGCTGGCCCATCGGGGTGGCGCGAGACACCACCGTATGTGGCAGGCGCTCGGCCGCGACATGCCGGTGGCGGTCGTCATCGGTGCGGATCCGGCAACAATCCTCGCTGCCGTCATGCCGCTGCCGGAGAATCTGAGCGAGTTGAATTTCGCCGGTCTGTTGAAAGGCAGGCGGCAGGAGATCGCGCCGGCATTCTCTGTGCCGCTTCCGGTTCCCGCAGAGGCGGAAATTGTCCTGGAGGGCTTGGTTTCCGCTGCCGAAGTGGCCGAAGAGGGCCCCTACGGAGACCACACCGGATACTACAACGCCGCCGAGGCCTTTCCTGTTCTTTCCCTTTCGGCGATCACGATGCGCCGCAATCCGATTTATCTCTCCACCTATACCGGTCGCCCCCCGGATGAACCGTCCACGCTTGGTGAAGCCATGAGCGAGCTCTTCATCCCGCTGGTCAAGCGCCAGTTCCCCGAAATCCACGATCTCTGGCTCCCGCCGGAGGCCTGTTCATATCGGGCGATGGTCGTTTCGATCGACAAGCGCTATCCGGGGCATGCACGGCGGATCATGATGGGCCTTTGGTCGATCTTGCCGCAGTTCAGCTATACCAAGCTGATCGTCGTGGTGGATCGCGACATCGACGTCAGAAGCTGGCCGGATGTCATCTGGGCGCTTTCCACCCGCTTCGATGCCGGCCGCGACCTCATGATGGTGGATAAAACCCCGATCGATTACCTCGATTTTGCCTCTCCGCAGCCTGGGCTCGGTGGCAAGCTGGGGCTGGATGCCACGACCAAGATCGGTTCGGAAACAGCGAGGGAATGGGGACAGGTTCTCCAGATGTCCCCGGAAGTCGTGGGAAAGATCGACCGCATGTGGGCGTCCCTCGGCCTCGGCGGGGTCTCGCCATGACAACCCGATCATTTGCAGAGCTTCGAGCTGCGAGCGGCACCTGCGAGAGAACAAAAACCGGCCTCACCGCAATCCTGAAATCATCATCGACGAGGAGCACATCATGAGTGGAATTAACCCGGACAAGACGGTCGCCGCGTTCGCCACGGAACTGCCGGGTGCCGCCGAAATCTTTCGCCGTCACGGTATCAGCTTCTGCTGCGGCGGCGACATACCTCTGTCCATGGCGGCTGAACAGGCAGGTCTTGCGCCGGCCGCCCTGATCGCCGATCTGGAGGCCCTCGAGCAGGCATCGGGACGGGATGCGCCGCAGGAAACATTGGCCCTGATTGCGCACATCCTCAGCAGGTATCACGCCGCGCATCGCGAAGAGCTCGATTGGCTTATCCCTCTGGCCCAGAAAGTCGAGCGAGTGCATGCCGCTCACCCTTCCGCGCCGATCGGACTTTCAGAAACCTTGACGAGGCTGCGGGATGATCTGGAAGGCCATATGAAAAGGGAGGAGCAGGTGCTCTTTCCGATGATGCAGCGCGGCGGCAGCCCGATGATCACCCATCCGATCTCCGAAATGCGGCACGAGCATGAAGATGAAGCACAGCATCTGCAGGCCATCGAGCATGTGACGCACAGCCTTGCCCCGCCGGAAGGTGCCTGCAGATCCTGGACGGCGCTCTATACGGGATTGCGCAAATTCACCGACGACCTTGTCGTCCATATGCATCTCGAAAACGAAGTGCTGTTCCCAAGGTTTGAAACCGTGTCGTAGAATGTCAAAGCGCGTTGAAGCGGTAGATCCCGCCTCAATATCATCGACGAAGGAAAAGCGATGCATATCGAACGGGGCCCAAACGGGGACTTCATCTTGGAATCCGGTGAGCTCGCCGGTCGGTTCGGGCTATCAGGCGAAGACTTCCGGCAGAGAATCCGGCAAGGTCTCGTGAAAAGCATGGTGGAGCGTGGCGAAGCTGAGGACATCGGGACCTGCCGCCTCAGCGTTCGCCTTGGAAACCGCCTGTGGCGCGCCATCCTGAGCAACGAAGGCGAGGTCCGGGACGAAGCCATGACATTCGTTCGCGGAGGCGGCCGGGTTCGCGGGCCCTGACGCTGATGCAACCTCCAGTTCCTGGTGACAATGAGGGAATGAATATGCCTGCAGACGCAAACCTGAACACGCATGCTCTCGCCCAGCTCGAAAGGAACCACGAAGCTCTCATGGCGCTTTGCCTCGTCCTGGAAGAGATAGCTTTTGCGCTCCCGTCGGACGTGGACCGCGACGCCTGCCTGCGCGCGTCGCAGATCATGATTCCGCTTCTGCAGCAGACGCATCAGGTGGAGGAACGAATCCTGTTCCCGGATTTCGACAGGAATGCCGGCTCGCATTTCGCCGCCACGTTGATCGAGCGACTGAAAGCCGAGCACCGCTGCGACGTGCTGACCTGCGAGGAGGTATCGCTCACGCTGAAAGCGATGGCAGAAAGGCCCGACATCCCGCCTGAACAGGCCGTTCGTTACATGCTCCAGGGCTTCCTGGAAAGCGTCCGCAGACACGTTCTTTCCGAAAAACTGATCATCGAAGCACTTTTGGTCGCGGAGGCCGAAGGTCGCGAAGTTCTCGCCTAGCCAGGCTCGCCTCCGCGATACGAGTTCCCCTCACGCCGCGGCACGTCTTCCAATATCGGAGCCTATCTCCTCTCCGGTCTGAAACGCGCCGAGCTGTGCCCTCAGTTTCTCGGTCTCGCTTGCGAGAGACTGGGTGGCTGCGTTTGTCTGCTCGACCATCGATGCGTTCTGCTGCGTGATCTGGTCAAGCTGGCTGATTGTCGACGTGATTTCTGCAAGGGCCACCGATTGTTCGGCCGAGGATTGAACGATCGCCAAGACCTGCTGGTTGATCATCCGGACGTGGCGTTCGATACCGTCGAGCGCGGCCCCCGCCTGCCCGACCAGGGCGACTCCGCCGGAAACATCTCTCGAAGCGCTCGCAACAAGAGCCTTGATCTCGCGTGCCGCCGTTGCAGAGCGTTGAGCGAGTTCTCGCACTTCCTGAGCAACCACGGCAAATCCCTTTCCAGCCTCCCCGGCCCGGGCAGCTTCCACGCCGGCATTGAGGGCCAGGAGATTTGTCTGGAACGCGATCTCATCGATGACCCCGATAATCTGGCCGATCTGATGGGAAGACTTGGCAATCTCCTGCATGGCAGCAACCGTGTCGGCGACGACCTTTGCGGCCTGGGATGTATCGGAATTGGCGATCCCCACCGACTTCTTTGCCTCCTCGGCGCCGCTAGCCGACATTTTCACCGCCGTTGCCACTTCTTCCAGCGCCGCGGCGGCCTCTTCCAGAGCCGCGGCCTGGCCGACAGTCCTGCGGGCGAGGTCGTCGGCCGCTTCGTGCAGATCGGTGCAGGCATCGTTGATCGAGTTGGCGTTGCTGCCGGCAAGGAAGACAAGGCGTTCCAGAGTTTGAACCGATTGATTATATGTCAGCCGGAGCGGTTCGAGATTGGATGCCAGTTCCTCGGTGATACGATGGCCAAGATTGCCGCTGGCGAGCGCCTTGAGCCCGCCATCCAGTTGCCGCAAGGCATGTTCGAGTTCGCGGGACCGGGCGGCTCGCTCCTGCTCGATGAGCTCGGCCTCTTTCTGCCTCTCCGCAGCACGGCGCATCTGCTCCCGGTGATCAAGCTCCGCCCGTTCCCTGGCAGCCTCGATTGCGTGACGCACGGCAAGAGCCAGTGCTCCGATCTCATCCTTCGTATCGGCCGCAACTGACGCTTCACTGACTTCGCCTTCGGCCAGGCGCTGCACGGCTTCAGTGAGTTTTCTGAGCGGACGGACGACGCCCAGGCCTATCGATGTCGACAAGGCAAGCGCTGCCGCAATCGCCAGCGCCAGGACCGTTCCCATCGTTACGAGAGTCTCCAATTCCCGCTGCGCCAGAACCGCTGCCTTTTCGCGCAGGGATATCAGGATCTTTTTCTCGATTACTCGTAGAGCATTGATGCGTTCGGTCGCCGCCTTATGCCATTGTGCCGCGTTCCAGCTCGACAGATCCGCATCCGTGCCGGAGCTGAGCAACCGCTGGCGCATCGACGCAAGCATCGTATCGCTGTCCGGACGAACTGCCTCGATATCTTGGGCGAGGTCCGGGTGGTTCACCTTGAACCCTTCGAGCAATATCGACTGGCTGCCATAGAGAAGGGAAAGCCTCAGAAGCGCTGCAGCATCGATATGCCCCGACGAGATCGCGGCATTGCCGAGTGCCCGCTCCTGCCCCGCGAACTCCTTCGCCTGGGAGAGCTGGTTATAGGCGGCGATCTCCGTTGAAAGCCCGCTGTCGGTATTCTGTGCCGCCAGAGTACGCGGTATCGCGAGAAATTGTCCGATCAGACGGGTGTAGAACGTGCTGCTTTCATCCGAGGTCATACCGATCCGATCGATTCTCCGTCGGACATCGGTCAAGGCCTGAAAATCCTCGCGCCGTATCGTCGGGCCGCCGAGATCCGCTTGCGCGACAACCGAAATCCATTGATCGGATTCCAGCCGTACCTTTTTCAGGTGCTCCCCGGCGCCTGCGGCTTTTCCGCCAAGGATCGCTGCACTCTCCCCGCGCTCGATCTGCAGTTGATGAACGGCTTCTCCGACATTGGAGATATACTCGGTGACGTCGACCAGATGCGCGGTGTCACGGTAGGTGCTGAGGCCGCTGTCGATCCTGTCATAGGAAAGCCCGGTGGCGAGAAGAAGCGGAATACAGACGGAGAGCAGGATTCTCCTGGTGATTGCGACATCAGACAAACGCATGAACAACGGTTCCGGAGCGATGCCGGCCTCATGCCGAAATGCCGCAATTCATTCCCGGCCTTTTTATGCTACCATACGCGCCGCTCGCCTCTTTGCCGCAGCGCAAACAATCCGGCATTGAGCCGCCGGGCAAAACTATCCGCACCCCATTGGCAAATCTTGCTTGCGGATCAGCACGGCCATGAGCCCGAACCCGTTCGACCGGAACTGTCGTTTGTCTTTGCGCTAGCTCAAACACCGCCTCTCCTGCAGTCGATAGCCTAGGCCCGCATTTCAGCAGGATGTGTCAATATGGAATTTCCCCGCTTGCTCGCCATTCCCCTGAACTACATGCCGCTTGCGGCGATTGAACGAGCGACGGGAATGCTGTTCCAGCGGGTGTTGAAGGAGCATCCGGATCTCTTCGAACGGCTGGGGGAGCACAAGGCGAAACGCTTCGCCTTTCTGCCGGGCGACCTGCCGCTCGCCTTTATCGTGGAGCCGGCCCGGCCGGCGATCTGCGTCATCAGAAAGTCGGCAATGCAGAGCGCGGTTGATGCCTCGGTGGAAGGGCCGTTCTTCATGTTGCTTGCACTGCTCGAAGGCCGTTGCGATGCCGATGCATTGTTCTTCTCGCGCGACCTTTCCATCACAGGAGACATGGAGGCCATGCTTGCGATGCGGAATGCGCTCGACGACGCCGACATCGACCTGCCGCGTGACCTGTCCGCCCTCGCCGGTCCTCTCGCTCCGGTTTTCGGAAAGTTGGCTGAAGGCATTCGCCGTCGTGCACTTGCCGATGAGGTCTCCGCATGGAACTGATCTGCCCCGCCGGAACGCCCGCGGCCTTCCGCGAGGCCGTCGATGCAGGAGCCGACGCCGTTTACTGCGGCTTCCGTGACGAGACCAACGCCCGCAATTTCCCCGGCCTCAATTTCAGTCGCGACGAACTGCGCACGGCGATCGATTATGCCCGTCGCCACGGCACGCAGACCTTTGTTGCCCTCAATACCTTCATGCGCGCCGGGAACGAAGAGATATGGTATCGCGCTGCCGCCGACGCGGTCGCGCTTGGCGCCGATGCCTTGATCCTCGCGGATTTCGGCCTGATGGCGCATGTGACGGAGCGTTATCCCGAACAGCGGCTGCATGTCTCGGTCCAGGCTTCCGCCTCGAACGCGGATGCGATCAATTTTCTGGTCGATGCGTTCAATGCCAAACGGGTCGTCCTGCCGAGGACGCTAACCATCGCCGACATCGCCCGCATTGCACCGCAGATTCGTTGCGAGATCGAGGTCTTCGTGTTCGGCGGGCTTTGCGTCATGGCCGAGGGGCGCTGTTCTCTGTCCTCCTATGCCACCGGAAAATCGCCAAACATGAACGGCGTCTGCTCGCCGGCAAGTCATGTGCGTTACCGTCAGGAAGGCAACGAGCTGGTTTCGGAGCTTGGTGATTATACCATCAATCGCTTCCCCGCCGGCGAAGCGGCCGGTTACCCCACTCTGTGCAAGGGCCGCTTCGATATCGCCGACAGTCGCGCCTATGCTTTCGAGGACCCGGTTTCTCTCGACGTGATGGGCGAGATCGATGCGCTTGCCGCCGCGGGTGTCAGCGCCTTGAAGATCGAAGGCCGCCAGCGCGGCAAGGCCTATGTCGCCGAGGTCGTGTCGACCCTGAAGAGGGTGTTGTCGGCCGATCCTGCCAAGCGAGCCGCATTGCTTGCCGGCCTGCGTAACCTGAGCGAAGGCCAGAAGACCACGTCTGGCGCCTATGAGAAGCGCTGGAGATGAGCATGAGCCGCACCGTCCCGCCCTCCTTGACGATGGGACCTGTCTATTATCTTTGGGATGGCCCCAAATGGCGCGATTTTAATTTCCGCATCGCCGACGAAGCGCCGGTGGATCGCGTGGTGATTGGCGAGACCGTTTGCTCCAAACGCCAACATTTCATCGAACCCCATATCGCCGAGGTAATAGAGCGGCTTGAAGCGGCCGGAAAGAATGTGGTTCTGTCGACGCTTTCGCTCGTCACGCTGGAGCGGGAAAGCCGTCAGATCCGGGAACTCGTTTCCGACAGCGAGCATCTGATCGAAGCCAACGACCTTTCCGCCCTGGGGCTCCTGAACGGCAGGCCTCACAGCATCGGCCCATTGGTCAATGTCTACAATGCAGCGACGGCCAAACTGCTCGCTGACCGCGGTGCGACCGCGATCTGTCTGCCGCCGGAACTGCCTTTCGCATCCGTCGAGAAAATCATTGCCGACAGCCCCCGGATCGCATTCGAGGTGTTCGCCTTCGGCCGAATGCCGCTCGCGATTTCGGCGCGATGCGCGCATGCCAGATCCAAGGGCAGGATCAAGGACAATTGCCAGTTCGTGTGCGGAGAAGACCCGGACGGCCTGCCGGTGAAAACCCTTGACCGTCAGTCTTTCCTCGCCCTGAATGGGGTGCAGACCGTTTCCCATACCTGTCAGGCGCTCCTGGGTGAACTCGCAAGCCTCTCCGCATGCGGCGTTTCGGCAATCCGCCTGTCGCCCCAGGACTGCGACATGGTGGCGGTCGCAAAGCTCTATCGCGCCGTGCTCGATGACACGCTGGATGCAGACGAAGCGATCGCGCTGCTGCGCGAGATCTATCCGATGGCCCCGCTTTCGAACGGTTTTCATCATGCGCGCGAAGGAGCTGCATGGGTCGCACGTGCCCGCAATACGGCCCATGGCGTGGGCCTGGACTAATCTGGCTAAGCAATGGGCGACCGAAGCGATGGTTGAAGCACGTCCCGTCAGGGCGTGATCAAGCACGAAGGAAAACAAGCGGACCCGCGCCCATCAGAGCGGCATGCCCTTCCGCAAGAAGCCAGAAGACGAGCACGATGGTGCAAAGCATGGCCGCGGCCATCGGCCTGTCGATCCTCAGCCTGGCTCGACCTTTGATGGCTGCTGCGAACGGAATGACGGAGGTTTGCGAAGAGGCCACCGGCCATCTGGTTTCGAATGCGCGACGCGCCCTTCTTTCGAGCATGAGGAACCCGCCGGCGGAGAAGACGGAAAAGCCGCCGAACAGGAGGAGCGAACGCAGATCTCCGTTGGGCGGGATATGCCCGATCGACCAGCACAGGAAACCCCATAGAACCGGATGGCGCGTCACGGCCACGATGGCGTCCGGTTCGCCTTTCTTCCTGAACGAAATCGAAAAGGGATTCCGGCTGAAAAGGCCGGCCAGAACCAGGAACAGCCCGATCGGCGAGAGCAGGAGCGTGCACCAGGCCTGCCATGGCTCCGGCTGCCAGACTTCTACGTAATCGAGGCTCAGGGCGGAAAGGAAAAGCCAGGCAAGAGCCGCGGTGGAAACGACGGAATAGGCGGCGATATAACTTCCGTGCCCCATCCATCCGATCAGCGTGCCACGGATCCGCGGCACCGCCGGTATGGAGTGCAGGGCGACGAACGCCGTAAACGCCAAAAGGAACTCCGGCATGGCAGGACTGCTACTGTTGCCAGAAGAGAACGCCGGCAATGGCAACTGAAAAGACAACAGCCGCCAGCGAGCTGTACCCCTGCAGCACCCCCATGCGCTTCAGTGCGATGGCGAATATGACAATGATCGGAGCGGCCATCACGAGGCCGATTTGAGCGTCAGACATGACAGATCCTTGGGTTTTGCCCTGATCCTAAGCCCTCCATCTCTCGTTTCTTTGCGATATGACAAAGAGCGGCGCCTGATTTGCCTTCATCTTCGGCCCCGAAAATAACGGAGACATGAGAATGGCGGTAATCCCGGCGACCGACGAGGCGGACGAAGGCAGCGACCTTCTTCTCTGGGTACTGGTATGGGGGGAGCTTGCAGCATTCGGTATCCTGCTGATCGGCTATCTCGTCATGTCGATGCTTCACCCGGAAAGCTTTGCGCTTGCAAAGCTCCACCTCACACCTCGGCTGGCAGGATTCAACACCGTCGTGCTCCTGGCGAGCAGCTGGCAGGCCGCGCTTGCGGCGAACTCTCAGGACAAACCCCGCCGACAGCGCCTCTCCCTGTTGCTCGCCGCGGCATTGGGTTTCCTCTTCGTGGCGTTGAAATTCGTCGAGTACAGTTCCGAATGGACCGCTGCCGGCGATGAGAATCTTCAAACCTTTTTCGAACTCTATTTTCTCATCACCGGCTTCCACCTGGCGCATGTGGCTTTCGTAGCGGCTCTTTTCGTGCTGGCGGCGATTAGACTGGAGCGCTCGACAATCGTCATCCTGACGACCGTCTGGCATGTCATAGACATCGTCTGGCTGGTGATGTTCCCCTTGATCTACCTGAGCTAGGGTCGGGAGGCCGGAATGAACGATTCGAAACTCTTCGGCAGCGCGAATTGGGTCTTGATGCTCGGCATCGTTGGCGCGCTGATCGCGGCCCAGTGGAAGCAGGAGGCGATCCCGATGATCGCGTTCACGGCCATCCTGGTCATGACGGTCGCGAAAGTGCGGCTCATCGTGCTCGACTTCATGAGCCTGCGCGGAACCCGGCCTCTCCTGGCCCGTGCGCTGATGATCTGGCCGACCTTCTTCGCGGCTCTCTCCCTGGGCAAGGCCGTGCTGGCGGCTGTTCTCTAGGCAAACCTGAGCTCCCCTCTCAAGCCGGCGCGTGCCCTGACCGCAGGCGCGGCCGTCATTGCTCCCTACCGGGTGCCAAGGAAAGCCGGCCCTCGCCTTTCGAGATTGCGGTCTCTCGAAGCTCCGACTTTTTGTTTGGGAAAGCGCAAAGAACCCATCCCGGAATCCTCGCATAGAAGCTCCACGGGTCATCGTCCGCATCCGCGGCTCGATTCCCGAATTTGCCAAAGGCATCCGCACATAGGGGACATCAGGATGGCAGAACGCCTCACGAAGACCGGGGCACGCAACGTCTTTTACGGCGGCTCCGCGTTCTTCTTCGCAATCTTTCTGGGGCTCACCGCCCACAGCCACTACTACATGCGAACCACCTCCACGGACGAGGCCACGCTGACGGATTCCGTCGCGCGCGGCAAACACGTCTGGGAAAAAAACTCCTGTATCAACTGCCACACCCTTCTCGGCGAAGGCGCCTATTTCGCGCCGGAAGTGGGCAATGTGTGGAAGCGCTGGGGCGGCGATACAGACCCGGACACCGCCCGCGCCACCCTGAAAGCATGGATGGCCTCACAGCCGAGCGGAATCGAAGGCAGGCGGCAGATGCCGCAGTTCAATCTGACGGAACAGGAACTCGACGATCTGGCCGACTTCCTCGAATGGACCAGCAAGATCAAGACCCAGAACTGGCCGCCGAACGATGCCGGCTGATCTGACGGGAAGGAAAAACACATGAAATATCAGACGCAAAAGGTCGCAATGCTGTATTTCTACGGCGCGCTCGGCCTCTTCATCGCTCAGGTCCTGTTCGGCGTGCTTGCAGGCACCATCTACGTCCTGCCGAATACGCTCGCCGAACTTCTGCCGTTCAACATCGTGCGCATGGTGCACACCAATGCGCTGATCGTCTGGCTGCTCATCGGTTTCATGGGCGCCACCTTCTATCTCCTGCCGGAGGAGGCCGAGACGGAACTATATAGTCCGAAACTCGCCATCGCCCAGTTCTGGATCTTCCTGGGCGCCGCGGCGGTGGCCGTCGTCGGATATCTCTTCAAGATCCATGAAGGCCGCGAATTTCTGGAACAACCCTTCATCATCAAGGTCGGCATCGTCGTCGTCTGCCTGATGTTCCTGTTCAATATCACCATGACGGTATTGAAGGGGCGCAAGACCGTCGTCACGAACATCCTGATCTTCGGCCTCTGGGGTGTCGCGATCTTCTTCCTGTTCGCCTTCTACAACCCCGCCAATCTGGCTCTCGACAAGATGTACTGGTGGTATGTCGTCCACCTGTGGGTCGAAGGGGTCTGGGAACTGATCATGGCTTCGGTCCTCGCCTTCCTGATGATAAAGCTCAACGGCATCGACCGCGAAGTCGTCGAGAAGTGGCTTTATGTCATCGTCGGGCTTGCCCTGTTCTCAGGCATTCTCGGCACCGGCCACCATTTCTACTGGATCGGCGCGCCGGGCTACTGGCAGTGGATCGGCTCGCTCTTCTCGACGCTTGAAGTGGCGCCCTTCTTTACCATGGTCATCTTCACGTTCGTGATGACCTGGAAGGCCGGCCGCAAGCATCCGAACCGCGCCGCGCTCCTCTGGTCGATCGGCTGCTCGGTCATGGCCTTCTTCGGAGCGGGCGTCTGGGGCTTCCTGCATACGCTGTCGTCGGTCAATTACTACACCCACGGCACGCAGGTCACCGCGGCCCATGGCCACCTCGCCTTCTTCGGCGCTTACGTCATGCTGAACCTCGCCGTCATGGCCTACGCGGTTCCGGAAATCCGGGGTCGCAGCCCGTACAACCAGTGGCTTTCGATCGTCAGCTTCTGGATCATGTGCACGGCCATGTCGGTGATGACCTTCGCGCTGACCTTTGCGGGTGTCCTTCAGGTGCATCTCCAGCGCGTCCTGGGCGAAGGCTATATGGATGTCCAGGACCAGTTGGCGATCTTCTACTGGATCCGCCTCGGCTCGGGCGTCTTCGTGCTGATCTCCGCGCTGATGTTCCTCTGGGCCTTGTTCGTCCCTGGCCGCGAGAAAAACCTTGCTGGCAGCGCAAGCATCCAGCCAGCCGAATGATGCGATGCGGCTCCATCTCCCGATGGAGCTGCTCCCCCTCTAAAGATCAAGGACACCCCAATGAACGCGAACCCTCAGGTCAAAACCGCAGATGCCGGGCAGGTTCCCCATTACGTTCCTGCAGGAAACGAATGCGAATTGTTCGAGACGGCATGGAAGCGGCAGCTTCCGCTTCTTCTGAAAGGCCCGACCGGCTGCGGCAAGACCCGCTTCGTCAGCCATATGGCGGAACGGCTCGAATTGCCGCTCTCCACCGTCTCCTGCCATGACGATCTGACGGCGGCCGATCTGACCGGCCGCTTTCTTCTGAAAGGCGGCGAGACCGTATGGGTCGACGGGCCGCTGACGAGATCGGTCCGTGGCGGCGGCATCTGCTATCTCGATGAGATCGTCGAGGCGAGAAAGGATGTCGCCGTCGTCATCCACCCGCTGACGGACGACCGGCGCATCCTGCCTCTCGAAAGAACGGGAGAAGTGCTGGAGGCCCCCTCGGAGTTCATGCTGGTCGTCTCCTATAATCCCGGCTACCAGAATATTCTCAAGACGTTGAAGCCTTCGACCAAGCAGCGCTTCATCGCTATCGAATTCGATTTCCTGCCTCGGGAACAGGAGGTTGCAATCGTTGCGGCAGAAAGCGGCCTTGCGGAGCGGCATGTCGTGCCGCTGGTTACCCTCGCCCACCGCCTGCGGGCGCTCAAGGGACACGATCTCGAAGAAGGCGTTTCGACGCGCCTGCTCGTCTATTGCGCCTCGCTCATCGAAAGCGGCCTGAAGCCGCGTGACGCGATCCGTGCCGCCCTGATCGAGCCACTGACAGATGATCCGGATGTGCGGGCGGCGCTGTTCGAAGTCGCAAATGCGGTCGTAGCTTGAGGACAGATCAATGCTGGACTTCCTCGAACTGGAAGAAACCGTCGGCAAGGCCTGGCATCGGCTGGTCGGCCAGACGCGCAGCACGCCGCGATATCCGGAGCACGCGGTCGCATTGGACGAGATCAAGCCGATGCTCGCCTCCTGCTTCCGCGGCTTCGGCGGCGATCACGCCGTCCAGCTCGTTGCGGCCCATCAGCGCACATCCAAACATCGCCTCAAGCTTCGCCAGCTCGTCGGGCTGGGCGAGGAGCGGCTTGCCCGGTCCGGCCGGGATTTTGCACGGGCAATGCTGCCGGAGGTCATCGACTTCTTTCCCGATCGCAGCTTCAACCGCGAGCTGTTCATCTGGTTGACCGCCGCCGTGGCCATGCTGCCGGAGGCACAGCCCACGTCGACCGATCCCCTTATCCGCGATCTTGAGCGGCTGCACCTTTCCACGATCAACGTGGAAGCCGCCCTGGCCGCTTTCCCTGGGCTGCGTCCGGCCTATCGACGCCTTTGCGCGGCAACACTTGCGCAACGCCATCGCGGCAAGCTTCCGGCGGTCGAACAGCTTCTGGAAAACAGGATCGTCAGCCTTCTTCGCACCGGCGCGGGCCTGCCCGACGATCTGCCCAAAGCGATATTCCCGCACCATGCCCCGCCCGGCTATCAGCCGATGATGGATGTGCCGCTCTGGCCGGAATTCTTCCAGCAGGAGGAAAGCCGCTCCTCGGCCACGGATTCGGAAGCCCCGCTCGGCGATCCGCAAGGGTCGAATGGAGGACGCCGCTTTGCCGCCCAACGGGAGCGTGAAGACGAGAAGCGTTCCGACCGGAGCCCCTTCATCCTGAACCGTTTCGAAAAGATCCTGGCGATGGCCGAAATGGTCAATATCGACCGGCCGACCGACGACACGCCCGATGAGGATGGAAAGGCTGCCGAGGATCTCGACGAGATGGTCCTCGGGCATCGGCGGGAACGTCCCTCATCCCGTTTCCGCTTCGATCTCGACCTTCCGCCCGAAATGGTCGACCTCCAGGAAATCGCCGCCGATCTGACCTATCCCGAATGGGATTACCGGAAGGCCGCCTATCTGAAGAACCATTGCCGGGTTCTTGCCGTTCCGGTGGCGGTCTCCGGCGATCGCCTTTCCATGTCGAACGACACGAAGGCGTTGGTCAGAAAGGTGCGCAAGCAGTTCGAGATCCTGCGCCCTCGCCAGGAACTCCTCAAATCACAGCTTGACGGAGCGGAGCTCGATCTCGATGCGGTTGTCCGGCGCCGGACCGACCTCGTGGCCGGTGGACAGGGCACGGACCGCATTCACATCACGAGCCAGCCGCGCAACCCCGATCTTACGGTCACCATACTCGTCGACGTCTCCCTTTCCACCGACGCATGGATCGACAACCGGCGGGTCCTGGACGTCGAGAAGGAAGCGCTTCTCGTCCTCTCGCAAGGTTTGACCGGCTGCGACACGGATCACTCCATCCTGACCTTCACGTCGCGGCGCCGCTCCTGGGTGCGGGTCGAGACCGTGAAAGGGTTCGATGAGCGGCTTTCTCCGGGTGTCGAGGATCGTATCGCCGGGCTGAAGCCCGGATATTACACACGTCTTGGAGCCGCCATGAGACATGCGACCGCCGAACTGGCAAAACGCCCCAACCGGACGCGCCTGCTTCTCGTCCTGACCGACGGCAAGCCGAACGACATCGATCACTACGAGGGCCGTTTCGCGCTGGAGGATAGTCGCCGCGCCGTGCAGGAAGCGCGTCGCCAGGGTGTAAACGTATTCGCCGTGACGGTGGACCAGGACGCAAAATCCTATCTGCCGACGATGTTCGGCCGCAACGGCTATGCGGTTGTCGGAAACATTTCGAAACTGCCGGCGGCCTTGCCCGCCATCTATCGCGGCCTGACGGGCTAGAGAACCCGGCCGCGCGGAGGTTCGGCCGCGGCGGATTGCCGAACCTCCACCTCTCCACTCTGAACCAGCGCCTGTCCCGCTTATCGAAATGGTCTGCCGTTCTGTTCCGATAGACCTCGAACGCTAATCCCGATCTTCGCCTTCGCCTTGTGCGCGTATGCGGTTATCGGCGGCATCAATGGCCAGCCGACGCTGTTCTCCTCCGCCGACAAGGTGCAGGCCGGCAGCCAGGTTGACGACGACGCAGGAGTGGTTCGGATAGATGAGCAGCCGGTCACCGATCGCAAGATCGGTCGCGCCGCGCGCGACCATGCCGTGCTCCTCGGAGAGCCGCGTGACGATCAACGGTGTTTCAAGCTCATCCGACCAGGCTTCCCCAAAGGCAGTGCCGGTACCGACGCTGTGGGGACCGAGATCGGAACTCAGCGTCTTCGAGCCGGCATCGATGATATAGACGTCGCGATTGGCCGAAATGATCGTTGTCGCGACCGCCAGCGCAATCTCCGAGCGCGTGGCGATTCCGAGCCTGACGGCGGTGAGATCGAGGAAGACGTAATTGCCGGGCCGGGCTTCGTCGATGCCCTCGAAGCCGTCATTGCAGAGCATCGTCGGGGTACTGCCGATCGAGATGCGCGGCACGTCGATCCCCCTGCCACGCAAGGCCTCGCGGAAGCGCAGCAGTGTCTCGCGTTCGTCAGCCGCTACCTTGCGGACGCCGTCCGGATTGCCGGCGCCATAGGCGTGTCCGGCATGGGAGAGTAGCCCCATGAAGCGGTGCTTCGAGCGTGCCAATCTGTCCGCCAGCACGAGGCTTTCGGAGTTCTCCGGATCGACACCGCAGCGGTGCAGACCGACATCGACCTTGAGGAATACGCCGCCTGCCCTGCCCGTCTCGACCGCGGCCTGTTCCAGGACATCAAGCCCGAAGCTGCTATCCACGATGAAGCGCAATTCCGCATCGCGATCGGCCGCGAGCTTCAGGAGGCCCGCGACTTGCCCCGGCGTGATCATCGGATAGGCGACGGTGACCGGCGAAATGCCCGCCCGGATGAAAACGGCGGCTTCGGCGGCATGAGAGGCAGTGATGCCGCGGGCTCCGGCCGCAAGCTGTCGTCGGGCGATCGCCACCGATTTGTGCGTCTTGATATGCGGATGCAGTTCCACCCGGCTACCAACGATCGACTGCATGCGGGCGATATTGGCGTCGAGCCGCGGTTCATCGACCACGACGCAGGGTGTTTGCAGGTCTTCAGCGCCGGCAAAGGCTTTCCGCGTCCCATCGGCTGAAACATTCAATGGGTCGTGCATGGCGCCCTCCTCACCAGACAATCGGATGGGTTTCGCCGGTGGCGACATTGACAAGGCCTTGCGGCACGTCGTCGGAAGGCGCCACCAGTACCCAGCGCCAGGGCGCGCAGGTAAGCGTGGCGAAGGCCAGCCGCTCGGGAAAGCCTGCCCACCAACGCGGCGACGACGAGGGCTCGAACATCCAGTCGATCTTGTCGCCCTCGGCATAAAGACGCTGCATGTCGGCGTCCAGGTCTTCCGCCGAACGGGACGACATCAGCCCGGCCACTTCGTAGCGCACCGTAGCGACGACCTTGTTGTCCCGCACGAGAGCCCAGCCGCCGCCGATTTCCGCAAGCGCATTGACGGCCATCGCCATGGCCTCGTCGGAGGAGCCGACGCACCAGACATTGTGCTTGTCATGGGCGAGGGAACTTGCTAGCGCGCAATCGGGCGTGCGCGGCCCGGTTCCTGCCCAGAACATTTTCGACAGCGACTTCTTGCCGGAAAAGCGGTCGACGATGGCGAACTTGGTGATGTTTCGGCCCGTATCGCGCTGAACCCTCCCCTCTTCCACCGGCAGTTCGTAGGTGAGGAAACTGTCTTCCCAATGGAAGGGCCGCAATACGGCCGCCATCATCGTGGTACGGCCGGCGGGAGCCTCGATCGCGAAATCCGCGGCCGTGAGCTCGCCACCGATCTGCACCGTATTGCGTGCCCATTCCGGCCAGTCGATCTGTGGCACATCGAGGATGTAACGCTTGCCCTCGGAGACCTGCCTGCCGTCGGCCCAGACTTCGGCGATCTCGAAGTTCTCGAGGTCCGAGAGCAGCACGATATCAGCGAAGCGACCGGGAGCGATCGAACCGACCCAGGGGGTCAGGCGCATGTGCCGTGCCGGGTTGATGGTGACACACTGGATGGCGATTTCCGGTGCAAGGCCGGACTGGATGGCGAGGCGGACATTGTAGTCGGTCGCGCCCTTCTGCAGGGTTTCGGAAGCGCTGCGGTCGTCGGTTGCAAAGGCGATCTGCGACCAGTCGGAAAGGCCGCGTTGAAGCAGGCCCTTGATGACGTCGGGCATCGAATGCGGACGAAGTTCCATGAAGAGTCCATGGGAGAGCTTGTCCCAGAACTCCTCGGCGGTCCATGCTTCATGGTCGGAGGCGAGACCGGCGGCCGCGAAAGCGTTGATGGTCGGCAAGTCCCTCAGTCCGGCGGCATGGCCCTCGACCACGCCGCGCGCCTCGAACGTTGCCTCGATCATGCCCCACAGCCGCGCATGCGATGCGTTCTCGGGATTCCACACGGCCGGCCAGTCCATGACCTCATCCAACCCGGCGACCATCAGGCTGTCTTTCAGGAAAGACTTTTGTTCATCATAGCCGAACCAGCCGCCGCCATGTTCATAGGCTGTCGGCGGCACTGCCGAGCCGGGCAGAGGAAAGATCTTGAGCGGCGAGCCGTGCTGGCGCGCAGCCATCCAGAATTCGAGTGTGCGGGAGCCGCGCACATTGGAAAATTCGTGGCTTGCCTCGCATGTCCACGTATTGCCGCGCGGCATGACCAGGGCCGCCTCCCATTCGGGCGTCAGGTGCGAGCTTTCGATATGCTTGTGCACTTCGCCGAGCCCTGGGATGGCCATCAGCGACGGCCGGTCCACGATGGCATCGGCGGTTCCCGGCCAGGAACCGGCCGGGCCGACATAGGCAATGCGATCGCCCTTGATGACGATTTCCTGGTTCTCGGCCCAGGTGCGGGTTGCCGTATCGAGCAGCCTGCCGACGCGCAGGATGCGATCGGCGGGGGCCTTGCCGAGGGCGACGAGCGTCAGCTTCTGGCGGATAAGGACTTCGGATTTCGCGTTTATCATTTTGCTTCCAGGGTTTCCGTCGGCTGCGGTGCCGAACCGGCAAAACAGATGGAGAGGATGCGGCCGGGTTTTGGCCCGACCGCATAGAAACCGTGATCCATCGCCGCGTCGAAATAGGCGGAATCGCCGGCTGCGAGCACAACGGGCGCATAAGGATTCATCTCGAAAACGACATCGCCTTCAAGCACATAGACGAATTCTTCGCCGGAGTGGGCGCTCCTGACGCTCGGACTGTCGTCGTCACGCGGCTGGATATCGATGACCATCGGCTGCAGTGACTTGGCAGCGAGATCGGTCGCCAGCATTTCGTAAAGCCCCATCTCGCTGCCGAAATGCTTGCCCCTGCCCGCGCGCGTGATGGCGCGGGCGGCGCCGGAAAAGCGCGCCTGCGGCGGCTCTCCGCCGAGCAGGTCGGCAAAATCGATGTCGAGGCCGGAAGCGAGCCGAGTGAGCACGCTGTAGGCGGGACGGCTCTGGCCGTTTTCGATCTTGGACAGCGTCGAGATGGAGACGCCGGTTCGCCTGGAAACCTCGGACAGCGTCCAGCTGTTCGCCTTCCTGAGGTCCGACAGAATACGCGCGACGGCGGCTGCATCGTCGGTTGTCGGCGCCGTGTGTTGTCCTGGATCATTCATTCCGGGTTCCTCCCTCCCGTTTTCAAGTCTCGTTCTCTGCGCCCGCAATCGGCCCCCTGGTTTCGACGATCAGGCGATAATGGTCCGGCTCGCGATGGCGTGCGAAATCGAAGATCGTCTTGCGGTAGAGCGTTGCCATATCGAGATGGCACTTTGCCACGACAACTTCATCCTCCGTGGAAGTCGCCATCGCCGCGATCTGGCCGGACGGTGCGACAATCATCGACTGGCCGATCAGGTTCGAGCCCTCCTCCAGTCCCGCCTTGGCGGTCGCGACGACCCAGGTTGAGTTCTGGTAGGCGCCCGCCTGCAGGGACAACTGATTGTGGAACAGCGTCAGGCTGTCGAAATCGAAACTGCCGGTATGGTCGTCAGGCGTATTGTAGCCGACCAGGATCATCTCGGCACCTTTCAGCGCCATCACCCGGTAGGTTTCTGGCCAGCGCCGGTCGTTGCAGATGCACATGCCGATCGTCGCGCCCATGGTCTTCCAGACACGGAAGCCGTAATTGCCGGGCTCGAAATAGTATTTTTCAAGATGCTGGGCTTGAAGGTCCGGCTGCGGCCTGTCCCAGCCCGGCAGATGGACCTTGCGATACTTGCCGACGATCGCGCCGGCCCGGTCGACGAGGATGGCGGTATTGTAGCGACGGGTCCTGCCCTCTTCGACGGCAAGCTCCGCGTAGCCGAGATAGAAGCCCACTTGCAAGCGTTTCGCCTCCTCGAAGAGCGGCAGCGTTTCCGGTCCGGGCATTTCGCGCTCGAAAAAGGCATCGATCTCGGCGGAATCGGTAAGATGCCAGCGGGGAAAGAAGGTCGTCAGCGTCAGTTCGGGAAAGACCACCAGCTCGGCGCCGCGGGCCGCCGCTTCCTGCAAAAGCGCGATCAATCGCGCGACGACCTGTTTGCGGCTGTCCTGTCTTGCAATCGGCCCCGTTTGCGCGGCCGCGACCACCATAGAGCGTGCCATGGTCAGTTCTCCTCGTACGGCAGGATGCAGCAATGTTCGAGATTCAGCCTCAGGCCGACGGCACTGTCCTGCCCGTGGTCGTGGGCAAGCGGCGCGTTGGCGGTGAGTACGCCCATCGCGGTATCAACCTTGTACTGGTAGGCGCGGCCGAGATAGGAACGCGTATGCGTCTTGCCCGGGATCGTTTCCGGTTCTGCGGAGACGATTTCCAGCCCTTCCGGCCGGGCGCCGACCAGGAAGCGATCGGGGAGCGGACCGGTCATACCCTGCGACAGCGCCAGGCGCGTGCCACCGGCCGTCTCCACGGTGACGGCGTCACCGTTGCGGGCGATCACGGTCATGGGCAGCAGATTGTCGAAGCCGACGAAACGCGCCACGAAGGCATTGACCGGGCGGGTGTAGAGGACTTCCGGCGTGTCGAGCTGGACGATCCGGCCGGCATGCATGATTGCCACGCGGTCGGAGATCGAAAAGGCCTCTTCCTGGTCATGGGTGACGTAGATCGCGGTGCGGCGGTTGGCGCGCTGCAATTCGCGGATCTCGACGCGCATGTCGATCCGAAGCTTGGCATCGAGGTTGGAAAGCGGCTCGTCGAACATCAAAAGCGGCGGGTCGATCGCCAATGCCCGAGCGAGCGCCACGCGCTGACGCTGGCCGCCTGACAACGCCGCCGGCAAGCGGTCGGCATAGTCGGCCAGGCCGACGCGAGCGAGCATGGCCTTGACGCGGGCCTCGCGCTCGGCGGCCGGCACCCTGCGCTGCTTGAGCCCGAAACCGACATTGTCCGCGACCGTCAGATGCGGAAACAGGGCATAGTTCTGGAAGACGATGCCGGCATCCCGTTTGTGGGGAGGAAGGCCGGTGACGTCGCGCCCGGCGACGGTGATGGCGCCGCTGGTCGGCTGGATGAAGCCGGCGAGCAGCCTCAGCGTCGTCGTCTTGCCGCAGCCGCTGGCACCGAGCAGCGAGACCAGTTCGCCTTCGCCGACGGAAAGGTTCAATCCGTGCAGGACCTGGGTGCGACCATAATGGGCAACGACATTATCCAATGTAACGGCGTGATCGGCCATTTCGGCTCCTATTTGATGGTCTTGGACAGCCCGAGGCTGCGCTCGATCAGGATCATGACGATGGTGGTGACCGCCATCAGAAGCACTGAAACCGCGCTGACCGTCGGGTCGAAGAACTGCTCGACATAGGTGAAGACCTCGATCGGCAGCGTCGAAATTCCAGGCCCCGTCAGGAACAACGCCACCGCCATGTCGTTGAGCGAGGTGATGAAGGCGAGCACCACGCCGGCGATCATCCCTGAGCGGATATTGGGCAGCACGATCGTCCAGAAGGCGCGCACCGGATGCATGCCGAGGCTGACGGCGGCCTCCTTGATCGAGAAGTCGAAGCTCGCAAGGCTCGCACCGATGACCCGCACCATATAGGGCAGGCACAGGATTGCATGGCCGAGGATGAGTGACGGCATGACCGGAAGTTCGAAAAGCACGATCAGGGTTTTCAAAAGCGAAAAGCCGAAGACGATTTCCGGGATGAAGAAGGGCAGGAAGAAGACCGAGCCGTACCAGGCCGGGATCGTCGTGCGGTAGCGGGCAAGCGCATAGGCCGCCGCAAGACCGAGCATCAGCGCGAGCAGTGTGCCGCCCGCCGCGACCTGCATGGAGATGGCGAAGGTCGACAGGAAACTGTCCTGGGCGAAGACGTTTTCGAACCAGCGCAGCGTCAGTCCTTTCGGCGGAAAGGCGAGATAGGTGGTGTCGCTGACCGAAGTGCCGAGCACGATCACCACGGGGCCGATCAGGAACAGCATCACCAGCCAGCCGGCGAATTGCATCAGCGGGTGGAGCTTGCGGCGGTTCATTGCGCAGCCCTCGCGGATGTGGCGCGCCGGACGAGCCAGCCCATCAGGAAAACGCAGAGAATGGTGACGGCCATCATGATCGCGGCGATGGTATTGGCCGCCTCCCAGTCGAAGGAAATCATGGCCTTCTGATAAAGGAGCGTCGCCAGCGTCATCTGCTGCTCGCCGCCGAGAAGCCGCGGCGTGACGAAGGTCGCGAGGCTGCCGGTGAAGACGAGCACGGAGCCGACGATCATGCCCGGCACCGCCAGCGGCAGCGTGACCTGGCGGAAGACGCCGAAAGGGCTGGCGCCAAGGGATTCGGCGGCGAGATAAAGGTCGTCCTCGATTGTTTCGAGCACGCCGACAAGCGACAGGATCATCAGCGGCGTGAAGAGATAGGCGAGGCCCACGATCACCGCACCCTGCGTGAAAAGCAGGCTGAGAGGCTGGTCGATCAGGCCAAGCTGTATGAGCGCGGTATTGACGATGCCGTTGCGGCCGAGGATCGCCATCCAGGAAAAGGAGCGCACGACGACACCGGTCAGAAGCGGGAAGACCGAGACGATCAGCAGTACCCGCTTCAGACCCGGGCGGGAATTGGCGATCATGTAGGCGCCGAAGAAGCCGGCGACGAGCGACACGGCAGTTGCCTGGAGCGCGATCCAGAAACTGCGGATCAGAACGGCGCGGTTATAGCTGCTGGAAAAGAAGAGCCGGTAATTCTCCCAGATCCCCTTCGGATTGCCGAAGCTCTCCATCAGCGTGCCGGCGACGGGAAGAACGAGCAGCAACAGCAGGGCCAGGGACGCCGGCAGAACCAGCGCCCATGGCCCGATGGCGCCAAGACGCCGGGTGATTGACGGACTGTGTGACAAATTACTGCCCAAACACCGTGTTCCAGCGGCTTTCCCAATCGGCATTGACCGTGAGCAGCTTCTCATACGGATTGGTCTGCATGCTCGTGACCGCCTTTTCGCCATAAACCAGTCGCGAGGCCTGTTCGGGCGTCAGTTCGACATTCTTGTTGACGGGGCCTTGGCCGCCACCGAGGGCAATCGAGGAGATCTGCTGGATATCCTTGCTGAGCTGCCAGTCGATGAACTTCAGCGCCAGTTCCTTGTTCTTCGAATTGGCCGGGATGTTGATCGTGTTCATCATGGCGAAGTCACCTTCCTTCAGCTCTGCCCAGCCGATATTCGCATTGGCGGCCTTGATCGCCGGGAAGGCATAGTCCTGAGCGAGTCCGATAAAGGCCTCGCCAGTGGAGAGCAGGTTGGTGAGCTCCGAACCGGAGCTGAAGGTCTTGACGATATTCGGCTTCAGCTCTGCCATCTTTTTGAAGGCTGTATCAGGATCGCCGAAGGCATCGGTGCCGGCGCATTTCGCGGCCATCATGACGACGGACGGGCCGCCGGTCGTGTTGAAACCGGGCATGGCGATGGCGCCCTTGAAATCCGGCCGCCACAGGTCGCACCAGGATGTGATCGGTGTAGCGGTGCGCGTCTTGTCGTAGACGATGCCATAGCGGCCAAAGGTGACAGCCGGGCCGTAATCGCCCTGCGGGTGCTTGGCGGCGTCGTAGAGTTCATCGAAGTTCGCGAGTTTGGAGGCGTCGATCTTGTCGAAGGCCCCCTGGTCGATGCCGATCTGGGAGAATTTGTCGGTCAGGTAGATGATATCGACACCGCCGCGGATGCGGGCCTTGTTCAGGCGCTCCGGTGCCCCGCCCGTCTCGATGACGATCTTGACGTTGTTGGCCTTTTCGAAAGGCTCGTAGACCTTCGGAACGAGGAAATCATTGGCATAGCCCCAGTCCGAGATGACGAGCTTCTCCTGCGCGCTGGCGAAAACCGGCAGCGCGATGCCCGTCACAAATGCGGCCATACGCATCAAGGAAACCATCGATGACATCTATCTCAACCCCTCTTCGTTATCGGTTTGGAAAATAATTTTCGATTTGGAAAATCATACATGGAGTGATTTTTTATACAAGCCCCATGTCAGCCCAAAATATAGGCAGTTTTGCCGGCATGGTCAGATGACTAGTCAATGCAGTGACCCAGCCGTCGATCAAAGCGGTGGATATTTGCCGAAACCTCCGGCACAAGGGGACCTGGAACCGCCAGACACAAGAGATGCCGCGCATATGAGCACCAAACCTTACGATCCTGTCGAGGACGGCGCGGAAATGTCCTTCCGCGAACAGATGTCCTATTCCGACTATCTGCACCTCGGGGAAGTGCTCAATGCGCAGAAGCCGATTTCCGGGGCGCATGACGAACTGCTCTTCATCATCCAGCACCAGACTTCGGAGCTGTGGATGAAGCTTGCAATCCACGAGATCACGTCGGCAATCGCCGCGATCCGCGGCGACGATCCTCAGCCGGCCTTCAAGATGCTCACGCGTGTCGCCCGCATCTTCGAACAGCTCAATAATGCCTGGGACGTGCTGCGCACCATGACGCCCAGCGAATACACCGAATTCCGCGCTTCGCTCGGTAAATCCTCTGGTTTCCAGTCCTATCAGTATCGCGCGATCGAATTCCTGGCCGGCAACCGCAACCTTGCAATGCTCGGTCCGCATTCGCACCGGCCGGAAATCATCGCCATGCTGGAAGGCATCCTCGCACAGCCAAGCCTTTATGACGAAGCGCTGATGCTGCTTGCCCGGCGCGGTTTCGATATCGGCGAGGATGGGGCTCGCACGGACTGGCGCATGACGCGCGGCGAGAACCAGAAGGTGCTGGAGGCCTGGAGGGTGGTCTACAGCGCTCCCGGCCGATATTGGGAACTCTACGAGCTTGCGGAAAAGCTCGTCGACTTCGAGGATTATTTCCGCCGATGGCGCTTCAACCACGTCACCACGGTCGAGCGTGTGATCGGCTTCAAGCGCGGGACGGGCGGCACATCCGGCACCCACTACCTGAAGAAGATGCTGGAGGTGGAGCTTTTCCCCGAACTCTGGCGGGTGCGTACCGTTTTGTAACCGAGGGTCGCCTCAGGCGGCTTCCCTCCCCTTGCCTCATAACCGGGCGCGGAAGGCGGCGCGCCGGTGTTCAGTTCAGGGCGAGGTCGAAAACGTGGTGATGAATGCGGCCGTCGAACATTTCGAGGAGGCCCTTGGTCACCTCCCGGCTTTCATAGCGGACCGGGGATTCGAGCGCGGTAGCGAGCGCCTCGCGGCTGTCATACATGGTGGACAGCACCATGGGATAGGGCGGAGCGCCTTCGTCCCGCTCGATATTGTAGAGCACGCGGACCTCCCTGACGCCTGGAAAGGAAAGCCACAGCGGCATCAGCCTATCGGCGACGTAGGCCTTGAACTCTTCTTCCTTGCCGGCATGGATCGTGCCTTCAAAAAAGGCCTGTCGGATGATCATCGTATGTCTCCGGCTCAGTTCACCGTGGTCGGCGGCTTTTCACCGGCGAAGTGGGCAGCGATATTGGCAAGCACGAGATTGCCCATGGCGACCCGCGTTTCATAGGTTGCGCTGCCCTGATGCGGCATCAGCACGGTGTTCGGAGCCGTGGAGAAGTCTTCGCGAATACGCGGTTCATTGAGGTAGACGTCGAGACCGGCGGCGGCAATCGTGCCATCGTTCAGCGCTGCGAGCAGCGCGTCCTCGTCGACAACGCTGCCGCGCGCGATATTGATCAGAATACCCTTCGGTCCCAAAGCCTTCAGGACCTCGGCATTGACAATGTTCTGGGTCTCGGCATTCGCCGCGACGATGACGCAGAGCACGTCGCTGTCTTCCGCCAGCGCCACCGGCGAGGCGCAGGATTTCCAGGTCGTGTCAGTGACGGCTGAGCGGTTCCAGTAGCGCACGTCCATGCCGAAGGCTTCGGCGCGGCGGCCGAAGGCCTTGCCGATCTGGCCGAGGCCGAGAATGCCGACCCGCTTGCCTTTCGGGCTTGTGCCAAGCGGGAAAGCCTCCTTGCCCCACTTTCCCTCGCGCACGAAGGCGTCACCCCTGGCAATATGGCGCAGCACGCCGAGCATCAGCGCGATGCCCAGATCGGCGACATCGTCGGTCAGCACGCCGGGCGTCGTGGTCACATCGATATTGCGGCTGCGGGCAAATTTCAGATCGACCTTGTCGGTTCCGACGCCGTTGATGGCGATGACGCCGAGCGAAGGCAGCTTCTCGATCCAATCGTTGGAAAGTCCGGTGCCGCCGCCGGTCGCGACCGCGCGGATCTTCGGCAGTGCCGCTTCCAGCGCCGCCTTCTGTGCCGGATCGTACATCCGGTGCACCGTGTAGGCCGCGTCGAGCTGATCCTCGATGAATTGCATCATCGGTTCTACGAACAGGATATCTGGTTTCACGTCCGGAACTCCGTATCTTGAATGGCTGCGGCTCAGGAAATCTGGCCGAGGAAGGTCTTGAGACGCTCGTTCTTCGGGTTGCCGAAGAACTCGTCCGGCGTGCCCATTTCGAGGATTTCGCCGCGGTCCATGAAGATCACCCGGTCGGCGACCTGGCGGGCGAAGCCCATCTCGTGCGTCACGCAGAGCATGGTCATGCCTTCCTTGGCCAGGTCGATCATCGTGTCGAGCACTTCCTTGACCATTTCGGGGTCGAGCGCCGAGGTGGGCTCATCGAAGAGCATGATCTTTGGGTTCATGCAGAGCGCGCGGGCGATCGCCACACGCTGCTGCTGGCCGCCGGAAAGCTGGGCCGGATATTTCTCCGCCTGCTCCGGAATATGCACCCGTTCCAGGTATTTGCGGGCGGTCTTTTCCGCATCCGCGCGGGAAATGCCGCGCACCTTCATCGGCGCCAGCGTGCAGTTTTCCAGAACCGTCATATGCGGGAAGAGATTGAAGCTTTGGAAGACCATGCCGGTCTCCTGGCGGACGATATCGACATTCTTGCCGCCGGCGGTGAGATCGTGACCGTCCACGACGATCCGGCCCTTCTGGATCGTCTCGAGCTGATTGATGCAGCGGATGAGGGTCGACTTGCCGGAGCCGGACGGGCCGCAGATGACGATCCGTTCACCCCGGTTGACCGAAAGCTCGATATCCTTCAGCGCGTGGAAGCCGCCATACCACTTGTTGACGCCTTCCATGCTCACGGCCAGATCGGAAGCTCCCCGCCTGGCCGCGGCCGATGCGTTTGCTGTAACCTCATTCATGCGAGGAACTCCCTTCAATCCCTACTTTTTACTTCTTGGCGTTGGCGACGAAATCCGGCAGCGGCGTGCCGAGCCATTTCTCGTGAATCTTGCTGAGTTCGCCATCGGCCTTGACCTTGTCGATGAAGCTGTTGACAGCCGTCAACAGCTCAGCCGAGCCCTTGCGCACCGCAATGCCCTGCACCTGCTGGCTGAGCTGAAGCTTCTGTTCGAAACGGCCCGGAGCGGCAGCCTCGATCTGAGCGGCGACGACGTTCGACACACCGATCAACTCCACCTGACCGGACAGCAGGGCCTGCACGGCGCTGGCGTCGTCATCGAAACGCTGGATCTTGGCATCCTTTGGCGCGATCTTAGTCACCCCTGTATCCTGCGTCGAGGCGCGGGCAACACCGATCGTCTTGCCGGAAAGGTCCTCCGGTTTGGAAACGGCAGTGTCCTTGGCTCCGAAGACGCCGATCGAGATACCGGCATAGGGTTCGGAGAAATCGACGCTCTTGGCGCGCTCCTCGGTGATGCCGAGCGAGGCGACGAGCAGGTCGACCTGGTTGCTCTGCAGGTAGGGGATGCGGTTCGGGCCGGTGACCGGAACGATCTGCAGCTTCACGCCCCATTCCTTGGCGAGCAGTTTGGCGACGTCGGCGTCATAACCGTCCGGCTCGTTGCTGGTGTTCATGATGCCGAAGGGCGGGAAGTCGACCAGCATGCCGATCTTGATCGTTCCTGCAACCTTGATGCTTTCGACGGTTTGCGCCGCGGCCGTCGAAGCCATCGCGCCCACCATCAGGCCTGCACCGATCGCGGCCACTACCATGCGTCTGGAAATGTTCATTTTTCCTACCCTTTCTGTTATGCCGGCTTCCTCCCTCCGGCTCGGGTCCCGTCAGCGTGTCGTCGCCCGGGAAAATCTGGTTTCCATGCGCCGCGCGAGCACCGAAAGCGGCCAGCACAGCACGAAATAGACCGCGGCGACCGTCCCGAACACGAGGAACGGACTGAAGGTCGCGTTGTTGATGATCTGACCCTGGCGGGTGAGCTCGGTAAAGCCGATGATCGCTGCAAGCGATGTGCCCTTGATGAGCTGCACCAGGAAGCCGACCGTGGGCGCCACTGCGATGCGGGAAGCCTGCGGCAGGATGATGTAGCGCATGCGGTTGTAGTAGCGTAGGCCCAACGCCGTCGCCGCTTCCCGTTGTCCGGGCGGCACTGCCTCGATGCAGCCGCGCCAGATTTCGCCCAGAAATGCACTCGCATGCAGCGTGAAGGCGATTGCAGCGGCAACCCAAGGGTTGATGCCGAGGCCAAAGATATTGAGCCCGAAGAAGACCAGGAAAAGCTGCATCAGCAGCGGCGTGCCCTGGAAGACGCGGATGAAGCCCGTTGCGACGAGACGCGGCCATTTGGAATCGGAGACACGCACCAGTGCGATAACGAGGCCGCCGATTCCGCCGCCGGCAAAGGCGATCGCCGAGAGCGCGATCGTCCATTGCGCCGCGATGACGATGATCCAGAATTCGTTCCAGCCGAAAGGTCTGATCAGCATATCCTACCCCTACCGGCTCAACGGATATTTGAAGGCGGCCTTCTCGATCGCCGAAAAGATCGCAGAGAAACCGACGGACATGGCGAGATAGATCAGCGTGACGACGATATAGACCTCGAAGCTCGCGAAGGTCGCCGATTGCAGGTCGTTGCCGGCGGCTGCGAGGTCGTCCGCCGAGATTGCCGAGACGACGCTGGAGGTCAGCATCAGGTAGATGAACTGGCTGGTCAGCGCCGGATAGACGGTGCGCAGCGCCGGCTTCATGATGATGTAGCAGAAGATCTGCAGCTTGGAGAGGCCGAGTGCCGTGCCCGCCTCAACCTGCCCTTTCTGGATCGATTCAATGCCGGCGCGGATGATCTCGGTGCCGTAGGCGCCGAAATTGACGACAAGCGCCAGGAGTGCCGCGCTGTTCGGCGTCAGGCGCAGGCCGAGCGATGGCAGGCCGAAGAAGATGAAGAAGATCTGTACGAGGAAGGGCGTGTTGCGGATGACCTCGATATAGGCATCGATCAGCCAGCGCAGCGGCGCAATCCCGGACGTCTTGCCGGCCGCACACAGAACCGAGACGATCAGGCCGAGAATCATCGCCGCGCAGGAGAGCTGGATCGTCAGCCAGGCGCCGAGCAAGAGCTGATCGAAGCCCACGAACACGGGCTCGAAGTTGAAATTGTACAACTTGGGACCTCCCCAATCATTGTCGAACGGGCTCCACTCCTCTGTGGCGCACGCTGATTTAGATCGATCTAAAAGCTTTTCCAACGGGCGTCAACCACCCGTGGGTGTTTATTATAGGGTGGTAACGGCAAGCGGTGCACAGGACTGGCGGATATGAAGCTGCGTTTCCTTCACAACCCTGCGGGGTGGGAGCATCGGATCGATGAGACGGTCGAGCAGAAGCCGGGCGGCGTTCTCCCCGATCGTCACCGGGCCGGTGGAGACGGACGTGAGGCGCGGACGCATCACCTCGGCTTCCGCCACGTCATCGAAACCGACCAGCGAAAAATTCTCACCCACTTCCCGCCCGAGGTCGTGAAGCCCGGCTGACAGGCCGAGGGCCACGACGTCGTTGAAACAGATGACCGCCGTCGGCTCTTCTCCCTTGTCGAAAAGTAAGTGAGCCGAAGCGGGAATTCTTGCCGTCTGGTATGGAACCCGGATGATCATGCCCGGATCGAAACCGCGTGAGACCATGGCCTCGCGGAAGCCTTCGATACGCTCCAGATAGGCTGAATGGACCGGCCCGTGGACAGCAAAGGCAATCTTGCGATGGCCGAGGGACGCAAGGTAATCCACCGCCTGCCGCATGCCTGCGGCATAATCCACCCCCGCATAATCGACATCTTCCGAAACATGACGAAGCACCTGCACAAGCGGCAGGTTCCATTCACCGACACGTTCGACGAATTCCGGCGCAGTATCCGCCGCCGGGCAGAGAATGACGCCGTCGACGCCGTGTTCGCGCATGCGGCGCATGACCATGTCCTGCCGTTCGACAAGATCGCCGCTGTTTGCCAGGATCACGACCATGCCGGCTGAATCGATCACGGCCTCGATGCCGGACAGGAGTTCCGCAAAGAACGGATTGGTGAGGTTCGGGACGACCACGCCGACCGTGTGGCTGCGTTCCGCACGAAGCCGCGCCGCCCCCATATTGTAGACATAGCCGAGCTCTCGCATCGCGGCTTCGACGCGTACCCGCGTTTCAGCCCCGACCAGCGGGCTCTTGCGGATCACGAGCGAAGCGGTGGCGCGCGAGACATTGGCATGCCGCGCCACATCAAGAAGCGTGACACGGCTTTTCTTTCGGTCGTCAGATGGCATGAACTTCACTTAGCAGAGGTGACGGGAACCCGGATAGGGCTCTTTTCTTATAATCCGACCTCGGGATAGCGCCGGTCAAGCCATCCGGATTTCGTGATCGGCTCAGGAGATGACAGGCGCTACGCCGCCGCCTATAAGTGGAGAAAGAAAATCATGTAAAGGAGATCCACATGCTTCAGACGACTGCCGCCGTGAAAACCGAACATGGTTCGAAATATCTCCAGCAGCTCTGCAAACATTTCGCCCACAAGATCGAGGTGAGCTTTACCCCGACACACGGCGAATGCACGTTTGCGATGGGCAAGGGCATTCTCGATGCGGATGACGCGGGCCTGACGGTGACGGCCACCGCGCCCGACGAGGAGCAGCTCTCGCGGACAAAAGAGGTAATCGAATCCCATCTGGTCCGCTTCGCGTTCCGCGAAGAACTGGCCCCACTTGCCTGGAACCAGGCCATAGCCGCCTGATCAGACTCGCCCGTCCTGCTGTGCCGCCGAAAGCCCTTCCATCTCGATCAGGAAGGAGAATTCGTTCCCGAGACCGGGTGCAAAGGCGACCACCGGCCCGCCGCGGTGAAGCAGCCGGTCGAGCGGCGGCACGGCGACTGTCGCGCCGGCTTCCTTTGCGATCAGTACGCCGGCCAGCATGTCCCAGGCCGAGAGGTGCCGCTCGTAATAGAGATCGGAAATGCCTTCCGCGACACGGATGAGGCCGATCGCCGCCGCCCCCATTCGGCGGTAATCGATGCCGCGCTCGTAGAGCCGGCGCGAGACGGAGATGTAATCCTCAAAATCGGTACGGCGCGAGTGGCCGAGGACAGCGATTGCCTGGGCCGGGTCCACAGTCTTCGCGGCTGCGATCGGCTGGCCTTCCTTGAAGGCGCCCTCCCCGCGGATCGCGTGGAACACCTTGTCCTGCGCTGCATCGTAGATGGCGCCGATCAGGATCTCGCTGCCGGCAACGAAGGCGATCGACACGCCCCAATGGCGGAAGCCGCGAATGAAATTCGTCGTGCCGTCGATCGGATCGACCACCCAGGTCCCCCTCTCGCCGGATTGACCGCCCCCCTCCTCTCCCATGAAGGCATCCTCGGGAAAGACCGCCAGCAGGGCGTTGCGGATCGCCTCTTCCGAGCGGCGGTCGGCGATCGTCACGAAATCCTGCGGTCCCTTGTTCTCGATCCCCAACGCATCCGGCAGCGCCTCCTGCCGAAATCGAGCTGTATCTTGGCCGACCTGCCGCGCGATCGCGGCGGCCGCCTCGCATCGAGCCCGAAGAGATGAACTCTCGAATTGCAATGACATTTTTATGCACTTCTTCTCTTGATCAGCGTCACGGGGGTGAATTCCACCCGCGCGACGGCATCCGGTTCGGACATGCGGCTGGTGAGCAGGTCGATCACCTGTTCCGCCTGCACGTCGCAAGGCTGCTGGAACGTGGTGAGCTCATAGGCACTCCAGCTTGCCTGGGGAATGTCGTCGTGGCCGATGACCTTGACTGATCCGTCGCCCCGGCCCGCCTTGGCGAGCCCGTCGAGCACGCCGCAGGCCATGTAGTCGTTGACGGAGAAGACGCCGTCTATGCCCATGTCCAGCAGCTTTTCCGCCGCCTCGTGGCCGTGCCGGTAATCGTTGATCGCAACCGGGATCAGTGGCGCCTCGATTCCAAGGCCTGTGCAGCGGCTCTGGAAAGCCTCGGCGCGACGGCGCGATGAGTAGGAGACCGCCTTGCCGGCAATCACGGCGAGCCTCTTCGCGCCGGTTTCGATAAGATGATCGACGGCCGTGTAACCCGACATACGATCGTCGGAAACCACTCGATCGACGAAGGGGAAGTCCTCACCCTTGTTGATCAGGACGATCGGCACGCCTTCGACTGCACATTCCTCGAAGATATGGGATGGCGGCGCGTCGGAGGTGACGATGACGCCGGAGACGGAGTAATGCAGCAACTGCCCGATAACGGTCGCACTATCGGCCTCCTTCGAGGTCGGCAGCAGGATCGGTCGATAGTTGCGGGCGATCAGCGCGCGAGCCAGATGTTCGAGCTGCTGGGTACGGTACGGGTTGTCGAGCCCCGCGGCGACAAGGCCCACGAAATCGGACCGCTTGTTGGTCAGACTGCGGGCGAGATAATTCACCCGGTAGCCGAGCTCCTTGGCCGCCTGATAGACCTTCTGCCGGGTCTTTTCCGAGACGCTGGCATCGGGTGTGAAGGCGCGCGACACGGCGGCACGGGAAACGCCCGCCGCGCGCGCCACGTCAAAGGACGTGACGCGGCGGGGCTCGCGGGAAAGGCCGTTTCCTTCCTTCGGGCGCATCAGGTCCGGCAGGTCGGTGCAGATGCCGAGGACTGGCAGCGCCATGATGTCCTTCAGTACATCCGGCCGTTCCTCGTGCCAGAGCACCAGTTCCTTACCATCGGCGAAGGCTCTTTCGATCAGTTCCCGGGTGACGAATTCCTGCGGTGAGTCGCTCGCGCGCTCCCAGCAGAGATGCAGGATATCGGCGCCGGACTGCTCGCCGAGCGCATGCGGATCAACTCCGACGCGGACGAGTACCGAGAGCGGATAGTTGCAGCCCATGTCGCGCAGCTCGCGCACCTGGGCGACATCGAAGGAACCGAGGCAGGCGAAACGCTGCCCCATCTCCTTCAGGTGCCGCCAGCAGAGCGGGCCGGTGCCCGGTCGCTTGAGTTCGATATAAAGCCCGCAGCCGGTCTCGCGGCCGAGGGCTGCCACTTCCTCGAAGCTCGGCACGTCGGGAATCGCTTCGCGCAGATCCCCGAAGGTCATCTTCGAAATGTGAAGGTCCTTCTGGAAGACGCGTTCCAGATGATCGTCATGGGAGACGACCACGACGCCGTCGGCGGTCATCTGTGTGTCGAGTTCCCACATCTCGGCGCCGAGTTCGGCAGCCCGGCGGAAGGCGGCGAGTGTGTTTTCCCGCTCGTGACCGCTCGCACCGCGATGGCCGATGCAGAAAGGCAATTTCCCCCTGTTTTCCGGCCAGTCGAACTTGTGGAAAAGGGCGCTGAAATCCCGCATGATCAGAGCCTCCGGCCGTCTTCGGCGAAGACGAGAGCCGCCTTGCTGTCGAGGCTCCAGCGCACGCTGTCTCCGGGCCTCACGTCGTTGCGCGCCGGCTGGATCGAGCGCAGCACGGAACCATCCGGCAGCACGACGTCATAGAGGTTTTCGCGGCCTTGCGTTTCCGCAAAGGTCACCTTGCCTTCGATCGGCACGTCACCGGCAATGCCGAAATGCTCGGGGCGGATGCCGAGCGTCAGTGCCGTACCATCCGGGATGCCGGAAAGGGCCGCGAGCGGCAGCTTCAGGCCACCGTCATCCAGCGCAAAAGCCCCCTGCTGCACCCTGCCCTTGAGGAAGGAGATCGGCGGATTGCCGAGAAACCCCGCGACGAAGGCCGTGCGCGGGTCGTTGTACATTTCCGATGGCGTGGCGATCTGGACGATCTCACCCGCCTTCATGATGGCGATCCGATCGCACATGGACATGGCCTCCACCTGGTCGTGGGTGACGAGAACGGCGGTAATGCCCGTCTCCAGCTGGATGCGGCGGATTTCCGAACGCATTTCGAGACGCAGCTTCGCGTCGAGATTGGCGAGCGGTTCATCGAGGAGAAGCACGTCGGGGCGACGGATCAGGGCGCGGGCGAGCGCCACACGTTGCTGCTGGCCGCCCGACAATTGGCCCGGACGCCGCTCCAGCAGTTCGGAGATGTGGGTCAGCTTGGCGATAGCCCGCACTTCCTTGTCGATGTCCGCCTTCCGATCGTTGCGGACTGTGAGCGGAAACGCGATGTTTTCATAAACCGTCATATGCGGATAGAGCGCGTAGTTCTGGAACACGACGCCGACATTCCGCTTCTGGCTCGGCAGGGTGCTGACGTCGCGATCGCCGAACAGGATCTGTCCCCCGTCGATGCGATGAATGCCGCAGATCGCAAACAGCGTGGTGGACTTGCCGCAGCCGGACGGGCCGAGCAGTGCCAGCATCTCCCCGCCGTTGACGGTGAGGTTCATATTTTCGATGACGGGCGTGTCATCGAATTTCTTGGTGAAATTGCGGATCGAGATCTGCATTAGCCTTTGGTGCCTCCGCCGAAGATATTCATGAGCCGGTTCTGGAAGACGATGAAGAGCGCAAGGATTGGCAGCGTGTAGAACAGCCCGACCGACTTGAAGATGTTGAAGTTGTAGGTACTGGAATTCGGATCCGACACCGTGTTGAGATACACGGACAAAACCTCGAAATCGCTGGAAGGTGCGAGAATGCGGGGCAGCATGTATTCGCTCCAGCCATCGATGAAGGCGAAGATCGCCAGAGACAGAAGCCCGGGCCTGACCTGTGGCAGGATCAGCCGCCGCCAGACGGTAAAGCGGCTGGCGCCGTCCTGCACGCCGGCCATTTCGATTTCCCAGGGAACCGCATCGTAGAAGCCTTTCATGATCCAGATGCCGAAAGGCAGCATGAGGCTGGACTTCACCAGGACGACGCCGATCAACGAATTGTAGAGACCGGCGAACTGCAGGACCAGGAAGACGCCGATGATCAGTGTGACCGACGGGAAGGCATGCATGACCAGGATGCCGGAGAGCAGGAAGCGCCGGAACGGCAAAGCGAGCCGTGACAATGCATAACCAGCGGTCGCCGAAACACTGACAACAATCAGCACCATGCTGATGGCGAAGAGAAAGGTCGTCAGCGTCGGTTTCCATACATCGCCGGTGATCGTCGGGTCGATCAGGAAGCGCCAGTGCTGCAGCGTAAATTCATTGGGCAGGATGGAGCCGACCGGCGCATTGGTGAAGGTATCGATGACCAGGAAGAGATACATCACCACGAGCGGCAGGCTGAGCACCAGGAGAATGAGGATGATCGGCCAGGCGGCGAAATTGCGTGTCATGCCCCGGCCCCCTAGAACTCGATCTTCGGCTTCGACATCATGTCGTCAAAGCGGAACAGACGCAGGTAGACGATGGAAAGAACCAGCCCGACGGTCACCAGAGCCAGCGCCATGGCAGCGCCGAGGCCGTACTGCAGGTTGCCGGTATAGTTGTTGAGCGCGGTATTGAAGGCCTCCAGCGCCCAGACCGTCGTGGTGCTGCCCGGGCCACCGTTCGTCGTCAGCCAGATTTCCTGATAGGAAGACAGCAGAGACAGCGTCTGATAGCTGGTGACGAACAGGATCGGCCAGCGCATCTGAGGCAAGATGATATGGCGGATCTGCTGCCAGCGACTGGCGCCGTCCACCTCGCTTGCCCATAGTTGCTGCACCGGAATGGCCTTCAGCGACCCGGAAAACAGGATCATCCCGAAGGAGGCGCCGATGAACCCGTTGGCGAGGATCACGACCGTCCAGGCGCTGGGCACCGATCCTTTCATGTAGTTGAAGGCGGGCAGGCCAAGCTCGCGGGCGATATTAAAGACGAAGCCGCCATCCCAGGTGAACCATTTCCACAGGACGGCGTAGAGGACGACCGGCGTGATGCGCGGCAAAAGCCACAGCACGCTGAAAAAGCCAGCCCCCACCGGCGGAAGATAAAATGTCGTGATAGCCAGGAACAGGCCGACCAGCACATTGAAGGCCAGCGTCAGCGTCACGTAGAAGGCCGTGTTGACGACGATGCGCCAGGTATCCGGGGTGGTAACGAGCTTGATGAAGTTACCCGTCGTCCAGGTCCAGCCGGTATAGCTCGCCTCAGCAATCCGGCCGATCGCGTCGCCGGACGGATGATCCAGCACCTCAGACAGCGCGGCCTCGATGTCGCTGCGGCTCTCGTAGCGGATGTTGAGCACGGACTGTTCGAACGCGCCGGCAGCGACCTTCAGGTCGCGCACGCGCGTCGGGCGGGACGGCAACCCCTTCAGCTCGCGTTCGAACTCGACCGCACTGGCAAAGATGCGGCCCTTCAGCCTGGCCTCGATCTCGGAAAGCAGCTTCGGATCGACCTTGGCGGCTCGCGCCTTGTCGAGGCCCTGCTGATCGACCGCATAACTGGATCGCCCCAGCGCATCGACAGTCAGCGGATCCAGACCCTGTTCTGCGAGCGAGCGGATGAGATTGCCGGTGACGATGTAGGAGCCGCCGGTGATCCCCGTTGCGGTGCTCATATTGGTAAAGGCGAACACGCTGGTCAGCACCACCGGCAGGAAGAAGAAGCCGAACAGCAGGATCAGCGCCGGAGCCAGAAAGGCCACGCCGAGAAGATTTATCTTGAAAACCCGAGGAGAACGCATGAACCACCGGAAGCGAAAGACCAGCCGGACTGGCACGAGGCCTGTCCGGCTGGTGACGGGTTAGCGGATGACGATCTTGTCGCCGAGGGCGTTGCGGACTTCCGTCTCGACGGCCTTGACCGCGTCGGCGACGGAGGAGGTCTTCGTCCAAGAGGCCTCGAGCCCCTTGTACATCGCCTTCCAGTAGAGGCCGAAATCGGGATCGTTCGGGATGGAATTCGTGTGCGGCAGCAAGTCCTTGGTGGCAAGCGTCGCCCAACGATCGTTAGCGTAGAGCGGCACGGAGGCTTCCGCTTCGCCGATGGCGAGGTGACCGGATTTCACTGCATGCAGAGCGTTCAAGCGCGGCTCCGAGGCGATGGAGATCAGCTCGGCCGAAATCGCGGCATCGTCGTCCGTTCCGGCAGTCGACAGCAGATAGACGAGCGGATGAGTGACGGAATTGGCATGGCCGCGCTCGTTGCCGGCGGGGATCAGGCTATACTGGATCTGGCCGAAAAAGTCCTTCAGGCCCCACTTGCTTTCCCATTCCGCCTTGTGCCAGGTGCCGCCGTGCCAGGCGCCCGCCTTGTCGTGGGCAACGGCGTCGTGCCAGGTGTCCCAGGCCATGCCGAGATAGGTCGAGGGCACGACGCCCTTTTCGACGGCATCGACGAAGAACTGGTACATGTCCGTCAGCGCCTGCCGGTCGAGCAACAGCTTGCCGCTGTCCTTGTCGGTCATTTCGCCGCCGAAGCTCTGGTAGAACTGCCAGTAGTCGGTACCGTTGCTCGGGCGCGGCATGAAGCCCTTGCCCTTTTCCACGACGCCCTGGTCCTGCATTTTCTTCACGTCGTCGAGCATGGTGTAGAGCGTGTACTCGCCGCTCTCGACCTTGGCCGGCAGGGCCTCGATCTGTCCGTCCGTGTAGCCGATCGCCTTCAGATGCGGCTTTGAGAAGAAGAAGGGGCGAGCCTCGGCGTCCTGCGGGATGCCCCACAGGCGGCCGTCGAAAGTCGCAACCTCCAGCAGGTTCGGATAGATCTGGCTGAGTGGCCAGGCTTCGAGATCGACATAGTCTTCGACCGGACGCAGCAGACCGGATTTCGACCAGGTGCCGATGTCCTCGTGGCCGGAAACGATGATGTTCGGCGCGGTCTTGGATTCGGCGGCCAGTGTCACCGCCTGCTTGAAGTCGTCCCAGCCGGCCCATGTCTGGCCCTCGACGGTGATCTTCAGCTCTTCGCCGCGTACGGCAGCCTCACGCTGCATCAGATCGGCAGCCATTTTTATATTGTCGATGCGGTAGTCGGCGGTCGGCCCGGTGCCACCGGCCCATACCTTGATGGTGACATCCCTGGCGGATGCGAAAACAGCGGTCGAAGCAAGCAGCACGGCTGCGAGCGTGGCGGATTTCAGGATCGGAAGAACAGTCATCGGTTAACTCCCCGAAGAGTGAATTGGCTGCCTCCCCAGGCCCCAAGCGACCGGTCGTCCCTGGGTCTGAAGAAGCGCTGAAGATCGTCACAACGAGGCCGGTTTAGAGGCGCCTCATAACACCCGGATGACAAAATGTACGCGTGTGCAAAATTTCCTTCGGGGAGTTGTGCTGTCTCCATCTGCACGCAGCACGAATGCCCGCTGCGGAGGAAAACTCCGCAGCGGCCTGATCCATGTGGGATGGGCAGGCAGTCGGTATCAGGTGGTATTGATGTCAGGCTTGTCCGCCTGCCCGATCGCTTTGGCTTTTCCGGAGACGCGGTTTCCGGGATTGAAACCTCGTCTTCCGGCGGTTGGCGCCCTGACGGCGCGTCCCCTGCCCTGAAACGACCATCACCGGACGCCGGATTCTCCCCGTGGATGAACCGGTTCGCGACCCGGCCCCCTGCCCGATGACACCGTCAGGATAAATGCCGGAAACCGGACGTGGACGAAGCAGAGCTGTTCAAGGAACCTTCCTCTTGAAATCAGAGGAGGATTTCTTTTTTCCCTGCCGGATGCGTCCCCGCAAAAGCCTGAAGAAGGACATGTTGCGGTTCGGCGGCTCCGGCATCGTCAGCGCGCGGCATGGGGTGCTTTGCCCCGGATCGTATTCTGCATGGTGCTCATTGAAGACCAAACAGCTTCACGGCGTTGTCGCGGAAAATGGCGGAACGTTCTGCCGGCGTCAGCGGCACTTTGAAGGCATAGCGCGGATCATCGAAATCCCAGTGCGGATAGTCTGTCGAGAACATCAGCCGATCCACACCGATCCAGCGCAGGATGTCGAGAAGATGCCGGTTGTTTTCTGGCTCCTCGATCGGCTGCGTCGTGTACCAGAAATTCTCGCGCACATATTCCGACGGCTTGCGCTTCACATGCGGCACCTCGCTCTTCATGCGCTTCCATTCGCGGTCGAGACGCCAGACGAGCGACGGCAGCCAGGAGAAGCCGCCTTCGACGAGCACGATCTTCAGCTTCGGGAACTGTTCGAACACCCCTTCGAGGATCATGCTGGTCAGCACGGTCTGAAGGCTGTTGGAAGCCGCATAGTGCTCCTCCAGATAGAAGGAGGTCCAGCCGGACGGTGTGTTCGGGCGGTAACCGAAGGCGCTGGTATGGAGCCCGATCGGCAGGCCGTAATGCTCGGCCGCCTCATAGATAGGCCAGTAGCGGCGGCGCCCGCATGGCTCCATCGTGCGCGGCGGCATGGCGATCTGCGCGAAGCGGCGGTCGGTGACGCGCCGGTCGATCTCGGCGACGGCTTCCTTCGCATCTTCCTGGGCGATGCAGATGGAGGCTTTCAGGCGCGGCTCCGGCCCCGCCCACTTGTCGATCTGCCAGTCGTTCAAGGCTGCACATAGCGCCGCGCCGAGTTCCTGGTTGAAGGCCATGCTGCCGGCGGCGAGCGGCTGCAGGATGCCGTAGTCGATATTGCACTGGTCGAGCAGCTGCTCCTGCAGGAAGGCGAGGTCGGAAGCCGGCGGACCGCCGTTCGGTGGCCAGGAATCCCGGCGCATGCCGTTTCCCGGCGTCATGCGCGGATAGGGCAGCGTGCCGTAGAGCGGGTTTGCCGAGCGAACGGCATAATCGCGTATATGGGTCTTCCAACGTTCGGGTAGATAGTCGGTGAGTTGATCCGGCCGGGAAAAGGCCGGATGCACGTCGCAGTCCACCACGCCAAGCGCCTGTGCCTTGTCTTCGGCTCGTTGGAGTACGGGAGTTTCCATGATCAATCTCCAAGCCTCGGATATGTAGCAAGAACGTTGTCGCGGAGAATTTTGTTCAGCTTCGCTTCCGGCAGGCCCTCCGGCAACACGTCCATTCCTTCGTAATGCCAGTGCGGGTAGTCCGAGGAAAACAGCAGCATATCATCGCTCAACAGATGGTCGAGCGATTTGGCCACGTCCCCGATATCGTCCGGCCCGTCAAAAGGCTGCGATGTCATACGGACATGCCGGCGGATAATATCGCCGGGAGCATCCTTGACCCACGGCACCTCGATGCGCGTGCCGCGCCAATCCTTGCCCATACGCCACATCAGGGCCGGCATCCAGGTGACACCGGATTCGATCAGCACCGTCTTCAGGTTCGGATATTTGGTGAAGACCCCTTCGGCAATCAGGCTCGCGACCTGGGTCGAAAAGCCCTGCGGCTGCACGACGTGGTCCTCGATCAGGAAGGAATGGAAGCCGCTGTGGCTCGGCGCATGGCGGAAATTCGAGCCCGCGTGAATGCCGATCGGAAGCCCGTGCCTTTCAGCCGCCTCGTAGATCGGCCAGTAGGTGCGGCGGCCGAGCGGAAGCTCGGTCATGGCAAGCGTCAGGATCTGCACGAAGCGCCTGTCGCCGGCCCTGCGCTCGATCTCCTCGACAGCGGCTTCGACATTCTGGAACGGCACCAGCATGGATGCCCTCAGCCGGTGATCACGGTCGAGCCACTTGTCGGCGAGCCAGTCGTTGGTGGCACGGCAGATCGCGGCCGCAAGATAGGGATCGAAGAGCGCATGCGCACCCGATACGACGTTGAGGATGGCGCATTCGAGGCCGAGCGGATCGAGCAGGTTCTTCTGCATCTGCGTGAGGGGATCGTCGGTCCACTCCCAGCCGGGCCGCATATAGGGGCGGGTGCGCTCCGGATAGCCCATCAGCTCCAGCACGTCGACTTCGCGCGATGTGACAATCTCTGTCCAATAGTCGTCGAGATAGGGAAGCAGGTCCGCGCGGCGCGGCGTCGGAGGATGTACGTCGCAGTCGATCGCGCCGGCAGTTTCTATTCTGGACATGTTCATGCTGCCTGCACTCCCGTTCTTTCTTCCCGGATGAAATCCGCCGCCTTCTCGGCAATCATGACGGTCGGGGCCTGGGTATTGCCTGATACAATGGTGGGCATGATCGAGGCATCGACGACGCGCAGGCCGGAGGGACCGTGGACCCGCAACCGGTCATCCACCACCGCCATACGGTCGCGGCCCATCTTGCAGGTGCCAACGGGGTGGAAGGTGGTGTTGACGGTCCGGCGCGCATAGTCGAGCAGTTCGTCGCGCGACTGCACAGCAGCAGTCGGCAGGATTTCTTCCGGCTCGAAACGATCCATGGCCGAGCTGGCGACGATGCGCCGGACCGCCTCGACCGAGCGTATGGCAATCTCCCGATCCGCCTCCTCCTTGAGGAAATTATGCAGGATGCGCGGCTGGACCGAAGGATACCTATCCGCGACATGGCAATGGCCACGACTCTCGGGCCTGAGGATGCATACCGAAGAGGTGATACCCGGAAACGGATGCATCGCGCCGCCGAAACTCGGCGACGTGGAACCGGAAACGTGGATCTGGATGTCGGGAGCAGGCGCATCCGGCGAAGTCTTGATGAAGGCGCCGAGCAGCGTCGGCGAACCGCCGAGCGGTCCCCTCTTTGTCGCAAGATACTGCATGCCGAGCAGCATCCGGCCGAGGCGCGTCCCGCCACGGGTATTGAGCGTATGAGTGTTGTGGAGGCGATGCTGCACCCGGATATGCCAGTGGTCCTGCAGATTTTCGCCGACGCCCGGCAGGCCGTGCAGCACCTCGATGCCGGCGTCTGACAGCACGTCCGGCGCACCGACACCCGATCGCTCGAGTATGGCCGGAGAACCATAGGCTCCCGCCGACAAAATGACTTCCCGCCCGGCCTTCGCCTCCTGGCTCTGTCCATCGATGCTGAAGATGATGCCGCTCGCCCGCTTGCCGTCGAAGGTCACGCGGTCGACAAGCGCGTTGGTGACGACGGTCAGGTTGCGGCGGTGGCGGATCGGTTGGAGAAAGGCCCGCGCGGTGGGGTGACGCACGCCATTCTTGATGGTGGCGACGAAGAAGGCGACACCTTCGTTGTCGCCGGAATTGTAGTCGTCCGAGGCCGGAATACCCTGCTCGATCGCCGCCTGGCGATAGGCGACCAAGGCTTCCCACCGCACGTTGGGATCGGAAACCGACCATTCTCCTTCGGTGCCGTGCGCCTCCGAACCCGGGTGATGGAACGCTTCGGAACGCTTGAAATATGGCAATACGCTCTCCCACGACCAGCCGCGATTGCCGAGTTGTGCCCACTGATTGTAGTCGTAGGCATGGCCGCGCACATAGATCAGGCCGTTGATGGCGGAACTGCCGCCGAGCATCTTGCCGCGCGGCAAGGGCATCCGGCGCCCATCGAGATAGGGCTCGGGCTCGCCCTTGTAGAGCCAGTCGTATTGCGGCCTGCCGATCAGGAAGGCGAGACCGAGCGGCATGTCGACATAGAAGCCACGCCCCTCACCGCCGCCCTCGATCATCAGCACCTCGACTGACGGATCGGCCGACAAGCGGTTGGCGAGCACGCAGCCTGCAGTGCCGCCGCCCACGATGATATAGTCGTAGGTCCGGGAACGCTCGAACGCGCCCATGCTTCACTCCTCCATTTCCTGCGACCGGCAATGCCATCGCAGCCTCCCGTATAATCATGGCACACGGCCCCGTCGGAAGGAAGCTGTTTGCGGCAAAACCTCACGCAAAAAGTATACACAGGAAAGGTCCTGCTGTAGATTTCCCTCGGCAGGGTGCTGCACAGCCGGAGGAGGAAGCCGGCCAGGCGACAATAATGTATGCACGCATGCCTGCCTGACATCTATCTGTTTCATCAATCTGTTTCATGGGGAGGAGCCCAGGAGATGAGCAAGCAGCAGGACGCAAGGTCGTCCATCATCAACGGCAGCGGGATCAATCGAAGGACGCTTCTTGCGTCCAGTGCGGTGCTGGGCGGCGCGATGCTGTTGCCCGGACGGACGTTCGCTCAAGCGTCGCAGCCCAGCCCGGGCGGCACGCTGCGCATTGCGATGCCGTTCAATCCGGCCGCACTCGACCCGATAACCGGGCGCAACGTGCCCGACTTCAATGCGCTATATGCGATATTCGACGCGCTGATCGCGTTCGATCCGGCCACGCTCGAACTCAAGCCGATGCTGGCGAAGGACTGGACCTTCACCGATCCTACAACGCTGGTGCTCAACCTTGTCGACGGTGTGAAGTTTCACGACGGAACGCCGTTCACCGCCGAAGCCGTGAAGTTCAATCTCGACCGTTCGATGAACGATCCGCGCTCCAACGTGAAGTCGGACCTGGTTTCGGTCGCATCAGTGGCAGCCACCGGCTCGGGCCAGGTGACGATAAAGCTCAAGCAGCCGAACTACTCGCTGCCGACCATCCTGACGGGGCGCGTCGGCTGCATCGTGTCACCCGCCTCCATCCAGGCTGCAGCCAACGGCAATGTCGACCGCAATCCTGTCGGCACCGGACCGTTCAGGTTCGTTGAATGGCAGGACAATACGCTCATCAAGGTCGCCCGTAACCCTGACTACTGGCAGAAGGGCCTGCCCTATCTCGACGGCATCGACTTCCGCATCATCAACGAGCTGAACACCGCCGCCCGCACGGTGACTGCCGGCGAGACCGACCTTGCGCTCAACATGGCCGCGCAGCAGATCGCCACCGCACGCCGCATGCCGGACCTGATCGCCGAGGCCAATCCTTCGATGATCTTCTTCACGCTGATGATGAACTTCGCCAAGCCGCCGCTCAACGACATCAGGGTCCGGCAGGCGATGAACTACGCCATCAATCGGGAGGAACTGAACAAGGTTCTGATGCTTGGCCTGGGTGAGCCGACCTCGACCATGTTCCCGAAGGATTTCTGGGCAGTCGATGCCGGCACGGCGAATTTCTACCAGCACGATCCGGAGAAGGCCCGCAAACTGCTGGCGGAGGCCGGATATCCGAACGGCCTCGAAGTCGAAACCTGGAGCTGGCCGGACCAGACGTCAATCCAACGTCTCGAACTGGTCGGCAACCAGCTTTCGCAGGTCGGCATCCGCCTCAAGGTCACGCCCTCGCCCCCGCAGGTGGTGAACCAGTTCTTCTATATTGAGGGCAAGGGTTCGATGATCCTCAATCCGCAGGGCGGTTGGCTCGATCCGAGCCAGACCTATGAGCGGCTGTTCGGTGCGAGCGGTCAGTTCAACGCCGGCAAAGTGGAAGATCCGCAGTTCCGCAAACTCTTGGACGCGACAGGCGCCTCGGCCGATGCCGGAGAGCGCAAGGCGGCCTTCGCCGCTCTGCAGCGCTTCGTCGTGGAGCAGGCGCTGCACCTGCCGCTGGTGACGTCGGCCGCCATGTCGATCCGCAACAAGAAGGTCAAGGACTGGCACTACGACCGACTGCATTCTCCGCGGTTCCACCGCGTATGGCTTGACCAGAACGCCTGATCCCGACGCGGCATCAGCCAGCAACAGTAATGGCCCGGTCGCAAGGCCGGGCCGTTTCGTGTCTGGCCTCAGCGAGAACGTTCACCGCCGCTTGATCGTCGGGTCGAGAAGCACGCGGATCGACTCGCCGAGCGTGTTGAACGCGAGCGCCGTGAACAGGATGGCGAAACCCGGCGCATACATCTGCGCCGGCGCCACTTCCACATAGTGATAGGCACGCGCCAACATACCGCCCCAGCTCGACTCCGGCGGCTGGACGCCGAGCGAGAGGAAGCTCAAGCCCGCTTCCGCCAGGAGCGCCACCGCCAGCATCAGGGTGATCTCGACGATCACAGGCTGGATCGCATTGGGCAGGATATGGCGGAGGATCAGGTGCAGGCGCGACGCGCCGAAGCCGGTTGCCGCCTCCACGTAGAGCGCGTTCTTCACCACCAGGGTCTGCGCCCGCATCGTCCGGGCCAGCACTGGCGCGAAGGCGAAGCCGACCGCGATCATCGCATTGGTAAGACCGATGCCGAGCGCGCCGGTGACCGCAACGGCGAGCACGATCGGCGGAAAAGCCAGGACGCCGTCGATGATGCGGCTGCCGAGCTCGTCGATCCAGCCGCCGACGAAGCCGATGAAAACCCCGAGCGGAACACCGATCGCAACCCCGATGCCGACGGCAAGGCTTGCGGCGTAGAGCGCGTTGTAGGAGCCGTACATCAGTCGGCTCAGCGTGTCCCGGCCGAGGTCGTCCGTGCCCAGCCAATGTTCGGCGCTCGGCGGCATCAGGAGGTCCATCAGGTTCTGCTCGTTGGGCGGATAGGGCGCTACCAGCGGCGCGAAGATCGCTGCCAACACGAGAAGCGAGAGATAGAGAAGGCTTATCAGGGCGCGCTTGTCGGACCATAGCCACGCCCAGAAGCGGAAGCGGTTGGGGGGCGGAAGGGTCGACCGGGTTGCCGGTTCGGCACGGTTTTCAGTGATCGCAGTCATGTTCGTATCGGTCATGTCGAAGCCGCCACTCTGGGATCGAAGGTCGCGTTCAGCACATCGACCAGAAGATTGGTGAAGATCACCACCAGCACGAGCACGAGCGCCACGCCCTGCACGACGGGGAAATCCTTGTTAAGTGCCGAATAGCTGATGAGATTGCCGACACCGGGCACGGCGAAGACCGCCTCGATGATGACGGCGCTGGAAAACAGCCGGTTCACCTGCAGGCCGGCAATGGTCAGCATCGTTGCCGACACGTTTCGAAGCCCGTGCTTCCACAGGATCGAGCGCGAACTAAGCCCCTTGGCGCGCAGGGTGCGGATATATTGCGAGCCGAGCACTTCGAGCAGCGCACTGCGGACCTGTCTCGCCAGGACCGCAACGACGCCGGTCGAGAGCGCCACCGCCGGAAGGGTCGCATAGTAGAGAGCTTCCAACGGCTTTTCGAAGAAGGAAACCGCACCCGTGGCGGGAAACCAGCGATAACCAAGCGAAAACAGCGTGACCAGAATGATGCCGAGCCAGAAATTGGGAACGGCGACACCGAGCGAGGCGACGCTGGTAATGATCTTGTCGAGGGTGGTGCCCTGGCGCGTGGCGGCGAGAATGCCGAGGGGGATGCCGATCAATGCGCCCAGGACCAGCGCATAGACAACCAGCAGGATCGTATGCGGCAAGCGCGCGAAGATCAGCCGCAGAACCTCTTCGTTAGAGAAGAGCGAGTGGCCGAGATCGCCCTGCAAGACACTCCCCAGCCAGGCGAAATACTGCACGAGCATCGGTCGGTCGAAGCCGTAGATGTGGCGGATTTCCGCTATACGTTCGGCCGTCGCGTAATCGCCCGCAATCATGACGGCCGGATCGCCCGGCATCAGATAGACGAGGGAAAACACCACGAAGGTCGCCACGATCATCACGGGCAAAAGCTGCATCAGCCTTCGCGCAACCATCCCGAGGACACCGTCCATCATTTACACTCCGTCGATCCGCAATTGACGCCGATGCGGAGCGGGCCTGCAACCCGCTCCGTCCAGGTTTCGCGCAACACCCCGAAGCGGCCACCGCGTGGGGATGTCGTATTGCCGAGGTTCACGCCTCCATCCATACTTTGTGGAAGCGCGGGCGCTGCAACAGGCTGAAATTGAAGCCGTGTACCTTCGGCGTGCGTACGATGATGCCGGCGGACGAGAACTGCGGCAGGTGAAGTGCATTCTCCAGTACGAAACGCTGCATCTTGTAGAGAACCTGCTGGCGTTTCGCGTTGTCGAACGTGCTCATGGCCTCATCCATCAGTTCACGATAGCCCGGCAATTCGGTCTTGGCCGCGTTGCGGTAGGCCGTTGCGGAAAACTGACGATCGTAGGCGGTTGCCGGGTCGGGAAGGCCGCCCGTCGGGGTCAGCAGCATGTGACCCTTTTTCTCCGTCAGAAAATACTGCATCGTCTGCGCCGGCTGCGCCGGGGTGACCTTGAGCCGGATGCCTGCCTCGGCAAGCTGGGCACTCAGAACCTCCTGACGCTGGACTGCGGCCTGGTCCGCCCAGGTGAACGTGTCGATCTGGATGCCGTTTGCGAAACCCGCTTCCTTCAGGAGAGACTTCGCGCGGTCGAGATCCTTCGTATAGAAGTTTTCAGTCGCGGGATCATTGGCCCAGAAGCCCGACGGGAACATGCTGCAATGCCCGCCGCCCAGGCCGCCCCAGAGGACCTTGTTCAACACCGGCCGGTCGAGCGCCCAGTTCATTGCCTGACGAACGCGTACGTCCGCCAGCGGTCCTTGGCCATAGTTCAGGAAGGCCGTGTAGTAGATCATCGACGGCGTGGCTTCAGCGACCAGGTTAGGGTCGCGCTTGGCCACGGCCATCTGCTGTGAGCTCATGTTGAGGACGATGTCGGACTCGCCTGCCGTCACCGTGCGGACAGCCGTGTTGAACTCGTTGACGATGCGGACATCGATCCCGTCCAGATAAGGCGCGTCTCCCCAATAGTTCGAGTTCTTCGTAACCTTGATGATCGTGTTGTCCTGCCATTCCACGAACTTGAACGGTCCGGTGCCGACCGGCGCGCGGTCGACGTTGCCGTCAGCCGCGGCCTTGACCGAAGCAGGCGACACGACAAGACCGGCGCGGTCGGTCAGGACCGAGGGGAGGGTAGCATCCGGATACTTCAGCGCGATCGAAACCTGGTACGGGCCGGTGGCCTCGACCTGCTTGACGACCGCAAGATCCGATTTCACGTTCGAACGATCGTATTCCATACCGCGCTTGAGGTGGAAGACGACCGCTTCGGCGTTGAACGGTGTGCCGTCGTGGAACTCGACGCCTTGGCGAAGTTCCAGAACCAGCGTGGTGGGATCCGTGAACTTCCACGACGTCGCCAGCATCGGCTGAAGTTCGAGCGTTTGCGGATCGAAACCGATCAGCGCGTCGAACATCATCAGAAGAGTATTGAAATCGGGGTTGTTGCGGCCCGTCAGCGGATCGAGCGCGGCGGGGTTGAACGGGATTACGGCCCGGAGCGTCCCGCCCGACCTTGGCTGCGCTTCCTGAGCACGCGCGATTGCCGGCAAAAGGGCCAGGCCGCCTGCGGCGGCTGTTCCGGCCAGCAGCGAGCGGCGGGTAAGATCCGGCATCTTTCCAAATAGACTAGTGGTCACGTCTTCTCCTCCATCATCCATGACCGGCCGTGCTTGGCCACTACATCAGCATTCCATCATGTCGGCATCTGCGTGGCGGCAGCACCTTGGTCCGCGCCGTTCCGTCCCGCAGGACCAAGACCTCTCCCCTCCTTTTCCCCGAGCATCTCCTCGGCGAAATGGCATGCGACATAGCGTCCGGGCAGCAACTCGCGCTGCTGGGGCTCCTGCGTGCGACAGATGTCCCGCACACGCGGACAGCGTGTATGAAAGCGGCAGCCGCTCGGCGGCGAGATCGCGCTCGGTATCTCGCCCTGAAGGATGATTCTCTGCCGAGCTTCGGCTGCAGCGGGATTGACCTCGGGTTCTGCCGATCGCAGTGCTTCCGTATAGGGATGCAGCGGAGTGTCGATCACGGCATGGGCAGGACCGAATTCCACGATCTTGCCGAAATACATGACCGCCACGCGGTCGCTGATGTGGCTGACCACTCTCAGATCATGGCTGATGAACACATAGGTGAGGCCGAGCTGCTCCTGCAGCCGGGAGAAGAGATTGAGCATGTCGGCCTGGATCGACACGTCGAGCGCCGCGACCACCTCGTCGCACACGATCACGGTCGGATCGAGCATCAGCGCCCGCGCGATGTTGGCACGCTGCTTCTGGCCGCCGGAAATCTCATGCGGATAACGATTGGCCATTTCCGGTGACAGCGACACCCGGTCCAGCATCGCGAACGCCTTTTCGCGCCGCTGAGCCTTCGTCCCCTCGCCCGCGATGTTCATGGGCTCGCAGATGCTCTGAAGGATGGTCATGCGCGGATCGAAGGCCGCATTCGGATCCTGCGAAACGATCTGGTACTTTCGCCGGTGGCGGTTGAGCTCGCGGCGGGAAAACTTGAACGGATCGACATCGCCATGCCGCACCCCGCCGCCGCTTGGGCTGAGCAGGCCGACGAGACAGCGCCCGAGCGTCGATTTGCCGGACCCCGACTCGCCGATCACGCCAAAAATCTCGCCCTTGCGCACGCTGAAGCTGACGCCATCGACGGCGCGGATAAGAGAGCCGCGCCGTGCGTTGCCGAAGCTGACATGCAGGTTGTCGGCCTTGAGAGCCATCTGGCCGGACGAAACGACTTCGTTCATGCTTCGACCCTCTCCAATTCGAGTTCTTCCCAACGATTACAGCGCACTTCCCTTCGGCCGGTGTTTTCGATGCTCTGGGAGAGGCCGCAAGGCTGGGCGGAAAAGGTGCAGCGCGGTCCGAAACGGCAACCTTTCGGCATGTGACGCAGCGAAGGAACACGGCCGGCGATCGAAGGCAGGGTGCCTCGTGGGCGGTTGCTGTCAGGTATCGATTGCAGAAGCCCGGCCGTATAGGGGTGGCGGGGACAGGCGATGACGTCCTTCACCGGACCGCTCTCGACAACCTGTCCTGCATACATTGTCACCATCCGATGGCAACTCTGTGCGACCAGCCCGAGATTGTGGGTGATGAACATGATTGCGGTGCCGGTGCGGTCGGCAAGGCCTAGAAGCAGGTCCATGATCTGCGCCTGGATCGTCACGTCGAGGGCTGTGGTCGGCTCGTCGGCGATGAGCAGGCGCGGCTCGCAGACCAGTGCCATGGCGATCATCACACGCTGGCGCATGCCGCCCGAAAGGTTCATCGGATAGAGTGTCGCGACGTGGCGTGGCGACGCGATGCCGACCGAATCAAGCGCCGCGACGGCGCGCTCCGCCGCCTCCCTACGGTCGAGCTTGAAGTGCCGCCGAAGGGTTTCTTCTATCTGGTAGCCGACGGTGAATACCGGATCGAGAGCGCTCATCGGCTCCTGGAAAATCATGCTGATGTGCCGCCCGCGAATGCGATTCATCTGCGATTCCGGACAGGAAACGAGGTCCTGGCCTCCGAACATGATCTTGCCGCCCAGGCGGGAATCGCGCGGCGGCAAGAGCCGGAGGATAGAGAGCGCAGTCATCGACTTGCCGCAGCCGCTCTCACCGACCACGCCGAGAATCTCCTTCGGCTTCACCGAAAGCGAGATATTGTTGAGAACTTCGACCCAACCCTGCTGGTCACGCAGTGACAGGGTCAGGTTCTGGATATCCAGAAGCGCGTCCTGGCCAGCCGTCATCGACTCGGCAAGCTGCTGCATACGGCCTGATCCTCCCTATCGGCCCGCCGCCCGCGATCAACTTGTGAAATGCAGGTGGCTGCTATGCTCTTTCCCATCGCGCCCAGGATCCCGTCAGGGTTCCTGATACGCAGGCCGGCTCTTCCCAAAGCCTCGTCATGTATACACTACAGTACGTTTTACGGCGGCGAAAGCCCCAGAGCGACCGGAATCAAAATTGTCGTGAAGCATGTCGCACAAAACTGTGCGGCCACTTTGCGACAGAGGAAATGAGAGAGCGCATCCTCGAGTATCGGCTACCTTAGAAGCGGTGAAGTCTCAGCCCCAACACCTTTTCCGAAATCACCACGACAATCAGCGTCAGCACGATCGAGCAGGTTGAGACGGCGGCCGCCTCCGGTGTGAAGTTGGTCCTGAGATAATCGAAGAGCTGGATCGGCAGCGTCGACGTTCCCACATTCTTCAGCATGAAGGAAATGGTGAAGATATCGAAGGAGATGATGAAGGCGAACAGGCAACCCCCGATGACGCCCGGCTTGATGAGCGGCAGCATGATGCGCCGGAACCGCGTGAACCGTCCTGCGCCGAGGCTCTGCGCCGCCATGCTCCAGGAAGGATCGTAACTTTCCATCGAGGCCGAGACGTTGATGAAGACGAAGGGCAGCGTGATCATGACATGGCCGATGATCATGCCGAACACGGTCTGCGTGCCGATGCCGATCGAATAGACGAAGAAGAGCAGCGCGATCGCGGTCAGCACTTCCGGCAGGAGCAGCGGCGCCAGCATGGCGATGCGCACCGCCTCCTTCAGCCGGCCGGAATACTGGACGTAGAATATCGCCGCCATCGTGCCGATGACGCCTGAGATCACCATCGTGACGGCCGCGATCCACAGCGATGTGCGGATCGCCCGCATGAACACCTCGTTGTTGAAGAAGACCACGTACCAGCGGAAGGAGAGGCCCTGCGGCGGGAAGGTGAGGAAAGCGCCGGCATTGAAAGAGGCGATGACGACGACCGCGATCGGCGCCAGCAGGAAGGCGTAGATGATCAGGCAATAGACGGTGAAGAAGGGTTTCGACATCGGTTCAGGCCTTCCATTTCATGACTGTCAGTCGCCCGAAGATCACCACGACGATCGCGCCGGTCACCGACAACATCAGCGCCAGCGCAGAGCCGAACGGCCACTGGAAGGTGTCGATCAAAGCGTCGACCACCGTCACGGCCATGGTCTTGACCCGCAAGCCGCCGATCAGCGACGGCGTCACATAGGCGCTGAGCGACAGCACAAAGACGAGGATCGAGCCTGCCTGGATGCCCGGCAGCGACAGCGGCAGGGTGATGCGCCGGAAGGCCGTAGCCTTCGAGGCTCCCAGCGAACGGGCAGCGGCTTCGAGCGACGGATCGATGCCCTGGATGGCACTCATGATCGGCAGGATCATGAAAGGCAGGAAGACATGCACCAGCGCGATGACGATGCCAAGCGCGTTGTACATCAGCGGCAGCGGCCCGTCGATGATGCCCCAGCCCATCAGCGTGCGGTTGATGAGGCCGTTGTTTCCGAGCAGGATCGTCCAGCCGTAGCTGCGGATGACGATGCCGACAAGCAGCGGCGAAAGCACGAGGCCATAACCCATGGCCCGAAACGCCGAATTGCCGCGGGCAAGCTGCCAGGCCACCGGATAGCCGAGGATCAGGCATGCCAGCGTCGTCACGAAGCCGATCCAGAGCGTGTTGGCCACCTGCTGGATATAAAAGATGTCCGAGAAGAACTTGCCGTAGTTGACGAGTGTGAAGCCCGGCCCGTAAGGCGTCCCCTGCCCCGGCATGCGGAAGCTCATCAGCACGATATTGAGATAGGGCAGGACGAGGAAAACCGTCAGCAGGATCGCGGCAGGCGCAATCAAAAGCAGCGGCCCGAAGCGTTTCTTCGCAGCGACGTTCATGCTTCAGTCCCGCGTATTGGCCCAAGCGGCCAGAACCGGTCGACCGGTGCATGGATGAGCACCTCGTCGCCATCGGCAAACCGGGTGCGCGGAAGGGTCTGGACGTTGACGGTCGCGCCATCCGCAAGGTCCAGCCGGTAGTCGACAAGGCTGCCGGAATAATAGCTCGACCGGACCTTTGCCGGCACGCCGGCTGCGCCGGAACTGACGGGCAGAAGCTCGACCGCTTCCGGCCTGAGCGCCAGCATGATCTCCGTGCCGTCGGCATAGGCGCCTGCAGCAGGCACGTTGCCGAAGGGGGTCGAAATGGTTCCGCTGCCCACCTTGCCGCGGATGATGTTCACCTGGCCGACGAACTCAGCCACTTCCAGATTGGCGGGCCGCTCATAGATGTCCGACGGCGTGCCGATCTGCGCGATGCGCCCTCCGAACATCACGACGACGCGGTCCGACATGGTCATCGCCTCAGCCTGGTCATGGGTGACGTAGACGGTGGTGATGCCGACACGGCGTTGCAGGTCGCGGATGAAGACACGCATCTCTTCGCGCAGCTTGGCATCCAGATTGGCGAGCGGTTCGTCGAGCAGAAGGATCTTCGGTTCGATGACCAGCGCACGCGCAAGTGCCACGCGTTGCTGCTGGCCGCCGGAAAGCTGGCGCGGATAGCGTTCCGCGTAGCCCGCAAGCTGCACCATGTCGAGCACCTTGGCGATGCGCTCGCGGATTTCCGCCCTGGAAATCTTCCGCATCTCCAGCCCGAAGGCGAGGTTCTTCTCCACTGTCATATGCGGGAAAAGCGCGTAGTTCTGGAAGACCATGCCGATGTCGCGCTTTTCGACCGGCACATGCACCACGTCGCGGCCGTCAAACCGGATCGCGCCCTGCGTGGCATCCTCGAATCCGGCGATCATCTTCAGCGTCGTCGTCTTGCCGCAGCCGGAGGGGCCGAGCAGCGAGATGAATTCGCCTTCCGTAATCCTGATGGAAATGCCGTTGACCGCAGGCCCCTGCCCATAGTCCTTGGTCAGCTTTTCGATGCTAACCTCTGTCATGAAACTTCACTTTCAATTCGCCAAGAAACCCGAAAAAGCCGATCATGGCCCGCCACGGAGGCAAGCCATGATCGCAGCGGGGGAAAATCACTTAAGCGTCTTGGCCCAGCGCTCGGAAAGCTCGCCCTGCTTTTCGTTGACGAAGTTCCAGTCCCAGGTGAGGATCTTGTCCATGTCCGCACCGGAGATCGGCACATCGGCCTTGAGTTCGGCCGGGATCACCACCTTGGAATTGGTCGGCGAGATGAAGAATTCCTTGGCCATCATGCCCTGCACTTCCGGCGACAACAGGAAGTTGGCATACTGATAGGCCAGCTCCTTTTCGGGCGCGTTGGCGAGGATGTTGATCGTCTGGTCGAACATGATCATGCCTTCTTCCGGAATGATGCAGTCGACCGGCAGCCCCTGCTTCTTCAGGCGGGCGATTTCGCCGAAGTCGAAAGGAGCGACCACGATCTCGCCGGAGGCAAGGCCGGTGGAGAGGTTGAAATCGACCTGGATGACGGAGCCCAGCTTTTCGAGCGCGGCGAAGCCTGCGTCGACGTCGTACTGGTCTTTGCCGAAGATCTTGGAGAACAGCAGGAGTTCCATCTTGCCGGCACTGTTGGCGAAATTGTAGAGGCCGATCCGACCCTTGAATTCCGGATTGTTCCAGAGGTCCTTCCAGCTTTTCGGCGGCGTTTTCACAAGGTCGGTACGGTAGCCGATGCCGATTGGCGATACGGCGCCGATCGCACCCCAGCCATCAGTCTTCTTGGCAAGCGGATAGAGGTCGGCATAGTTCGGCAGCTTGGAGAGGTCGAGTTTTTCGAAAAAGCCCTCCTTGCGCAGGCCCGATGCGAAAACCTCGTTGGTCATCACGATCGAATAGGGCGGCTTGGCGACGCCTGCGGCACGCAGGTTCGCGCCCCAGACACGGCCATTGCCGACATCGAGCGTCACGGCTGCGCCGCTCTGCTTGGTGAAGGCCGGCGCCACGGTCGAGCGCCAGTATTGCTCCCAGACGCCGCCGAGCGTCGGCACGACCAGCGTCTTCGCTTGAGCCCGCGCGGGCAGGCCCATGAGGCCTGCCGCCGCGAGTGCACCCATTCCGGCAAGGGTTTGCCGTCTTGTCATATCCATCATCTTGCAGTTCCCCTTGTTGCGATCATTGATCGGTATGTGCCGGCGGTATTCCGCTTCTGTGCACGCTTTTGGTCAGCGCTCAGCCTTTCGAAAAAGCCTGTTTCGTCTTGAGGTCGATATATTCGCCATAGGTGATCGGCTCGTATTTCGCTCCGCCCTTGATGAAGGGCTTCAGGCATTCGATCACCGTATCTTTCGACGGATTGAGGAAGAACGGGATAGACTGCCGGCGCGCCGTGCCCATGAAACCGCTGGGCGGATTGGCGACCCGGTGCGGCGTCGAGACCCATTCATCATTTGTCCAGCGCATGAAGGCGTCGGCGATGTTGATGACATAGGCGCCTTCGATCGACGGGGCGTCCAGCCACTCGCCATTGCGGTTCCGCACCTGCAGGCCGCCCGGAGAGGCTTCGGAACGCAGGATGGTCATGAACCCGTAATCGGTATGCACGCCGGCGCGCAGCTGGCCCGGCAACGGCGCTTCGCTCTGTTCCGGATAGTTGATGACGCGCAACGCCGAGAGATGGTTTTCGAAGGACGGCTCGAAATAATCCTGATCGAGCCCGATTGCCTGGCAGAAGATGCGGCGCAGGTGCTTCGATAGCACTTCCATTTCCTTGAAATAGTCACGGAAAGCCTGCTCCAGCCCGTCGGGCTTGTTCGGCCATATATCGCCCGGCAGGTTCTCACCGAAATTCAGGCTTTCCTTGTAATCGCCCGGCGTCTTCAAGCCCAGCGTTGCCGCCAGCGCTTCCTCGGCGATCGGGGAAAAGGAGACGCCGCCGATCACGCCATTGCCGCGGCCTATCGTCTTCTTCCACTCCTGCGGTTCGTCGAAGAAGGCCCTCGCGAGACTGTAGAGTCGCGAGGTCGCTTCCGGCGAAACACCATGGCCGGCGACAAGGAAGAAACCGGTATCACGGCAGGCGGCTTCGATGGCTTTCACCACGCCCGCAGCGCCCACCTCGTTTCGGATGAAGGGGCCGACATCGATGACCGGAATGCCGGGGGCGGCATCGCCGGACGATACGGGATTGGCACCTGAAACGGACATGGCCTGCCTCCATCTGCGCATCTGACAAACAGATGTTGACAAAAACATCTGTTGTTGTCCATATCAAAAATAACGAAGGTTCAAGACGGCATTCGCCGCAAGGATGATGTACGAGATGGATGACCTCGCTCCGCAGGAAGCGGCCGTTCTGTCGATCATCAAGGACAACCCGTTTGCCGGGCAGCAGGAGATCGCCACCCAGCTCGGGCTGGCGCGCTCGACCGTCGCCGCGCATATCGTCCAGCTCATGCAGAAGGGCTATATTCTCGGCCGCGGTTATGTGATGCCGGCGGAAACCCGGGCCGTCTGCATCGGCGGCGCCGTGCTGGACCGCAAATACCGCGCCAAGGCGGATCTCGTTTTCGAGACCTCCAATCCGGTCGATGGCATCCGCTCCATGGGCGGTGTCGCCCGCAACGTGGCGGAAAACCTCGCCCTTCTTGGCACCACGACGAGCTTCGTCTCGATCGTCGGCGACGACGAGGGCGGAAGGGCGCTTTTGAAACACATGCGCGACCGCGGCATCGACGTGAGCCAGGTCGTTGTGACGGCCGAACGCCCGACGGCGGAATATGCCGCGATCCTTGATTTGAAGGGCGACCTGGTGCTCGGCATTGCCGACATGGGTATTTTCGACCTGCTGCTGCCGGCGCATTTCGAACGCATCTGGCCGCATCTCGCTGCCGCAAGCTGGGTCTTCTGCGACTGCAACCTGCCAGCAGAGACGATTGCCGCATTGATCGCCAAGCGCCAGGGCGCCCGCTTCAGGCTGGCGATCGACGCGGTTTCGACGCCGAAAGCTGCCCGCCTGCCGAAGGACCTTTCCGGCATCGATCTCCTGTTCATGAACATCGACGAGGCGAACGCTGTCCTGCATCGCAAGGCACATGAGACGATCGAGGACGCCAGAGAAGCAGCCCTTGCCCTTCAGGCTGCAGGTGCCCGTGAGGCGGTCGTCACCATGGGAGCGCGCGGCATCGCGGTGGCCGGCATGGAAGGCGCCCGCACATTCCCGGCGGTCCGGGCAAGGCCCGTTGACATTACCGGTGCAGGCGACGCGATGATCGCCGGCACGCTGCACCGCATCCTGCATGGCGAAGACATCTATACGGCGGCACGCACCGGCGCGCTGCTCGGCACGCTGACCACCGAAACCCCGGCCAGCGTCCACACAGAATTGTCCGAACGCTTCCTGGAAGCCAATATGCACCGTCTCGCCGGATAGGCGGCCGGTCGAAAACACCATCCGAGGAATACCCGCAATGACCCTTCTGAAACCGAAGCTGAGCCGTGAAGTTGCCGAGACGATCGCCGCCGGCGGTCCTGTCGTCGCGCTGGAATCGACCATCATCACCCATGGCATGCCCTACCCCGCCAATCTCGAAACGGCGCTTGGCGTCGAGGCGGTGATCCGCGAGAACGGCGCGGTGCCTGCGACGATCGCGGTGATAAATGGCGAACTGCGGGTCGGTCTCGAACGCCACGAGCTCGATGCACTTGCCCAGGCCAAGGGCGTAGTAAAGGCTTCCGGCCGTGATCTTGCCGTCGCCATGGTCAAGAAGCAGTCGGCCGGCACCACCGTATCAGCCACCATGCTGCTCGCCGATCTCGCCGGCATCGACATCTTCGCGACCGGCGGCGTCGGCGGCGTGCATCGCGGCGCCGAGCAGACCTTCGATATTTCCGCCGACCTGACCGAACTCGGCCGCACCAGGACCGCCGTCGTCTGCGCCGGCGTAAAGTCCATCCTCGACATCGCCAAGACGCTTGAATATCTGGAAACCCAGCGTGTGCCAGTGATCGCCTACGGCACCGAGGATTTCCCCGCCTTCTTCACCCGCAAGAGCGGCTACAAGGCCGATCATCGGCTCGATACGCCGGAGGAGATCGCCGAAGCGATGTGGCTGCACCACAAGCTCGGCACCGGCACCGGCCTGATGATCGCCAATCCGATCCCGGAAGCCGCCGCGCTGACGCCGGAATTCATCGACGGCACGATTGCCGACGCGGTGCGCGAGGCAGACGAAAAGGGCGTCGGTCGCAAGGAGCTGACGCCCTTTCTGCTCGCCCGCATCAATGAGCTTTCCAAGGGCGAGAGCCTCAAGGCCAATATCGAGCTGGTGAAGAACAATGCACGCCTCGCTGCGAAGATGGCCGTTGCCTACGCGGCTTTAAAGAAATCCGGCAAATAGTTCAAAAATAAGGGGAACTTCCATGAGCTACCAGACGATCCTGTATGAGAAGGATTTGACCGACAAGTTCGCGACGATCACCATCAATCGCCCTGACAAGATGAACGCGATGAACAAGACAGTGATCCGCGAGATCGACGCGGCACTGAAGAGTGCCGTCGATGACCCGGACGTCAACGCTCTGGTCATTACCGGCGCCGGCCGCGCCTTCTCATCCGGCTATGACCTGCAGGGCGGCGATTTCGATGTGGACATCGACTTCTGGCGCGAGGACATGACCGAAAACGCCGAGGCACTGCTCAACATCTGGCGCGCCCCGATCCCGGTCATCGCCTCGGTCAATGGCTACGCGCTGGCCGGCGCGCTCGAACTGATGATGTCCTGCGACCTCGCCATCGCCGCCGACACGGCAAAATTCGGCGAGCCGGAAGTACGCCATAATTCCGGCCCGCCAGCACTGATGATGCCCTGGCTGCTTGCCACCCGTGACGTGCGCTGGCTGATGTTCACCGGCGACATGGTGGATGCCGAAGAGGCGTTGCGCATGCACCTCATCAACAAGGTCGTGCCGGCCGATCAGCTGAAGGAAAAGACCGAGAACCTGGCCCGCAAGCTCGCCCGCATGCCGGTGCCGGCGCTGAAATACACCAAGGCCTCCATCAACAACCAGCAGATGGTCGCGGGTCTCATGCCGTCCTTCCAGTACAATATCGAAGCGATCGCCGCGCTGCATGTGACCAAGCAGGGCCGCGAATGGATGGCGAATCTCGCCAAGATGTCGCTGAAGGAATACCTCGCCTTCCGCGACAATCCCTTCAAGGGCCTCGACTGAGGCCGCGCCGATGGCGGCCAATACGCCGGAAGCGATGCGGGCCTTGATGGCGCCGCGATCCGTCGCGGTCGTCGGCGCCACCGAGCGCGCCGACGCTTCTTCCAGCTTCCTAATGAGGAACCTGATGCGCTTCGGCTATCAGGGACAGATCATCCCGATCCATCCCAAGGCTGAAACGGTCTTCGGTTACAAGGCCATCTCCTCCCTTTCCGCACTCGATGATGCACCTGATGTCGCCGTGATCGGCATCAATGCCGACAAGGTCATCGGCACGTTGGAGGAGGCCGGACGGACGGGCGTCAAGGCTGCTGTCGTGCTGGCCTCCGGCTTCGCCGAACTGGACGAGGCCGGCCGCGAGCGGCAGCGACAACTGATCGACATCGCCGAACGTTACGGCATGGCGATCTGCGGGCCGAACTGCCTCGGCCTCTTCAACCTCGGCACGGGTGCGGCGCTCTATTCCTCCAGCCTCTCGACCAATCTAGAAAAAGGCCGCCTCGCGATCCTCTCCCATTCCGGCGCCAGCGCGATTGCGCTCGGGAATACAGGGAGGTTCGGCCTCAGCCACATCGTCTCATCCGGCAACAGCGCCGCGACCGATATTCCTGACTACCTCGACTTCCTGGCCACCGATGAGGCAACCAGTGCCATCGGCATCGTCATCGAGGCGATCCGCGAGCCGGAAAAGCTTGCCCGAGCGATGGAAAGGATGCACGCGGCGGGGAAGCCGGTGATCGCGCTGCGCGCCGGCCGGTCGGCACGCGGAGCACAGGCGACCGCTGCCCATACGGGATCGCTCGCCGGCAGCAACGAGGCCTATCGTTCGTTCTTCAAGCGCGTCGGCATCATCGAAGTGCCGGACATGGACGGCTTCATGGAGACGGCCACACTCTGCCTAAGCCTCGGGCGGCGTCCTACAAAACCAGGCGTCGCCATCGTCGGCGTCTCCGGCGGCGGTGTGGCGCATGTCTCCGATATTGCAGACGAGACGGGTCTCACGCTGCCCGACCTGCAGACGGAAACCACCGCGAAGATCAAAACCCTGCTGCCGCCCTTCGCGACCCCTCAGAACCCGCTCGATACGACGGGTGTTGTCTTCGCCAACGGCGATATCTACCGCGATGTGCTGCATACGCTGGCCGACGACCCGTCGATCGGGATGATCGTCGCCGCGCAGGACGCACCGGCCGGCTTGGACGATTTCTGCGCCGCCGAATATCTCGGTATCGCCGAGGCGGTCTCCGCCTATGCCGCAACCGGCAAAGCGCCGGTCATCTTCATGAGCAACCTCTCCTCCGGCCACCATCGGGCCGTCGAGCAGAAACTGCCAAACGTGCCGGTCCTGCGCGGGACGAAAAGCACTTTGGCGGCGATTGCGGGCCTGGTTGCGCAAAGCAACACCGTTTCGTGGCCCGGCAAAACGGCAATGGAAAGAAAGACCCTCTCCGCCGGCGCCTTGACCGAGCGCGAAGCCAAGACGCTGCTCGCCTCCGAGGGCCTGCCTGTCCCGAAAGAACGGCTTGTTACCAGTGCCGATACCGCGGCGAAAGCGGCGAAGACGCTCGGTTTTCCAGTCGCGATGAAGATCGAGTCGCCGGATATCCTCCACAAGACCGAGGCAGGCGGCGTGAAGCTCGGCATTGCCTCGGAGGCGGAAGCGCACGCTGCCTTCGACACGATCATGGCGAGCGCCCGCGCCTATGCGCCCGATGCGGATCTGCGCGGCGTCTCGGTGCAGGAGATGGTGATGGGCGGCGTCGAGGCCCTGGTCGGGATCGTACGCCACGAGCCCTTCGGCTTGGGCCTCGTCGTCGGCATCGGCGGAGTGCTGGTGGAACTGATGAAGGACGGCGCTTTCGACCTGCTGCCGATCGATCTTGCCCGCGCAGAGGCGATGATCAGTGAAACCAGGCTCGCCTCATTGCTGGAAGGCTATCGCGGCGCGCCGAAGGCAGACCGCAGGGCACTCGCCGAACTGCTGGTGAAACTCTCCGAGTTCGCAGACCGGTACGGCGACGATATCGAAGCGATCGACCTCAACCCGGTCGCGGTACTGCCCGAAGGCAAGGGCGTGCGCGTCCTCGATGCACTGATCATTCCGAGGAAGCGGGATTGATCAGTGCAGCCGAAGCTTCGGCTGCCGTTCGGTCTCGGCATGGGCGAGCCGGGAAAGCCGCTCCGTCAGCAGGGCATAAAACCCGTCTGCATCGACGTCGCGCATGAATATCGCATTCTTCGGCCGGCCGGAAACGCCCCACCAGTCGGCAACCGTCATGCCCTTGGTCAGTTCCGATTCCGTCTCGATCTCCACGTTGCAGAGCCGGCCGGAATAGAGTTCTGGCTTCAACAGATAGGCGATGACGTTCGGGTCGTGCAGCGGCCCGCCCTCGCTGCCGTATTTCGCCACGTCGAAGCGTTCGAAATAATCGAGCCAGCCAACCAGCACCTCGGCGAGATGCCCGCCGATCGCCCGGATCGCCTCGACGCGGGCGCGCGTCGTCAATGTCTTGTGGGTAACGTCGAGCGGCATCATGATGATCGGTACGCCCGAGCCGAATACCACGGCCGCCGCCTGCGGATCGACATAAATGTTGAACTCGGCGGCCGGCGTGATGTTGCCGCCCTCGAAGCAGCCACCGCCCATCAGCACGACCTGCTTGATGCGGCCGACGATTTCCGGCGCCTTGGTCATCGCCTTGCCGAGATTGGTGAGCGGTCCGAGTGTGCAGACTGTCACCGTGCCGGCCGGCTCGCGCATCAGCGTCTCGATGATGAAATCGACGCCATGCTGCTCCTGCAGCGGCATCACCGGATCGGGCAGGTCCGCGCCGTCCATGCCAGTCGCACCATGCACATATTCTGCGGTGACCAGCGTGCCCGACATCGGCTGGCTGCAGCCCGCGAACACCTTTACATCCGTGCGGCCGGCTAGCTCGCAGACCTTGCGAATGTTCACATTGGTGAGCGGCAGCGGCACATTGCCCGCGGCGGCGACGATGCCGAGAACTTCAAGTTCCGGGCTCGCCAGCGCCAGCAGAATGGCCAGCGCATCGTCCTGGCCGGGATCCGTGTCGATGATGATCTTTTCTACCATGCTGGTCACTCTCGGAAACTTGGGGAACGGTCAGGCGACATCGGGAAGCGGCTCCTTCGCGCGCCATTTCGCCAGAAGATCGGCCTTGCGCTTTTCGAACCGCTCGACGGAAGCAAACTTGATGGGGCCGAAGCCGCGGACCATGTCCGGCAGGCCGGCAAGCTCGACGGCAAGTGCATGATTGCCGGCGTCGAGCCCGGAGGCGAGCCTCGTCACGAGCGCGAAATAGTCCTCGACCAGTTGCCGCTCCATACGCCGCTCGGTGGTGCGGCCGAAGGGATCGAATGCGGTGCCGCGCAGGAATTTCAGCCTTTCCAGCACTGCAAAAACAGGCCTGATCCACCCGCCGAAGGCGATCTTGGCCGGGTGGCCGGTGCGCGAATCGATTCTGCGGGAGAGCAGTGGCGGTGCAAGGTGATGCTTGATCCTGAATTCACCCTCGAACTGTTCGGCGAGCTTCCTTTCGAAACCACGATCTCGATGCAGCCGGGCGACCTCGTATTCGTCCTTGTAGGCCATCAGCTTGAAGGTGTTCTTCGCGACGGCTTCAGCAAAACCGGTCATGCCGCGCGCCCGCGCTTCAGCATTTTTGGCGATTTCGACAAGGCCCGCATAACGTTCGGCATAGGCGGCATTCTGGTAGGCGGTCAGGAAGGCGACACGCTTTGCGACGATCTCCTCCAGCGTCTCGGTCTTCGGCTCAGCCTTCACGAACCCAGCCTCGCGAGCAACAGCTTCGGCATCGACAGCGGCACGGCGGCCCCAGCCGAACGCGGCGCGGTTCATCGCGACACCCGTCCCGTTGAGTTCGATCGCGTTGTCGATCGCCGCCAGGCTGATCGGCACGAGGCCGCGCTGCCAGGCGTAACCGAGCAGGAACATGTTGGACGCGATCGCGTCGCCCATCAAGGCCGTGGCGAGATCGGTGGCCGGTACCGTCTCGACCGCCTCGTCGCCAGCCGCACGGCGCAGCGATTTCAGCGTCGCCTCCTGCCGGAAGTCGATCGTCGTGTCCTTTACGAAGGAAGCTGTTGGGGCAAAATGATCGTCGATCACCGCCCACGTCTTGTTCTTCGCGAAGGAGGCGAGCGAATTCTTCTGCGCCGCCACGACGATATCGAAGCCGAGCACGAGATCACTCTCGCCGGGACCGATGCGCGCCGCATGGATCTGCGCAGGGTCCTTCGCCAGACGGATGTGCGAGATGACCGAGCCGTTCTTCTGGGCAAGTCCGGTCTGGTCGAGCGTGACCAGAGCCAGCCCGTCGAGCAACGCCGCCTGGGCGAGGACGGCACTGACCGTGATGACGCCCGTGCCGCCGATACCGGCGAGCAGCATGCTGTAGGGTTTTGCAAAGTCGGTGGCGAAGGCGGGCCGTGGCAGGTCGTCGGTCTTGACGGATTTCGACTTTGCGGCAGGCTTTCGGATGCTGCCGCCCTCCACCGTCACGAAGCTCGGACAGAAACCCTTGATGCAGGAGAGATCGGTATTACAGCTCGACTGGTTGATACGCCGCTTGCGGCCGAATTCCGTTTCCTGCGGCTCGATCGAGATGCAGTTGGAGACGGCGGAACAGTCGCCGCAGCCTTCGCAGACCAGTTCGTTGATGAAAGCGCGCTTGTCCGAGACCGGATAGGCGCCGCGCTTGCGGCGGCGGCGCTTTTCGGCGGCGCAGACCTGGTCGTAGATCAGCACCGTCACGCCGGCGATTTCGCGAAGCTCCCGCTGCACGGCATCGAGCTCGTCGCGGTGGTGGACGGATACCTCGCGGGGCAGGTTGCCCTGCCAGACCTCCGGCCGTTCGGCGACCACGACGACACGGCTTGCGCCCTCGGCCAGCATCTGCCCGACAATGCCGGGCACCGTGACGTCGCCGTCATGCTTCTGGCCACCGGTCATGGCGACCGCGTCGTTGTAGAGGATCTTGTAAGTGGCATTGACCTTCGCGGCAATAGCAGCGCGGATCGCCAGCACGCCGGAATGGAAATAGGTGCCGTCACCCATGTTGACGAAGATGTGCTTCTCGTCCGTAAAAGGGGAAAGCCCGATCCAGGAGCCGCCCTCACCGCCCATCTGGGTGAAGGTCGAGGTGTTGCGGTCCTCGTTGCCGATGATCATCATGTGGCAGCCGATGCCTGTCGAAGCCCGGCTTCCCGCCGGCAGACGGGTCGAGACGCTGTGCGGACAGCCTGAACAGAAATAGGCCTCGCGCTTGAGCGCGGTCGCCTCGACACCAAGCGCAGCCGTCATCTCGTCCACAAACCGCGCCTTGGCCTGCAAGGCTTCGTCCAGCACGCCGAGACGGGAGAGAATAGCCTTCGCCACCGACAAGGTGCCGATCTCGCCGATTGCCTGAAGAAGCGTGCCGCCGCTCTCCCCCACTTTGCCAAACACCCGCGGCCGCTGGCCGTCAGGCAGGTTGAAGAGCAGCGCCTTGATCTGGTCCTCGAGGATGGAGCGCTTTTCCTCCACCACCAACAATTCATCGACCCTGGACGCAAAGTCCGCAATGCCCTGCGGCTCCAGCGGCCAGACCAGGCCGACCTTGTAGAGCACGATCCCGAGTTCGGCGGCGCGCGCCTCATCGGTCCCGAGCAGTGCCAGCGCACCCATGAGATCAAGCCAGGATTTGCCGGTCGAAACGATACCGAGCCTTGCCTTTCCACCGCCGCCCCAGACGGTGCGGTCGATCCGGTTGGCACGCGCGAAAGCCTGCACGGCGAGCATCTTGCTCTCCAGCCGCTGTTCCATCGCATGCGGCCCGTCCGGCCAGCGCAACGAAAGGCCATCCGGCGCGAAGATCTCGTCGGGAATGACGATCTCCGGTTTGTCCGGATCGAGATCGACCGTCGCGGAACATTCGACGATCTCGGTCTGGCACTTGAGGCCGATCCAGGCACCGGAATAGCGGCTCATGGCAAAACCGAGGAGGCCGTATTCGATATACTCACCGACACCGGCGGGCGACAGCATCGGCACCATCGCGGAGATGAGGTTATGCTCGCTCTGGTGCGGCAGGGTGGAGGAGACGGCACCGTGGTCGTCTCCGACCAAAAGCAGCACGCCGCCGTTCCGTTTCGTGCCCACCGCATTGGCGTGGCGAATGACGTCCATGCTGCGATCGACGCCCGGCCCCTTGCCATACCACATGGCGAACACGCCATCATAGCGCGAGCCCTCGAACATGCCGGTCTGCTGAGTGCCCCAGACGGCGGTCGCCGCCATGTCCTCGTTGAGACCGGGCTGGAACTTGACATGCGCTGCATCGAGATATTTCTTCGCCTTGCCCATCTCGCGGTCGAAACTCGCCAGTGGCGAGCCGCGATAGCCCGAGACATAGCCGGCGGTGTTCAGCCCTCGCTCCAGGTCCCGCTGGCGCTGGATCATCGGCAGGCGGATGAGCGCCTGCGTGCCCGAGACCAGGATACGGCCCTTTTCCAGCGTATAGCGATCGTCGAGGCTGATCTTGCGATCCGAAGAGGACGTATCCGGCGCGGTATGGATCGACATCTAGGCCCGCTCCACTTGTCCGACCCAAGCTGGTGCCTGGAAGAGCCGGGTGGCGGCATCTAGTGCTCCATCAGGCCGGGCGAGAAGACGATTCACACGGTCAGACAATCAGGTCCTCCCGGAACTCTCTGCCACGACCACGGCACGACGTCCGGCCGAACACGATCTCGCCCATATCCAATTCCCCTTGCCTTTTCGGCTTTGCAGGCAAAGTTATTCCCATTCCGCTATTTGTCAAACCTATATTTAAAAAGCAGTAGCCTTTTCGACTGGGTCGTGGCATCACTAGAAACTGGAGAGGCAACCAGAACGCGGGGGAAGGCCAACGTGATCCTCAAATATGACGAGGTTGTGCGCACGGGCATTGCCAAACAAGTGGCCGACAATATCCGCTCCGCGATCCTGGACGGGCGCCTGAAAGTGGACGAACGCCTGCCGACCGAAGAAGAGCTTGCGAAGAGCTTCGGCATCTCCCGCCCAACCGTCCGCGAGGCCCTGAAACGTCTCGCCGCCCAAAACCTCATTCATTCCAAGCGCGGTCCGGCCGGTGGCAATTTCGTCAAGCGCCCCGACCCGGAGGGCTTATCCAAGGCGATCACCGGTGCGGCGACCCTGCTCGTCGGCATCGGCGCCTTCGACATTGAAGAGATCATCACCGCACGCCTGGAGACGGAGACCGTGTGCTGCCGGCTCGCCACCGAAAACCGCAGCGAGGCCGATCTTGCCGCCATGGAGGCCGAGATCGCGATCCAGCAGGACGAGACAATCAGCGACGAGGATTTCTGCGCCTCAGATGTACGCTTTCACAGGGCACTGGTGGAATCGACCGGCAACGGCCCTCTGAAGCTGATGATGTACACCGTCATCGAAGCCTTCATCCCGATCACCAACATGATCGTCTTCCGCGTGCGTGAACGCCGTCATGTCGCCTCACTGCATCAGGAAATCCTCGATGCAGTGCGCAAGCGTGAAGACGTCAAGGCTGCGGACGCGCTCGCCCGCCTGCTCGCCTATGTGCGCGAAAGTTATGCCGCCGTCCTTGAAGCGCGTGCCAAACGCGAGGGCGCGCAGGCCTCAGCCTGATCCGAACTATCCAACACCGGAGAGATGCCATGACCGAGACGTTCAGAGCGATGGTGATCGATGCCGTCGACGGCAAGCCGAAAGGCGCTTTCAGGGATATCTCCGTCGCCGATCTTCCGGATCATGACGTGCTCGTCGAGATCGCCTATTCGACGCTGAACTACAAGGACGGGCTTGCCATTACGGGCAAGGGCCGCATCGCGCGCCGCATGCCGATGATGGGCGGCGTAGACCTCTCCGGCACCGTCCTCGAATCCCGCTCGCCCGAGTGGAAGCCGGGCGACAAGGTGGTATTGAATGGCTGGGGCCTTTCCGAGACGGAATGGGGCGCCTATGGCCGTTACCAGCGAGTCAAGCCGGAATGGCTGATCCCTCTGCCTGATGCTTTCTCGATGGAACAGGCGATGGCGATCGGCACTGCGGGATACACGTCGGCGCTGTGTGTCGACGCGCTCGAAAAATGGGGCACGATCAAGCCCGGCGAAGGTGAGGTCCTGGTGACGGGCGCTGCCGGCGGGGTCGGCTCGGTAGCGATCGCGCTACTCGCCGCGCGCGGCTACAACGTCACGGCCTCGACGGGCAGGCCGGAAACTCATGATTATCTCGCCTCGCTCGGCGCCACGAACTTCGTCGATCGCGCAACGCTCGCCGAAAAGGGCGGCCCGTTGCAGAAGGAGCGTTGGACCGGCGGCGTCGATAGCGTTGGCTCCACCACGCTCGTCAACGCGCTGGCACAGACCGTCCGCGGCGGCGCGATCGCCGCCTGCGGTCTTGCCGGCGGTGCTGACCTGCCCGGCACCGTATTGCCGCATATCCTGCGCGCCGTCGCCCTGATCGGTGTCGATTCCGTCTTCGCCACCCGCGAGCAGCGGATGTCCGCCTGGGCGCGGCTCGCCCGCGACCTGGACAAGGCGAAGCTCGACAGCATGACGACCGTCGAGCCCATGTCCAACCTGCCGCGGCTCGCCGAGGACATCGTCGCGGGCAGGATCCGCGGCCGGGTGGTGATCGACGTTATGACTGTATGAGAAAAAGCAGCGATACCTGCTCTTCGAGGGTCACAGCGTCGATGAGATCTTCGAGAATCCTGGTCATTTCGTCCATGTCCGTCACGCCGCCAATTCTCTCAGCACCAAGGCGCTATCGTGCTCCGGCACGTCACCAATCTCGGCCATCTTGGCATCGAGCTTGGCAAGCATGTGCCTGAAAATTGCCGCATAGGCTGGGTCGTCGGCAACATTGATCAGTTCGTGCGGGTCCTTCTCGCAGTCGAAAAGCTCCCATTCCGGCGGTGCACCATTGGGGCGCGCTCCAAGCTGACCGAGGTCGTCGTTGTACCAGCAGATCAGCTTATAGCGCTCGTCGCGCACGCCATAATGCGCCCAGGCCTCGTGGATATCGTCATTGTGCATCCAGTAGCGATGGTAGGTCAGTTGCTCCCAATCGCCGGGCGTGCTGCTTTCCAGCACCGGTCGCATCGAGCGACCCTGCATATAGCTGGGAATGGGAAGGCCTGCATAGTCGAGGAAGGTCGGGGCGAAATCCACATTGCAGGCGATGTCCTTGCTGGTCGAGCCGGGCTTGATGGCTGCCGGATACCGGGTCAGAAACGGCATCTGCAGCGATTCCTCATACATGAACCGCTTGTCGAACCAGCCATGCTCGCCGAGGAAAAAGCCCTGGTCGGACGTGTAGATGACGATGGTGTTCTCCGCCAGGCCCTTCGCATCGAGATAGTCGAGCAGGCGTCCCACATTTTCGTCGATGGACTGCACCGTGCGCAGATACCGTTTCATGTAACGCTGGTACTTGAATTCCGCGAATTTCTGCGGGTCGTTGAAGGTAAAGTTCTCGCCGGTTTCGGCACAGATGACGGTGATGGTTTCGCCGGGCTGCAAATCCGGCACCTTGCGCATCCAGGGAATGAAGTCGAGCATCAAGGGACCGACTTTGGAAGCCGGTCCGGGCGGTGTTACCAGTCCGAGGTCCTCATAGTTCATGTCCGAGCGAATGCGCATCTTGGCCGCGGCCGCCGCAGCCGCGCGGTTGGAATAATCGTCATTGAAGGTTTCGGGCAGCGGTATGTCTTCGCCGGCCCAGAGATGGTTGTATTTCGGATGCGGCTCGAAATTGCGGTGCGGCGCCTTGTGATGGCACATGAGGAAGAAGGGCTGTCCTTCTGATTCCTCGATGAATTTGAGGCTGAGATCGGTGATGATGTCGGTGGCGTAGCCGGGAATGCGGCGCTTGCCGTCCGGGAAGATGAACTTGGGGTCCCAGTAGTCCCCCTGCCCCGGTACGACGGCCCAATCGTCGAAACCGGTCGGATTATGTGCAGGCCCCTCCCCCATATGCCACTTGCCGAACATGCCGGTGCGATAGCCGCCCCGCCGCAGGTGTTTGGCAACATTTGGCAAACGGTTGTCGATCTCCGTATGGAGCGTGGTGACGCAGTTCACATGGTTGTAGGTGCCTGTGAGGATGGCAGCACGGCTGGGCGTGCAGATGGAATTGGTGACATAGACCGCGTCGTGGCGCATGCCTTCCCTGGCCAGACGGTCAAGGTTGGGCGTATGGTTCAGGCCGGCGCCGTAGGCCGAGATCGCGCGGGCGGCGTGATCGTCGCTCATGATGAAAATGATGTTGGGACGCATGTTGAACTCTTGGGATCTAGAGATAATCAAGCCGGGACCGCCGTCCGGAGCAAAGCCTCCAGCGCATCAAGGCGATCCTTGTCGAGATGAGGCACCATGCCGGCGATCTCGAGCAGCGTCTTGTCGTCGAAGATGGGCGGGACCTTACCGCCACGCAGGCCAGGAAGCGCGTCGGCAACGATCTCGCGCGTGCTGTCCTCCGCCAGCAGAACGTTGACGGGAACCGTCGCAATCAAGGCATCCGGAGCAAAATCCGCCACCGTCGGCGCCCGCCTCTGGCCCAGTTCGATCTGCGCCCATTGCCGTTCCACGAGAAGGTGGTCTTCCGTCACCGGGCCATCGGACGGCAGCCCCAGACGTTCGAACTGGCTGGACGGCGCCTCGTTGTCGCGCATGAGCCGGACGAGAAGGCGGGCCATGCGCAATTCCAGCGCCGGATCCCGTAGCGGCGTGGTCTGACCGGGGTCGGTTTCGAGCTCGTAGAGCAGCGTTCCGTAATCAGCCGGGCCGCGCATGGTCCAGCCGGGCAGGCGCATCACGGGTGCACCCTTGGTGAAGGAGAAACCCGGTATCATCTCGGCCTCAACAAACTCGGACGGCTCGAAGCGCGACCGCATATGGGTGGGCATCAGCGTGTGTTCCATGAGCGGCGTGTTGGCCGGATCGACACAGGCGCGCATATAGACATGGCGCCCGTCGGTGACGCTGACATGGCCGCCGAAATTGCCGAACAGTCCCGCCTCGCGCACCGGACGATCGCTCGCGACCGTTTCGCGGAGAGGCCGACCGAGCATGTCCCTAGTCGGCTGGAGGCCGAAGAAATCGAGCAACGTCGGCGCGATGTCGATGGTCTGGACCAGCGCCTGCCGCCGCTCGCCGGCGACACCCACGTGCGGATCCCAGACGAAGAAAGGGGTATGGATGGTTTCGTCATACCAGGGCATGACGGATTTACCCCACCAGCCGCGTTCCCCCAGCATGTAGCCGTGGTCGGTGCAGACGATGAGCATCGTATCCTTCCACATGTCGTGCTCGTCCATAAGGTCGAGGACCCGGCCGAGATTGCGGTCGCACATGGAAAGAAGGGCGAGGTAACGACGGCGCGCATGATCCGCCGTGGCTTGGGACTCAGTCACCCGTGCATAGGGCGGCCAATCGAAATCAGTCGGGCTTTCGCCGGATTCGCCCTCCGGATAGAGGCGGTGATATTGCTCGTAACTGAAGAAAGGCTCATGCGGATCGAAGGTCTCGATCTGGAGCATCCAGTTGTCCGCCCCGGCATTGGTGTTGATGAATTCCAGCCCCGCATCAAACGTCCGGGTCTGTGAATGGTCGGCCTCATCGGCCAGATAGGACCGGTTGATCCGGTCCTGGTTCCTCATGCGGTGGAAGATGTCGGTCAGCCGCCTGCGGTCATTTTCGGCGACCACGCCCTTCCACAGATCGCCTTCCTGGCCGCGGAAGAATTCGTGGCTGGAATAACGGGTATGATAGGTCGCGCCGCCGTCCTCCCAATAATGCTGATGGTCGGTGACGAGGTGGGTATAGACGCCGTTTCTGGCGAGGATTTCCGGCATGGAATCGTCGAAGGGCTCGATCGGCCCCCAGGAACGGTGCAGGAAGTTATGCCGCCCGGTATGCAGTTCCCGCCGTGCCGGCATGCAGGGCATGGAGCCAGCGTAGCAGCGATCGAAGGTGGCCGTGTGCGCCGCCAGCCGGACGAAATTGGGGGCATGGGTTTGCGTGTCGCCATAAGGCGGCAGCATGCGCCGGTTAAGGCTGTCGAACATGACGATGATGGCGCGCATGAATCAGGCTCCCATGGCCAGAGCGCGGAACGCGGCACGTCGTTCAGCCTGACGGACGGGATCCGCAACGGGAGCGGCCAGCAGGAGCCGCCTGGTATAATTGTGCTGCGGATTGGCGGTGACCTGATCGCAGTCACCGAATTCGACGATTTCACCGCCCCGCATCACTGCGACGCGGTGAGAGATGTGACGGACGACCGCGAGGTCATGGCTGACGAAGAGATAGGCGACGCCGGTCCGCTCCTGGATCTCGATGAAGAGATCGAGGACGCGCGCCTGCGTGGAAAGGTCGAGCGCAGACACCGGCTCGTCGCAGACGATGAGATGCGGCGAGAGCGCCAGGGCCCGGGCGATCGCGATACGCTGTCGCTGCCCGCCGGAAAATTCGCGCGGATAGCGGAAGGCGGCATCGCTTGGCAGCGCCACCTGCTCGAGGAGCGTGCGGACCTTTGCGGTGGCCTCAACCTTACCGGCCTGTCCCCGCGCGATGATCGGCTCGGTCAGGATGTCCTCGATAGTCATCGAGGGATTGAGCGAGGTGTAGGGATCCTGAAACACCGCCTGGATGGCGGCGGCGTTGCCCTTGCGGTCACGCGGGGGGACGCCGGCAATGTCCTGCCCCTCGAACAGGATGCGCCCCGAGCTGACAGGACCGATGCCGAGAATGGCGCGGCCCAAGGTGGTCTTGCCGGATCCGCTCTCGCCGACCAGACCCACCGTTTCACCGGCGCGCACAGTCAGGCTGACGTTCTTGAGGACGTGAAGCGCGCCGAAATGGGTATTCACATCGATGCATTCGACAATAACGTCGTCAGTCATGCGGCAACTCCCCTGCCGGTACGAGGCTGGTAGACACGCGGCGTCACGTCGTCGAGGACGGCGCCGAGCAGCATCTTCGTGTAGTCGTGCTGAGGCGCTGAAAAGAGCTGCCGGACATCGTTGGTTTCCACCACTTTGCCGTCCTTCATGACGGAGACCCGGTGGCAGATGTCGGCCACGACCCCGAAATTGTGGGTGACCAGGATCACCGACATGTTCATCTCCGCCTGGAGATCGCGCAGCAGGTCCAGCACTTCCGCCTGCACCGTGACGTCCAGGGCCGTGGTCGGTTCGTCGGCGATGAGCAGGTCCGGATTGCAGGAGATGGCGCGGGCGATGAGCACACGTTGCGCCATGCCGCCTGAGATCTGGTGCGGATAGGCGTTAAAGGTGCGCAAAGGGTTGGGCATGCCGACGCGCGCCAGCAGCTTGAGCGCTCTTTCCCTGGCTTCGGCTCTGGAAATACCGAGCACCGTGACCATGGGTTCGGTCAGCTGATAGCCGATCCGGAAGGCCGGATCGAGATTGCTCATCGGTTCCTGAGGCACGTAGGCGATGCGCTTGCCGCGCAGCTTGCGCATCTCCTCTTCGGGCAGGTTCGCGATGTCGCGGCCATCGAACCAGATCGAGCCGGAGAGGATGCGGCCACCGGTGGAAAGCAATCCCAGCACAGCAAAAGCCGTCTGTGTCTTGCCCGAGCCGCTTTCCCCAACCAGGCCAAGCACTTCGCCGCGCCGCAGCGTCAGCGACACGCCCTTGACGACTTCCGTCCAGCCGGACTTGTCGGGATAGCCGACGACCAGATCGCGCACGTCGAGCAGCGCATCCTTATCGGTCGGTGCGGCTCCGGCTGCCGGTTTGGCAATTGCTTCCGGCAGACCGGCAATGGCCGCAGGCCGGTTGCCCTGCTGCAGCCGGTCGCGGATGGCATTGGCAAGGAGCACAAGCGAGGCCACGGTCACCGAAATGGCGAGACCCGGCCATAAGATCGCGGTCGGCACCACGAACATGTTGGCGAATGCGTCCTGCAGCATGCCGCCCCAGGTCGGAATGGACGTATCGCCCAAACCGAGGAATTGCAGACCCGACTGGATGACGATCGAGATGCCTGCGACGACCGAAACCTGAATGATGACCGGCGCGCGAATGACCAGAAGGATGTGCCGGACGATGATGCGCAGGTCCGAGAGGCCCGAAACGCGCGCCGCATCGACATAGAGCTCGTGCTTGACGCCATTCACCAGATTTCGTGTCAATCGATAGAAGCCCGGCGCCAGCATGACGCCGAAGACCAGCATGGAAATCTCGATGGACGAGCCGAGCGATTGATAGAAGGCGAGCAGGACGATGAGCGCCGGAAGGGACATGAGGCCGTCAGAAATCCAGCTCATGACGACCTCGCGCCGGCCTCCGAAATAGCCGGCGAACAGGCCGGCCGTCACCCCCACAAAGGCCGCCACGGTGACCGCGATGAGCGCGCCTATCAGGGTGTTGCGTGCCCCATAGACGAGACGGCTGAAGATATCGCGCCCCGATCCGTCGCCGCCCAGAAGATAGCCGTCTCCCGGCGCCGCGTTGACCTTGAAGATCTGCAGGTCGTCGGGCGCGAAAGGCGCGATCAACGGTGCGAAGATGGCGGTGATAACGACGATGGACAGAAGGATCGTCGCGACGAGCCCGAGCGGATTGATCAGCACTGAGCGCAACAGGCCGGCCCGGGCGGCGAGCGGCGCCGGGGATCGTTGTTGAGTTGCAGACGTCATCAGAGCCTCACCTTCGGATTGACCCAGGCATTGGCGAGGTCGATGGCGATGTTTACGAACACAACGAGAATGATCATGGTGACCACCACGCCCATCAGCACCGGAACATCCCCGGAAAGCGCTGCCTGGACTGTGACGGACCCGAGGCCCGGAATGGCGAAGACCCGTTCGATGATGGCCGCGCCGCCCAGAAGGGCGATGAACTGAACGGAGAGCACGGTGAGTGCCGCCGGCATGGCGTTACGCAGCGCATGGCGGAACAGCACCGATGACGGCCTGATGCCGCCGGCCCTCAGGGTGCGGACATAATCCTGGCGCAGCGCATCGATCATGGCGCCTCGCACCTGCTGGGAAGCAGAGGCGATGCCGGAAAGCACCAGCGCCGCAACAGGCAGAGTGAGTGCTGCGGCCCAGCCGATGGGAGACGTCGAAAAATCCACATAGCCCGTCGCTGGAAACCAGCGGAGATTGAGCGCGAAAACCACGACCAGGATGAGACCGAGCCAGAAATTCGGCAGCGAGAAGCCGATGACACTGAGAACCTGGATCACCCGATCTGCCCAGCCGCCTTTCACGGCAGCGGTAATGCCGAGAAGTGAGGAGATGATGCCAATCGTGATGACGGCCACGGTCACCATGGACAAGGTCACCGTCAGCCGCCCCGAGACGATCCGGGAGACGCTCTCTCCCATTGTCCAGGACTGGCCCAGATCGCCCTGGACGGCATTGGCTACCCAGTCGCCGTACTGCTCGTAAAGCGGCCGGTCGATCCCGAGCTTAGCCTCAAGTGCGGCGATCTGTGCGTCGGTGGCGTTCTCCCCCAGGATGTTCTGGGCCACATTGTCGGCTCCACCGAACACCATCACGAACGTCAGCGTCGTCACCAGCACAAGAAGAACAAGACTCGAGAGGATGCGCTTTGAGACATACTTCAGCATTGCGATCAGCTCCCTTTCCGGGAGCGGTGCACCGCCCGTCCGGGCGGATGCTGCATTCGAGCGAATCTCATTGTCTGTCTCCTCCTCACATTCCTGCCCTGCGAATTTCTTATCGGGCGTCTTTTGCAGGAATTGATAACAGTTGAACCGATGCATCGATAATGCAAAAAGCATCAGCAGTGATAACGCAGGCGCATATCCTTCATGCTCGACCAGATCACCCATCTCTTCCGTCTTCGCACGATCCTTCAGGAAGGCAGCCTTCGGCGCGCCTCGGAAAAGCTGAACATCACCCAGCCGGCGCTTTCCCGCTCGCTCGCGCAGCTGGAGAGCTATTTTGGGCAGCGGCTCGTGGAGCGGCATGCACGTGGGGTGAAGGCGACAGCTTTCGGCGAGCGGGTTTTGTCCGTTTCCAGCCGTATCGAGCGCTACTGGGAAATCGCCGAGCACGAATTGCGCGCGGAAGCGATGGACGAAAAGGGCGTGATGCGGATAGGTGGCGGACCGGTGTGGCGCTCAGGCGTTCTGTCGGGCGTGCTCAGCCAGTTGCAGAAGCGCTTCCCCCGTCTTCTGATCGAATTCACGACCCTGACCTTCGGCAAGACGCTACAGGATCTGCATGAGGGGCGGCTGGATGTCGCCTTCGGCGGCGTCTTCAATGACGGGGGAACCAGCCAGCGCTTCGCCCGCATCAAGCTCACGGAAGTATCCAATCATGTCATGGCGCGGGAGGATCATCCCCTATTCGCCACGCGTCGGGAAGATGACGGCATTGCGGCTTCTGATCTTCTTGAGTACCCGTGGATTGTCTATTCCGAGCTGCCAGCCTACCGCGAGATCACGCAGCATACGATAGCGGAACATCTCGGCGGTTCGCCGGATATCCGCTTTGTGTGCCAGAACCTGCTTTCGGTGCTTACGATCCTGCAGCAAAGCGATTGCCTTTGCGTGCTTCCGGAATTGTCGGTGCATGCCGTTGCCGCGCCGCGCATCGTTCCCGTTCCCTTGCTCTTGAAACGGAACACGGCCGAGATCGGCATGATCTTCCGCACAGAGCTGCAGGATTGGGAGCCGATGAAAGCACTGGTCGAGCTGTGCAGAACCAGATTTGGCCTCGATAACGAGGTATGACACGGAATGTTCGCTGCCGCCGCTAGACGAAAATGGGCAGCCGCTGCCGACTGCCCACTATCGAAGGCGTATTTGCCTGGGAAGGTCGTCTATTCCGCCTTCGAGAAATCGCGTATGTGGGGCACAGCGTTGGTGGGATGCAACTTCACGGCAGTCTGCTTGTTCGTCAGATAAATGGTGTCGCGCCGATACCACGGGGCAAAGAAGGCGTTTTCCACCATATAGCGGTTGAGATCCCGGTAGCCCTTGATCTGCTCGTCGCCGATCGCGTGCTGCGTCGCATCGAGCATCTTGAGGAACTGCGGATCGGCAACTTTGGACGTATTCCAGGCGGAATGCGGATAGCCGAATTTCTGGTACTCCGCCCAGGTCCCCTGATAGCCGAACTGGAAAACGTAAGCTGGAAAACGGCCGGACCGCAGCTCGGGGATGGTTGCGTTCGGAGCAATCTTCTCCCATTGCACCGTTATGCCGATATCCTTGAGCTGTTTTTCGACGATGGGATTGAAACTCGCGAAACTGGCAAGCTCCGGCAAAACCAGGGTGAAGCCCTTGCCGTATCCGGCTTCTTCGAGGAGGGCGCGGGCGGCCTTCGGATCGAATGGATAGACCTTGTCGAGTTCCGGGACATAGGCGCTGCTGCCGGTAGGAAAAATCTGATCGCTCAGGCGACCGAAGCCCAGTTCGACGAATTTGAGGATCGAGGCCTTGTCGAAGGCCATGTTGAGCGCCTTGCGGACGCGCACGTCGGCAAGCGCCGGCGTAATCTTGCCTTCGCGGTCGGCAATGATGAAGCCCAGCCAGTTGACGTCGTTGCGCTGCACGACGAGACCGTTGGCCTCGGCATCCGCGACCGTGCGCGCTTCTCCCAAGCCCGCGTCGACCTGACCCGACTTGAGGGCATTGAGACGCGCAACCTGATCGTTGATCGGCGTGATGGTGACGCGCTCGAAGGGGAACGCGCCCTTGTTCCAATAATTCGAATTGCGGTTATAGACATATTGGCGGCCGGGGACGGAAGCCGAGACATCGTAGATGTAAGGACCTGAACCGATCGGGTTGTTCGCAAAGTCCTTGGAGCCGAGAGTGGCTGGTGAGGCAATCGCGCCGCCGACCACAGTCAGATTGTCGATCAGGCTGGGATCGGGCTCGCTGAGATGCAGGCGCACTTCGGTCGGCGAAACCACTTCCACCTCGGAGATCAATGCGGCCATGAAGCCGTTCTGGCCGGCACCCTTCTTGAGATAGTCGAGATTGGCCTTGACCGCGTTGCCGTCGAAAGGCGTTCCATCCGTAAAGCTCACCCCTTCGCGCAGCGTGAGCGTCAACACGCTGTGGTCGTCATTATAGGACCAGGCAGTAGCGAGGTTAGGCACGACCTTGCCATCGGGCTGCATGACCAGAAGCGTGTCGAGCACGGGCTGCCAGAACTGCATCTGATTGGCGATCATCAGCTGCGCGCGATCGAAGCTGTTATTGTCCAGTATGGCTGCGATGGCCAGCGTCTGGTCGTCGTTTGCGACCTGCGCCATGACCGACGGTGCCGATGCAACCGAACCCATTGCCGCGACAGCCGCCGCGAACACGATGTTACGCATTTTTCCTCCCTTGGCGTCCTGCTCGGTTGCGACCTCCATCAGCCTCGCGACCGGCTTTCCCATCTTCGCTTACCATCCGGCAGGATTAACGAGAAATGCAAAGAACAGCTTGAGTGATAGATCAAACTCATATGTCGCTTTGCCGCGGCTTATGCATTGCGCTTATCGCTCGCGGGTGTTTTGTCAGTCCTCTCCACGCTTTGGCGATGATATCGAGATAGCCATAGACAAGCGGGAGGAAGAGGCATGGGCGATCGGCCGAACATATTGTGTATCGTGAGCGAAGACTGCCCGCCCCGGCTTGGTGCCTATGGCGACACGCTGGCACACACGCCCAATCTTGACCGGCTGGCAAGCGACGGGGTCGTCTATGAAACGGCCAACTGCACCTCGCCGGTCTGCGCACCTTCGCGCTTTGCCATTCTGACCGGTCGCTACGCTGAAAGCTGCCCCAGAGCACAGCATATGCAGGCGCTGGCCCACCTCCCGAACGAGTTCCTGACCTACCCTGCCGAGATGCGGAAGGCAGGCTATTATTGCACCAACAACGCCAAGACCCACTATAACTGCGATGTCGATCCGGCGGAAATCTGGGACGAATCCAGCAGGTCAGCTCATTGGCGCAACCGTCCCGACGACAAGCCCTTCCTCGCCGTCTTCAACTGCATGACGACGCACGAGTCCTGCACCTTCAAGGAGCAGCCCGGCACCGTACGCCCCGAGGATGTCACCCTGCCATCCTATCTGCCCGACACGCCCGGCATGCGGCAGAGCCTGGCGCGGCAGTATAATGCCATTGCGCGCATGGATGCCGAACTGGGCCAGCATCTGGCCGACCTGGAGGCCGACAGCCTCGCCGACGACACCATCGTCTTCTATTTCTCGGACCACGGCTCGGCGCTGCCGCGCTCCAAGCGCTATCTTTATGACGAGGGATTGCGCATACCCCTGATCATCCGGGTCCCGCCCAGATGGCGCCACCTCATGCCGCATGTCGCCGGAACGCATGTCAGTGCCCCGGTATCGCTCGTGGACCTCTTCCCGAGCTTCCTTGTCATTGCCGGCCTCGATAGTCCGCAAGGACTGCACGGCACGCCGCTGCTGGGGCCGAAGACCTCGCCGCGCCAATATGTCTTCGGTGGCCGCGACCGGATGGGCGAACGTTACGATCTCAGCCGCACGGTCCGTTCGGAGCAGTACCGCTATATCCGCAATTACATGCCGCACCGCATGCTCGGGCAATATGTCGCCTTCGAGTGGCTCGGCGTGCATTATCAGGACTATGAGGCGGTGCATCTGGGCGGCATGCTCAACCCTGCGCAAGAACAGTTCTGGCGCCAGAAGCCGGCGGAAGAGTTCTACGACCTTCAATGCGATCCCGGCGCCACGGTCAACCTGATCGACGATGCGGCATACGAGAACCTGATCGATGAACATCGCGCGGCGCTGGACGAGCATATGCTCGCAATACGCGATACCGGCTTCATTCCCGAGCACAGCCCGGTGGAAACCTGGGAAGCGAGCCGGAACGAAACGCTCTACCCGCTCCCGGAGATCATGGACCTTGCGCTTGCCGCCGCTGCCCGAAATGGGAAGAATGCGCCGACCCTTTTGAGCAGGCTGTCTCACCCCTCACCGGTCATGCGCCATTGGGCCGCCAAGGGGCTGCTCATGCTTTCTTCCTCGGGGCAGCCTCTACCCGAAGGCCTTGCCGCCGCCTATGCGAAGGAACCGGACCCACAGGTCCGCATTCCGCTGGCCGAAGCGCTCGGTCATGCAGGGGACGCCCGTCATTGGGTGAGCGAAATAACGCGGATTCTCCGCACGGAACCAGACCCGCGCATCAAGCTGCAGGCCCTCGACGCGTTGACCTGGTTGCCGCCATTCCCCGACATCTCGCTCGCCGACGTGCGGGCGCTGCATGATGACGAGGATACCTATTTGCGCCAATCCTCCGATTATCTGGCCCAGCGGCTGGACGGCACCTATAGGCCGACCAACACGATCTTCGACTGGAGCAGGCTCGATGCCGAGGGGCAGATGGGCAAGCAGAAGGCCGGCACGACCCGGCAATAGCCGCAATGAAGTCCTGTAAGATGCGCTACTTTTCGTATGATTGGATATAGCCATGACGCTCACCTTGGATCACCTGACGAAAGCCCCCTTCAATCTCGACCGCGAAGCGGTTGCCTGGGTGGAACGCACGTTCCAGGCCCTCGATGAAACGTCCCGTGCCGCTCAGCTTTTCAATCTCAACTCCAAGGGCGATGACCGTGAGACGGAAATCGCCCGCCTTCGGCACCTGAAGCCGGGCGGCATCACCCGCTTCTTCGGCTCCGACGGCAAGGCGGAACGCGAGCATATGGCCGCCATTCAGGCGGAGGCCGATATCCCGCTTCTGGTGTCGGCTGATCTCGAAGGCTCCCGCATGAGCCTCTCCTTCGGAACGCCTGTTCCCAATCCGCTCGCGCTCGCCGCGGTGGACGATGTTTCGCTCACCGAAGCGATCTCCGACCTCATGGCGAGCGAAGCCCGCTCCGTGGGTATCAACTGGTCCTTCACCCCGGTCCTCGACATCAATGCGGCCTTCCGCAGCCCGATCGTCGCGACCCGCGGATACGGCTCCGACCCGGCACTCATCGAGCGCCACGCGCTAGCGCAGATGCGTGTTTTCCAACGGCTTGGCCTTGCCGCAACAGTCAAGCACTGGCCGGGCGAAGGATATGACGAGCGCGACCAGCATCTCGTCACGACGATCAATCCGCTGTCGATGGAAGACTGGCGTGCAACCTTCGGAAAACTCTACAAGGCTGCCATCGAACATGGCGTCAAGTCGGTCATGTCGGCCCATATCGCGCTGCCGGCTTATATCCTCGAACGCGATTCCGACGCCCGAGAAGAAGCCTATCTGCCGGCTTCGATTTCGGCGGCACTCAATCTCGACCTGCTTCGCGGCGAACTTGGCTTCAACGGCCTCATCGTCTCGGATGCGAGCGAGATGGCGGGCTTGTCAGGCGTCATGCCGCCATGTGAGGCCAAGATCGAGATCATCGCGGGGGGCTGCGACATGGTGCTCTTTTCCTCCGATCCGGAAACGGAAATCGCCGCCGTGCGCGACGCCGTCCATTCCGGACGCATCACCGCCGAGCGCTTTGCCGACGCGGTGACCCGGGTCCTGGCGCTCAAAGCCTCGCTCGGGCTGCACCGAAGCGTCGAGATGCAGTCCCATGTCGGCGATGTAGCCACGCAAAAACTGGCGGAAGACGCTTTCGCCCGCGCCCCGACGCTGGTGAAGGACCGCACCGGCACCCTGCCGCTGGACCTCGCGAAACACAGGCGCATCCTCCTCGTATCCGGCGGGATCGTCGAACCCATGCAGAACGCCCGGCTGGACTTCAAGCTGCCGGAGATGCTGGCAAGCGAGGGGTTCGAGGTCACCCTCCATCGCTACGGCACACCCCTAGATGCGGAAGGGCAGGATCTTGTGCTCTATCTCTTCGGCGAGGAGACACTTCTGACGCGCGGGCGCATCTTCCTCGACTGGCTTTCGCTCCACGGCGATTTCCGGGCGGCCATGAAGCGGCCCTGGACACGGCTGCCGACGGTGATGATCTCCTTCGGCTTCCCCTACTACCTCTACGACGCCCCAAGGGTGCCGACCTATATCAACGCCTACTCGACCCACGAGGCGATGCAGAAGGCCGTGCTTGAGGCGCTCATGGGCAGGCGCCCGTGGAACCGGAAGAATCCCATCGATCCCTTTTCTGGCGCTCCGGATGCCAGGTTCTAGGCGGGTGCGACCGCCCGGCGGGATTGCCGCGATATCAGCCTGCTCGACGCTCGCCGGGCCGAACATCATAGGCGATGCGGAAGCCGGTATTGCTGGACGCGCTGTCGGGTGACAGGCCCATGCGGGCGGCAATCCTGTATCGATAGCAGTAGCTCTTGTGGCACAGAAACGAACCGCCCTTGAGCAGCTTGTCGGCACTCTTTTTTGCCTGTTCATTGCGAATTTTCGCCTGGCGCGTGAGCGATCGCACGCGGAACGGATCGCTCGTCCATTCCCATATATTGCCGGCGAGATTGTAGAAGCCGTCCTCGGTCGGTGTGAAGCTGCGCGCCGGCGCGGTGCCGAAAAATCCATCCGCCAGCGTGTTCTGGTGCGGAAACCGGCCCTGCCAGATATTGCAGAAGACCTTCGCGTCCGTCGGCTCTTCGTCGCCCCAGGGATAACGGCGGCGACGATTGCCGCCCCGTGCCGCATGTTCCCATTCCGCTTCCGTGGGAAGGCGCCCGCCGACCCAGTGCGCAAACGCCATGGCGTCATTCCACGACACTTGCGTCACCGGATGATCCATCCTGTCCTCGATCGAACTGCCCGGCCCTTCCGGAGCCTTCCAGATCGCCCCGTCCACCCGCCCCCACCACGGCGTGCCCGCGACATTATTGGCTGCAAGTTCCCGATCGTTCAGCAATCCCATGAACACCGCGGCACAGCCGAATTTCTCCGCTTCGGTGACGTAGCCAGTTGCCTCAACGAATTCGGCAAAACGCGCGACGGTGACGGTTTCGGCCTCGAGAAAGAAATCGTTGACGGTGACCCTGCGTTCCGGCCCCTCGCCGTCGACGGCGATGACCGGGTCGTTGGTACCGACGAAGGTCTCGCCGCCCTTGACTGCGATCACCTCGCCCGCCGTGCCCCGCGACGAAATCTTCGCAGCTTCGCCCGATCCTTCGTTTCCATTGTTTCGGCTGACGGCCGAACAGCATCCGTTCATTGTATCTTCCCGAACTTTTCCATCCCGGCGAACTGCACTTTCAGTAAACTACCTGCCGCGGTGGTAAAGCATTTCGAGATGGAACATGTGCGAGCCGCCGCGTGGCGTTGACGCCAGGATTTCGTCTCACGCAACTCCTTCCGCGGCAGGCGGTCATGGGTCGCAGGTTCGATGCAGAACACGTTTATCCCATCGTGGGCATTGCACAAGGTCTGCAGGAAAGGCAGGCCGCCCCAGCCTATCCCGGTCCATTGAAATGAACGCCCGCAACGTGAAAAGCCAGGGGAATATCTCCAATGGAGGGAATCGCGCATTCCAAATTTCGCTCGGACTTGCGCAATGACAAGGACGAAAAACGGCTCGCTCGATATAGGCGGGTAGTCCGGCCAGCCTCGCGAGGAACCCTAGCTGGAACTCTCCTAATCCGCGAGGCCCCGCGATGTCTCATGCGTTTCACGTCATGGCCAAACCCATCGGCCCCAAATGCAACCTCGATTGCACCTATTGCTATTACCTGGAGAAGGAAGCCCTGTACCCCGGCGAACGCCGGTTTCGGATGCCGCCGGATATTCTGGAAACCTTCATCCGTGACTACATTGCCAGCCAAAGCAGCATCGGACAAAAGGAGATATGGTTCGCCTGGCAAGGCGGAGAGCCGACCCTTCTCGGGCTGGACTACTTCAGGACCATCGTCGCGCTGCAAAGGAAGCACTGCCCTCCCGGCCGAACCATCGCGAACGCCCTGCAGACGAATGGAACTCTGCTGGATGAGGATTGGGGGCAATTCCTGGGTCAGGAAAGGTTCCTGGTTGGCTTGAGTCTTGATGGCCCCCCTCACCTTCACGACCACTACAGGCGCGACAGGCGGGATTTGCCGAGCTCGGCGCGCGTCCTGAACGCGTGGGAACTGCTCAATCGCCACAAGGTGGAAACCAATATTCTATGCGTCGTCAACAAGCACAACGCGGCCTGCCCTTTGGATGTCTACCGCTATCTCCGTGAACTTGGCGTCGATTTCATACAATTCATTCCTCTGGTCGAGCGCGTTGATCCGAAAGGCCACCTCGCACCTCCACCGCACCCCGGGGATGAAGGAAACATGGTGACCCCCTGGAGCGTCACGCCGGAAGACTACGGTCGGTTTCTCTGTAGCATTTTCGATGAGTGGGTCCGCCACGACGTCGGCAAGATCTTTGTCCAGCTATTCGATCTGCAGCTCGGTGTATGGATGGGACAGCCGGCCTCGCTATGCGTGTTCGCGGAAACCTGCGGTACCGGTCTTGCGCTCGAACACAATGGCGACCTCTATGCCTGCGACCACTACGTCTATCCTCAATATCGACTGGGCAACATCAAGAATACGCCGATAGCCGACCTGGCCGCCCTACCGCAACAGTTGCAGTTCGGCCTGGACAAGCGGAGCGGGCTGCCCGGGATGTGCAAGGAGTGCCGATGGCGGTTTGCCTGTCATGGCGGTTGCCCAAAGCACCGCTTCCTGCCGGCAATTGGAGACGAGACTGAACGCGTCAATTATTTCTGCCGGTCCAATCGCATGTTCTTCGAACATGCCGCTCCCTATTTTGGAATGATGGCTGAGCTTCTGCGTCGGGGTCAGCCGCCTGCCCGTATCATGGACCTGCTTGGCGGCCTGACCGTCCGCCCGGACAGCTAGGCGCAGCTTACGGGACACCTTGGGCATATTGCCTCGCCTGCAGCCTTAGGCATGCGGCGGCAATGGAGCGCCGGCAAGTTTTGCCGTGAGATTGTCTCGGAAACGGTAGTAACGCAATGTCATCGCCGGAGCGAAACTCATGTAGAAAGGCGCCGCCGAGAGCGGTTCCAACTTCAGCGCTAGTTCGTCGTCCGGCTTGCCAAGAGCCCATTCCGACAGGACTGAGCCAAGCATGGAGCCGGTCGGCACGCCGCGCCCGGAAAGGCCGGTGAGCGCCACGACACCCGGTGCGAGATTGTAGAAACGAGGAACTGTCCGGTATTGCATGTCCAATTCTCCGAACCAGAAATACTCCCAGCGAATGTCGGTGCGGATCTGCGGATGCAGCCATTTCAACCGGTCGGTCATCACCTGCCGTGTATAAGCCATGTCGCTGCCGCGCCTGCCCATGGGGAACATGGAGGCGACGATGCGGCCCTCGCGATTGTACTTGTAGACATAGATGTCGCCGCGCCCGTCATGGATCGTGGTGTTCTGCGGCAGTACCGTCCGGCGTTCGCCCTCGGACAGCGGCTGCGTGGCGGCTACGAAGACGCGCTGAATCTTGAAAGTCCGGTCGAGCTTCGGCCAGCCGCCAACCGTGTAGGCGCCGGTCGTGAAAAGCACTTTGTCTGCAATGACCTCTCCTTTCTCCGTTTTCACCGACCAGCCGCCGCCGGCATGACGCTCGCAGCCGGTCACCGGAGAGCGAGTGAAGATCCGGGCTCCTTCGGACATGGCCGCTCGCGTCAGGCCGCGTGCATAGGAAAGCGGGTTGAGATGCCCCCCTTCCGGGTGAAACCATCCGCCGTGAAAGCGCGGGCTGCCGGTAATCGCCTCAACCTCGCCTCTGTCAATCAGACGGGTGTTTGCACCGACTGCATTATATGTATCGACCTTGGCCCGAAGCTTCGAAAGCGCCCCGGGATTGGCGGCGGCCATCACGTAGCCGTTCTGCGCCCATTCGCAGTCGATCTGGTAGTCGCGGATCATCGCCGAGACACGGTCGTTTGCCCGTGTCTGGCGCTCGATGAGGCGATCCGCCCAGGGCTTTCCGAGCATTGCCCGGAGTTCCGGCAGGCTATAATGCGTAAAGGTCGGGGTGCAATGGCCGGCATTGCGGCCGGATCCGCCGAAGCCCGTCTCCCGCGCCTCGATGAGCGCGACCTTCACCCCGGCGCGAGCAAGCTCCAGCGTCGTCGTAAGCCCCGTATAGCCGCCGCCGACGACGGCTATGTCAGTCCTTACCGTGCCCACGAGCTCCGGCGTCTCGGGAGCAGGAACGGCGGTCGCATACCAGAGCGACGCCTCGAAGGGTGAAAAGCACGCCATCTGCCTCTCCTCAATCGATATCGCTACGGGCGTCGAGTGCGTCGCGCAGCCCGTCACCGATGAAGTTGAAGCTGGTGACCGCAAGCGTGATCGCCACACCCGGCACGATGGCGAGCCAGGGTGCCCGGTCGAGATACTGCTGGGCACCGTTTAGCATGTTACCCCAGCTCGGCAGCGGCGGCTGAATGCCATAACCCAGGAAGCTCACATAGGCTTCGAGCAGAATGGCGCGAGCGACGGTGAGAGTGGCGGCGACGATGATCGGACCGATCGCGTTCGGCAAAAGCTCCCGGAACATGATCTTGGTATCCCTGAGGCCGAGCATGCGTGCGGCCATCACGAAATCGCGTTCCCGCAGCGACCGGATCTCGGCCTCGACGATACGGGCAATCTCCATCCAGCTTGTCACCGCAATGATGACGGTGATCATGAACGGGCTCGGCTTGATGAAGGCTGCGAGCACCAGGAGAAGGAAGATCGAGGGAAAGGACAGGAACGCATCGACGAAACGCATCAACGCCGCCCCCAGCCGCCCTCCATAATAGCCGGCAGTGATGCCGATCACCGTACCGATCGCGGTGGAAAGCAGCATGGCGAAGAAACCGACGAGCAGAGAGATTCGCCCGGCCATGAACAGGCGGGCCGCAATATCTCGACCGAGCGGGTCCGTACCGAAGATATGCGCTCCAGTCATCGGCGAGGCGAAGCGGGCCCGGATGTCGATATAAAGCTCATCATAGGGCAGCAGCCAGGGACCGCAAACACAGGCGAAAGTAAGGATGACAATCATAGCCACGCCGATGAGAGCGAGACGATGGCGCATGAAACGGCGCAGCGTGCGGCTTTGCCACCAGTGAATTTGCTCCACAGCGATAGGGGAAGCGACAGCGGACATGAGCGATCTCCTTTCAACCGAGCCGAATGCGGGGATCGACGAATGCAACAAGCAGATCGGCAATCAGATTGCCGGCCAGCACGAGCATGGCGGAGAACATCAGAAGTCCCATGACCACCGGATAATCGTTGTAGCCGAGGCTATCGAGGAAAAGCCGCCCCATGCCTGGCCAGGTGAAGACCGTTTCGGTGACCAGGGCGCCACCAAGGATGCTCGGCAGTTGAAGACCGGCAAGTGTAATCATCGGCAGGAGCGCATTGCCGACCACGTGCTTCATCAGGACCGTTCGCTCCGGCAACCCTTTGGCGCGCGCCGTGCGGACGAAATCCTGGTTGATGACCTCCAGCGTCGCGGTACGCATGTATCGCCCCCAGACGGCCACGTTGACGAAGGCGAGGACCAGGCTCGGCATGATGAGGTGGATCGCATAGTCGCCGAAGGATCCGTCGCCAATCGTGTACATGTTGCCGGCAGGCAGCCACTTCAGCCACAGCGAGAAGACATAAATCGCAACAAGGCCGAACCAGAAGGTCGGGATCGACAGCGCCACCATGGCACCGACCGTCGCCGCATAATCGAAGACCGAATATCGTTTTACCGCACCCTTGATGCCGATCCAGGTGCCGACGAGGATCGAGATCAGGGTCGAGGTTCCCATCAGCAGCAGCGTGGCAAAAAGATGCCGTCCGATGACATCCAGTACCGGCTGGTTGTCGCGATAGGAGCGCCCCCAATCTCCCTGCACGAGGTGCCACAGCCAATCGGCATATTGGATGGGCAGAGGCCGGTTGAGGCCCATCTGTTCGGCCAGCCGGTTAAGCGCTTCCTGCGTCATGCCGGGTGTCAGCGCATATTGAGACAGCGGTCCGCCCGGAGCGAGATTGAGGACGGCAAAGCCGATCATCGAGACGATGACGAGCAGGACAAGGCTTTGCCAGAGCCTGCCGAGGAGATAGTGAAACATGGCGGTCTCCGATTGTACCGGGCCGGCATCCGGGGCACATGCGTGCCGCTCATTCCGGACCTGGTTGGACGGAATACGAGAGGACCCGACCGATCGCGGGTCCTCCAGACGACGAGTTAGGACGCCCAATACCAGCTTGCGACGTTCCAACTGTCGATGCGCACATTGATGTTTGGCTCCACGCCGTCGACGCCTGCCTTGTGACCGCGAACAGTGGCGTATTGGAAGAGCGGCAGAAGCGGCAGGTCGTTCCGGACCGTTTCCTGGATCTTGAAATAGATCTTCTTCCGTTCCTCGGGCACGAAAATCGTACCGCCTTCCTCAAGCAGCTTGTCCACAGTGGGATTGGCATATTGCCACGTGTTCTGTCCTGCTCCTCCCTTTGCTGCGGAAGACGTGGATTTCATGTAATCCGACGTATCCGGATCCGCGCCGGTCAGGAAGTTGATGCCGACGACGACGGAGTCGAACTGGGACATCATCCAATAATCACCCCACATGACGGCCGGCGGCAGGTTGGAGATCTTCATCTCGATGCCCAATTCCTTGAAGGACTGCTGGAGATATTGCTGCACCTGTTCCCGGATATGATTGCCGGCCGTCGTGGAATTGGTGAACGAGAGCTTTATCCCGTCCTTCGTCCGTATGCCGTCGGAGCCGAGTTCCCAACCCGCGTCGTCCAGCAGCTTCTCCGCGGTCTCCATATTGTATTCATGCTTCGGCAGGTCCGGATTGTAATAGAAGGACTGCTGCGGCATGTAGCTTTCGGTCGGAGTGGGCAGGCCGTAATAAAGCGCATCGATGATCGTCTGCTTGTCGATGGCCGCATAGAGCGCTTTGCGCACCGCCGGGTCCTTGAATTGCGGCTTTTCCATGTTGAATGAAAAGGATTCGACGGTCGCCATCGGCACGACGTTGACTTTCTTGCCATCGAGGCTCTTGGCTTCGTCATAATGATCCGGAGTAATATACTGGAGGCCGATGACATCGATGTCGCCGGTCTTGAACTGGGTGTAGAGCACCGTCAGATCCGGGATGTATTTGTAGATGACCCGCTCCAAATAGGGACCGTCGCCGAAATAATCCGCGTTCGCTTCAAGCTCGATATGGTCGCCGGCAACGCGGTTCACCCACTTGAAGGCGCCCGTTCCGATCGGCGCATTGTTGAACGGAGCCGTGTTCTTGTCGGCCACACCGTCGAAGGCGTGCTTTGGCACGATGAAGGTGGCGGCGAGAATCGAGGCATAGGGTGCGAAGGCCGCCGCCATCTTCCAAGTGATTTCTGTCGGGGAAACGACGGTCAGTTCGCGCACATGCTCATGACCGGTCTTGCGCCAACTGCGGAAATTCGGATCGACAAGCAGCTCCAGCGTAAACTTTACGTCTTCGGCTGTGAAGGGTTTGCCGTCATGCCACTTCACATCGTCCCGCAGCTTGATCTTCCAGGTGAGTCCATCAGCCGAAATGCCGCCGTTCTCGACGCTCGGCACTTCCCTGGCAAGCGCCGGATAGAAGCTGCCGTCCGGCCCGATGCCGAAAAGAGGATCGAAGATCGAGAACGAGACGCCTTCATCCACCTCGATATGCGGCATATGGGGATTGAATACGGTCGGCTCCTGCGAAAAGCCGATGATGACTTTGCCGGTCGGCTTGGCGGGCGGAGCGGCTTGAGCCTCGCCCTTGCCGAGGATGTTCGGCATGAAAAGACCTGCAGAACCTGCCGCCATCATCAGCGTCAGTGCCTGCCGCCGGGTGGGATGCGTAAAAACTGTAACTTCCTTGTCTGACATAGCTGTACCCCTTTGTTGATTTTCTGGAACTGCTTATCTGACCGCCCTCTTGCGGGACGTTGACGGTGATACGCCGCCGGGGCGGCGCCTCTGCGAAAGGCTCCGGGAAAACCGGGCCGTTAAAGGCAGAAGCGGCTCTTAGAAGCCGCTGATCAGTTCGATCTTCGAGCCATCGGAAAAACGGCCGAAACGGAAGGCCTTCCGATCGACGACGGGCTCGCGGTCGGTGACGATATCGGCCATCAGCCGGCCCGCAGCCGGACCGATGCCAAAACCGTGGCCGGAAAAGCCCGTGGCGACATGAAAGCCCGGTATGGCATCCAGCGCGTCAATCACCGGAACCGCATCCGGCGTCACGTCGATAAGCCCTGCCCAGCGCTGGGTGATTTCCGCCCTTTCAAAAACCGGAAACGCCTTCTTCAGCTTGACGAGCGCGCTGTCGGCCATCGCCTTGGACGGGATCGGGTCAAGGACGCGATGGTATTCGAAGGGACTTGGCTCATCGAGCTCCCAGCGCCGTGGAATGCGGTATTCGTCATAAAACCGGCCGCCGAACCGGAAGCTCAATGAACGCCATTCATGCATCAGCGCCGGCAGGAACTTCGTCGCATAGCGGAACGAGGCCGGCACGATATCCACGATGTTCTGGAAGCCGTTGGCGATCGTGTAGCCGCCATCCTGGCGTTTGCGGATGGCGAAGCCGCTCGACCAGATGGCTTCCTCCGGCCCGCCTTCCAGAGGCTTGGTGCGCATGACCGAGTTCATGACCTTGAGTTGCGGCAGGTCGAGGCCGTTGTTGCCGAGAAAGAGGCTGGACCAGGCACCGCCCGCAAGGACGACGGACTTGCAGGCGATCTCTCCACGCTCGGTGACGACGCCGGACACCCGCCCGCCGGAAAGCTGCAAGCCGCGCACGGCGCATTCGGTCAAAATATGGGCGCCCTTGTCGCGCGCCGCCTCGGCGATCGCCGGAGCGGCTTTTTGCGGCTCGGCGCGGCCGTCGGCGGCGGTGTACAGCGCGCCGGCAAGCTTCATGTCGGAACCGGGATATTTTTCCCTGAAATCCTTGGCGCTCAGCATGCGGGACTCGAGCTGATAACCTTCCAGATTCTCGTTCCAGCGTTCGTGTTCTGCATAAGCCCTGTCATCGGCACAGGTGAACACGATGCCGGCGCGTTTGTAGCCGGTATCGCGACCCGTGCGGCGATCGAGATCCGCCCATATACGCAACGCCTCGGCCATCAACGGAACTTCACGTGGATCTCGCCTGGAGATACGCACCCAACCCCAGTTACGGCTCGACTGCTCATGGCCTATGCCGCCCTTTTCGCAGAGCGCCACGCGCATGCCCCGTTCTGCAAGTTCCAGCGAGGTGGAAGTGCCTATGATGCCGCCGCCGATAACAACGACATCGACCTCTTTCGGCAGCTCCGCATCACCCTGAACGGGAACGACATAGGGTCCGGGCATGTCAGAAGGACTCCTCCAGCTGGCAATTTATGGCGAACTCTGCGACCGACGCCTCGTTCGGCAAAGAAACGAGCATCACGATAATGCGGGCAAGATCGTCTGGACTCGTCATCAGCCGATCATCCCGGTCGGTCAGGCCGCGCGCCATGTCAGTCGCGACGAAGCCCGGACAAACGGCGGTTGCGCGGATACCCTGATCAAAGCCGGCATGGCGAAGGGCGTGAGCCAGCCCGACCGCCGCAAACTTGCTGACCGAATAGGTTCCGGAGCGAGCTGATTTCACCCGCTTGCCGGAGAGTGAAGCGATGATGATGATCCTGCCTTGGCCGCCTGCCGCAAGCGGCTCCCACGCGGCCCGGGCGAGCTGACGCGGCGCCCTCACATTGACGGTCAGCATGGCGTCGAGGTCTTCGTCTTCAGCCTCGATCACGGTTTTGGCGACCATGACCCCCGCATTGGCGATGATGGCGTCGATGCGGCCGAACCGTGCCAGAGCGGCCGCTACCCAGCGCTCCCCGGCTTTCGGATCGGTCGCGTCGTAACCGAACGCCTGATGTCGGTTCTCGTCTGCCCAGGCCGGCAATACCGGCGACCGCATGCCAAGGGAAACTCTCCAGCCTCCCGCCGCGAAGGCTTCTGCCGCGGCGGCGCCGATACCGCGATTGGCGCCTGAGATCAAAACCACCTTTTCATCTGCCATGGTCCTGATCCTCAGGCTTCGTCGCTGGGCTCAAGCCCGACGACGCGGCGATAGGTACGCCCGAGAACCTGGATCAGCATTGCGTGCTCTTTGTCCGTTATGTCGGAAAAGAAATTCCGCGACTGCCTGGTGATGATCGGACGGATACGATCAGCGAGTTCCCTTCCCTTCCCGGTGATGTAAAGAGCCTGCGCGCGATTGTCGTCCGATGAAACTTTGCGCGTCAGCAGTCCGTGCTCTTCCATCTGCTCGAGCAGCCTTCCCATTGCCGAGCGATCTTTCAGGATCATCTGCGCGATTACCGAAGGTCGGATTCCCGGATGCCGATCCACCAGAAGCAGCGTCGTAATCTTACCGGTGCCGCGGGCTACATCGAGCCCTTCCAGGCTTTGGTCGAGATCGCGCGAGACTGCCATATTCAGCGACCTGATATAGAAGCTCAGCGTGTCCTCAAGCACGTCGAGCCCGATTTCGGTCATCGGATTCCGGGTCGCTTTCGGATCGCTGGCCATCATCCCTCGCAAAAGCAAAACCATTCCCACCGGCCACGACGAAGTTCGCCGGCCAAGAGATACTTACGGCAAAGGCATGATTAACCGTTTCCCGGTTAATCGCCGAAAGCGCATCATTTCCAGAAGCTTGGTACCTCAACAAGAGCGCCATCCTGCTTGAGACGGTCCACGCTCTTTTCGTATTGCAGTTTTCATTCAACGCCCATTAGTGGACTTATGCAACTATTATTTTGCCCGAACGCCCTAAAATTTTTCACACCCCCTTAATGCACAAACATTGGGCAGGCGTTGCGATTTGTAACCACAAAGCCGCGGAGATGTTCGGCGAGCGCTTCGTGTGCTCGGCTGCGAATGCTCGCTTTCCATTCTTGAGAAACGGCAAATCGCATTAGACCTTCGGCGCAGTTGCGGCATGATCTTTTTCACGGGACAATCGGTCATGTTCTGCGGGAGGAGCCAATGAACCAGCATGTCACGCATGCAAATCAGGTCTACGCATCCGCGCAGTCCGCAGCCGCGAGTTCCCGGGTCGTGGCATCGTGGCGACGCTGCATGACCATGCACCGTCTTTCGCCGGAGGAGAAACGGCTGCCCATCCGGCTGACGGAGGAGGAACTCCGGTTGGCGCGTGAGCGATCCGGCAAATTGGTCGCCCATGCCACCGGGGAACTCGATCTCCTCTTTCAAACGGTCGGCAGGGCTGGCTGCTGCCTGCTGCTGACCGATCGTGGCGGCATCGCACTCGAGCGGCGCGGGGTGGCGGGAGACGACAAGGATTTCCACGACATCGGTCTATGGACCGGCTCCATTTGGTCCGAAGCCAGCATCGGCACAAACGGGATCGGCACGGCAATTGCCGACGAACGTTCCGTTTCCATCATCCGTGATCAGCATTTCTTCGCGTCCACCACCAATCTGAGCTGCACGACCGCGCCGATCCGCGATCATCGCGCGCAGCTTGTTGGAGCGCTGGATGTTTCGACCTGCCGCGACGACATCAATGAGATCACCCTTTCGATCATCTCGCAGACTGTCCGCGAAGCCGCCATGCGGATCGAACTGCAGTTGTTTTGCAGTGCGTTCGCAGCCGCGCGTTTCATCGTGGTGCCGACGGAGAGTAGCGCAGTCTCTGCATTGCTCGCGGTGGATGGGAATGACATGGTGATCGGTGCGACAAGGGCGGCACGTCTGGCACTCGATATCGACGACCAGCGGATTGCCGGCGGTATGCCCGCATCGGACCTCCTCGATGAAGAGGCCAATTCGGAACAGGAAGGCTTGCGGGGAGCGGAACGCGCGGCTCTTCTGAGAGCGCTGTCGCGCACCAACGGCAATGTCTCGCAGGCAGCAATATCTCTCGGCATGAGCCGGGCGACATTGCACCGCAAGATCAAGAAGCTCGGATTGCACTGATGCAAAGGAATCTGGCAGGCCGGATGTGTCGCAGATTTGCGACACTGTGCAATGCGGTATGACGCAGCGGCTCTGTCATCCGGGTCAGAAGATGGGCAGTTTCCCCCTCAGGTTCGTCGTGAACCTGGCTATTCCGGGAGGATCAGATGCTGCATCAGAAAATTATCGAATCTCCGTTCAAGCTCAAATACGGCAACTATATCGGCGGCGAATGGCGTGAGCCGGTCGGCGGCCGGTATTTCGATAACATCACGCCGGTTACCGGCGGCAAGATCTGCGAAATACCGCGATCCGACGAGAGGGATATCGAGGCCGCGCTCGACGCCGCGCATGCCGCAAAGGACAAATGGGGCCGAACCTCGACCACCGAGCGCGCCAATATCTTGATGAAGGTCGCGCAGCGGATGGAAGATAAACTGGAGGTGCTTGCCCAGGCCGAGAGCTGGGATAACGGCAAGCCGATCCGCGAGACGATGGCTGCCGACATCCCGCTGGCAATCGATCACTTCCGCTACTTCGCCTCCTGCATCCGCGCCCAGGAAGGATCGATCGGCGAGATCGACCACGATACCGTCGCTTATCATTTCCATGAGCCTTTGGGTGTCGTCGGGCAGATCATCCCGTGGAATTTCCCGATCCTGATGGCGGCCTGGAAGCTTGCTCCGGCACTTGCCGCCGGCAATTGCGTCATCATCAAACCGGCCGAGCAGACGCCGGCTTCCATCCTTGTCTGGGCAGAAATCGTCGGCGACCTCCTGCCGGCCGGTGTGCTTAACATCGTCAACGGCTTCGGCCTCGAAGCCGGCAAACCGCTTGCCACGAGCAACCGGATCGCCAAGATCGCCTTCACGGGCGAAACCTCCACCGGACGGCTCATCATGCAATATGCAAGCCAGAACCTGATCCCGGTAACGCTCGAACTCGGCGGCAAATCGCCCAATATCTTCTTCGCCGACGTGATGGCCGAAGACGACGATTTCCTCGACAAGGCGCTGGAAGGTTTTGCGATGTTCGCGCTGAACCAGGGTGAGGTCTGCACTTGCCCGAGCCGTGCGCTCATTCAGGAATCGATCTACGATCGCTTCATGGAAAAGGCGATCAAGCGCGTTGACGCGATCAAGCAGGGCAATCCCCTCGATCCCTCGACAATGCTCGGAGCGCAAGCTTCTCACGAACAACTCGAAAAGATCCTCTCCTATCTCGACATCGGCAGGCAGGAAGGTGCCGAGGTTTTGACCGGTGGCGCGCGTAACGATCTCGGCGGAGAGCTTTCGAACGGCTATTACGTGAAGCCCACCATTTTCCGGGGTCACAACAAGATGCGCATCTTTCAGGAGGAGATCTTCGGTCCGGTGGTCTCCGTCACGACCTTCAGGGACGAGAAGGAGGCGCTCGAAATCGCCAATGACACGCAGTATGGCCTTGGCGCCGGTGTGTGGACGCGCGACGGGATGAGAGCCTATCACTTCGGGCGCGAGATCCAGGCAGGGCGCGTCTGGACGAACTGCTACCATGCCTATCCGGCGCATGCCGCCTTCGGCGGCTATAAGCAATCCGGCATCGGTCGCGAAACGCACAAGATGATGCTCGACCACTACCAGCAAACCAAGAACATGCTGGTGAGCTACGATCCCAAGCCACTCGGTTTCTTCTGATTTTTCAAGAAACCGCTCGGCTTCCGGGGATGTCGGGAGCTCCCGGTTGTGCCCAGTCTTCCCATAAGAAGGCTGGGCAAGGCAACAGGCGGCCATCGTCATTCGCACCAGGCAATCCGCCTACGGGCCGGGAAATTCGGCAGGCATTTTGCCAGCGTCATTGGCGACTTGAAAATCCCTTATGATTAAGCGTTTCGTTTTCTCGGACAGTCGCCTCATTGCCTTTCCGAGCGCAAGCGCTATTTCCAGGGAAGGAGGAACGACAATGCTGACGCTGAGATGGGACAAACCTGTCCGCGCCGGTGGCCATTTGATATTCGGGCCGCTCGAAGCGCACAACTTCATGATATCCGACTGGCCTCACCTGAAGGACCGCGACTTCGCAATTGCGGAAAACGCAATCCTTGCGGCGTTGGATGGACGACAATCACCTGACGAGGCGCGCGAAAAGTTTGAAGCGGCGTTGAAGTCCGCGCAGCTCAATTAGACCAGTAGCCGAAGGATAATCCTCCTACCATCGGTAGAGACCGACGACGCTGCTCGATAAATTGACGACGCGGCCTCCGTCACGCAACCGTCTGGCAGCCTCCCGGAGGCCATCGAACGTGCCTTTGAGATTGACCGCGAGAATACCTCACCGTGCGGATAGGCTTCGGTCCGGGCTGGCATTCTGACCGGCAGGCGGCAATGAAGTCGAACACGGAGGCCCGCTTCGCCGATATGGACGCGGACAAGTAGAACTCGGTCACCCGAAGCAATTGCGCTCGAACGTCTCGGGGGCAGCCTGACGTTCGAGAGAGGCGGCCGATGCTTTATAGCAAGAGCCTGCTTTCCGCTTTGACGGTCTCAGACCCGCGTCCAGTTGAAGCATCCCGCTGGCAGGATCGAATTGCTGATCAGGAGCGCGCCATGATCGTAAAACTGCTTCGCATCCCCTCCGCTGGATATGTCGACGGCCCATACGGTCTCGGACGCATCGGACCACAGCAGGCGGCCGCGACTTGCCTCAAGGCCTTGCATGGCCCGTGCGGCGGTGGTGCCGGGACCAAACACGATCATGACGGTTCCGTCGTTCGGAGCGGGTAGCGCCGCAAGAGGGCCTGCAATGGATACCGCTATAACAAGTGCCGCCGGTCCTTTCGGGATACGGCGCCCACCGTCTCCTTTGCTGTTCCTGCGCATCAGCATCCCAAGCGCCAGAGGCACGAGCCCGAACACGGCGAACCACAGGAGATCCCAGAACAACTGGTTCTCGACGTCCATCCGGATCCTGTGGATTCCGAGTATCCAGTGAGACAAGACACTGTCGAGGACGTGCCAGGCGCCGAAACCGATCAATGCGTTCGCGAACAGCAGTTTGCCTGCTCCGCCGGAAGCGAAGGCGTGCCGCGACCGCCACAGCAGCCACAGCCCGGCCGCGGCGATGACATACATCAGGGCGTGGAAAAGTCCGTCCGCCAGGATCAGCACCCGGATGTCCTGGCGCGCCTCCTCGATGCCGCTCAGGAGATGATGCCATTGCAGGATCTGGTGCAGCAGTATTCCATCGAAGAACCCACCCAGTCCAAAGCCCAGTGCATATCCTGACCAGATCAATGCCGCGGGGAAGCCGCGATCATCAGTTTCTTCCAGACCGATGGACGCCGGCGTCATGCGCTGCCTCGTCTGATGCCGATGGCTCGAAGCACCGCATCTAGCTTATTGCCGCCATGGGCTTCGAAATCACCTCTGAGCGCCTTTAGTGCATACCGTTCCTGATTGATCTCCTCAGCTGTCCGGAAACCCAGCCGGCGCAGGATCGGCAGCGGCGGACACCAGCCCTGAACCGCGTGCTGGAACAGGAATCCCGTCACGACAACGGGGAGCGTCAGCCAGCGGCGGTCTACCGTGGCTGCCAATACAGTTCCGGTGAAGGCCAATGAGGAGGCATTCGCCTCGAGTGTTCGTTCGATGTCCCACTCTCGATCCAGTTCCGCCAGCCGGGATTCGATCTGGTCAGGATGAACTTCGTAATAGGCAAGCCTGTCTTGCATCTCGCGGCGCAGGCGACGGTTGATCTCGTCGGAAGTCTGGGTGCTGACCCGATTGGCGGTGGTCGTAGCCATGGCCTTTCTCCTTCGCCCAACAACCAGGGAAAGTGCCCAAAGTTCCAAGTCACTCTTGAAAGAATAACATTATACAATATGTTATAATGTATAGTCATCTTAGCCAAGGAGCCACTCATGTCTGCCATCGAGATCTCGAAAAAGCTGTCGGTCGCCGCCCAGCCCAGCCTCGCGGAGATTCAATCATTTCGGGATCAGGGCTTCCTGACGCTCATCAACAACCGCCCGGAACGCGAAGAGCCTGGCCAGCCAGGCAATCAAGCCGAACAGCAGGAGGCGAAACACTGCGGCCTCTCCTACGCCTTCATCCCGGTCACGGCCGATACGATCACCGAAGCCGACGTGCGTGCCGTCCAAAGGGTGATCGACGAATCGGACGGACCTGTGCTAGCTCACTGCAAGAGCGGCACGCGCTCGCTCAACCTTTACCTGGTCGGTGAGGTGCTTGACGGTCGCATGTCGGCCGGCGAGGTCGTCGAGTTCGGACGCAGCCGCGGTTTCAATACCAGCGCCGCTGCCGCCTGGCTCGAGAAGCATGCCGCCCGACGCCCGCAGGTGAAAGGCTTCTTCGACAGGCGCACGTGGAGTGTCCAGTACGTCGTGTCCGATCCGGCCACCGGCAAGTGCGCGATCATCGATCCGGTTCTGGATTTCGACGAGAAGGCGGGAGCGACGGCGACCACCAATGCCGATGCGATCCTGGACTACGTCCGCGACAACAATCTTACGGTCGAATGGATCCTCGACACGCATCCACATGCCGACCACTTCTCGGCGGCTCAATACCTGAAGGATAAGACCGGCGCCCGAACGGCGATCGGCGAGCGCGTCGTGGATGTGCAGAAGCTCTGGAAGGGCATCTACAACTGGCCGGAACTGGTGACGGATGGTTCGCAATGGGACCGGCTGTTTTCCCATGGTGAAGCCTTCAAGGTCGGCTCGATCGACGCGAAGGTGCTGTTTTCGCCTGGACATACGCTTGCATCGATCACCTACGTGATCGGCGACGCAGCCTTCGTGCACGACACGCTCTTCATGCCCGACAGCGGCACGGCGCGAGCCGATTTTCCCGGTGGCGATGCGCGAATACTGTGGAAGTCGATCCAGGACATCCTGGCGCTTCCGGACGAAACCCGGATATTCACGGGCCACGACTACCAGCCCGATGGCCGCGCACCGCGATGGGAGAGCACGGTAGCAGAGCAGAAGAAATCCAATCCGCACGTCGCCGGTGTGACGGAGGAGGCGTTCGTGGCATTGCGCACCAAGCGCGACAAGACCCTGCCGATGCCGAAGCTCATCCTGCACGCCTTGCAGGTAAATATCCGCGGCGGTCGCCTGCCGGAACCGGAGAGCAATGGCAAGCGCTACCTCAAGTTTCCGCTGGATGCTTTGCAGGGAGCGGCTTGGGAATGAGCGCCCCGATAAACGACATGCTGAAGGCGGGGCCATCCCCCGCCGACCTTGCCAGGCGCGCCGGGGAGGTCGCGAACCTCTTGAAGACACTGTCCCATCCGGCACGTCTGGTGATCGTCTGCACTCTGGTGGAAGGCGAGTATTCGGTCGGCGAGCTGGAAGAGAAGGTCGACGTCCATCAGCCGCATCTGTCGCAGCACCTGACCGTGCTGCGCGGTTCCGGCATCGTCGAGACGCGGCGGGAGGGCAAACAGATCTTCTATCGCCTGACGGAAGAAAAGGCCGCGCAACTGGTCGCAGCCCTCTATGACATCTACTGCGTGAATGAATACAAGTGAGCACATATCTCTCATCATTGAGTGACGGCATGCTGATTGGCACCTCTGCGGTCAGGCTTCAGCTTCTGAACAGCCGCGTGGCCGGCATCAGGGGCATCGTCGGGCATCTTGCCCAGCGGATCGGATGGATCGGCGGCGTCTGTCCCTGCCCGGCGGCTGACAGAGTATGGATCAGATGGTCATAAGCAGCACCATCCTCGCGGCGGTCGGTTCGGGCGGGGTCGTCGGCTTCATGCTCGGCCTGCTCGGCGGCGGCGGGTCCATTCTGGCAACGCCGCTGCTCCTCTACGTCGTCGGCGTGACGCAACCGCATGTCGCCATCGGCACGGGTGCGCTTGCGGTCTCGGTGAGTGCCTTCGCGAACTTTGCAAGCCACGCGATCAAGGGCCACGTCTGGTGGCGCTGCGCCGCCGTCTTCTCCGCGCTCGGCGTTGTCGGCGCCCTTGCCGGCTCCAGCCTCGGCAAGGCGATCGACGGAGACCGCCTGATCTTCATGTTCGGCATCCTGATGGTTGTCGTCGGAGTCCTGATGCTGAAGCCCAGGAAGGCCGTGGCAGTCGACTGTCGCCCGGTGGACCTCAGGATGTGCCTCACAACAGCGGCCGTGGCACTCACAGCCGGCGCTGCCTCCGGGTTCTTCGGCATCGGCGGGGGCTTCCTGATCGTTCCCGGCCTCATGCTGGCAACGGGCATGCCGATGATCAACGCGATCGGCACCTCGCTCCTTTCCGTCGGTGCATTCGGACTGGCGACCGCACTCAACTATGCCAGCTCGGGCCTGATTGACTGGTGGCTCGCGACCGAATTCATCGGCGGCGGCATCATCGGCGGCGTGCTCGGCATGCTGCTCGCCACGCGGCTCAGCGCCTACAAGAACATCCTCAACCGCCTGTTCGCAGCCCTTATCTTTGTGGTCGCGGCTTACATCCTGTATCGGAACTGGGGGACGTTGATGACTGGCTGAGTGCGCAGGGCAATGCAGGACGCGTTTCTGTTTCCGCGGCGCCGGCTTTATGACGGTCAGATAGCCGCCTTCATGCCGGAGGGCCCGTGGCAAGTTCACCGATATGCTCACGGACCCATTTCACCTCTTCCGAGGCCGTGCGCCCGAAATATCGCCTGAAGTCGCGGCTGAACTGCGCAGGGCTGACATAGCCGACAGAGAGCGCCACCTGCGCAATCGTCTTCTCACCACGCGCCAGCATCAACCGCGCTTCATGCAGACGGATAGCCTTGACGTATTGCATCGGGCTGCTACCGGTGAGCGCCCTGAAATGTGCATGGTAGGAAGGTACGCTCATTGCGGCTTCTGCGGCGAGTGCCGGCACCGAGATTTCTGCATTATAGGTGTCGCGCAAGCGGACGAGGCTCTGCACAATCCTCCCCGAGGCACTGTCTTTTTCCAGAGCATTGAGCATCGCATCTCCCTGCGGGCCGGTCAGCACCCGGTAATGCAGTTCGCGCAGTATGCCTGCACCGACAATCGCGGTTTCCATGGGGTCGCAAAGTGCCGACAGCAGACGCAGGAGCACATCCTCCATGCAAGCGTCCATCCTGCTGGATACAAGTGCCCTCGCTCTTTTCAGTCCCGCGCTGAAGCCCCAGCCGGCAGCTGCCGAGGCCAGTTCAGCCGCGAGTTGCATGTCGAATTCGACATAGATCGCGAGCAGCGGCCGCTCAGTGGTCGCTACAGACTCCATGCGAAATGGCACCGGCACCGAAACTGCCAGATAGTGCTCCTCGTCATAGACCAGGACCTCGTCGTCGAGGATTCCCTGCTTGCGCCCCTGCAGCACGAAGACCGCCCCTGGCTTGTAGAGGACAGGGATGTCGCGCAGGACTGCCTCCGTCCTCAGCAGCCTCACCTCCCGGAGGCCAGTAGGGTTGTATCCCTGCTGCGGCGCAAGTCGGGAGGCGAGATCCAGCAGGGCTGCATGTGATGATTGTTTGCCGAGCGGGATCATAGGATTTGGCAAGATGTTCAGAGGATTTGCAGTCGAACTGCACAGTCGTGGATATTAATTGTCAAGAACTTCATTAATCAAGAAGAGAGTTCGCATGATGTCAAAAAAGACCTTCTTCATTACCGGCGCCAATTCCGGTTTCGGCCTCGCGATCGCTACGGCTGCCAGCACGGCTGGCCACGCCGTCATCGGCGCCGCTCGTTCAAATGCCGCGCGCACGAGCCTCGCCGAAAGCTTGCCTTCGCTAATTCCCGTCGAGTTGGATGTGACGGAGTTCGACAAGATATCCGGCGTGGTCGATCAGGTGGAGAAAGACCATGGACCGGTGGATGTTCTGATCAACAACGCCGGCTATGGTCACGAAGGTGTTCTCGAAGAATCGCCGCTCGAAGAGATGCGACGGCAGTTTGATGTCAATGCCTTCGGCGCTGTTGCGGTCGCCAAAGCCTTTCTGCCGAGATTCCGGGAAAGACGCCGCGGCTTCATAGTCAATGTAACCTCCATGGGCGGCATGATCACCATGCCCGGTATCGCCTACTACTGTGGCAGTAAATTCGCCCTACAGGGTATCTCTGAGGTCATGCGCTCGGAAATGGCGCAGTTTGGCGTCCATGTCACGGCGCTTTGCCCGGGCTCATTCCGCACGGACTGGGCCGGGCGCTCGATGGTCCGGACAGAACGTTCGATTGCGGAGTATGATAAGCTCTTCAATCCGATCCGCGAGGCACGTCAAGCCAAAAGCGGCAAACAACTCGGCGATCCCGGCAAGCTCGCAGAGGCCGTTCTGAGGCTGATCGAATCTGATGCACCGCCGCCGCAACTCCTGCTCGGCAGCGACGCCCTCGAGCTCGTATCTGAGAGAATACAGCGGCTTCAGAACGAAATCGATACCTGGAAGTCGATCACGATATCGACCGACGGCTGAAACGCTTCCTGTCGCCTAAGAACAAGTGCAGTTCAAGTGCCTGCGAGGCACATTCCAGCCTAAACGGCTCGCCTGATAGCGGCGGTTGCGCCGGCGCAAAACCAGTTAGCTCCGAGATGAACGCCCGATTCAGCCGCCATTCAGCGGTCCTGGCGCGAAATGTCTCCATCCAATAGGAGGCAGACATATGCGTATCATCATCATCACTGCTGTCATGATTGCAGGCTCCCTCATCGGGACGGCCACGAACGCGATGCCCATAGGACATGTGAGGGCGCCAGCGGCATCGCCTGTGGTCAGTGTCGATTGGGCATGTGGCCGTGGATATCACTTGAACCGCTGGGGCGAATGCAGGCCGAACCGTTGGCGCTCACAGCCACGTCGTCACTACGGATGGGATCGCCCGCGAGGCTGGCATCATGGTCACCATCCGCGTCGCCAGTGGCGGGAGCACAGCTGGCGGGAGCGGCATTGGCGCGACTGGAGGTAAGGCGGCGATGGGACAGGACGGGTGCCTGGCACAGATAGTCGATGCAGATATGGTCGACCACCAGAAGCCGAGGGCTCCCCTCGGCTTCCTGATTTCCTCCGTGGTTGCTGCTTTGAGAATCGTCCCATCGAGAAAGTCGAAAACAACAGACGCCAACCGAGAGTATTTCAACTCTGTTGCAAAAGCAGCATCAGGAGCCTGGGTCGGAGACCAGGAGCAGCGTCGCCTGAGCCAGCACCTGGCAGCCGGCAATGATATGCTCAGGTTCGACGTGTTCCGCCTCGTTGTGGCTCAAACCGTCGCGACACGGAACAAATATCATCGCCGACGGCGCGACGCGGTTGACGAACAAAGCGTCGTGAAAGGCGCCCGACAACATGTTCATGCTTTCGAGGCCTCTTTCGGCAGCGGCCCGTTCGACTACCTGCTGCAGGTCGGCGGCAAAGGTGCAGGGCGGCATATCGAAAGATCGCGAGATCGTAACCGTGCAGCGCTGGCGCTCTGCTTCCGTCGTGACGCTCGATGCTATCGAGCGTTCGAACTCGTCCAGCCGGGCCGGATCAGGATGCCGGATATCCACGGTGCAGCAAGCCTTGTCCGGAATCGCGTTCACCGAGCCGGGCTCGACCGAAATGCGGCCGATGGTGAAGCGAGCATCCGGGTCCGAAGGCATGATCGTCTCGTAGAGACCGGAAAGCGCGGTGGTCAGAGCGCGCAACGGATCGCACCGATAAGCCAATCCGGTGGTTCCGGCATGCGCCGTCTGACCGGTAATTTCGACGTTCAGCCAACGTGTGCCCTGGATCCCGGTCACCACCCCAATGGAAATGCCGCCCGCTTCCAGCGACGGTCCCTGTTCGATATGGACTTCGAGATAGGCATGGACGGGAAAGCCCAAAGGAAGCATCTGCGCCCGCGGCAGGCTTTCGATCGTCGCCTTCAATTCTCTAGCGAAGGCGGCGCCATCGGTCGCGAGCTTCTGCTGCCATTCCGCCGGTATCTCGCCGGCAGCGAAGGCCATGGACCCCATGCAGCCCGGCGCAAAACGGCAGCCCTCCTCATTGGTCCAGGCCACAACGACCACCGGGCGTTCCGTCTCGATGCCCGCATCCTCCAGACTTTCCAGCACCTCGAAAGCGGACAGCGTGCCGAGTGCGCCGTCAAAACGGCCGCCCGCCGGCTGGCTGTCGAGATGGCTGCCGATCAGCATCGGCGGGAGCGTTTCGTCTTGCCCGGCGCGGCGGATGAACAGGTTGGCCATGGGATCCTGGAAGACCGAAAAGCCCCGTGCCCACGCCAACTCGGCCAGCAGCCGGCGCGCCCGACGATCCTCTTCCGTCAGCGCCTGCCGGTTGACGCCGCCTTTCCGGGTGCCGCCGATCTCAGCGAAGGCCTGGAGCCTGGCGTTGAGGCGCCTGCCGTCGATTTCGATCATGGGTTCCTCCTGGATCAGAAATAGGGAGCGTCGTGGAAGGCAATCTCGAGCGCCTGCGCCCGGCCGAAGATACCGCTGAGGCGCGAGCGCTCATCCGGGCTCATCCTCTCGCCTGCATGATCGAGCTCCGCCTTCAGCCACCGCGCCTGCGCGGCAAAATCCTCATGGGCATGAAGATCCACCCATTCCTTCAGAAGCGGATCGCTGATCTGCTGAGAAGCCGCCTCCTTCGACCAGGTCCAGTACATCCATTCGGCGGCGAACATTGCCGCGACCGTGTCGAGATAGCCGCCGTCACGGGAGATCTCCAGCATGCCGTCGCGGAAGGTCGCGACCTCGGGAATGGACGTATCGAAGCCTTCAGGTTCGATGCCGCGCTCGGCAAAGGTCTTTTCGAAGTAAGCGATCTGCTGGTTGGCGAGCGCATCCAGCACGCCGACCAGCCAGCGCTTCTGGGTGATGGTCCTCGCCTTCGCGGCGGCGAAGGCAAAGATCGAGATCGCCGTGTCGACGAAGGCACCTTCAAAAACAAGGTAGCGGTCAAAGACGTCCTTCGGCAGGCGGTCGGCCTTGATGTCTTCGACGAAGCGATGGCCGATCATTGCGTCGAAGACGGCCTTGTTTTCTCTCAGGATCTGCTCGGACAGGGTTTCGGCCATTTCAGCTCTCCAGCGCCGGGCGGGCGGCTTCGACGAAGGCCTTGACGCGGGCCAGTTCCACGGGATTCCACCAGACGCCGCCTTCCTTCAGCGAGGACGCGACAATGACACCGTTCGTGCGCTTGAGAATCTCGACGATATTGTCCTTGGTGACGCCGGAGCCGACAAGCAGCGGCAGATGGGTTGCGGCCCCGATCGTCTCGATCTCCTCGATGGTCGCCGAATTGCCGGTACGCTGGCCGGTGGCGATCACCGCATCGGCGTCGAAGAAGGCGAGATCGCGGGTCAGTTCCTCGATCGTGCGATCGGCGGTGATCGCATGGGCGCCATGCTTCACATGGCTGTCCGCGAAAACCTTGATGTGTTCGGCGCGAAGGAGGGAGCGATAGCGCATTGCTTCCGCCGCCCGGCCTTCCATGAAGCCTTCGTTGGCGACATAGGCGTTGGCCCACTGGTTGACCCGGATAAATTTCGCACCACCCGCCATGGCGATGGCAAAGGCCGGGATCGGCGCGTTTGCCAGCACGTTGATGCCGATCGGGATGCCGGTCGCGCGGGCGATCCGGTCGGTGATGACCGACATGAAAGCAGACGTTTCCGGGCCGATATTTTCCGGCTTCGAGAAAGGAATGTCGCCATGGTTTTCGATGATCAGCCCATGCATTCCACCATCGATCAGTGCCTCGGCATCGCCCATCGCGGCGTCGTAGATCGTGTCCATTGCTGCCCCGCGGTAACGCGGCGCGCCGGGGAACGGCAGGCAATGGATCATTCCGATCAGCGCCTTGTCAGTACCGAATATTTCCCTTATGGCGCTCGAATTGTTATCCGATATCTGCTGCATTTTCATTCCTTTCCGAAGGCCAGTCATGCCTGCCAATATTCATGCCCCGATACGGGCCCATGTCATCGGTAACGTCGCCGTCGACGAAACCATATCCGTGTCGACCATGCCGGAAGCCGGCGCTTCCATCCTCGGTCGCGAGGAAACCCGCGACCTCGGCGGCAAGGGTGCGAACCAGGCCGTGGTCATGGCACGTGCTGGTCTTCCCACCACTCTCGTCGCAGCCGTGGGCGAGGATTTCCGCGCCCAGACCATCCGCGATCAGCTTGCGCCGGAACCGGTCGAGGCAAAGCTCGTTGCGCTTGCCGGCCGTTCCAGCGACTTCTCCATCATCTTCACCACCCCGGACGGCGAGAACGCCATCGTCACCACGACCGAATCCGCCGGCTCGCTGGCGCTCGAAGAGGCGATTGCCGCACTCGACACAGCCGCCGGTGGCCTTTTGGTCCTGCAGGGCAATCTCAGCGAGGCGACGACCCGTGGCCTGCTTCAGGAAGCCCGACGCCGCGCCCTCGTCACCGCCTTCAACCCCTCGCCGCTCCGGCCCTACTTCGCCGACCTCTGGCCTCTTGTCGACATCGCCTTCCTGAATCGTGGCGAGACCCACAGCCTCACCGGTCTCTCAGACCACGCCGCAACCGAGCGGCTGCTGCAATCCGGCGTGCGTCACGTCGTGCTGACACTCGGCGGCGACGGCGCCATGCTGGCCAGCCAAGGCCGGGAAATCGCCACCATCCCGGCCGTCGCCACCAACGTCATCGACACGACCGGAGCCGGCGATACCTTCATGGCGGTCGCGCTTGCCTCCGCGGCACTTCGCGGCGTCGAACTCGATACACGCGCCATCGGCCATGCCGCTGCTGCCTCCGCCCTCACCGTCAGCCGCCGCGGCACCCGATCGGCCTTCCCAACCAGCGACGAGTTGCGGGCGATCCTAGCCCGCTGACCCGTGTCGGAAGCCGCGGTCGCCTCAGCGATCCGCGCTCAGCCAGCCGAGAATGTTCTTCCAGAGGCGACCATAGCCTTCCCATTCGCAGAATGCCGGCGACAGCCAGTGCGGCCCGATATCGGAGGTCCAGGCGACGCTGCGTCCCTTGCCGAAACGTCCGGTGACGAGCAGCGGATGGCCGCCCTGGTCTTCCGGCAGGCGGGCGACGACGTCCACGTCGGCGCGATCGCGTACCTCAACCTCGTTGACGCCGAGCAACAGCGGCCAATCGCCCCTCATGCCGGCCACCGTCGGATGATCCGCATTGGTGATGACGGCGGTGGCCCCTTCCGGAATTTCGACGCGGTCGTCATAGGGAAGGCAGGTCACCGGCAGCACGTCTTCCACCGCCGTGCGTCGCCAGCGCGCCTTGCCGTCGATGCCCTGGAAGGAGAAATAGCCGCCGACCATCAGCAGGCCGCCGCCCTTCTCGACCCACGCCTTGATCAGCTTCAGGCGGTTCGGCACGGTCTTCGAATGCAGCCAGACCGCCGGTGGCAGCAGCAGCGAGTTGGCGCCGATGTCCGATAGGATGATCGCGTCGTAGGCGTCGAGACCGTCCATATCGAAAGGAAACTTCTCCACCGCCTCATGCGCCGGCATGTAGGTGAGTTCGTATTCGCTGCCTTCCAGCGCCTTCACCAGCGGCTCGGCACCAAGATGGAAGGTGACGCTGCCGAACTGGTCGAAGCCTTTGTAATGGGTGGCGGAGCTGACCCAGCTCTCGCCGACGAGGAGGACTTTCTTGGTCATGGTCTTTCCATTTCTGTCATCGTTTTGGCGGTGAGGCCTTGGCCTCGAACACCGATCTCGGATTGTCCCGCATGAGAATGTCGAGCTGCGCGTCAGCGACCCCGTGCCGCTTCAATCGTGGCAGGAAGTGCTTGAGGATGTAAGCGTATCCATTGCCGCCGTAGCGCGTCAGCATCATCTTCAGGAAGACGTCGTGGGAGAGCAGGATGCGGTCGATATGCCCGCGCTCGATCAGCTTGACGATGGCGCGCGCAGCCTCCTCGTCGCTCGGGCACTGCACCTGCTGATCGGCATAGAAGAAATCCATGCCGATCATGTCGTATTCGAGAAATGCGCCGCGCGCGGCGAGCTCGCCCTGATAGCCGAGGTCGTCATGGGACGGGTTCATGTGGCAGAGTACCGTGTGGCGAAGCTCCACCCCCTCTTCTTCCGCAATATCCAGCACCTTGTGACCGAGGCGGAACCAGCCGGGCAGGTGTACCATCAGCGGCAGCCCCGTACGGGTCTGAGCGCGCGCCGCCGCCCGCAGCGACTTCTCTTCCTCGTCGGTGAAATCCGACGACACGCCGATTTCGCCGATCAGCCCGACCTTGATGTCGGTGCCGTCGACGCCGACGGTTGCCTCCTGCACGATCTCGTCGGCGATCTGGTCGATCGTCATCTGCGCCACCCTGGCGGGATGCGAGGAGCCGAGATAGTAGCCGGCGCCCATCACGATATTGAGCCCCGAGGCCTCGGATATGCGCTTCAGGGCCTGCGGGTTCCGGCCGATCCCCTGGCAGGTGGGCTCAACCACCGTCCGTCCGCCGTGCCTGAGGAAATCCTTCAGCTCCGTGATGGCGAGCGGCTCGTCGTCCAGCGTGATATTGTGCTTGTTGACGAAGGGATCCTGGCGCAGTTCGCCAAGGATCTCGATGCAGACGAAGCTTTCGGCCAGGTACTGCCGCTCCGGCGTCTTGGGCGCATGCCACCAGCAGCGACAGTCGTTGAGGATGTGCTCATGCATAAGAGTGATGCCGAGATCGGAGACGGAGACCGGCCCCCTCACCGTCATCACCTTGCCCGAACGGATATGCGCTTCGGAACGTTCTTCCATCGTGGCACCCTCACGCCTTCCTTCCGCCGAGGCGGAAGTTGGTGGTGAAGATCTTCGTGTTGAGCCAGATCGCCACGAGGATGATCGCACCCGTCACGATCTGCGTGAAGAAGGGCGAGATGTGCATCAGGATCAGCCCGTTGCCGATGACGGCGATCGTAAGCGTACCAAGCACCGTTCCGAGAATGCTGCCGCGACCACCCATCAGCGACGTGCCGCCTAAAACCACGGCCGCGATGACCTGCAGTTCAAAACCGACCGCCGCATTGGACGAGCCGGAGCCCAGGCGCGCGGCGATCAGCAAGCCCGCCAGTGCACAAGCGATGCCCGACACCATGTAGACCGAAGCCACGATCCATTTCGCCGGCATGCCGACACGACGGGCCGCTTCGAGGTTCGAGCCGACGGCAACGACCTGCCGGCCGTATTTCGTATAGGCAATGATCACGTATCCGACAACGGCGACCAGGATGGCGATCAGCGCCGGCACGGGCATGCCCAGAAATTCACCCCGGCCGATCGCAAAGAAGCCGGGCACGTCCTTGATCGGGATCGAATAGCCCTGGGTCAGATAGAGCGCAAAGCCGCGCAGGATGGAAAGACCGGCAAGCGTCACGATGAAGGCCGGAATGCCCTGGTATGCGACGAACCATCCTTGCGCCATTCCGAGCAGGGCACCGAAGGCAAGCATGCCCACCGCCACGACAGGCCACGGATAGCCCATGGCGAGGATGATCGCGGCAACCGCATTGACCAGAGCCACCTGCGAACCGACCGACAGGTCGATGCCGCCGGTGATGATCACGAGGGTCATCGCCACCGCCACGACGAGGATCGGAGCGGCCTGGCGCAGCACGTTCAGGATGTTGCCAAGCGTCAGGAACGTGTCCGTGGTGACGGAGAAGAAGACGAGGCAGACGAGGAAGAACACGGCAATCGACAGGACCTGTGCGTGTTCGGAAAGGAAGTCTGCGACCGGAGAGCCGGCCGCGCGTTCGGTATAGGCGGTCAATGTTTCTGCCCTCCGACGATCAGTTGCACGAGATCCTGGAGGTCGGTCTTGCCGATGTCGCGTTCTGCCACCTTGGTGCCTTCGTACATGACGGCTATACGATCGCAGACGCGGAAAAGATCCTGCAGGCGATGGGTGATCAGGATGACCGAGACGCCCTTGGCCTTCACCCGGTTGATCAGGTTGAGCACGGCCTCCACCTCGGCGACGGCCAGGGCCGAAGTCGGCTCGTCCATGATGAGGACCTTGGGATTGAAGGAGGCCGCGCGGGCAATCGCAATCGCCTGGCGCTGGCCACCCGAGAGCTTCTCGACCTTGGCGCCGAGGCGCGGAATGCGGATTTCGAGTGCGTCGAGCATGGCACGCGCTTCGGTCATCATGCGGGAGCGGTCAAGGAAGGGACCTTTCGTCAGCTCTCGACCGAGGAAGAGATTGCCGACGACATCGACATGGTCGCAAAGACTCAAATCCTGGAACACCATTTCGATGTTGCGGTCGCGGGCGTCGGCCGGTCCGCTGAAGCGAACCTCCTGCCCCTCGATCGAGATGGATCCGTCATCCGGGATATAGGTGCCGGAGATGACCTTGGTGAGCGTCGACTTGCCGGCGGCATTGTCGCCCACGAGGCCAAGGCACTCGCCCGGGTAGATATCGAGGTCAACGCCGCGCAGCGCCTGGTGCGAACCGAATGTCTTGCGGATGCCCCTGAGCGAAACCCTGGGTTGGCGAACGGCACCCTCGCCGGACTGCCGGGAGAGGATATCTCCTCCCCCGGCTCCTGCGACAGCGGTTGGGAGCTGTCCTTCGGAGATCATTTGAAAACGGCCCGGTAAGGTTCGACGTTCTCCTTGGTGACGATGGTGATCGGCACGGAGATCGTCTTTTCGACACTGCCGCCGTCCGCGATCTTCTTCAGAGCGTCGACCGCTGCCGCGCCCATGGCGGCCGGATCCTGCTGGATCACGGCGGTCACATAGCCGGCATCGATGCCGGCGATCGCCTGCGCCGTGAGGTCCCAGCCGAAGATCTTGATGTCGGACTGCTTGCCCTGGCTTTCGACGGCGGCAATGGCACCCATCAGCGCCGGTTCGCCCGTGGCGTAGACGGCCGTCATGTCCGGGTTGCCGGTGATCAGGTTCTCGGCAGCGGCGAGAGCGTTGTCCTGGATGTTCTGGCCGTCGACGACACCGGCCGTCTCCACGCCTTCGACGCCCTTGACGGTCTTTTCAAAACCTTCCTGGCGCACATTCTGGATGAAGGAATTCAGCGCGCCGACGACGCCGTACTTCACCTTGCCGCCCATGTCGCTCTTCACGTAATCGAGGAAGAATTTGCCCATATCGGCACCGGCCTTGGCGTTGTCTACGCCGATCTGCGCCTTCTGTGGGCCTTCCGGCAGGATGGCGTCGATGGCGACGACCGGAATGCCGGCGGCAGCGGCCTGCTGCACCGCAGGCATGATGCCGTTGACGTCGATCGCAACGACCGCAAGGCCGTCGACCTTTTGCTGGATGTAGGTTTCGATCGCGCTGTTTTGAGCAGCCGGATCATTGTTGGCGTTGAAGATCACAAGCTTGGCGCCGGCGGCATCCGCTGCCTTCTGTGCGCCTTCGTTCATCTGGTTGAAGAATAGCGCCTGCTGGTTGATCTGGACAAGAGCGAAGGTCTTTTCGGCGGCCTGGGCCATGGAGCCGAGCGAAATGCCGGCCAAGGCGGTCGCTGCCAGGGCGGTGGTCAACATTCTGCGTGTCAGAATAGTCATGTGTTCATCCTCTGTTTGGTTCAGGGTCGTTGCTGTTATGATTTCGACGGCGGCGCAACGGAGTTCCGCACGACGATTTCGACCGGCAGAAGCTCTTCGGAGGCCAGGCTTTCCGGCTCCTGCCAGTTTGTTTCCAGAAGCAGCGCCAGAGCGCGTTCGCCAAGCGCCCGGACGGGCTGGCGTATCGCGGTCAGCGGTGGAGCAAAAAGGTGCAGCGGCCCGACGTCGTCGAAACCGACGACCGAGACTTCATGGGGGATCGAGACGCCCTGGGCACGCAGGACCTCAATGAGGCCGATCGCAATCTCGTCGGAGCTGGCGAAGATTGCCGTCGCCGGCATGCTTTCATCGAGGAAGCGGCGTGCGGCTTCGCGGCCGAATTCCACGGTGTAGCTGCCCTCGTAGCGTATCACCTCAAACGGCTCTCCCCGCTCCTTGAGCGCACGCTCGAGACCCTGTGAGCGACGACGGGTGCTGATCATCTCCCGAGGGCCGCCGGCATAGATGACGCGCCGATGCCCGTGATCGGCGAGATGCCGTCCCGCGAGATAACCGCCATGGTCATTGTCGGAGAACAGCTTCGGCACCACGGCATCCGGCACGTCTTCGTCGACGATAACGACCTTGCCTGTCTGGTTGATCAGCGAAGCCAGTTCGCCATTGTCGGGGTGGTTCGTTATGAAGAGAAGACCATCGACATGGTTCCGGCCGAGCGCAGTCACGTAGGAGATTTCGCGGCCGGGGCGGTTGAGGGTCGCATACAGCGACAGCGCGAGGCCGCGCTTGTCGGCCTCCTCCTCGACCGCCGAAACGAGGGTCGCGAAGAAGGGGTTTGCGATGTCCGGAACGACGAGACCGATCGTATCCGAGCGGCCGCGACTCAGCCTGCGAGCGTGCGGATTAGGTTCGTACTTGAGGTCCCGAATGGCCTTCTCAATGCGCAATTTTGTTTCCGAGGGAAGCTCGAGCGAGCCGTTCAGAAGCCGGGAGACAGTCGTCACCGATACTCCCGCCGCTTCGGCGACATCTTTCAGGCTTGTTGCTCGCTTGGGAGACATCGGAAACCGTTATCCTGCCAATTTTGTAAAGCGCTTTACTAAACCGCTTTACAATGCATCCTGTTTCAAAGCTGTCAAGCGTTGTTCAAGTCCTTTGTGGAACGATGCTCGATGCTGAGGATGATTTCTCTCTTCTGGCGGCGGCGTAGGCTCCGGGCTTGCCGGCGATCATGAACCGGGCGGACGACCAGAATGCCCTCAACCATCCGCAGGCTGAGCGCGAAGCTGATCGACGCCGATAAGGAGCAAGTTCTTCATCATGGAGAAACCTTTCCTGTTTGCCGGATCAGTCCAGATCGTCGCGGATGCACGCCTTGAAATGCCCTTTCGCCCCTTCCCGGAGCGGCGGCACGACGCTCGCACAGGCCTCGATCGCGACCGGACAACGCGTGCGAAAAACGCAGCCGCTGGGAGGGTTCGCAGGGCTTGGAATATCGCCCTTGAGGATTTGCCGGGTGGTGTGCCTTGAAGGATCGGGCGACGGAACGGCCGAAAGCAGGGCGCGCGTGTAAGGATGTTGCGGACTGGCGTAAAGCGCCCGGCTCGGCGCCATTTCCATGATCCGCCCGAGATAGAGCACGATCACGGTATCGGCGACGTATTCAACCACGGCAAGGTCATGCGCGATGAACAGCATGGTAAGGCCGAGCCGCATCTGCAGGTCACGCAGCAGGTTGACGATCTGCGCCTGGATGGAAACATCGAGCGCCGATACGGGCTCGTCGGCGACGATCAGGTCGGGCGCGAGCGTCAGCGCCCGCGCAATACCGATGCGCTGCCGCTGGCCGCCGGAAAATTCGTGCGGATAGCGGGAAATCGCATCAGGCGGCAGGTCTACCGACGCGAGCGCCTCAGTGGCCTTCGCGGCCCGCTCCGACTTGCTGCCGATCCGCTGAATATCGAGCCCTTCCATGAGAATTTCACCAATCGTCATTCGTGGCGAAAGGCTGGCGAAGGGATCCTGAAAAATGTACTGCACGCGCGCATGCAGGCGGCGGAGCTCGCGACGCGTCAGGCTTGCCGTCTCGACCCCATCAAAACGGATGCTTCCGGAAGTGGGCTCGATCAGTTGCGCGACCATGCGGCCGATCGTCGTCTTGCCGCTGCCGGATTCACCGACAAGGCCGACGACCTCACCGCGTCTGATCCTGAAGGAGACGTCCTGAACAGCGCGGACGATCGGCCCGCGCGCAAATGCCACCGGAGCAAAATCCCTGCCGAGCCCGCTGACCTCAAGGAAAAATTCGTGTGACATCGGTCAGATCTCCTGCCAACGGATGCAGCGGCTGAGCTGGCTCTCACCGGCATCGGCGAGCTTCGGATAGGCTTCGGAGCAGGCCTCTATCCGATAAGGGCAGCGTGGAGCGAACGGACAGCCCTGCGGCAGGTTCATCAGGCTCGGAACCGATCCCGCGATTGTCGGCAGCGGCGTTCCCGCTTCCTTGAGAAGCGTCGCCGTTCCAAGCCGCGGCACCGAGCGCATCAGCCCCTTGGTGTAAGGGTGGCGTGGATGGGAGAAGACGCGCGCCACGCTGCCGGTCTCGACCAGCGAACCGGCGTACATGACCGCCACGCGATCGGCGATCTCGGCGACGACCCCGAGATTATGGGTCACGAACAGCATGCCCATGCCGCGTTCCTTTTGGAGCTGGCCGAGCAGGTCGAGGATCTGCGCCTGGATGGTGACGTCAAGAGCCGTTGTCGGCTCGTCGGCGATCAAAAGCGTCGGATTGCAGGCGAGCGCCATGGCAATGGTCGCGCGCTGCCGCATGCCGCCCGACAGCTCATGCGGATACTGCCGGGCACGCCGCCGCGGATCGGGAATGCCGACATCCTCCAGTCGCTGGATGGCATCCGCCAAGGCTTCCCGGTGGGACTTGCCGAGATGGATGCGGATCGGTTCGGCAATCTGTTCGCCGATCGTATAGACCGGATTGAGGCTGGTCAGCGGCTCCTGAAACACCATGCCGATATCGTTGCCGCGCACACGGCGCAGCGCCTCGCCGCCGAGGCTTTGCAGTTCGACGAATTCTCCCGACTTCCGCCTGAGCTGAACCTTTCCCGCCGCGATGCGGCCGACACCACGCGGCAGCAGCCCCATGATCGAGAGGCTCGTTACCGACTTTCCCGAGCCGGACTCACCGACCAGCGCGACGGTTTCTCCCGTCGCGACAGTGAGACTGAGATCGCGGACGGCGGCAATCTCGCGGTCGCCGATGCGGAATACTGTCGTTAGTCCGGAGATTTCGAGGATCGGCTCTGCACTCATCATCAATCCAGAAGGCCTGTTTGACGCAGGATGCCATCGATGATGGCCGCCTCTTCGTCGTTGAGGGATCGCTGCGGACGGGCCATGATGTTGGTGTCGATGATCCCGAGCCTGCGCATGGCGGTCTTGAAGGCGCCTACTCCGGCTGAACCCGCACTCGTCCGCGGCAGGCTGACCCACACCATCTCGAAAAGCCGGCAAAGCCGCTCCTGTTCCCGGCGTGCCGCAACGAAATCACCCGCCTGGCAGAGGTTCCACAGGCGCACATAGCCGTGCGGATCGACGTTGCCGAGGCCGGGCACGATGCCATGCGCTCCCATGTTCACGACGCTGTCGGCGACGATCTCCGATCCGGTCATGACGAAGAAATCCGCCAGATCGGCGGTGTCCGCCATCACAAAGCGAAGATTGCCGTCATCGCCGCTCGAATCCTTGACGCCGACGATCGTCCCCTCGCGTGCCAGCGTGACGGTGGTGCGACGTTCGAGTTTTGTGTGGACACAGACGGGGATATCGTAAGCGATCACCGGCAGGTCGACCGCCTCCCTTATGTAACGGAAGTGATCGATGGTCTCGGATTGATTGGTACGCGCATAGAACGGAGCCGTAACGACAATTGCGTCGGCGCCTGCGGACTGTGCCGTCTTTGCATGGGCAATGACGCGCTCCGTTGTGGGATCGATCACGCCGACCAGGATCGGCACGCGGCCGCGCACCTGTTCGACCGCATGTTCGATGATGCGCCGCCGCACGGCTTCATCGTGAAAGACAACCTCGCTGGTCGAGCCAAGCACGAACAGGCCATGCACCCCGCCCTCGAGCAAGTGGTCTATGACACGTGTGAATGAAGGACGGTCCACTTCGAAAGCCGCGGTGAGCGGGGTGACGACGGGTGGGATGACGCCGGTAAAGAGAGGCATTTCTAACCTTTCACTTGAGTTCGGAGCGCGGGTCGAAGGCATCCCGAAGCCCGTCGCCCACGAAGTTGATGGCGAGAACGGTCACGACGAGCGCTCCGCCGGGAAACATCCATTGCCACGGATAATTTTCGAGTACGTGCGTGGCGCGGGCGGCGTTCAGCATGTTGCCCCAACTCGCTTCCGGAGGCGTGACGCCGAGGCCAAGGAAGGAAAGGCCCGCCTCCAGCAGGATCCCGCTCGCCACCTGCAAAGTGGCATAAACGACGAGGATATCGATCGTATTGGGCAGGCCATGGCGGATCAGCAGGTGCCAAAGGCCGGCGCCCATGCCGCGCGACGCCACGACGAAGTCGCGCTCGCGCAATTCCAGCAGCCGGGCCCGTACCATGCGCGAAAGGACCGGCCAGGATAGCAGCGAGATCACGAAGATCGTCGGGACAATGCCGCTGCCCACGATCGAGGCGAGTACCAGCAGGAAAATGACCGGCGGCAAGGTCATGGCGAGGTCCACGAACCGCATCGTGGCGCCGTCGACGAAACGCCCTGCAAAGCCGGCCAAGGCCCCTATGAAAAAGCCGATGAAGGTGGAGATCACCATCGAGACGGTCGCGACCAGCAGCGAGGTCCGCCCGCCCTGCAGCAGCCGCGCCATGATATCCCGGCCCACGCCGTCGCTTCCGAGCCAGTGTGCCGATGACGGCCCCCGGTTCATTGCCAAGAGATCGATGTCATTGGGCTTGTAGGGCCACCAGAAATCATAGGTGAGCGTGAGCAGAAGGATCGGAACGAGAATGACCAGGCCTGCGACGGCCGCACCGTTCTCGAAAAACCGGGACAGGGCGCGCCGGATGGGACCTGCCGAGCGGGTATGTGTCAAGCTCGCCATCTCATGCCACCTTGATGCGCGGATCGACAGCGGCATAGGCGATGTCGGTCAGCAGGTTGACGAGAATGACGCAGGCTCCGGTGAGCAGCGTCGCGCACATGATCACGGGATAATCGCGCCGGACCACGGCGTTGATCATCAGGAGGCCCATGCCCGGCCAGTCGAACACGCTTTCGATGAAGATCGCGCCGCCGATGGCGATGCCGATCGTCGATCCGATCAGCGTGATCACCGGCAGAAGTGCGTTGCGGACCGCATGCTTGACGATGACCCAGAATTCGCGGACGCCCTTGGCGCGAGCCGTGCGCACATAATCCTGCGACAGCACTTCGAGCAGGGAAGAGCGCATGTATCGCATGATCAGCGCGCCATGGCCGATCGACAGCAGGGTGGCGGGCAGAATGAGATGGGCCAGCAGATCGCCGACCGAGAAAGGCGCGCCAGGAGTCAGCATGCCGCCGGCCGGCACCCACCGCAGAACGACCGCAAATACGTAGAGCCCGAGCAGGGCGGTCAGGAAAGCCGGACTCGAAATTCCGACGAAGGCCGCCGTCGAGAGCGAGAGGTCAGCCAGTTTGTTGCGCCGGACCGCAGCAAAGATGCCGGTTGCGATTCCGACGATGACCGCGATCGCGAGCCCGCTGAACATCAGAAGGATCGTCGGGCCGATGCGGCTGAGGACGAGCGGCAGCACCGCTTGGCCGTTGTACTGGGTGGAATAGCCGAAATCGCCCGTCAAAGCCGCCCCGAGCCAGGCGAAATACTGCACCGGCAAGGGCTGGTCGAGGCCGAGGCGCGTACGAAGTATCTGGAGATCGGATGTCGACATGGGGACCGACGGATTGACATACGCATCGATCGGGTCACCGGGAGTGAGCCGCAGCAATGTGAAGATGAGAACCGTCAAGGCCAGCAGCATCAACAGGCCGACAGCAGTACGGCGGAGAATGTATTGCAGCATGTTTCACCAACAGGGTCCGCAGGAGATGCGGACGGGTTTTGAACGCCGTCCGCATCTGGGTTCACGGGCTCATCACGGAGCGATATCCCACTTCTCGGGGTGGGAGACGAAGGGGCCGCCGGCCGGAGCGGGCGTCCAGAAGAAGTCCTTGAGCTTGCTCGACACGACCCCATAGCGGCTCGCAACCCACATCGCCCCCCAGGGAAGCCCGGCATTCATTTCCTTGCAGACCTGCTGCCACTTGGCGTCCGCTTTTGCCGGATCGGTTTCCGCCATCGCCGTGTTCAATGCCTCGGTAAGCGCAGGCATTTCGACGCGCATGATATTGTTGCCCGATGGAGGTATCTGGGCGGCGTTCAACCCGATATTGAGCGATGCCGGATTGGGCCCGTTCTGCAGCCCGGCATAAATCATCGGAAAGTCCTGCCACTTTTCGCTGCGCACGATGCCGTTATAGCTCGGGACATCGAGCGCCCGCGGTACGACATTGATACCGACCTGCGCCAGCATGGCCTGGACCGCAGCCATGACATTGGCGACCTGCGGTGTGTTGTAATAGGTCAGCCACGGAATCGGCTTGTCGCCGTTGATCTTGTCCCAGCCCGCTTCCGCCAGCAGGTCCTTTGCCTTCTGGGGATCGTAGGCATAGCCGGTCAGGTCCTTCGGAAGGAGCTGCGGCGCGACATAGCCGCAATTGGCGAGCTTGGCTGCACCGCCGAAAAGGCTGGAGACGATCGCATTCCGGTCGATGGCATACATGACAGCCTGCCGCACGCGAACATCGTCCCAGATTTTGGCCCGGTGGTTGAAACCGATATAGTTGACCACATAGGAATCGCCTTCGATGACCCGAAAACTGTCGTTGCCGCTGAAGGTCTTGGCATCATCCGGTTCGGCGAAGGTGAACTGAATCTCCCCCGCTCTCAGCGCCGCGACAGCCGCGGCAGGATTGGCGAAATAGCGGTTGATCAGGCGATCCGCCTTCGGCTTGCCTCCCCGATAACCCTCGTAGGCGGCCATTTCGACATACTGATCGCTGACGTATTTCACGAATTTGAACGGACCCGTTCCGACCGGCTTGGTCGACCACCATTGGCTCTTGGCGACTTCCTTGAGAGGCACTGACGATAGCGTGTGTTGCGGCAGCATCATGACCTGCGACAGCACGGACAGAAACGCCGAGTTCGGCTTGCTGAGCTTGACAACCGCCGTGCGTTCATCCGGTGTCTCGACCGATGCAATGCCGGCAAGCCGCGCCGCAAAGATGCTGCCGCTCTCGGCGTTCCTGGCGAGTTCCAGGGTGAACTTGACGTCGGCCGAGGTGAAAGGCTTGCCGTCATGCCATTTCGTATCGACGAGCTTGAACGTGTAGGTCAGGTTGTCCTGACCGACGGCGAATTCCGAAGCCAGTGCGCCGGTGAGCTTCGACAAGTCCGACGTATAGATGACCAGCGGCTCGAAATAGGTGTTCAGCCATGTAAAGCCAGCGGTGGCGGTCAGCGGGTTGAAATTGCCCTGGAAGCCGCCCGGCCCCACGTCGAAACCACCGACAATGGTCTTGCCCGCTTGTGCCATGGCCGGCACAGGCATCACTGCGGTAATCGTTGAAAAAAGCAAGGCTCCCGCCGCCAGAAGGCGGCCGAAATTCCGTCGATTCATGTTCTCCTCCTCTTGTGTATTTCGTTTATTGCGGAACCGGCTCGACCTCCTCTGGCCGGTTCTTCGCAATGACTCTCCCGATCCCTGAATAGTGGTCGCTCAGGCGCTTCCGGGCGCCCCCGATATCCCTTGCCGCAATGGCTTCGACGATCTCATGGTGATCGCGCCAGGTCGCCAGAGGCGTAGGGCTTGCCAGGTTCGCAAAGCCCGAGGCCTTGTAGAAAGCGGACCAGAAGATATCGATCAGCGTGCTCAGCATCTTGTTGTTCTGGCAGCGGAACAGGAGCTGATGGAATTGCTGATCCTCTTCGGCGAAACTCTCGCCACGTTCGGCACGCTGGCGCATGCGGTCAGTAAGACGCCGAAGCTCGGCGACGTCGTCCTCACGGATCATCTGTATGGTCTTGTCGATGAGGCCGGTTTCCAGCACGCGGCGGATTTCCAGCAGCTCCTCCACATCGCGCAACGACGCCTGCAGCCCGTAGGCGAGATTATCCAGCAGCGGCGCAAACGAGAATTCCTTGACAAAAACGCCAATGCCGCGCCGCGTCTCAAGGATACCGACCGATTCCAGCGCCTTGATTGCCTCGCGCACGGAGTTGCGCCCGACGCCCAGCTGTTGCGCCAGGAAGGTTTCCGGCGGCAAAGCCGCGCCTGCCGTAAGGTTGTTGTCCTCGATATAGCTGCGCAGGCTTTCCTGCACGCTGACATGCAGAAGTGGCGGGCGCTCCAGCGGCTTTATCGGCTTGGCCAAGAAGGACTCCTTTAGCGATCCGGCTTCCCAGTACGGTTGAGGTATATCGACTTGTAGGATATCTTGCAAGTCTATAAATGAAATTGGCAGAGAAGGCCGGCTTGCCGCCGGCGGTGGCGCAGATTGGGGAGCGGCCTCAGGTGCATGCCGAAACAGGGAGGCGGGGGTGGCCCTCACAAAATTCGAACGGCGAGATGGGGGCTGGGGGCGTATTCGAGGAAACTGGGCGACGCCATTGCTGCCGATCAATGAAAACGACTCGATCGATTTCGCGCGTCTTGCCTCTGAAATCGATCGACTGATTGCCGCCAAAGTGGACGGCATTTACTCCAACGGCACCGCCGGTGAATTCCACAATCAGACGGAGGCGGAGTTCGACGCTATCCAGCGGCTGCTGGCTGATCGCTGCAGCGATGCGGGAATGCCCTTCGTGATCGGCGCCTGCCAGCCCGATTCCCGGATATCCCTGGAACGCGTGCGCCGTGCAGCGGACATGAGACCGGAGGCAATTCAGGTGATCCTTCCGGACTGGTGGCCCGTGACGACAGCGGAAGCTTCCGATTTCCTGACGATGGCCGCCGAGGCCGCCGGCTCGGTGCCGCTGGTTCTCTATCAGCCGCCGCATGCCAAGCGCGTCTTTGCCCCCGCCGAACTGGCCACCCTTCTCAAACCGGTCCCACAGGTAATCGGCGTGAAACTTGGAGACGAGGATTCCTCGTGGTACGAACAGGCACGCCGACATCTCGATACATGGGGAATCTATGTCCCCGGGCATCACCTCGCGACAGGCGTCGAACAGGGTGTTGCGGTCGGAGCTTTCTCGAACGTTGCCTGCCTTAGCCCATCCGGCGCACAGCAATGGACCTCGTCCATGGCCGACGACCTCAATCAGGCGCTCAATATAGAGCGGCGGCTGCGCGCCTTCCTGGAGGACCACATTGCGCCCTTCGCAGGGATGCATGGCTATTCCAATGCAGCACTGGACAAGCTGCTGGCCGCGATCGGGGGATGGGCGGATGTCGGCACCCGGCTGCGCCGGCCGTATCGCTGGATCGACCCTGCGGTCGTTCCCGACCTGCGGGAAAAAGCCAAAGCCGCCCTTCCAGAAATCATGCTGTGATCCTGAGGTAAGTACCGTGACACCGCCCAACATTCTGATGATCATGACCGACCAGCAGCGCCGAGACACGCTCGGCATCTACGGCTGCGACTGGATTCCGACACCTCACCTCGACCGACTGGGCGAAGCTGGAGCGGTATTCGAGCACTGCACGGTCGACAATCCGATCTGCACGCCTTCACGGGCCAGCATCTTCACCGGCAAACCCGTGCCGGGCCACGCGGTGCAGCGGGTGCATGACAACCTGCCGCCGGACGAGGTGCTGTTCACCGAACGGCTTCGACAGGAGGCCGGCTATCGGACTGCGCTTTTCGGCAAGCTGCATGTCAGCAGCCGTGTCCAGGAAGAACATCAACGGCATCCGCATGACGGTTTCGATATTTACGAATGGTGTCTGGAACCGTCTGTCTCGATTCAGAGCCCTTTCAACGGTTATGCGGCCTGGCTTCGCGAGACGGCGCCCGACTTCCTCGCCGCCCTTCGGAGTAACGGCCGGAAGGAACTTCATCACCCCGAAGCCCTGCACATGAGCAAATGGGCGGCTGACCGAACCATATCCTTTGTCCAGTCGATGAAGGAGGAAGAGCAGCCCTTCTTCTGTCTAATGAGCCTGTTCGACCCGCATGATCCCTATGAGGATTACCCCCTCGCATTCAGGAATTGCATAGATGCCGCGAAGATTCCGGACCCCGTCGTTTCGCGTACGACGCAACCCGAATGCGTTCGTCGGGAACAGCAGGGTTCCTATCTCGGACGTTTCGCAGACTTCTCTCCGGAGGAGATACGCAAGATCCGTCTTGGTTATGCCGCCTCCATTGCCTTCCTCGATGTGCAGGTCGGCCGTGTTTTGACGGCATTGGACGACGCAGGCCTTGCCCAAGACACGTTGGTCATCTTCCTATCCGACCACGGCGACCAGCTTGGCGATCACGGGCTTTTCATCAAGGGCGTTGCACTCTACGAGCCTACCACCGGAGTGCCGCTCATGCTGCGTTGGCCCGGCCACCTCACTGCCGGCACCCGATGCACCGCGCTCGCGCAAGGCCGCGACGTGGCGGCCACATGTCTCGCAGCGGCAGGCCTCGATACGCGATCCTGCCTTGAGAGCGAGGATCTGGTGGCCATGGCATTGCGGAATGCAGCCTGGCGCAGCAGTGCGATCTGCGCCTACCGCAATTCCGGCGTGAACGACAGCGGTAGTTTCTGG
>NZ_JPYQ01000001.1:107139-209368 GCF_000757525.1 Rhizobium sp. YS-1r | reverse complement strand
GTGCGATCTGCGCCTACCGAAATTCCGGCGTGAACGACAGCGGTAGTTTCTGGAACCCGCCGATGCACGCGACCATGGCGAGAGACCAACGCTTTAAGCTCACGTTCTATGCCAGTGGCGGCTTAAACCAGCGGGAACTGTTCGATCTTGAAACCGATCCACAGGAGACCGTCAATCTTTCAGGCAATCCCGTCCATGCGGAAGTTGAACTCAAGCTGCTGGGCGACATCGCCTCGTTTCTGCAGAATGAAGCGATGATGGCAGCACCGCGAGCAACGTCCTCCATCCCCAATGCAGCGCAGCGGCTGCAAAACAGAATCAAATAAGATCGACAATCCGTAACATGCTTCAGTGGCTGGAGAGCCAGTGCGCCGCAAGCGTGCAGGCGAGCGTGCCCAGCGGCGGAAGGAACGATAGCGCTAGCGCTCCAGTGCCACCGTCTTGATGACAGCGAAGACCGACTTTCCAGGCTTGAGTTCAAGGCGCTCGGCGGAGAGCGCGGTGATACGGGCGAGAAGCATATCCTCGCCGCAGCGGATGCGGATGCGGACCATGCCCTCGCCGTCCGGCTCCATCGAAGCGACATGGCCATCGAGGATGTTGAGAGCGCTCAGGCCCTCGGGCCGTCTTATCGCCACCATCACGTCGCGTTCGGGAATATGCACCCTGACTGTACGTCCGGCTTCAACATGGGCATTCGGTACCATCAGATGCGACGTGGAAAGCCGAATGTTTGCCAGACGATGTTCCGTGTCGACCGACTGCACGGTGCCGAAGAGAACCGCACCCGCTTCACGGCGGTCGGATGACGGCAAGGATGAGCCGCCAAGGATATCCGACGGAGTGCCGACCGCTTCGACCTTGCCGTCTCGCATCATGACCACCCGGTCGGCAAGCCGCGCCACCTCAGCCACGGAATGGCTGACATAGACGATCGGCGTCGTGGTCTCATCGCGCAGCCGTTCGAGATAGGGCAGGATTTCCGCCTTGCGCTCGTCGTCGAGGGCCGCGAGCGGCTCGTCCATCAGGAGCAGGCGCGGCGCCGACAGGAGCGCCCGGCCGATCGCGACGCGCTGCTTTTCGCCGCCCGACAGCTTGCCCGGCCGCCGGTCGAGCAGCGCGCCGATCCCGAGGAGGTCGACGATGTGGTCGAAGTCCTCCCCCCGCGCAGCCTTCGATGCAAACCAGCGGCCGTAGACGAGGTTCTGGCGGACGGTGAGATGCGGAAAAAGCCGTCCTTCCTGGAAGACATAGCCGAAGCGTCGCCTGTGCTTCGGCACGAAGATGCGGTTTTCCGTATCGAGCAGCACCTCGTTGTCGATTATCAGCCGGCCGCGGTCCGGCCGCAGGAGCCCGGCGATCACCCTGATCAGCGAGGTCTTTCCCGAGCCTGAACGGCCGAACAGCGCCGTCACGCCGCCTTCCGATGTAAAACCGGCATCAAGCGTGAATCCGCCGAGTTTCTGCTGTGCCTCAACGACAAGGGTCATTCGATGTCGACCCTCCTGCCGATCAGATAGGCCATGAGCTCGGAGGCGAGCAGCGCGGCAAAGGAGATGACGATCGCGACCAATGTGAGCCGCATGGCGCCGAGATCACCGCCCGGCACCTGGGTGAAGGTATAGATCGCCGCCGACAGCGTCTGCGTCTCGCCCGGAATGTTGGAAACGAAGGTGATTGTCGCGCCGAACTCGCCCATGGCCTTGGCAAAGGCGAGGATCATGCCGGCGATGATGCCGGGCAGGATGAGCGGCAGCGTTACGGTGAGGAACACCCAGGCAGGACTGGCGCCGAGCGTACCGGCCGCTTCTTCGAGCTTGTGGTCGACCGCTTCGATCGACAGTCGGATCGAGCGCACCATCAGCGGAAAGCCCATGACGCCGCAGGCAAGCGCCGCACCCGTCCAGCGGAAGGAAAAGACGATGCCGAGATATTCGTCAAGAAAAGCGCCGATGACGCCGCGCCGGCCGAACACGATGAGCAGGATGAAGCCGGTGACGACCGGCGGCAGGATGAGCGGCAGGTGCACGACCCCGTTCAGGATCGACTTGCCCCAGAATTTCCCGCGGGCAAGCAGATAGGCGATGAGAATGCCGAAGGGAAGGCTGACGACCATCGCCACGCTGGACACCCACAGGCTGAGCCTGACGGCCGTCCATTCCTCGTCGCTCAATACCAGCCAGTCCAAACGCTACCCCCAAAGGAAGGCGGCTCCCGCAAGGGAGCGCGAGCCACCTTAACCCGACTTACTTCAGAACCGTAAAGCCTTCCTTCTCGAAGAAAGGCGCAGCTTTTTCCGACTTCAGGTATTCGAGGTAGGCGGCGGCATCCGAAGACCTGGATTCCGAAAGAATGGCGATCGGGTAGATGATCGGCGGATGGGTGTCTTCCTGAAACGTGCCGACCACTGCGACACCCGGATCGGCTGCCGCATCCGTCTGGTAAACGATGCCGTATGGCGCCTCGCCGCGCGATACGAGGGCGAGTGCGGCGCGCACGCTCTCGGCCCCGGCGACGCTCTTTTCGACCGAGGCCCATATGCCGAGTTTTTCGAGCGCGGCCTTGCCGTATTTGCCGGCCGGAACGGAACTCGGCTCGCCCATGGCGAGCCTGCCGCCCTTCAGCAGACCGGCAAGGTCGAGGCCCGGCTTGATATCGACCGGTGCGGCCTTGTCCTTCGCGGTGATCAGCACGATCCGGTTGGCGAGGAAGTTGGAGCGGGTCTCTTCCTTCACGAGTTTTTTGTCGGCAACGTATTTCATCCAGTCGAGGTCAGCCGAGATGAAGATGTCAGCCGGCGCGCCGCTTTCGATCTGCTTGGCAAGCGCCGAACTTGCCGCGTAGGAGACGGCCACCGCCCTGCCCCCCTTGGCGCTCCAGGCCTTGTTGGCGTTGTCGAGCGCGTTCTTCATGCTGGCGGCAGCAAAGACGGTCACCTTTTCCTGTGCAACGGCGGGCGTGGCAAGGCCGGCCAGCGACAGGAAGGCGGCGGTCGCCGAAGCAATGGCGATCCTGATCAAGGAGCGACGGCTAATGGTCATGGTTCCCTCTCCAATCCTCAACGAGATATCTTCCTGAATATATCGGGGATGAAGTTTTGGCCAGCGTTATATTCCATGAAATATCTTGGTCGGCGGGATGTGTTGAACAGCAATCGCCCGCCGCAACGGATTGCGTCGCAGCGGCGTTGAAACGTTCGGGCGAGAGGTCAGATGCCGAGCGCCATGCCATCCTTGCGGGGGTCGGAACCGCCCCGCAATACGCCGGTTTCCCAGTCGATCCAGATCGCCTGAGCGCCACCCATCGGCGATTCCGGCGCCTTGACCTGAAAACCCCGCCGTTCGAAGTCCCGGCCGATCGTATCGCGCAGCCGATGTTCCATCTCGACCTGGTTGGTGCCGGGCAGCGGGAAGAGGCGCGGCAGGTCGATCGCACTCTGCAGGTCCATGCCGTAATCGAAGACTTTGGAGAGGAAATGCGCATGGCCCATCGCCTGGTATTGGCCACCCATGACGCCGAAGGGCATCACGGCACGTCCATTCTTCGTCACCATGCCGGGGATGATCGTATGCATCGGCCGCTTGCCGGGAGCGACTGCGTTCGGATGGTTGGGATCGAGCGAGAAGCTGAAGCCCCGGTTGTGGAACATGACGCCGTGGTTCGGGTCCATGCGGCCGCTGCCGTAGACGAAGAAGATCGAGTTGATGAAGCTGACCACGTTGCGATCGCTATCGACCACCGAAAGGTAGATCGTATCCCGGTGCGGCACTTCGTCGAACTTCGGCAAGTCCGTTATCGCCTTAGTGGGATCGATCATGCCGGCCAGTTCCTTGGCGAGCGCATCTGAAAGCAGATAGTCGACCGGCACGTCCACCTTGGCCGGGTCGGCGAGGAAGCGGTTGCGGGCGGCATAGGCCAGCCGGGTCGCCTCGACCTCGATATGCAGCCGTTCGGGAGAGAGCGGGTCGCCTTTGCCGGGGAAATGCGAAAGGATCTTGAGGATCATCAGCGCGATGATGCCCTGCCCATTCGGCGGGCACTCATGGATTTCGTGGCCGCGGAAGGTCGTCTTGATCGGCGTGACATATTCGCCTTTCGCAGTGGCGAAATCTTCGAGCGTGTGAAGTCCGCCGATGCTGTTCAGGTAGCGAACCAGATCCTCGGCAATCGGACCCCGATAGAAGGCATCCCGGCCCTCCCGCCCAATCGCCTCCAGCGTATCGGCGAGTTCCCGCTGATATCGGATCGAGCCGGCGGGCGGGGCCTTGCCATCGACGAGGAAAGTGCGGCTTGCAGTCGGGTCTCCCTTCAGCACCTCTTCCTGCGCGGCGAGGTCATACGCCGAGCGCGGCGGCAGCGCATAACCGTCGCGGGCAAGTTTGATCGCCGGCGAAAGGATGTCGGCCATCTTCATGCGTCCGTGGTCGGCGACGAGCCGTGTCCAGGCATCCACGGCACCGGGCACGGTGATCGTGTGCGGTGAGGTGCGGGTGAGGCTGGTAATGCCGAGCGAGCGGAGGTGCTCGACGGTCGCGGCGGCCGGTGCGCGGCCGGAACCGTTATAGGCGATGATCTTGTCCGTTCCGCCGAGCGAGAGAAGCGCGAAACAATCGCCTCCGATACCGGTCGAGCCGGCTTCCACCACGCATTGCACGGCGCAGGCGGCAACCGCCGCATCGATCGCGTTGCCACCGCTGCGCAGGATGTCGATTGCCGCCAGTGTTGCCAGCGGCTGGGAAGTTGCCGCCATGGCATTGCGGCCGACGGCCAGCGAACGGCCGGGTAATTCGAAGTCTCTCATGGCGCTCTCATCGTTGGAAAAGCGGGCGAATGCCCTGTCACGGCTTGTTATCCACTCAAGAGACCACGCCGAAGGCCAGTCATCAAGGCCCTGGTTGTCGTTTTGAGATGGCTGATATTCCGCAGCAACCCGCTAATTTTGCCGACCACGGCCGACTTGACGCCCGTCTCCTACATGCCATTCTGCGAATAAAGGGAGACGGGGTAATGAAATATGTGGTCAATGGGCTCATCGCCCTCGTGGGCATTCTCGGCACGGGTGCGGTTGCGGGCATCGCCGCCATTCTGATGGCTGCTTTCGAAATGACCGGCTCCTGTTTCGAAGGTGCCTGTGCCTATACGGCGGTGTTCCTGGTCTTCCCGTTTCTCTGGATCGTGCTGATGGTGATCTTCTTCGCCATATGGATGTCCATTCGCCGCAAACGGAAAGCGCTGGCCATCGGCAGACCCTGATCCGCCCGGTTTCGATATCCGCGAGCTTGCTGTGCCCCTGGTTCCTGATAGATTTCGGTGACGGAGGACGGACAATGTCGGTGAAATCATCGGAACGGCAGGTCGGGGAGATGCCGGCAGAGAACAAGGATCTCATTCCTGCCATTTTCCAGAATCTCATTGGTTACCACCTGCGCGTGGCCCAGGAGGCGTCTTTCCAGGCCTTTGCCAGGGCGACCGGGAAAGCGGACCTGAAGCCCGGCTGGTATTCGCTGTTGACGGTGCTTGCGGAGAAGGAAAGCATGACGCCGTCGGAACTCAGCCGAATCTGCGGGCGCGACCGGTCTACGCTGACGTCGAGCCTTAAGGGACTGGTGACGCGGGGATTGATCGAACGGCGCGGAAATCCGGAGGACCAGCGCAGCTACAACGTCCGGCTGACGGAGGAAGGCCGGCAAATGCAAGAGCGGCTGCATATCATCGCCAAGGCTCATGACCGCCGCCTTGATGAGATTGCAGGCGAGGACAAGGCTGTGCTTATCGCTGTACTCGGCCGGGTTGCCGCCGCGCTTGGGGCAGAGCGAGATTTTTGACGACTGTGCCCGATATGTGCGCGTTCCCTCCGGACCGGCGCCACAGATTGGAATCCGCATCGTTTGAATTGAAAAGGCCGGCGAAGTCTCCCTCGCCAGCCTGTGCGATCTTGAGAGATCTGCTTCAGAGAATATGCGTGCCGCCGAGGTTCTGCACCGCGCGGCGGGTCATCACCGCCACCAGATGGGCGCGATAATCGGCCGGGGCATGCATGTCGCCCATCATCTGCGACGGATCGATGGTCAGGCCGTCCAATGCTTCGACTGTGAGGCTCTCGTTGAGCCTCTCTTCGGCCTCAGTCCAGCGGAACACGCCTTCGTTGCCGGCACCCGTGATCGCCACGCGGACATGCCCGTCCCGGTGCTTGGATACGAAGGCGGCCGCCATCGAATAGCGCGAGGCCGGATTGCGAAATTTCGCATAGCCGGCGATTTCCGGAATCTTGAACTCGACGCGGACGAGGATTTCGCCGGGCTCCAGCACCGTCGTGTAGAGGCCCTGGAAATAGTCGTCGGCCGGGATGGCGCGGCGGTCGGTGTGGACGATCGCGTCGAGCGACAGCACGGCCGAAGGATAGTCGGCGGCCGGGTCGTTGTTGGCGGTCGAACCGCCGATCGTGCCCATATGGCGCACCTGCACGTCTCCGATCGAGCCGGCAAGGCCGGCCAGTGCCGGAATGGCGGCCTTGACCTCCTTCGAGGCGGCGACGACCGCATGCCTGGTGGCCGAGCCGATGATGACCTTGTCGGCCGTCACTTCGATGCCGGAAAGTTCCGGAATGGCGCGTACGTCGATCAGGTGCTGCGGCGCGGCAAGCCGGCTCTTCAGCGTCGGGATCAGCGTATGGCCGCCGGAGAGGTAAGACGGCTCTTCGGAATTCTCGTAGAGGTCGATGGCTTCGGAAAGCGTCTTCGGCTTGTGGTAGGTCGTTGCGTACATGGCCGTGTCCCCTCCCGATTATTCGGCCGCGACGGCATGCGCCGCGCGATGTTTTTCCGCCGCATCCAGCACCGCCTTGACGATGTTGTGGTAGCCGGTGCAGCGGCAGAGATTGCCTTCCAGCTCGTGGCGGACGGTGTGTTCGTCGAGCATGCCGTCGTGGCGGCGGATCATGTCGACCGAGGCCATGATCATGCCGGGCGTGCAATAGCCGCACTGCAGGCCGTGATGTTCGTGGAAGGCCTGCTGCACCGGATGCAGCTTGCCGCCTTCGGCAAGACCTTCAATGGTCATCACTTCCGAGCCATCGGCGGCGACGGCCAGAACCGTACAGCTCTTCACAGCCTTTCCGTCGAGATGGATCGTGCAGGCGCCGCACTGGGTGGTGTCGCAGCCGACATGGGTGCCGGTCAGCCCCAGATGCTCGCGGATGAACTGCACGAGCATCGTGCGGTCCTCGACCTCTCGTGTCTCCGGCTTGCCGTTGACGGTAATGGTGATGCGGGACATGAGCCCCTCCTCTCAAAAAGACTCAGGCGGCAAGCGCCGCGACAGCGATGACGGCGACAGCAACGACGCCGGCGATAATATAGGGCAAACGGCTCGCACGCTGCCCGGCCGGCGCTGCGGGTGCAACAACCGGTCCGGCAGCTTCGGGAGCCGCAGGTGGGATGGGTGCCGGTGCTGCAGCTGACATGACAGGCGCGGCAACAGCCGCCGTCGCGATAGCCTCCGCTACACCGGCATCGGTTGCATGATCAACCATGACGGCGCGCGCCGCAAGCTTTTCGAAGAACTCGTCGGCGAGTTTTTTTGCCGTGGAATCAATGAGCCTCGATCCGAGCTGGGCGAGCTTGCCGCCGACCTGCGCCTTGGCGAGATAGGTGAGCACGGTATCGGCACCATCTTCGGCGAGATGCACATCGGCGCCGCCCTTGGCAAACCCGGCGACCCCGCCCTTGCCCTCACCCGAGATCGTCAGGCTTTCCGGCGCTGTCACGTTCGACAGCGTCACCTCGCCGGCGAACGTCGCCTTCACCGGGCCGATCTTCGTGGTAACGCGGGCCGCAAAACCGGTCTCCGGCGTGCCCTCCAGGCTTTCGCAGCCGGGAATGCAGGCCTTCAGCACAGCCGGATCGTTGATCAGCGCCCAGACGTGCTCGCGCGGCGCGGCGATGCGATATTCGCCCTTGAGATCCATAGGTTCACTCCTCCCTGTCCGTCATTTGCTGCCTGTGACCGATTCGTAGAACGAGAGGTCAAGATATTTGGAAATATCGGTCAGCGGTGTGTTTCCCGATCCGTAGCGGGAGCGAAGGTCCAGGACGGCCTTCATGCCTTCGGGCAGGATCTTTGCGCCCGGAGTGAGACCGGAGCGCGGCGAAAGCAGACTTGCCATGATCGAAGGGACCGCCGCCGGCTGGATATCCGGCATCTTGGCCTGCAGCAGGACGGCGCCGGCTTCACGGTTGGCTGGGTTAAGCGTCCATTCGAGCCCCTTCAGATAGGCACGAATGAAGGCTTTCACCGGTTCCGGATTTTCGGCGGCATAGGCGCGACGGGCGGCGATCACACCGCCCTGGTAACTGTCGAAATGGTTCGAGGAGACGTCGAGCACGTTGAAGCCGGAACGTCTGGCGATGCTGGTGAAGGGCTCGATCGTCAGCGTCGCGGCATGTTCGCCGGCCTTGACCGACTGCCAGCGCTGCGGGGTGGCGCCAACGGCGGCGAAGGTGACGTCGTCGCGGCTAAGGCCGCTGCGGGCCATCATCTCGAAGAGCACGAAGGCAAAGCCGGTGGTCAGCGCATCGAGTGCGATCGAGCGTCCCTTGAGATCCTCGTAGGTCTTGACCTCGGGCGCGGTGACAATCGCGAGCTCCAGCTGTGTGGCCCCGATCAGCACGACATAGTCCGGATTGACACCCTCCGTCGTCGCACCCTGGCCTTCACCATAGGCGACGACATTGTCGAAGGCGGTGAAGACGATGTCGAACTCGCCGGCGGCAGTCTTCTCCGCCTGGGCGACCGAGCTCGGGGTCAGCGAGATTTCGACATTCAGGCCTTCTTCCACAAAGAAGCCCTGTTCGATCGCCGCGAAGGTCGGCAGGTTCGGTGCGCCCGGGAATGCGATGACGCGGACGGTCTTCAAATCACTCATAAGATAAATTCCTCCTCAGGACGCCTTGCGTCCGCTGTTCATGGCGCGCCAGACATTGGCCGGCGTGACGGGCATCTGGATGTCCTTGACGCCGAATTCCGAAAGCGCATCGACCACGGCGTTGACGACAGTCGCGAGCGCCGGCGTGGTGCCACCCTCGCCGCCCGCCTTGATGCCGAGCGGATTGGTCGGCGAAATCACTTCGGCAATTTCGCATTTGAAGCTCGGCATGGTGTCGGAGCGAGGCAGGCCGTAGTCCATGAACGAGCCGGCGAGCGGTTGCCCGCTGTTGGGATCGATCGCACAGAGTTCCCACATGGCCTGGCCGACGCCCTGGGCAATGCCGCCATGGGTCTGGCCGTGGACGATCAGCGGGTTGATGCAGCGGCCGACATCGTCGATCGTCGTATAACGGACGATCTGCACATGGCCGGTGTCGCGGTCGATCTCGACCTCGCAGACAGCGGCACCGTTCGGGAAGACCGGGGTGTGCATTTCGTTGTCCTTGACGACGCGCAGCTTGCCATGGGAGGCGCGCGTGCGGCGGCCGAGATCGAAAATGTCGATCGTCTGGTTAGAGTTGCGGAGCTTGAAGACGCCGCCTTCGAAATCGATCCAGTCGGGCGTCGAGCCGAGCAGATCGGCGGCGCGCTTCCTTCCTTCCGCCAGAAGATCGGCGGAAGCCATGGCCATGACAGTGCCGGCATGGCGCATGGAGCGGCCGGAATGCGAGCCGCCGCCGACGCTGACGATATCGGTATCGCCAAGCACGATCCACACCTTTTCGACCGGAACCTGGATCATGTCCGCCACGACCTGGGCAAAGCTCGTCTCATGGCCCTGGCCGCTCGGCTGGGTGCCGATGATGACTTCGATGGTGCCGTCGTCCTTGATCTCGATCTCGGCGCGCTCCTTCGGCGTGCCGATCGAGGATTCGACATAGTTGGCGAAACCGCGACCGAGCAGCTTGCCGCGCCTGGCGGCTTCCACCTTGCGTGCGTCGAACGACGCCCAGTCGGAGAGCTCGAGCGCGCGGTCCATGTTCTTCTCGTATTCGCCGCTGTCGTAAACCGAGCCGACCGCATTGGTATAGGGCATGGCGGACGGCGGGATGAGGTTCTTGCGGCGCAGCTCCAGCTTGTCGAAACCGAGCTGGTCTGCGGCAAGCTCTACCAGGCGTTCGATCGCGAAGGTCACTTCCGGCCGGCCGGAGCTGCGATAGGCCTGGGTGCACATCGTGTTGGAGAAGACGGCGCGGGCACGCAAGGTCGCATAGGGAATGTCATAGGAACCGGTAATGAGGCCCGAGCCCTTGCTGAGCGGCGACAGCGACACGGCCCGACCACCGACATTCGAAAGGTTGTCGGCGCGCATGGCGAGAAACTTGCCGTCCTTGCGGATGGCCAGCTCCACCTTGGTCACGAGGTCGCGGCCCTGATAATCGGTGAGGAAGGATTCCGAACGGGTCGCAGTATATTTCACCGGCCGGCCGATCCTGGCGGACGCCCAGAGAACCAGGCCGAATTCCACATAGACGCGGTTGCGAGTGCCGAAATTGCCGCCGACGTCGAAGGAAAGCACGCGCAGGTCCTTCGGCTCGATACCGAGCACCTTGGAAAGCTCGTTCTTCTGCCGCACGGCGCCGCCGCTGCCGGCATAAAGCGTGTAACGCTTCGTCTCCGGATCGTAGGAGCCGAGCGAGGAACGCGGCTCCATGGTGACGCCGGTGACGCGGTGGATATGGAATTCCGCCTTTACGACATGGTCGGCCTCCGCAAAGGCGGCGTTCGTGCCTTCGATATCACCGAAGGTCGTGTCGATGAAGACATTGTCCGGCACCTCGTCCCAGATGGTCGGGGCGCCCGGCTCGGCGGCCTTGGCGGTATCGGTGACATAGGGCAGTTCTTCCCAGTCGATGAGAACCTTTTCGGCACCGTCGGCGGCCTGGGCGGCGGTCTCCGCCACGACGATCGCCACGGCCTCACCGACAAACCGGGCCTTGTCTGCAGGAAGAAGGTAATGCGGTCCGGTAAATGCCGGGCCGCCGTCCTTTGCCCTGAGCTTCATGTCGAAATTGGTGGACGGAATGGGATTGTGGGGGATCGGCTTGATATCGTCGGCAAGGATGTCCTCGCCGGTCAGGACCAGAAGCACGCCCTCGCTCGCCAAAGCTTCCGTCTTGTCGATGCCGAGGATGCGGGCATGCGGATAGGGCGAGCGCACGATCGCCGCATAGGTCTGTCCGGGCAGCGAGAAGTCGTCGGAGAAGCGGCCCCTGCCGGTGATCAGGCGGCCGTCTTCCTTGCGGGGAATCGGCTTGCCGACATGCTTGAACAGCGCCTCCTGCACCAGCTTCATTTCGGGCGAAAGCTTTGCCGAATCCGGCTTCGGCTGCTTCAGCGGATGCACAATCATCTCGGACGCGGCGGTCTTGAACGGCCTGTTCATGAAACCTCTTCTCTTTGAAATCACGGCGGTTTCTCCCTTCCGCCGACATGTCTCCGAGCTCTCACCCCGCTCTGCGAGATGCTGTTGCTCTTCGTATTAATGTATGACAATATGGCAGTATAATGCAATCGAAAAGATCGCCCCTTTCGACCTGAGGGTGATTGCCTCATCCGGCTCGATGCCTTCAGTTAAGGAATAACGCCTGTTTTCCGCTCTCCCTGGGAGGGGTTCCAGGCGCAGGTTTGGGAGTGAAACTTAAATGACGACTTTCGCGCGCAAGGCGCCCCTCGACCTGCAGGAACACCTGCAGCGGCTGGAGTCCCTCGGCCTCCTCACTAGGATCCAGGTGCCTATCGACAAGGACAGCGAACTGCATCCGCTTGCCCGCTGGCAGTTTCAGGGCGGTCTGCCGGACGAGCAGCGCCGCGGATTCCTGTTTACGGACGTGAAGGGCGCCAAGGGCGAGAAGTATGACATTCCCGTCGCCGTCGGCGTGCTGGCCGCTTCGCCGGCGATCTATGCGGCAGGCCTCGGCGTATCTGAGGACGAGATCGGCGATGTCTGGGTCAACGCCATGGAGCATCCCATCGATCCGGTCATGGTCACGGAAGCGCCTTGTCAGGAAGTCGTCGTCACCGGCGACGAATTGAAGCGGGAGGGCAAAGGCCTCGGCTCCCTGCCCGTACCGATCTCGACACCCGGCTTCGACAGCGCTCCTTATTTCACCGCCACCCTCTGCGTCACCCGCGACCCGGAAAACGGCATCCGAAACATGGGCACCTATCGTGCGGCGCTGAAGGCGGAAGACCGGCTCGGGGTGCGCATGGCAAGCCGCCTCTCCGGTGCCGGCGGCTACCAGCACTGGCTGAAATACCAGAAGATGGGCAAGCCGATGCCCTGCGCCATCGTCATCGGCTGCGCGCCGGCCGTGCTCTTCACCGGCCCGCAGAAACTGCCGATCGACCAGGACGAACTGGGCGTTGCCGGCGGCCTGATCGGCGAGCCGATCCGCATCGTCAAGTGCAAGACGATCGACCTCGAAGTGCCGGCCGATGCGGAAATCGTCATCGAAGGCCTGATCGATCCCGTGCTCCTGGAGCCGGAAGGCCCGTTCGGCGAAAGCCACGGCCATGTGGCACTCGAGGACTTCAACATGTCGATGCAGGTGACGGCGATCACCCGCAAGAAGAAGCCGGTCCTCGTCTCGATCGTCTCCCAGGTGACACCGAGCGAATCGAGCGTCCTGAAGCGCGTCGCCTACGAACCGCTCTTCCTCAACCACCTGAAGAAGGTGCTGAACGTCAAGGGCATCAGGCGCGTCGTGATGCACGAGCCGCTCACCAATATCCGCAAGGTCATCTTCCTGGAATTCGACCGCTCGGCGCCGCAATCGGAGATCTGGCGCGGCCTCCAGGGGGCGGCGACGCTGCAGGCGCAATGCGGCAAGATCGTCATCGCGGTTTCCGACGATATCGACAGCCGCAACGCGGACGCCGTCTTCTGGTCGCTCGCCTATCGCGCCAACATGATCGACGACGTGCATATCATGCCCTACCGCTCCGGCGGTCATGGGCCGAAATCCGGCTCGAAGAGCGCCGAGGGTACGATGCTGATCGATGCGACGCTGAAGGCGCCAATGCCTCCGCTCGCCCTTCCAGCCGAGCCCTACATGGTCAAGGCGCGACAGATCTGGGAAGACCTGCAGCTTCCTCGCCTCACACCGCAGCCGCCATGGCACGGCTATTCGCTGGGCGACTGGAGCGACCTCTGGACCCGGTTTGCCGACGATGCGGTCGCCGGGGACTGGCGCAAGACCGGCGAGAACACGCTCGCCCGCCGCAAGGGCGGCATGAAGCCGGAGACGCCCGCCCGCGACGTCGAAAACCCGAAGGCCGACAAGAAGGGCTGACGAAACGCGGCGGCGCGGATGGTTCAGACGTCGTCCGGGCCGCTATCGTTTTCGAGAATCCGTCCATCGATAGTCAAAGCATTTCCGTTTTCGGGAGGAGTCATGTTGAAGATCGGCCAGTCGCAATTGCGGTTCGAGGATGACGCGCTGATTACCGGACGCGGGCGCTATATGAACGACCTCGCGGCCAAGGGCGAGGCAATGGCCGTCTTCGTCAGGTCGCAGGCCGCGTCCGGCCGGATCGTCTCGATCGATACGGAAGCAGCGATCGACATGCCTGAGGTTCTCGGTATCTTCACCGGCGCGGACCTGAAGGCGGCAGGCCTTCGGCCGATCCAGCCGCGGGGCAAGCATCCCGGCCCCGATGGCGGCGAAATGCGGGTGCCGGTCTTCTATCCGCTCGCCGTCGATGCCATCCGTTACGTCGGCGACCCCATTGCCATGGTCGTCGCCGAGACGAAGGAAGCAGCACTTGCCGCCGCCGAAGCCGTGACGGTCGAAATAGACGAGCGGCCAGTGGTAATCGACCCGCTGGAATCCGTCTCTCCGGACGCGCCGCTCGTCTGGGATGAATTCCCCGACAATCGCTGCTTCACCTTCGAAACAGGCGACAAGGCGGGCGTGAGCGCTGCCATCGCTTCCGCCCATACCGTGGTCCGCCAGCGGTTGAGAATTTCCCGCGTCACCGCCGCGCCAATCGAGACGCGCGGTGCAATCGCCTCTTACGACGATGCCGCCGGTCTTTACAGGCTCGAACTCGGCACGCAGGCGCCGCATCGCATTTCCGGCGACGTTGCACCCATTCTCGGCGTCTCCTCGGACAAAGTGCATGTGGTCGCGTCCGATTGCGGCGGTTCGTTCGGCATGAAGAATGCCGGTTATCCCGAATATCCGGCGCTCCTCTGGGCGGCAAAACGGACCGGCCGCACGATTCGCTGGGCAGCCGACCGGCTTGAATCCTTCCAGTCCGACGCGCACGCCCGCGACATGTGGGCCGATGCTGTGCTGGCTCTCGACGCCGACGGAAAATTCTTAGGCCTCGATGTGCATGTGCGTGCCAATCTCGGCGCCTATCTGGGGCCAGCGACCGTACATCCACCGGTCGCCAATATCGGCGGCCTTGCCGGCGTCTACCGCACGCCGAAGATCTATGCCAAGGTCGACGGTGTCTTCACCAATACCCAGCAGACGGCGCCGTATCGTGGAGCCGGCCGGCCGGAAGCGACCTATATCATCGAGCGGATGATTGATCTTGCGGCCTACGAGATGGGCGTCGACCGGGCGGAACTACGCCGCCGCAACCTCGTGCCGAAGGAAGCCATGCCATATTCGAGCGGCTTCATCTTCACTTATGATTCGGGCGACTTCCCCGGCGTGCTCGACAAGGCGCTCGAAATGGCCGACTGGAGCGGCTTCGAAGCGCGTCGGGTGGAAGCCAAGGCGCGCGGAAAATTGCGCGGCATCGGCATTGCCAATCCGATCGAGATCGCCGGTGGCCCGGCCGCCAAGCCCAATCCGGAATTCGCCCGCGTGGAGATCGCGCCGAGCGGCAAGGTGCGCATCCATGTCGGCTCGATGGACAGCGGCCAGGGCCATGGCACGGTCTTTCGCCAGATCATCGCCGACCGGCTGGGACTTGATACGCAAGATATGGAAATCGTCGCCGGCGACACCCATGAGGTGCCGCAGGGTACCGGCACGTTCGGCTCGCGTACGCTGGCCGCGGCCGGCGGCGCTATCTGGACCGCTGCCGACACGATCATCGAAAAGCTGAAGGATCGGGCGGCCGAGCAACTGGAGGCGGACAAGGCCGATATCCTCTTCGAAAGCGGGGAATACCGTATCGCCGGCACCGACCGAGCGATTTCCTTCGCCGGGGTGATAGCCAGCGAATCAGCGCTTCTTTCGGCGGAAAACTTCATCAGCAACGCAGGCGCCACCTTCCCGAACGGCTGCCATATCTGCGAAGTCGAGATCGATCCGGAAACCGGACAGGTCGAACTCGCCAGCTATTGCGTCGTCGACGATGTCGGGCGCATGGTCAATCCGCTGCTCGTCAAAGGTCAGATCGCCGGCGGCGTCGCGCAGGGGCTCGGCCAGGCGCTGATGGAGAACGCCGTCTACGACCCGAATTCCGGCCAGTTTCTGTCTGCCACCTTCATGGATTATGCCATGCCGCATGCCAGCGACATGGCGGGCGTGGAGATTGCCGGGTTTTCGGTTCCGACCAAACAGAACCCGCTCGGCGTCAAAGGTGCCGGCGAAGCGGGTACGGTCGGCGCTCTCTCGGCAGTGATCAGCGCCGTCGCCGATGCGCTCCATCCGCTGGGTGTCAGGCATATCGATATGCCCGCAACACCCGAGCGGGTCTGGCGCTGCCTGCAAATGCAACATATGGATTAATCAGCGCCATGCCCCGATATATCTTGTTGGAAATATCGACTTGACGGAGAGGTGACGGCGCGCGAGTTTGTTTGTATGACAGACATGTGATCACATTGGTTTGAATACCGCCGCCTTCGAGGAGACATATGGCAAATCCGCTTGCAGAGCCTCTCAACCCGCTCGTTCACGAGCCCGCCCCCCTGCGGAACAAGATCATGAATTCCCTGCGGCGGGCGATCGAAACCGGTGCACTGGAGCCCGGTACCCGTCTCGTGGAGAAGGATCTCTGCGAGAGGCTCAATGTCAGCCGCACTTCGCTCCGTGAGGCGCTGCGCCAACTCCAGGCCGAAGGCATTCTGACCGACCTCAACAACCGGGGCCTCACTGTTGCCGCCGTCACCCGCTCGGATGCGGAAAACATCTACCGCATCCGCGGCGTGCTGGAGCCGCTGATCGTGGAACAGTTCATCGAAAACGCGCCGGATGACGAGGTCCAGGCATTGGAAGCGCATAGCGAGGTACTGAAGAAAGCCTACAGGGGCAGTAACGCTGAGGAGATCGTCGCCGCCAAGCGCGATTTCTACGATCGCATCTGCACCGGTGCCCGCAATCCGATCGCCTTCGATCTGCTGAAGAAGCTGACCCTGATGACCTCGCCGCTGCGCCGCCGCTCGGTGGTGCGCCCGGAGCGCCAGAGCCAGAGCATCAGCGAGATCGACGCCATCGTCGCAGCGATCGTCAAGCGCGACAAGGCCGCCGCCAAGGCTGCTGCCGAAAAGCATGTGGCCAATTCGGCGATCTCCGCTTTCCGGACTGCCGACGGGGCGTGATAACCGTTTAGGATAAATACCATGCGCCGCATCATCGTTGCCATTACCGGAGCCTCCGGGGTCATTTATGGCGTCCGGGCGCTTCAACTGCTGAGACAAGTCGAAGATATCGAAACCCACGCGGTGATCTCGCCGTCCGCCTTCCGTACGGCGACCGACGAGATCGACATGAGTGCAGACGAGATCAAGAGGCTCGCCGACGTACTCTATAACTACAAGGACATCGGCGCGGCGGTCTCCTCCGGCTCGTTCCGCACGGCCGGCATGCTGATCGCGCCCTGCTCGGTGAAGACGCTGAGCGGCATTGCCAATTGCTACAATGACGAACTGATCGTCCGCGCCGCGGACGTCTGTCTCAAGGAACGCCGCCGTGTCGTGCTGCTCTTCCGCGAAACGCCGCTGCATGCCGGTCATATCGCGCTGATGGACCAAGCGACGCGGAACGGCGCGATCGTCATGCCGCCGGTACCGGCCTTCTATTCCAAGCCGGCCTCTATCGATGAGATGGTGACCCAGACCGTTGGTCGTGCGCTCGACCTCTTCGACATCCACCTGCCGATGGTCAAGCGCTGGAAGGATGGCCCCGGCTCACCGGGCCAACATTGATGTCCCGGATGGCCATCAGGTTACGGATGCCGGCTTAGAGGCCGGCCAGCGCCTTTTCGACAATTCCAAGCGCCTCGGTCGCCTTCGCGTCCGGTTCCGACCCTCGGAAATGCCACAGCACGCGTGCGAGGTTTCCGCTGGCGTCACCCGAGCCTGCAGCAATCAGTGCCTCTCCTTCGGCCTCAAGCACCGCCAGTTCGATCTTTTCCGAACCGAGCTCGACGCCTTTCACCTCGTTGCGCAATGCGTCGGTTTCCTTCGTCGGCGCAGGATGCGGCCCACCCTTCAATCGACGGCGGATGTCACGCAGTGGCCTCACCACCTCGTTCCGCCAATCCGCGACACGTTCGTCGATGCGCTCAAGCTCCGCATCCGTCAACGCAGCGGAATGCTTTGCAAGCCAGGCCGAAAAGAGAAGCATCGGCACATCGACGCCGCTTTCGTCCTGCAAGGTCAGACAGGCATCGCCCACGCCCGGCGAGGCATAGAGGCGTAGAGCGAAATCCCACAGTCCCATTCGATCGTCAGTCATTTCGCTCCTCCCTTTCCGGCCTGTATCCGCTTAACAGCCCGGCCCCGAAAGCGGCAAGGTTTCGATGGAAAATAAGGAACTCCAAGGCGAACCGGCGTGAAGGCATTTGTTAAGAATGCGAAACATCATTCGCTTTCCCTGTTGCGTCGCCCGATTCTTTGTCATACAGTAGTACCATCATAGTATCTGACCATAAACGGGCCGTGCCGGGAGGGCCGGTCCAAGGGAGGGAGTCTCAATGCTCAAATCGATCCGCCTGTTGACCATCGCTGCAGCCACGGCCTGTGCCACCATTTTCGGCGCGGTCTCGGCTCAAGCCGATGCCGTTTCCGACTTCTACAGCGGCAAGACCGTCACGATCCTGATCGGCCATCCGCCCGGCGGTTCCTACGATCTTTACGCCCAATTGCTCGCTCAGCATTTCGGCAAGCACATTCCCGGCAATCCGACCGTGATCGTCCAGGGCATGCCGGGCGGCGGCGGCTCGCTTGCGGCCGCGCACTTCTATACCAAGGCACCGAAGGACGGCACCATGGTTGCGCTCCTGCCGGAATCGCTGGCGCAGGATCAGGTCCTCGATCCGAAGAAGAGCCGCTGGGATGTTTCGAAGATGCGTTTCATCGGTCGCGTTGCCGACGTCACCTCGGTCATGATGGCGCGCAAGGATTCGCCGGTGAAATCGATCGAGGACTCGCTGAAGACCGAAGCCAACGTGAGCTGCTCCGGCCGCACCACATCGAGCGCCCAGACCGGAGCCGTGCTGAAGTCACTGATCGGCTCGAAGTTCAATATGGTCTGCGGTTATGACAGCGCGACCGCCAGCGCGCTCGCCGTATTTCGCGGCGAAGCCGATCTGACGACCACCGTCTGGGCCAACTGGTCGGTCAATTACGCTCAGCAGCTTGCTGCCGGCGATGTCGTTCCGGTCGTGCAGTTCTCGGAAAAACGCCTGACAGACCTTCCGAACACCCCAACGGCCGTCGAGCTCACCAATGATCCGGCCAAGAAGCAGGCGATCGAATTCTTCGGTGCGGGCGGCGATATCGGCCGTGCCCTGATGACCCCGCCCGGTACACCGGAAGATCGCGTCGCGGGGCTCTCCCAGGCCTTCGATGAACTGATGAAGGATCCTGATTTCCTGGCTGACGCAAAGGCTCGCTCGATCCCGATCGCGCCGATGGCCGGCAAGGATGTGGATGCGGTCGTCGAGAAGATCATCACGACCCCGCCGGACGTTGTCGCCACGCTCCAGAAGGCGATCGCGGACGGCTTCAACAACTGATCCCGATATGCCGCGCGGCTCCGGTCGCGCGGTTTTTCTTTGCCTTTAAGCGTTCGTCACTTCCCAATATCAAGGATTACGTCCATGGACCACCAGGGCACGAAGCGTTTCGTCCCGGTTGAAACCGGTGCGCCGAAATATGGCAGCGACCTGATCGCCGCGGCGATCCGGGAGCAGGGTTTTCCCTATATCTGCCTCAACCCGGGTGCGAGCTACCGACATCTGCACGACAGCCTGGTCAATTATCTCGGCAACGAAAATCCGAAGATCATTCTGTGCATGCACGAGGAACATGCGATCGGCATCGCTCAAGGGTGGGCGAAAATCACCGACAAGCCGCTTGCCGCTGCGGTTCATTCGAATGTCGGCCTGATGCATGCCACGATGGGTATTTTCGACGCATGGTGCGACCGCGTGCCGGTCGTCGTCATCGGCGCCACCGGCCCGCTCGACGCCACCAAGCGCCGGCCGTGGATCGAGTGGATCCACTGCACCATCGACCAGGGTGGCCTGGTCCGTGACTTTACCAAATGGGACGACGAACCCGCCTCGCCGGAAGCCGCAGTGGAATCGATCCGCCGCGCCACGATGCTTTCGACCGCCCGCCCCTCCGGCCCGACCTATGTGAACCTTGATGTCACCGTGCAGGAAATGGAGCTTGAAAAGGTCCCTGCGCTGCACGACATCTCCCGCTTCAAGGCGCCTGCCGATCCCGAGCCGCCGCGCCGTGACCTCGAAGAGGCCGTCGAAATCCTGGCGAGAGCCAAGCGCCCCGTCATCCTCTGCGGCCGTACCTCGCGCAGTGAAGAGGGCTGGGCCGAGCGCATCAAGCTCGCCGAACTCATCGGCGCGAAAGTGCTCACCCATGTGAAGCTGGCAACCAGCTTCCCCACCACGCATCCGCTGTTCATCGGCGAGACCGGCTGGAAGCTGTCGAAGAACCTGCTGAAACACCTGATGGAAGCCGACGCCGTTCTTTCGCTGGACTGGCTCGATCTCGCCGGCACCATCAACCAGGTCTTCCCGGCCGGAAGCCCGAGCGCCCCGGTCATCAGCGTCTCGAACGACTTCAACATCCATCGCGGCTGGAACATGGACTACCAGGGCCTGCCGGCTGTGGACGTCAACATTCCGACCGTGCCGGAAACCGCCGTCTCGCGCCTCCTAGAAACGCTCACTCTGCGCCTGCCGGCCCCGAAGACATACGAGCGGCGCCGCATCGATGCCGAACCGTCGAGGGCCTCCGGCGACATCAGCCTCATGGACCTCGCCAAGGTGTTCAACCGCGTGACGCGCGACATGGACGTCTGCCTCACCTCGCGCCCGCTCGGCTGGCCGGTCAATGCCAACGAGCTCGAACATCCACACGACTATCTCGGCCATAATGGTGGCGGCGGTGTGGGCTCAGGCCCCAGCATCGGCATCGGCGCGGCGCTCGCGCTGCGCGACATGAAGTCCCCGCGCGTGCCGATCGCGATCGTCGGTGACGGCGACTTCACCATGGGCAATACCGCGCTCTGGAGCGCGGCATCGCAGGGCATCCCGCTGCTCTACGTGATCTCCAACAACAACTCCTACTTCAACGACGAGCACCATCAGGCGCAGGTAGCGGTCCAGCGCGGCCGTCCACCGGAAAACGCCTGGGTCGGCCAGCGCCTGCAGGACCCGGTTCCGGACCTGCTGATGCTGGCGAAGGCGCAGGGCATCGATGGCGAGGGGCCGATCACCGATATCGCTGACCTTGCCGGCGCGTTGATCCGCGGCATCGAGAAGGTGAAGGCCGGCAAGCCCTGGGTGATCGACGTCCGCGTGCCGCCGGAATATTGTCGCGACCCGATGGTCGAGCTTGCTTGACCGGATAAAGGAGTTCCGGAAGCACAGGCCCCGCTTATCCGAGCGGGGCTTTTTACATGCGTTTTCCGCCTGCGCTCCAAAGGAAACATGAACCTTGGGTAAAATTAAGCCTCGCGCCCCGGGACCTGAGATCTGCCGTGCCGATCGTTCAGTTCAGTCGTGTCCATCGGTGCGCCGCGCCTGATGGCAGCATAGGGCAGCGCGAATAAGTACAGGCCGGTGAACAATAGCAAAAAGAGCGGCAGCAGCGGGGAATAGACCACCCACAAGGGAGGTTCCCCCAGCCCCATGGCGACGAAGTTTGCGACGACGGTTGCCGTAAAGATGATCGACAGCCAGCGGTGGACCTGCCGAATAGTTCTGTTCCAATCCAATGGGAATCCCCCTCTCTCCACGCTCACTCCAGACAGATTTCAGTCTGTCCGAGCCAAGACCTGTTCCAGATTTGCGAGGAACTTCTGCCATCCGTGTCTGGCGCCCTGATAGGCCTGCTGCTGATCCGGCCGGAAGCCCGATTGCTCCATGCGCAGATGGGTGCCTGTGCGCGTAGGGGTGAGAGTCCAGGTAACGATACTTTCGAGACCATAGGCACCCCATGTGTAAGACAGAGTCTTGTTCGGCTCGACTTCCAGAACCTGGCAGTCGACGGAACCCCAGTCTGCGCTAAGCTTGAAACGATGGTCCATAACAGGCTTGAAGTCGTTCTTCATGAGCCACTCCTCGATCAGGTGTGGTTGCGTAAGTGCGCGCCAGATCTTCTCCGGCGGAAAAGCTACCTCCCGCTCGACAACGACGGAGCGCGTTTCGATCGACGTTTCGTTCATTGGTCCATCCTTTTGAGTAGATCTTCGAGGTCATCGAACCGGCTCTGCCAGAACCCGGCCATCTGGCTCGTCCAGTCGACCAGAGGAGCCAGCGCGCCAAGTTGCGCACTATAGTGCGTCTGGCGACCTTCATGGCGGTCGCGCACCAACCCGGCACGCTTCAGCACAGCAAGATGCTTTGAAACGACCGGTTGCGAGACCCCGGCCCTGGCCGTCAGAGCTCCGACCGTCTTTTCTCCTTCGCGGCACAGTCGTTCAAAGAGAGCCCTCCGGGTCGGATCGGCGAGCGTTCTGAAGAGCACGTCATGAGCGTTCGACATTTGAAATCCATACCTCGCCGGCTATGAATTTACGTATAGCCACAGAGCTATGAATGAGTCAAGCGGCGGCAACGATAGACAAACGAAAAGGCCGAAGCAGCGATGCTCCGGCCTTTCCATTGCGATTGTCGGCCGTGGCTCAGATGATGTCCGAGACCATCGTGCGCAATTGCGGGAAGGCGTCGCCCAGATAGGATTGCGGCCAGGGCATGACGAGCAGCTTGTCGAAAAGGATGAACATGGCAACCCAGATGACGAGCGTAATCACCAGCGTGCGGATCCAGGGCTGTCTGCCCTCGAAGCGCATATAGCCGAACATGAATACGAGCAGTGTCGGCAGAAGACCGATCAGGAGCGTACCCACGAAGACCGAGAGCACCCAGGCGAACATGATGCCCATGCGTGCGTAAAGCTGGCGGTCGGGCATCGCTTCCAGCGGATCGGCCTCGCTCGCCTTGCGCGGCTTGAGGATCGTCTCGCCGGCGCGCTTTCTCATGTAGATACCGATGCCTGAGCAGATCACGACGATGAGGCCGACGGCCGATACCGTCTGTGGCATCAGCCTTGCAGCAAGCGCCCATTCGGTCGAGGTGGCAAGCGCCGTGGCAAACAGGATCGCGGCAAGGACCCACATGCCTGGCAGCATGATACGGTCGATCATGGAGACCTGTCCGACCGGAGCTTCTTTCGGGGCGGCGGGCTCACTGACTGCTGCACCGACCGCGGCCAGTGCAGGCTCGCGACGCTTCAGGAAAAACCTTACCGCGCTGTAGGCAAAGTAGAGGACCGGGATCGCCAGGATGAAAAGGACGCCGGGACGTGTCAGCCATTCCGAACCGTAGCGACTGGTCGAAATGAACAGGTATTGTTCCACCAAACCTCCAAGGACGAGGCCGAGCAATACCGGTGCACGCGCCCAGCCGAAACGCTTCATGGCCCAGCCGATCACCGAGAAGATCAGGAGAACGATGATGTCGCCGATGTCGCGGGTCGCCGAATAGGCTCCGATGAAGACGATGGCGAGCACCGTCGGCACCAGAATGCCTGCCGGCACCAATGCCAGCTTGGCGAGTTGCGACACGAAAGCGAAACAGATGAGCACGCCGATAATGTTGGCGATCATCAGGCTCCAGACGATCGTGTAGGTGATGTCGAGCTGTTCGGTAAGCAGCTTCGGACCCGGCTGGATGCCGTGCATCATGAAGGCGCCAAGCAGGATCGCCATGGTGGCGCTCGCCGGAATGCCGAAGGCAAGCGTCGGGATGAGCGCGCCGCCTTCGCGGGAATTGTTGGCCGCCTCGCAGGCGATGACGCCGCGCACGTCGCCGGTGCCGAAGCTCTCGGTGCCGCCCTTCACCGATTTCGCCGCCGAGCCGTAGGCGATCCAGTCGATCGCCGGGCCGCCGAGGCCGGGGACCGAACCGAGGATCGCGCCGAGCCACGAGCTCTGGAACACGAGGCGGATGTTCTGGATCGCGTCGCGCACGCCGCGGAACTGGTCGCGCACAATGCTTTCGCTGCGATGGAGGGCAACCGACTGGCGCGCCGCGCCGAGCTCGATCAGTTCCGGCACGGCGAAGAGGCCGAGCACCAGTGCTTCAAGCGGAACACCTTCCCAGAGATAGATGGAATCGAAGGTCCAGCGCAGTTCACCCGTCTGCGCCTCGTCGCCGACGGAAGCGATGACGACACCGAAACAGGCGGCCACCAGGCCCTTCATCATGTTGCCCTGGCTGACGGCCGCGACCAGCGTGAGGCCGAGGATGCAGAGCGCCAAAAGCTCCGGCGTGCCGAAGGCCATCATGAAGGGCCTGAGGATCGGGATCGCGATGCCGAGCAGGACGGCTCCGAAAATACCGCCGATCAGCGATGAAGTGTAGGAAGCGCCGAGCGCTCGCCCGGCCTCGCCGCGGCGCGCCATGGGATAGCCGTCCATCACAGTCGCTGCCGATCCTGCAGCTCCTGGCACCCCGATCAGGATCGACGGGATCGTGTCGGCCGTCGGTGTCACAGCCCACATGCCGATCAAGAAGGCAAGCGCCGTATAAGGGTCCATCGTGTAGGTGAACGGCAAAAGCAGGGCCATGCCCGCCAGGCCGCCGATGCCGGGGATGACCCCAATGAAAAGGCCGAGTATACAACCCAGCATGATGATCAGGAAGCGCATCGGGTCAAAGATGACCCCCAACGCCGCCATGGCCTGTTCAAGAAGCATATATATCCTCCACCGCCTCGCTATCCGCGAGGCTCATTGCTCGTGAGACGCTTTCATGCGCCTCCTCCCTCGTTTCGGGAGCTATCACCGGAGGCGGCATCCCCCAGCAAAACGCCGTGGTCGAGGGACCGCCCGAATACGCATACACCGGCGCCCGCGAGGTTTCATCGCAACACTTGTGTAGTATTGTATTTTTGTACGACAATGTTGATCTGACAGCGCCGCCATTGGCAAATTCAAAAAGCAAAGAGTATTATCACTGAAATGAATTTGGCAAACATCGATCTCAAGCTCCTGGTGGTCTTCGACGCGATGATGGCGGAAGGCAGCGTCAACCGCGCCGCCGAAAAGCTCGGCATGTCGCAGCCGGCGCTTTCCAACGCGCTCAATCGCCTGCGCCTGCTGCTGAATGACCGGCTTTTCCTGCGCACGGCGGACGGCATGCGGCCGACACCGCGGGCGTTGGAAATCGCCGGGCCGATTCAGGCGGCGATGCGACAGATCGAGGAGGCGCTCGAACCGACCGTCTTCGAACCCAACGATCCGGACTGGACCTTCAGCCTCGCCGTTTCCGACCATGCCTCGGTGGTGATGCTGCCGCTTCTGATCGAGCATATCGCCCGCGTCGCACCGCGGGTGGCCCTGAAGATCCAATCGCGCCCGAACGAAGAACTGCCGGCACTTCTCGACAACAGCGAGATCGACCTCGCGGTCGGTGTCATCCCCAACCTGCCGCGCCGTTTCAAGCACATAGCTCTCTTCGAAGACAAATATCTCTGCATGATGAGGCAAGGTCATCCGCTTGCGGGCCAGCCGATCACGCTCGATGAATTCCTCGCCGCCGAGCAACTCGCCGTCAAGCCCGGCATGAGCGATGTGAGCCGCGCAGACCGATTCCTGGCAGAAGCGGGCCTCAAGCGGCGCGTCGCCACCACGGTTCACCAGTTCCTGGCCGCACCGGCGATCGTCTCCCGCTCCGATCTCATCGTCATGGTATTTGAGAAGATGGTGCCGATCTTCGATCCGTCGCGGTTCTATTTCTGTCCTGTGCCGGTGCCGAACATGCGGGTCTCCGCCACCGCTGTATGGAGCGATGTCCATACGGATGTTCCCGCCCACAAATGGCTGCGCCGCCAACTTGCGCTGGTCGCCAGGCAGCTTGCCGAGGAGACCGGTGCGGAAGGGCTGGCACTTTCCGCTGCCAGCTAGGCCATACTTTCACAAAGTGCGGCAATCCTCACATCGGCGGTTGTCTCTCGGGTCCGTTTGCGTATATCTTTGTCATACAGTATGACGCAACACATTCTCTTATCAGAAGGATTTCGAGGTGAACGATCCGTTGAACAGCACCGCAACCACCCGCGACGGCACGAGAATCTCCTATCGCCTCGTCAAGGGAAGTGGCCAGGGCCGCATCGCGCTCGTGCATTCGCTTGCCATGGACAAGACCTTCTGGGAGCCGACGGTCGCCGCCCTCGACGGTTTTGCCGATGCCCTCATCTACGACTGCCGCGGCCACGGCGCTTCCGACAAGCCGGCCGGCCCCTATAGTGTCGAGCTTTTTGCCGATGACCTCGCCGATCTCATGGATCATGCCGGCTGGTCCTCGGCCGTCGTCGCCGGCGCCTCCATGGGCGGATGCGTGGCGCTCGCCTTTGCTGCCGGTTATCCGCAGCGCGTCGACGCGCTCGGTCTTTTTGACACCACCGCATGGTACGGAGAGGACGCCCCAAAAGCCTGGGCGAAGCGCGCCGACAAGGCGCTCGCCGAAGGCATGGCCGCGCTTGTCGGCTTTCAGAAGACCCGCTGGTTCAGCGATAGCTTCCGCGAGGCCAATCCGGATATCGTGGAGAAGGCGATTGCCGTCTTCCTGAAGAACGAACTACCGGCCTATGCCGCGACCTGCGCGATGCTCGGCAATGCGGACATTCGCGCCGCCCTGCCGAAATTTTCCTTCCCCTGCCGCGTCGCCGTTGGCACGGAGGACTATGCGACGCCGCCGGAGATGGCCCGCTACATGGCGGACAATATTCCCGGTGCGTCGCTCTTCATCATGGATGGTGTCAGGCATTTCACGCCGCTGGAAGTGCCCGCCACGATCGCCGGACATCTGAAGGAATTGGCAAAGGCTGCCAAGACGGCCTGACGTCCCCTTGCGACGACCGGCGGCAGGCCGAAATCAGCGGCGCGCTTCCGTCGCCATGCGAACGGCAAGAGCGGCAAGGACGGTTCCCATCAGCCCGCGCTGGACGACGATCCATGCGGGCCGGCGGGCAAGAAAGAGCGCGATAGCACCCGCCATCAGTGCGATCATCGCATTGATGGAGATGCTGATGGCGATCTGCGTGAAGCCGAGCACGATGGATTGGGAAAGCACGCTGCCATGTTCCGGATTGATGAACTGCGGCAGCAGTGAGAGATAGAGCACTGCCGCCTTGGGATTCAGAAGGTTGGTCATCAATCCCATGACGAACAACCTTTTCGGACTGTCCTTCGGCAGTTGCATGACTTGGAAAGGCGAGCGTCCGCCCGGCTTCACCGCCTGCCAGGCGAGATAGAGCAGGTAGAGCGCGCCCGCGAAACGCAGCGCGTCATAGGCATAAGGCACGGCCATGACCAGCGCGGTAATGCCGAAAGCGGCACAGAGCATGTAGAAGACGAAGCCGAGCGCCACGCCGCCGAGCGAGATCAATCCCGCCATCGGCCCCTGGGAGATCGATCGCGAGATCAGGTAGACCATGTTCGGCCCGGGCGTCAGTACCATGCCAAGAGCGATGAGAGCAAAGGCGGCGAGACTGGAAAGGTCGGGCATAGGGGTGATTCCGGAGAAAGGTGAGCCTTCTTCATCGACGAAAGTAACCGTGATTTCAAGGACGAGGGACCGATCTTATCTGTTGTCGGTCTTTTGACATCCGAGGATCTCGCACTCTTCAATGTAAACCGCCGACCCCGAGCAGCCGCTCGACAACATCATGATCCGCGGCGAGCACTTGCGGGCTGCCTTGCCAGGCAATGCGGCCGCGCTCGAGGATGATGACATTGTCGGCGAAATCCAGCGCGCTCTGGATGCGCTGCTCGACGAGCAGGATGGTCATTTCTCCGGATTGAGCGAGTTTGGAGAAGGCCGCCATCAGCTCTTCGCAGATAACCGGCGCCAGACCTTCCAGCGGTTCATCAAGCAGGAGTACGGTCGGCTGGCCCAGGATGCTGCGGGCGGTCGAAAGCATCTGCTGTTCGCCCCCCGAAAGCTGACTGCCAAGATTCCTCCGCCGCTCCTTCAGGCGCGGGAACATCTCATAGGCCTCCGAGATCGCATCCTTCGGGCGACCCTTCAACCCGACGAAGAGATTTTCCTCGACTGTCAGGGTCGGGAAGACGTCCCGGGTCTGTGGAACATAACCCAGGCCGGCCAGCGCGCGGGCAGCGCTCGGCTCATCCGCGATGTCGACGCCGGCGAGGCGGATTTGGCCACCATAGCGCCGCGTCTGGCCGGCCAATGTGGCCAGCAGGCTCGTCTTGCCCATTCCGTTGCGGCCGAGAAGAGCAAGCCTCGATCCGGCGGGCACGGAGAAGGAAACGTCCTCGATCACCCGCGTCGGGCCATAACCCGCGGAAAGATTTTTGACCTCAAGCAGTGCCGCCGGCATTCGCATAATTCCCCAGATAGGCTTCGCGTACGCGCTGGTCCTGCGTCACATCCTTCGGCGAGCCATCGAAGATCACCGTTCCGGCCGCGAGCACGACCACCCGCCGGGCAAAGCGGAAGACGAGGTCCATGTCATGGTCGATCATGAGCACGGCAAGATCCGGCGGCAGGCTGTTCAACGCTTGCTCGATGCGCGTGGTTTCCGACTGCGGCACGCCGGCAGCCGGCTCGTCCAGCAGTAACATCCTGGGACTCAGCGCCATCGCCAACGCGATCTCCAGGAGCCGCTGCTGGCCGTAGGCGATCTCCCGCACCTTCAGATGCGAAAGCTCGATCAACCCGAGCCGGTCCAGGATTTTCCTGACTTCGTCCATCACCTCGGGCTTGCGGGAATAGTGGCCGAACATTTTTCCTGCCTGCCTCTCCCGTTGCAGGATTGCCAGCGCCACGTGCTCTTCCGGCGTCATGTCCTGAAAGAGCCGCGTCACCTGGAAAGAGCGGATCAGGCCGCGCCGCACGCGCTTGGCGGCCTTGAGCCGGGTCACATCCTCACCACCGAGGAAGACATGGCCTGAATCGGGCCTGAGATTGCCGGTCACGAGGTTGACGAAGGTCGTCTTCCCCGCCCCGTTCGGGCCGATCAGGGCCACGCGATCGCCTGGCGCCATGGCAAGCGACACGTCATTGGTGACAACCAGCCCGCCGAAATTCTTTCTGAGATTCCGGACCTCGAAGAGAACGCTCATCCCCGCCTCCTCCTTAATCGGTTGACGAAACCGGCGGTGGAGCCATAAAGCCCCTTCGGCGCGAAGAGCACGACGGCGACAAGCAATGCACCGATGATCGTGAGCCAGTGGAACGGATTGATGGCCGACAGCGTGTCCTCGAACCACATGAAGACCATCGTGCCGATCATCGCCCCATAAAGCGAGCCCGTGCCGCCGAGCACCAGCATCACCAATGCCTCGGCCGACAGCGTGAAGGAGAGGCTGTCGAGCCCGACGACCTGCGTGGAGATGGCCGATAATGCACCGCCGATGCCGGCCACGGCCCCGGAGATCACATACATGCGCAGCAGCACCGAGTTCACCGAAGCGCCCATCGCGGTGATGCGGATACGATCCTCCCTCACCCCGCGCGCCAGCATGCCGAAGGGCGAGCGAACCAGGATCCTGAGTGCCACGAAGACGATGATCAACAGGACGAGACCGTAGATGTAGGCCGTCTGCCCCCAGAGATCGAACTCGAACAGACCGAAGATCGCTTCCGGCATGATGCCGGAAAGTCCGTCGCTGCCGCCGGTCCAGGCCGACGCCTTGTTTGCGGCCTCGTGGAAGAGATGGATGACGGCGATCGACAGAACGAGTTGTGCCAGGCCGTGGGCCCGCAGGATGACGACGCCCGAAACGAGGCCGGCGGCAGAGCCCGCCAGTGCTCCGACCAGCGTCATGGTCAATGGTTCGCTAATGCCGAAATGCGCCGCTGCAATGCCGGCTCCGTAAGCCCCTGCCCCGAAAAGCGCCGCGTGCCCAAGCGTCGCCACACCGCAATATCCGGTCACCAGATCGAGCGACAGGACCAGCAGCGCAATCGCCGTCATCCGCGTCAGCAGCGCCAGATTGTTCGGAAAGAGATAGTAGCCGATCATCCCGATCACGATGATCAAGAGTGTGCCGATCAACCCGCCATCGGCAAGCCGCTGGGCGATTGAGGGGTTGGCAGCAGAGCTGTGATCCGTGGAAGCCGCTGTCATTTCGACCGCCCCAGAAGCCCGCGCGGAAAGAGGGTCACGATCACGATGACTGCGAGATAGAAGAAGAATTCTCCGTATTCCGGCGCGAGATAGCGGCCGGTCGTATCGATCGTGCCGAGCAACAGGCAGGCGAGAAGCGCGCCGGGAATGGAGCCCGCGCCGCCGACCGAGACCACAACGAGGAAGGTCACCATGTAGCGCAGCGCGTAATAAGGCTCGACGGGAAGAAGTTCGGCCCCAAGCACGCCGCCGAGCGCGGCAAGCCCGATTGCCACAGCAAAGCTCACCGCGTAGACGATCTCGGTGCGCACCCCGAGAGCCGCGGCCATAGCGGCATTGTCCACCGCCGCACGCAACCGGATGCCGAAGGCGGTCCGCTCGATCAGGAACCACAGAGCCGTCGCGACAATCAGCCCGCAGACGATCGCGAAGAGCCGGTGCGCGGCGATCGAGCGGAAGCCGAGATCGACGGAACCCTGCAGCGCCGGCGGCAACGGGATGGTCTTCAGCGTCGGCCCGAAGATGAAGTTGGTAATCCCGATGACGCAGAAGGTGATGCCGATCGTCATCAACACCTGGGTCAGTTCCGTCGCGCCATAAAGGCGGCGGTAGAGGAGGCGCTCGATCGGGATGGCGATGATGACCGTCCCGACGACGGCAATCAGGATACCGGCCGCATAACCGAGCCCCAGGTCACGCGCGGCATAGGAGGCAAGGTAACCGCCGATCATCGCGAACGCCCCATGCGCGAGGTTCACCACGCGCATCAGTCCCATCGTCACGGAAAGCCCGATCGAGATCACGAACAGCACCATGCCGTAGGCCAGCGCATCGACGGCTATGCTGAACACGGTCTGCATGGGTGGTTGTGTCCTTATTCGGCCGAAATTTCTCTGACGGCTAAACGCCCCTCACCCTAACCCTCTCCCCGTTCACGGGGAGAGGGGACGTGCCCCCGAGCAGCGCCTTCGATCGGGAAAGCGGTGCGTCACAAGTCCTTCTCCCCGCGTGCGGGGAGAAGGTGGCGGCAGCCGGATGTGGGGCAATGAGCTGGAAATCAAACTTACTTCTTCACGAAAGCCAGGCCTGGATCGCCCTGTTTCTCGAACGTCTGAATTTCCTTGTTGATGTATTTGCCGCTCTCGTCCCTGGCGACTTCACGCAGGTACACGTTCTGCGTGATATGGCGGCTTTCCGGGTCGATGGCGACTGGCCCGCGCGGGCTTGTCCAGGCAAGGCCCTTCACCGCTTCGATGGCCTTCTTGGCGTCTTTCTTGCCGCCGGTCGCTTCGATCATCCTGGAGATAACATACATGCCGTCATAAGCGCCGACCGCCGGGAAGGTAAGCTCTGCGGGGTTGCCGATCGCCTTCTCGGCTGCCGCGACGAATGCCTTGTTCTCCGGCGAGTCATGCGACACGGAATAGTGATAGGTCGTCGTCAGCCCGAGGGCTGCGTCGCCGAGCGCCGGCAGGTCGGATTCGGGCGTCAGGTCGCCGGTCGCGAAGAACTTGATGCCGGCCGCCTTCAGGCCGTTGTCGTTATAGGCCTTGACGAAGGCAAGCGTCGGCGGGCCGGACGGCAGGAAGCTGAAGAGCGCTTCGGCGCCCGAATCCTTCACGCGCTGCATCAGCGGTGCGAAATCGTTGGTGGAAAGCGGCATGCGGATCGCTTCGACCACCTTGCCACCTTCCTTCTCGAAGGCGGTCTTGAAGGCGTTTTCCGCGTCGATGCCGGGGCCGTAGTCGGAAACCAGCGTGATGACCTTCGTGACGCCCTGGTCCTTCGCCACTTTCGCGATCGGCGTCGTGTTCTGCCACATGGTGAAGGACGTCCGCACCACATAGGGGCTCGCGGTAACGATCGCGGACGTCGCGGCATTCATCACGACCATCGGCACGTTGCCCTGCTGTAGCAGCGGCGTTGCGGCCATGGCGTCAGGGGTGAAGTAAAAGCCGGCGAGATACTGCACGCCCTCGCGCACGATGAGTTCCTGTGCCAGCGATTTCGACTGCGCCGGATCGGCCTGAGGCACGTCGCGATAGACGATCTGGATATCGTTGCCGCCGATCTCGTTGCCATTGACGGCGAGCCAGGCATCGATACCCGCCTTGAAGTTCTTGCCTTGCAACGCAAAAGGCCCCGAGAACGGACCGATGATGCCGATCTTGATCGTATCGGCATATGCGGCACTCGATAAAATGGCGACCGCGAATGCGGTCATGATGAGTCTCTTCATAAAGCCCTCCCTAAAACCTCATCCTCGACTGCGTTTGACAGGTGCCGCAACGCCAGGATGCCGGCTTGCCCTAACGGCGACCCAGAATAACACGAGGCACGTCAGTCATGAAAAGTTATTGATGCAGGTGCTTACAACCGTGTCGCCGCAGCCTCAACCCTTTCCGAGGGAGCGTATGTTATCGACAAGTTCTGCCGCAAGACGCAGCGACGCACCCGTTGCCATCACCATCGGCGGCAAGATCAGCCATTCGAGGGTCCAGGCGGCGCCTGAGCGCTCCTGTTCGTGCACCATGGCCTGCTGCATGCCGGAAAGCTGCACCGCATTGAAGCGGGCAAGCGAGACCAGCACCTCGGCCGCAACCGGATTCTGCTTGTGCGCCATGGCGGAGGAGCCACCACCGCCGGCAAGCTCCATCTCGCCGCCCATTTCGGCGAGCAGCGCCACGTCCTGGCCGAACTTGCCGAGCGAGCCGGAGATCAATGCCAGGATTCCGGCGAATTCCGCCAGGCGATCCCGTTGGCTCTGCCATTGCGGAGCATCGGCAAGAGATAGTTCCCTTGCGAGCGACTTTCGCACGTCAGCCGCCTTGGTGCCCAGTTTATCAAGCGTGCCGGCCGCGCCGCCGAACTGCACAGCAAAACCGTGCTCGGAAAAGGCATCCAGCCGCTGCCGATGGCGGATGAGCGGTACGCACCACGGCCGGATGCGATCGGAAACGGTGATCGGGATTGCCGCCTGCATGCGGGTATGGCCCATCAGGGTGCGGGCGCCGAAATTGCGATCGAGAGCCACGAAGGCCTTTTCGAGAGCCGAAAGGCGTTGATCGAACAGGCCGCAGACTCTCTTTAGCCGGATTACCAGTGCCGTATCGATAACATCCTGGCTGGTTGCGCCGAAGTGCACATATTGTGCCGCCTCGCCGCCGACGGCCGCGCGGAGCTGCTTGACGAACTCGGCGACAACGATGCCATCCCGGCCGGTACCTTTGTGAAGCCCTGCCATGTCCGGCTTGAATGAGCCGCAGACAGTTAAGATGCGCTCCACCGCATCCATGGGAATGACGCCGGCACCCGCCTCCGCCTTGGCGAGCGCCGCCTCGAAGGCAAGCATGGCTTTGATCTCGGCTTCCGCCGAAAACAGCTTTCCGGTCTCGTCGTCACCAACGAGACCGGACAGGAACGGGTGTTCGAAAGCCGAAACGCTCATACGGGCCCCTGATTCTTCGATCTCAGATGTCGAAGAATATGGTCTCGTTTTCACCCTGAAGATAGATGTTGAAGGTGACGGTATCGCCTTCACGCTTGCCGATCAGGGTGGGCACGCGGACGCGGTGCTCGATGCGCGACAGGATCGGGTCTTCGGCATTGGCTTGCTCCTCGTCGGAGAAATACATGCGCGTGTTGAGACCGAGATTGATGCCGCGGGCGACGATCCAGAAGGTCACGTGCGGCGCCATCAGCCGCCCGTCACGGAACGGCACGCGGCCGGGCTTGATCGTCTCGAACACGAATTCCCCGGTCTGCATGTCGCCAGGGCAGCGAGCCCAGCCGAGGAAATTCGGATCGGCCTTGCCGCGCGTCTCCGAGGGGCTGTTGTAGAAGCCGTCAGCGTCCGCCTGCCAGATCTCGATCAACGCGTCCTTGAGCGGCGTCATGGCGCCGTCATAGACGAAACCGCGAATGGTGATGCGTTCGCCGCGGGTCTTGTCGTTGACCATCGGACCGGAGCCGAGATCGGTCTCGTAGACACCGGTGATGCCGGAAAAGTTCGGCGTACAGCCGATGTGAACGTACGGACCTGCCGTCTGGGATGCAGATTCCTTGAAGTAGGTGAGCGGCTGGACCATGGATCAGTTACCTTCCTTGCGGTTCTCGAAGAATGTCGAGCGACGGCCGCGCAAGATGATGTCGAACTTGTAAGCTCTCATGTCATGAGGAATTGTGTTGTTCATGTCTAGGGCTGCGATCAGGCCCTTGATGGCGTTCTCGTCCGGGATCGTCTTCACGATGGGACAAATCCAGATCATTGGGTCGCCTTCGAAATACATCTGGGTGATCAGACGCTGGGCAAAGCCGTGGCCGAAGACCGAGAAGTGGATATGCGCCGGGCGCCAGTCGTTGACGCCGTTCGGCCACGGATAGGGGCCGGGCTTGATCGTCTTGAAGACGTAGCCGCCGTTCTCGTCGGTGATGGTGCGGCCGCAGCCGCCGAAGTTCGGGTCGAGCGGTGCGAGGTAGGTTTCCTTCTTGTGGCGGTAACGCCCGCCGGCGTTCGCCTGCCAGAACTCCACCAGCGCGCCGGGAATACCGACGCCCCGTTCATCCAGCACGCGACCGTAGACGAGGATGCGTTCACCGATCGCCATTTCGCCGGGCTTGGCGTAGTTGACGATCAGGTCGTTGTCGAACTCGCCAAGGATGTTGTGGCCGAAGACCGGACCGGTGACCTCGCTCTTGGTGCCTTCCAGCGAAATCAGCGCGCGTTGCGGCGAGCGTAACACGGAAGTCTTGTAACCCGGTGTGAATGCCGGTGGATGCCATTCCCTGTCACGAGGGAAGAAAGGTGTCGTTTCAGGCGGTGCGTTTTTCATCTTCTCTCTCCCGCGGCCTTTTCCGCGTCCATTTCAGCGTAAGTGGCTTTTGCAATCTTGAAGGCATGATTGGCGGCCGGAACGCCGGCATAAATTGCCACATGCATCAGGGCCTCGCAGATATCGTCTTTTGTCGCACCGGTATTGGCGGTTGCGCGGATATGCATGGCGACCTCGTCATAATGGCCCAGCGCTGCAAGCAGCGCGATCGTCACCATGGAACGTTCGCGCTTGGTCCAGTGCGGGCGCGACCAGACGGTACCCCAAGCGCTTTCGGTGATGAGCTCCTGAAACGGCTGGTCGAACGGCGTCCTGTTTGCCTGGGCACGGTCGACATAAGCATCGCCGAGCACGGAGCGGCGCGTCTTCATGCCCTGCGCATAGCGTTCCGACGGCGTAGAAGTCTCGGCCATATTCATTCCTTATCCAGTTGTTCAATGAAGCCGCGGATCAGCGCGGCGTGGGCGGCAGGTGTTTCAACGCACGGAATATGCGCCGCTCCCTCGATGATCTCGTAGCGGGAGCCGGGAATCAGATCGGCAAGCGACTTGACGACCTCCGGCGGTGTCGAACCGTCCTCGCGGCCGACGATGCAGAGCACCGGCACGGTGATCTTGCTTGCGGCTTCGGTAAAATCTGCATCGCGGATCGCCGCGCAGGTGCCGCTGTAGCCGAAGGTCGGCTGGCGCACCAGCATGTGACAATAGCCCTGGTAGGCGGCATTCTCCGGCTTGCGGAAGGGTTCGGTAAACCAGCGCTCCATGATCGCGTCGAGAATGCTGCCGATGCCTTTTTCCTCGACGGTGGCGATACGCGCCGCCCACATTTCGGCGGTACCGATCTTGTGCGCCGTGTTGGAAAGCACCAGCGCCTTCACGAGGTCCGGCCGGGCGGCATACAGACCCTGGGCGATCAGTCCGCCCACCGAAAGGCCGCACACGACGACCTGCGACAATTGCAGGTGATCGAGCAGACCGGCAAGATCGGCCGCATGATCGGCAATCGAATACGGGGGGTTGCCGAGTCCGGAAAGACCATGGCCGCGCTTGTCATAAGTGAGGATTGTATAGTCCTCAGCCAGCTTCGGCAGCACGTGATGCCAGATGCGGCTGTCGGTTCCGAGCGAATTGATGAAGACGATGACTGGCCTATCATCACCCGCACGCAGAATGTCATAATGGATAGCAATGTCATTAATGTGTACAAATTGCATCTGCGCCTCCTCTCACGTTGATAGATTGCACTAGTTTTCGGTTAAGTAAAATGATATTTATAGCATGTTTCCTTAACCGCAAGGTTATTTGATTTTGATCAATTCGCGAATCAAGTTTCGACACCTGTATACATTCATCGAGGTCGCCCGACAGAAGAGCGTCGTCAGGGCGGCCGAAATCCTCAATGTCAGTCAGCCCGCTGTGACCAAGACGATCCGCGAACTGGAAGAGGCACTGGGTGTCGCCGTTTTCGAGCGCGAGGGGCGCGGCATCCGCATTACTCGCTACGGTGAAGTCTTCCTGCGGCATGCGGGCGCGGCTCTGACGGCACTCAGACAGGGCATGGATTCCGTTTCGCAGGAACTCTTCGATTCCGCACCGCCTGTACGCATCGGCGCCCTGCCCACCGTCTCCACCCGGATCATGCCGCGAGCCATGACGCTGTTCCTCGCGGAAAAAACAGGCAGCCGAGTGAAGATCGTAACGGGCGATAATGCCGTTTTGATGGAGCAACTCAGGGTGGGAGATCTCGATCTGGTCGTCGGACGTCTGGCTTCGCCGGAAAAGATGGCAGGCCTTTCCTTCGAGCATCTCTATTCCGAGCAGGTGGTCTTCATCGTCCGGCCTGGCCATCCCCTGCTCGACGGAAGGCGTTCGATCTTCGAGGGCCTGGCGGATTATCCGGTGCTGATGCCGACGCGTGGCTCGATCATCCGGCCGTCCGTGGAACAGTTCCTCATTGCCAATGGCGTTGCCACCCTGCCCGTCCAGGTGGAAACAATCTCCGATGCTTTCGGCAGGGTTTTCGTGCGCTCAAGCGAAGCGGTCTGGATCATTTCGGCGGGCGTCGTCGCAGGGGACGTCGCTGACGGCACGCTCGCGACACTACCGATCGATACCAGCGAGACCCGCGGACCGGTCGGCCTCACCATACGGGCCGATTCCAATCCTTCGGCACCGCTTTCCATCCTCATGCAGACGATCCGCCAGGCGGCTGTGGAGATCATGCCGGGGCGCTAGGTGCGACCTCAGCCCGCCTGCAGTTCGGGGAATTTCCTCTTCAGTTCGTCCATCGATGCAATCACCGCATCGTCGGCGCGAAGCGTGACGGAGATATTGTCGGCCACATTCAGCGTCTCCTCGAAATGCACCGGCATCTGGTATCCGCCTTGACGAACCAGCGTCGCCTGCCGGCGGAAGCCGTGTTTCAGCAGCCAGTCGCGCGACGTCGTCAGACTCACCGCGACATGGAAAGCCCCGTCATCCTCCCTGCAGGCCTTGAGCTTGTAGGTTACGGGCGACCGGCTGCCGCCGATATCGATCTGGCCGGAATAACCTGCTTCCTTCAAATGCTCGGTCATGCTTCGCTCCTTTCGTTCGATGAGCCTTGAGGACAACCGACACCCACCTGCTTTGTTCCGGGCGGAAAGGCTCATGGCGATCAAGCCTGGTTGACGGCTGTCAACCACCGTGATCGAAAAGGCCGAGCGATGAAAAGAGGAGAAAAGAGGCGATGAAGGATCGGGAGTTGCTGGAGGCGCTGTTTGACGCTGCGGTGAAGGCCGCCGATCCCCTGACCGGCATCAGAAAATACCTGCCCTCCCCGCCGAAAAGCGGTCGCACCGTCGTCATCGGCGCCGGCAAGGGAGCGGCACAAATGGCTGCTGCCCTCGAGAGCGTATGGCCAGGCCCGCTCTCCGGCGTCGTCGTGACCCGCTACGGCTATGGCTGCGAAACGAAGTCGATCGAGATCCTCGAAGCCTCGCACCCTGTGCCCGATGCGGCAGGCCTTGCCGGTGCGAAGCGGCTTGTCGGGGCGATCTCGGGCCTTTCCGAGAATGATCTCGTCATCGCGCTGATCTGCGGCGGCGGGTCGGCCCTGCTGCCCGCGCCGCCGGAAGGCTTGACGCTTGAAGATGAGATCACCCTCAACGAGGCGCTGCTTGCCTCCGGTGCGCCAATCTCCGCAATGAACGTGGTCAGAAAACACCTTTCAACCATCAAGGGCGGCCGTCTCGCCGCAGCCACGAAGGCCCGCGTCGTCAGCCTGATCGTCTCGGATATTCCGGGTGACAATCCGGCCTTCGTCGCGTCGGGTCCGACCATTCCGGATGCCACGACGAGGCAGGAAGCGCTGGCGATTATCGAGCAGTATCGGCTGATGCTGTCGGAAAAAATGATCGCACATCTGAACTCGCCGGCGGCCGACGCTCCGAAGCCGGATGATCCGGTCTTTGCCCGGCACGAACATTATGTCATCGCGTCTGCCGGCGTATCGCTGGAAGCAGCGGCAGCGGTCGCCCGCTCCCACGGCGTCACGCCTCACATTCTTTCCGATTCCGTCGAAGGCGAATCCCGCGATGTGGCGCTGGTGCATGCGGCGCTCGCCCGCGAGGTGGCGCTGCGCGACCGGCCCTTCGCCAAGCCTGCCGTGCTGCTTTCCGGCGGCGAGACGACGGTTACGCTCAGGAGCAAAGGGGGCAAGGGCGGCCGCAATGGCGAATTTGCCCTGGCCTTTGCGCTGGCGATCGACGGTCACCACATCACGGCGCTTGCGGCCGATACGGACGGGATCGATGGATCGGAGACCAATGCGGGCGCCTTTGCCGACGGCACGAGCGCGCGTCGCCTGCGGATTGCGGGCCTGGACGGCAGAAAGCTGCTCGACGGCAATGACAGCTTTTCCGGTTTCTCCGCCATCGACGACCTGTTTTCCACCGGCCCAACCGGCACGAATGTCAACGATTTCCGGGCAATATTGGTGAGGTAGGTACCTGTTCCTTGTGGCAGGGCAAGCCACACGCGAGAAAGGGTGACGTGCCTCAAGCAGCTACTGCAATTGTGGCTTGTGCAGAAAATCGTTGCGGTCCGCAGACTTTACCCGCAGCCAGGCTTCACGGCCGTCGCGCAGGATGCGCATGGGGATTTCCGATCCCGGAGGGCCGCTTTCCCAGACCTTTCGGTAGAAGTCGGCAAGTCCGTCGACTTCACCGTCGCGGATCTCCGAAATCACGTCGCCGCGCTTCAATCCCGCCTTTGCGGCCGGTCCGTTCTCGGTAACGCTCATGACGATGACCTCGCCATTGCTCTCGGCTGAGAAGGCTCCGAGCCAGGGTCGCGGCGGCCTGTTGATTTCGCCGCGGTTCAGCACATCGTCGAGGATCGGACGAAGCAGGTTGATCGGCACGGCCATGTTGATGTCGGCGACTTCGCCGCCTTTGCTCATCTGCAGGCGCAGCGATCCGATGCCGATGAGCTTGCCTTCCGCATCGATCAACGCTGCGCCGCCCCAGGAGGGATGCGCAGGTGCGATGAAGATCGCTTCATCGAGAAGATATTCCCAGTAGCCGGCGAATTCCTGCTTGGCGACGATATTGCCGCGGACATATTCACCCTCACCATCGGCAAAGACGATCGGGTCGCCGACCTGGGCGCTGTCGGAATCGCCCATTTCCAGCGCCGGAAGGTCAAGCGGGCTAAGCGCCTGCACGAGGCCAAAACCGCTTTCCTGGTCGTAGGCGAGCGCATGGGCGGGCACCACGCGCCCGTCACGACGCGTCAACCAGACCTCCTCGGCCTCGGTGATGAGATAGCCGATCGTCAGCACCAGTCCGTTGTCGCGGATCACGACGCCGTTTCCTTCCCGACGGGTGCCGAGCGTATTTGCCGTGAAGGCATTATCCGGAATTGATGCGCGCACGGCCACGACCGACCGCAAAATTTTCTCGATATCCATGATGCAATTCCTGATGGGCGAAAGACGACCCCGAAACCCATAAGGGCCTGCAGGGCCGAACCGTACCTTATCTAAGGTATGAATGTGACCGGCATGACGCAAGGCCTCCGCCTATCAGGATATCCCGCCGTCCTCCCCTTTCAGGGAGAGCGGCGTCCCTGCAAGCTTCAGCTTGCCGGTGTCAAAGTCACCGACGTTCCGGTGGCGGCGACGTTCAGGCCAAGCTGGCCGGTGACGCTCACCGTCTGCAGGTGAATGGAGCCCGAGGTGCCGCCGACGAGAATATTGGCACCGATGCCCGCACCGACGGTCGCTTCCGCTGTGGCACCCTGGTAGAGACCGCCGAGCGAACCATGATGGTAACCGGCGGTCGGGGCGAAGACAGCCCAGATCAGGCGCGAGCGCGTCGTGAAACCAAGGTCGACGCCCATCTTGCGGACGACTCCGGTATAGTGGTCAAGCGGTTCGCTGCCGATCGCAGAGGTGAAGACGCAATCGGCTTCCTTGGCGGAGCCAAGGACATAACCGACACCGCCGCCGATCGAGCAATCGAGATAGCCTATGCGCACACCGCCGCGCTGGTCGGGCTCTTCATAGACCGGAACCTGGTCCCGACGGGAAATCACGTCGGCCGAAAAGGCCGTTCCCGCGCTCGTCAGAACCGGAAGGGCGGCAAGCGCCACGGCAGTAAATCTCTTCATCCCTGTACTCCTTCAATTATTCGCGGTCCGGCCATCGCGATTCGGTCGAGCCGGCCAGCTAGCGATGGGCAACGCATGTGGCGGAAGAATGATCCCGTGTTGCAGCACACAAATTGTCACAGGCGCGCGTGGAATGTGAGCTTATTCAACCGGGCTCTCCACCTGCCGCAGGCTTGCGCGCTCCGCTTCGCGATATTGGCGTGGTGTCTGGCCGGTGCGTTTCCTGAAGCAGCGGGAGAAATAGGCCGCGTCGGAAAAGCCGAGTCCATCGGCGATCGCCTGAACGCTCGCCGTGGTGAAGACGAGCGCGCGGCGGGCCTCGTCGACCACGCGCGCCATGATGAGATCGTGAACGCTCATGCCGGTCACCTCACGCACCACGCGGTTCAGATGCGTCGGGGAAAGGTTCAGGAGTTTCGCATAGGCCTCCGCCGGAAGCTGATCACGGAAATGCCGGCCGATCAGGTCCTTCAGCGCCTCGACGCGTGCGAGATTGACGTCGCCCGCAGCGCCACTGCTATCGGCGCCGGCCAGCCGGCCGAGGATGAGGATCGCCGCCGTCAGATAGGCTTCGACGAGATCGTTGCGGCTCGCGCGCTGTGCCTCGAATTCGGCAAAGAGGCGTGAGAAAGTCTCGTTGAGATAGCCTGCGTCCTGGCCAGCCGGCAGCGGGATCATCCTAGGGGTCGACAGCCAGTCGCCGGGCCGTTTGGCAAGTCCGGCCGTCAGCCGCAACCGCTCTGCGACCAGAGTGATCACCATTCCGTCGATGTCGCGGGAGAAGCGGAAGCCGTGGCTGACGCCCGGCGGTACGGCAACGACGCAGGGGGGAACGAGCGTGACGGTCGAGGCGCTGAGGATTGCATCGCCAGATCCGTTCCGAATGTACAGGAATTGCTGGAAGCTCTCGTGGCGATGGCGGCCGATTTCCCACTGGTGCGCGCTGCTGCGCGAAGCGATCGTTTCGCAATGCAGCCAGAAATCGGGCCGCCTTGTGCGGTTCTCGCCATAGAGATCGTAAGTCGGGACCGGCGCAAGCATCGTGGCCTCCAATAGGGCAATGTTCGTTTTGTCCTATAGATTGCGTGAAATGTCCATTGTCCGGGACCCTGATCGTGCGCTTATCAAGGAACAAGAATTCGGGAGGATTTCATGCGCACCCAAGTCGCCATTATCGGTTCCGGTCCGGCCGGCCTGCTGCTCGGTCAACTGCTTACAAATGCCGGCATCGACAACATTATCCTCGATCGCGTCAGCAAGGATTACATTCTCGGCCGCGTGCGTGCCGGTGTGCTGGAAGAAGGCATGGTCGACATGCTCGATCGCGCCGGGGCTGGCGAACGCATGCACAGGGAAGGTTTGCCGCATGACGGCTTCTCGCTCGCTTTCGACGGCCGCGACCACCGCATCGACCTTTTCGGGCTGACCGGAAGACGTGTCATGGTCTATGGTCAGACGGAGCTTACCCATGACCTGATGGACAAACGCGAGGCTTCCGGCGGCAGTTCGGTCTATGAGGCAACCAACGTCACGCCGCACGATTTCGACGGGGCCGGCCCCTACGTCACCTACGAGAAGGACGGCGTCACCCACCGGATCGACTGCGACTTCATCGCCGGGTGCGACGGGTATCACGGCGTGAGCCGGAAATCGGTACCGGAGAGCGCGCTGAGGACCTACGAGCGGATCTATCCCTTCGGGTGGCTCGGCATTCTCGCCGAGGTGCCGCCGGTCAGCCACGAGCTGATCTATGCCAACCATCCCCGCGGCTTCGCGCTCTGTTCAATGCGCTCCCATACCCGCAGCCGCTACTATATCCAGTGTGCGCTGGACGAGAAGATCGAAGACTGGTCCGACGACCGCTTCTATGACGAATTGCGCCGCCGGCTGCCTGCCGAGCATGCCGAAAACATGGTGACCGGCCCCTCCTTCGAAAAGTCCATCGCGCCGCTCAGATCCTTCGTCGCCGAACCGATGCGCTTCGGCAAGCTGTTCCTTGTCGGTGACGCGGCTCATATCGTGCCACCGACCGGCGCCAAGGGCCTGAACCTCGCGGCGAGCGACGTCTACTACCTCTTCGACGGCCTGCTGGGCTACTACGCGGATAAATCCTTAGCCGGAATCGACGCCTATTCGGAGCGGGCGCTGAAGCGGGTCTGGCGCGCCGTGCGCTTCTCCTGGTCTATGACCACGATGCTGCACCGTTTCCCCGATACCGGCGAATTCGGCCAGAAGATACAGGAGACGGAGCTCGATTATCTCGTCAGTTCCAAGGCTGCTTCCACTGCGCTCGCCGAGAACTATGTCGGCTTGCCGTACTAAGTCGTTCCGGCCTTTGTTGAAGGGAAGTATCCTGCTCCTCCTACGGATCCGTATAGCCTATCGCCCGGACCCTGACCTCCCGTGCGCCCGGATCCTGCGAGAACAGGATTGCGCCGGAGGCATTCGATTCCGCCGGTACGTAATCGAAGGTCACATCCGCATCCTCGATCATGTCGCCGCCATCGAGGATTTCGCCGCGTACCACAACCGCGGCAGCCGTCGCGGTTGCCTTGTTGGTGATCTCGAATTCGACCCGATACCCCCCTTCGACCGGCGTTCGTCGGGTCACTGCAATCGAGAATTCCGGCGGCAGACCGTCCTTCCTCAGTGCTTCCCAACCCACCCATGTGATCATCGCAAGCACAACCAGTGCGGAGATCATGCCGGTCGCCCATTCGATCCAATGGGGTTCCTGCGTTTCGGTGTGGCGTCCATGAGCGGTGATCGTCATCGGTTCACTCGTCACAAGATGAGGCGGGCAGCGGCCGCCCCGATAGCGCCCGGGAAGGAGAGCACGATCGCGGATATGAGCATCTGCGTCGGCGCGCTGTCATCCAGCCGCCCGAATGTCCACAGAACGTAGAGGCTGATCAGCATCGCGACCAAGTAACCCGGCAGGGTGAAGCGGAAGAAGGCGTGCCATCGGGGCGTTTCACCCGGCATTTCGTGTGTGCCCTTGAAGGCAACCGCGTAGACGAAGCCGTGCATGATGGCGATCGATACGACGATCGTCGCAAGCGCATGCCAGGGCGTCATCTTGTAGGCGATCAGGATGATTTCCTCCGTCGGCGCGACATTGAGGCTGAGGAAGAGCGCACCGACCGCCATGAGGAAAAGCTCCCGACTGTAGCTGATGGAGAGCTCATTCGGCACCGCATTGCCCTCTTTTCCCTGATCTGCTTCTTCTCCTTTCGGATCATCCTTATCGCTGTCGCCGTTCTCGCCTGCCTGGCCGCCGAGCTGGGAGCGACCGAGCAGAGCGCCGATACTCGCGGGTACTGACTGGATGGCGGTCTTGCCGAGCATTTCCGAGAACGGCATATGCAGCTTGATGTCGCCGAGCAGAACGAGGATTGTGGCGCTCATGACGATGCCGAGCCCATAAGCGATTGCTGCATCGCGGAAAGCCTCCCTCCATGTGGAGGTTCGCTCGAAGCCGATGCGATCGGCCAGTATCACGAGAAGCGGGATATTGACGATCAGAAGCAACAGCAGGCGATATCGCTCGATATAGAAGCCGAGGTGCCAGAGTTCCATGGTCATCAGCATGGGTATGCCGAACAGCATGGCGCCAGCGGCGCCGCGGCCGAGACCGACCAGGAAATGGTGGAATTCGCCTGTGCCGCCGCCAGGCGCCGCTGCCACGCCACTCAACTCCGCTTTCCTCCATCCGACAAGCGGACAGAAACTCGCAGGCCTGCCGAAATGTTCCCGCTCGGCCATCGAACCGGGAGGGCAAGTCCGATCTGATCAGGGTAATGTGAGAGCTTGCGGAATGACTCAGCGGTCGAAGAGATCCTGCCACTGCCTTTCCCCCACCAGGCAGTCAGTCGCCGGTTGGGTGCCGGCGGTCTTCTGCACGGTTGCAGGCGGCGTAAGGCTGCTGATCTCCATGACCAGTTTGCGGCGCACGGCGACCGCGAAATCTTCGATCTTGTGAACCGGCAGCACGAAAGAGCCGGGACCACCGATCACGCAATCGGCGTAGTATTTGTCGAGCCCGCCCTGCGCTCCCGAAGGGCGCAGCATGATCGCCAAGCCATTGACGATGAGGCCGGCCTCCACCGCCTTGTCGCGGGCCGGCACAACGGGATTGCCGGCATTGTTCGGACCGTCGCCGGAAACATCGATGACCTGCCGCGTGCCGCTATAGGAGTTGGCGACGAGCATCGTGGCACCTTGTACGATCGCCGCGGAAATCGAAGTTCGGCGCTGGGAATTGATCGGCCGTGCCTCCAGCTTGTTGGCGAAATCGATCGCGTCCTGCTCGTTCTCGATCACCTGCCAGTCAATGACGGAATCGGGCACCACGTCGCCTGCCCATTCGAAATAGCTGATGGCGATCTTCCCGATGAGCCCGGTCTTCACCGCGTCGATGAATTCCCTGTGCTTGAGCGCCGCGACATAACCCTCGCGCTGGATGCGGACCTCCTCGTAGTCCATGGAACGGGACGTATCGACTGCGAGAACCAGCTCGACATCCACCTCGCCGCCTCCCGCCTGCGCGATCATCGGGCCGGCTGCGGCAGAGAGGCCCATCAGCATCGCGAGTGTTGTAAGCATAGGCGATCCAATCACTGCGTCTCGTCGTGATGAAACTGTAACACAGGTTGGTTCGAGGGCGACTCCCGGCCGCAGGCCGCCCTTCAACTTTCAGTGATTGGATTATTCCCCGCTCGCGTCACCGCTGCCTTCGCCCCTCGCGTCAACGCTTCGACGAGGCAATCCATGATTGCCTGGCGCAGCGCATAGGTATTGGCGTTGGTCCGTTTATAGTCCAGGCACTGAGCCGCCTCCACCAGGCTCATTCCCTGGTGGACAACGATCTGATGGGCGCGGTTCATCGCCCAGTGCTCGATCGAGTGACTCTCTTCAATGGCATGACTTTGTTCGCTCAAAGCAGCCTCGCCGGAAGGTTAGCAGTATTGCCGCGAATCAATTCACAATTGAAAGGTTAACGCAGCAGTCCACATTCGTGAATCCTGTCCTTCTTAATTTCTTGAGTAGAAGAGAAGAATTTATCGAGCCGCTTCGATCCCTATGATTTTTTGGGATTACAATTGCCGAGCGGGCCGGAAGGTGACGACCGACGAAGACGAGGCAATCCTCCAACACACCGCCCGCGGAGGTGGCTTCGCGCTTCTTCGTGCCGGGTCGGATCGACCCTATGGAACATAACGAACTGTGCTATATCGGCTGGTATCTGGACGAGATCAGCCATGTATGAGGTCCTCTCTTATGAAAAGACTATCGGGCAAGTGTTTTTGCGGCGTGGTGGAATATGCGGTGGAGGACGCTTTCGTTTACGCGGCCAACTGCCACTGTTCGGATTGCCGCCGCACCACCGGCTCGGCCTTCAAGCCATTCGCGGGCATTCCGCGGGAAAAACTCACCCTGGTGAAAGGCTCTGATGGTCTGTTGATTTATGGCAACGCCGAAAACCACGATGCCCATTGCGGCACCTGCGGCTCGCTGCTCTATTCGCTGGTGCGTGAGGCCAGATGGGTGCATGTCGCGATGGGCACGCTTGTCGATGCCCCCGCCATCCGCCCGACACACCATATCTTCGTCGGTTCGAAGGCGCCCTGGCACGAAATCACCGACGATCTGCCGCAATATGAAGGGCACAAACTTTAGCGGCTACTTTCCCTTCCAGACCGGGTCGCGCTTTTCGGCGAAGGCCCGGGCGCCTTCCAGCTGGTCCTCGCTGGAATAGAGGACATCGACAGTCCTCAGCTGACGACGGGTGATGCGGTTCATCGTTGTCTGGAACTTCTCGCCTTCCGCCTCGCGCACCACTTCCTTGATCGCCGCGTAGACGAGCGGAGGGCCGCTTTCCAGCAGCCGCGCCAGCTCCCAGGCGCGCGCCATCAGCTTGTCGGCCGGCAGGATTTCATTGACGAAGCCCCAGCGATGCGCCTCCTCAACATCGAGCCAGCGGCCGGTGAGCAACATGTCCATGGCGATATGATAGGGAATGCGCTTCGGCAGCTTGATCGAGGCGGCATCGGCCACCGTGCCGGAACGGATTTCCGGCAGCGCGAAGGTAGCATGTTCGGCGGCGAGGATGAGGTCTGTCGCGAGCGCGATCTCCAGTCCTCCGCCGCAGCAGATACCGTTGACGGCGCAGATGATCGGCTTGTTGAGGTCCCGCAGTTCCTGCATGCCGCCGAACCCGCCGACGCCATAGTCGCCATCCACCGCGTCACCGGCGGCCGCAGCTTTCAGGTCCCAGCCTGGGCAGAAGAACTTTTCGCCGGCGCCGGTAATGATCGCAACGCGCAACGCCTCGTCATCGCGAAAATCGCGGAAGATTTCGCCCATGATCCGCGAAGTCTTCAAGTCGATGGCATTCGCCTTCGGCCGGTTGATGGTGACTTCGAGAATGCCGCCCTCGCGATGGGTCCTGATGGGTTGGTCGGTCATGCTATTCTCCTCCGCACCAGCGCATCCACGGCAACGACGCCCTCGCCTTCCGACAGCACCATGACCGGATTGATGTCCAACTCTTCGACGTCCGCCGCATTGGCAACCAGATAGGCTGCGACGGCGGCGACCGCCTGTTCCAGCGCGGCGATATCGCCCTTCGGCCCGCCACGATAGCCGTCAAGCAACGTCTTTATCTTGAGGCCGGATATGGCCGCGGAAATGGCCTCCGGTGACGTGGGCAAGGTGATAAGCGCGGAATCATCCAGCAGTTCGACCAGAATACCACCCGCCCCGACAGTCAGGACCGGGCCCGCAATGGGATCGCGCATCGCGCCGATGATGATCTCCGCCACCGGCTTGGCGGCCATCTTCTCGACCAGATAGCCGTTCGCGACACCCGCCATGGCGTGGGCAGCAGCGACCACCTCTTCGCGGTTTCCGAGGGTAAGCCTCACCGCGCCGGCCTCTGTCTTGTGGGCAACGCCACGACCCTTGAGCGCCACCGGAAAACCGAGCCTTTCGGCCGCATGCCCCGCCTCTTGCGGATCCATGACCACGAGCCCGTGCGGAACGGTCAAGCCGAAGGCGGAAAGCTCACGCTTCGCCTCGTCCTCGTTGAGCGTGACCGTCTCGCCCGCTCCGGCGGGAACCTTGAGCAGGGGCACAGGCGCGGGCTGCCTCCACGCCGCACCGATAAACGCAGCGGTCTCCGCCGCGGCCAGCGCCTCCTCGATGCCGAAGAACGGTACGACGCGGTCATGCCTCAGCCGTTCGGCCACGGCTTCCGGAAGGTTCTCGCCCATGCTGGCGACGACGCCGGCATTCGCCCCGGTTGCGGTCCGCGCCGCCACCACCGCGTTGACGGTTGTCAACCAGTCGGTCGCATCGCAGCGATCAAGCCGCGGGATGTCCAGCACCACGAGGTTCATCGCATAGCCACCCTGCATCATCGCGGTAAAGGCGGCCGTCTGCTTCTCCTGATTGCCCCAGACGAAGGTGTGGTAGTCGAGCGGATTGGCGAGCGCCACCATCAGCCCGAGCGTCTCGCGGAGCGGTTCGAGTTGCTCATTTCGGAGTGGCCGATAGGAAATCCTTCGCTTCATGCCGGCATCGGCCATCAGTGAGGCCTCGCCGCCCGAACAGCTCATCGAGGAAATGTCGGCGCTTTCCAGTGGTCCGTAAAGATGCAGGAGCTTCAACGTTTCCAGGAGTTCCGGCAGCGTCTGAACCCGGCCGATGCCGAGCCGTTGCAGCAGCGCAGAGGAGACGCGGTCATTGCCGGCGAGCGAAGCGGTGTGGGAGACGGCGGCGAGGCGCGCAGCCTCCGATCTGCCGACCTTCAGCATGGCGACCGGCTTCTTCAGCTCCCGCGACAGGCCGGCCAGCCGCTCCAGCGTTTCGAGACTGTCGAAGCCTTCCACATGCAGGCCGATGGCGGTGACGCGCGGGTCCTTGATGACAGTGCAGGCGAGTTCGGCAAGCCCTGTTTGCGCCTGGTTGCCGGCAGTCATCAGATAGGCAAGCGGCAATCCCCGCTGTTGCATGGAAATGTTGCAGGCGATGTTGGACGACTGGGTGAGCACCGCCACCCCTTGCTCGACCCTGAGCATGCCGTGCTGATCCGGCCAGAGGAGCGCCCCGTCCAGCATGTTGATGAAACCGTAGCAGTTCGGCCCAAGGATCGGCATGTCGCCGGCCGCCTCGACCAGCGCCTTCTGCAGGTCATCGCCATCGGCAAGCTCGCTTGCCGCCTCGCGGAAGCCGGACGCGTAACAGATTGCGCCGCCTGCGCCGCGGGCGGAAAGGTCGCGGACGATCTCTATGGTGAGTTGCCTGTTGACGCCGACAAAGGCCGCTTCCGGGGCGGCGGGCAGATCGGCCACCGATCGATAGCATCTGCGACCGAGGATTTCGTCACTCCTCGGGTGGACGGGCCAGATTTCGCCCGCAAAACCCATCTTGTGGCATTGCTCGATGACCCGCCGGGCCTCCTTGCCTCCGAACACGGCAATGGTTTTCGGTCGGGTTAGGCGGTCGAGGGAGCGGGTCATTCTCAAGCCCCTAGCGGCCGCAGAAGCTCGCGGCTGATGATGTGCCGCTGGATTTCCGACGTGCCGTCCCAGATGCGTTCGACACGGGCGTCACGCCAGAAGCGGGCAAGCGGCAGATCGTCCATCAGCCCCATGCCGCCAAAGATTTGGACCGCCTCGTCGGTGACCCGTGCCAGCATTTCCGTGGCAAACAATTTTGCCGAGGCAATTTCGCGATTTGACGGCAGGCCTTGGTCGAGCCGCCAGGCGGCCGAGAGTGTCAGGAGGTCAGCGGCGTCGATCTCGGTAATCATGTCGGCGAGCTTGAAGGAGACGCCCTGGTTGGCGCCGATCGGCCTGCCGAACTGTTTGCGCCCGGCAGCCTGGTTAAGCGCATAGTCGAAGGCTCGCCGCGCCCGGCCGACGCAGGTGGCGGCGACCGTCAACCGCGTGCCGTAGAGCCATTGGTTGGCGATGTCGAAGCCTTTGTGCACGTCGCCGAGGACCTGGGTCGGCGGCAATCGGCATTCGTCGAAGGTGAGGATGCAGTTCCGGTAGCCGCGATGCGAGACGGAACTGTAACCTTCGCGGATTTCGAAACCCGGCGTGTCGCGATCGACGAGGAAACAGGTGATGAGCTTCTTCGGTCCATGCGGGGTTTCCTCTTCACCGGTCGCGACGAAGACAATGACGAAATCAGCGATATCCGCATGCGAAATGAAGTGTTTCGTACCGTTGACGATCCAGTCGTCGCCGTCCCGTCGGGCGAAACATTTCATGCCGCGCATGTCCGAACCGGCATCCGGCTCCGTGATGGCAAGTGCATCGAACTTGTCGCCGCGCACGGCCGGCAGAAGATATTTTTCGCGCTGGTCTCCCTCGCAGGCCATGAGGATGCCGGAAGGCCGGCCGAAGAAGACTGTGAGCGCCATGGAGCCACGGCCGAGCTCCCGTTCGACCAGCGTGAACGACGTGTGGTCGAGACCGGCGCCACCCACCTCCTCCGGAAAATTGCAGCCGAAGAAGCCGATCTCCCGGCATTTTCGCGCGATTTCCCGACCGAGTTCGGGCGGCACGAAGCCGGTGCGCTCCACCTCGTTCTCATGCGGATAGATTTCCGTCTCGACGAAATCGCGGACGGTCTTGACGATCATCTCCTGTTCGCCGGTCAGTCCGAAATGCATGGGGTTTCTCCCTTTATTGATGGGGAGCGTAGCCGCCCCCCTTCTGCCCATGATCTACCTCTTCTGCCCCACCGAACGCCCGACGCCTTCCGGAATAGGTAATTTCGCATGCGCCTCGGCGATCGGCTTCAACTTCGCCAACACGTCGAAGGGCGCGGCAACCGATTTCCCGGCCTTCGAATCCACGTGCAGCATCAGTTGCTCGGCAGTGGCGAGCGCCTCGTTGGTCTCGGCATTGTAGATGGTCGTGAAGAACCGGAGGCGCTTGTCGTCGCTGGAGAGCACCTGCAGCGTCGAGTAAAGCTTCTGGCCGAGTTTTGCCTCACCAAGATGTCGGATATGCGTCTCGACCGTATAATAGCTGTGCCCGGCCTCGACATAGGCGAAATCGACCCCGATCAGCCGGAGTAGCATATCCGCCGTATCGGCGAAGACCTGCAGATAGCGGTACTCGGTCATATGGCCGTTGTAGTCCACCCAGGCGGCGCCGACCTTGGTGTCGAGCAGCCGGAGCGGAGCGGAAAAATCCGGTTCCTTCTTCGCTCCACCCCCCTGCGCCCAGAGATGTTTTTCGAACTCGGCAAGGATCTTGCCCGCCCCCCAGCCCTGTCCGCCGTCGCCGGCTTTCAGCGCCTGCATGATGCCGACGAGGTTTTCGTCGCGGATGCGTTCCAGCTCCCGGATGCCGCGGGCGCCGGACTGCGCATCCGATTGGGCAGCGATCTTGTCGATGAGCGCATCGTCGAGATCGACGACATCTGTGAGCTTCGTCCAGGGCCAGGAAAGGCAGGGGCCGAACTGCGCCAGGAAATGCCGCATGCCGGCCTCGCCGCCGGCGATGCGGTAGGTCTCGAACAGGCCCATCTGCGCCCAGCGCATGCCGAAGGAATAGCGGATCACGTCGTCCAGCGTTTCCGTGTCGCAGATGTCGTCATGGATCAGCCACAGGCCTTCGCGCCATACGGCCTCCAGCAGGCGGTCGCCGACGAAGGCCTCGATCTCCTTTTTGAGGATGACGCCTTTCATGCCGATCGGCGCGAGCTTTTCCTGCGCCGCCTTCAGCGTTTCCGGGGAGGTCTTCTGGCCGCCGACCAGTTCGGCAAGAGGCAGGAGATAAACGGGATTATAGGGATGGGCGACGAAGAAGCGCTCGGGATGTTTCATGTCCCGCTGCAGGTCGGTCGGCATCAGGCCGGAGGTGGAGGAGCCTATCAAGGCTTTCGGATCGGTGGCCGCATCAATCTGGGTGATGACGTTCCGCTTCAGCTCCAGCCGTTCCGGCACGCTTTCCTGAATCCAGTCGGCGCCCTCAACTGCTTCCTCGATGGACTTGCAGAAGGTGATTTTTCCCCTGGGCGGAAGCGGCGCCATGGTGAGCATGGCATAGGCGCGCGCTGCATTGCCCAGCACTTCGCCGACGATGCGTTCCGCTTCCGGATGCGGGTCGTACATGTCCACATCAATGCCGGCAAGGACGAAACGGGCCGCCCAGGCTCCGCCGATGACACCGCCGCCGATGCAGGCTGCTTTTTGGATGCTGCTCATGGGATCACCGCTTCATCAGCTTCAACTTCTCACGCACCTGCGCCGGCCCGATCACCTTCGCGCCCATGCCCTCGATCACGCAGGCGGCCTTTTCGACGAGCTGGGCATTGGTCGCCAACTGCCCCTTACCGACATAGAGATTGTCCTCCAGCCCGACGCGGACATTGCCGCCGGCAAGCACCGCCGCGGCCGGATAGGCGAGCGCGCTGCGGCCGATCGAGAAGGCGGAGAAGGTCCAGCTCTTCGGCACGTTGTTGACCATGGCCATGAAGGTATTGAGATCATCCGGCGCGCCCCAGGGAATGCCCATGCAGAGCTGGATCAGCACAGGGTCCTCGATCAGGCCTTCCTCGACAAGCTGCTTGGCGAACCAGAGATGGCCGGTATCGAAGGCCTCGATCTCCGGCCGTACGCCGAGTGCCGTCATCTGCCGTGCCATCTCGCGCAGCATGGAAGGGGTATTGGTCATCACGTAGTCGCCGAGCGAAAAGTTCATCGTGCCGCAATCGAGCGTGCAGATTTCCGGCAGGCATTCGGCGACGTGCGCGACGCGCTCGGTGGCGCCGGCCATGTCCGTGCCATTCGGATTGACCGGGAACGGTGCCTCGACATTGCCGAACACGAGGTCGCCGCCCATGCCGGCCGTAAGGTTGAGCACGACATCGACATCCGCCGAACGGATGCGGTCGGTGACTTCCTTGTAGAGCGCCCTGTTGCGGGCGGCGGCCCCCGTCTCCGGGTTGCGGACGTGGCAATGGACCACGGCGGCGCCGGCCTTGGCGGCGTCGATCGCCGAATCGGCGATCTGTTTCGGCGTGACCGGCACGTGGCTGGACTTCCCCACGGTATCGCCCGCGCCGGTGACGGCACAGGTGATGAAGACCTCGCGATTCATCTCGAGCGGCATGTTCCTCTCCTTGTTCGTTTTCACCATTACGAACCGGAAGAGAGGAGAATGCTTTTCATTTTCGGCGCCATTCTATACATTAGCGGAAGCGGAGGGCGATGATTGCGTGGCTGACGTTTTCTCGCGGGAGCAGCATTTCGACATTCTGGTGCTGCCGGAGATCAACCTTATTCTCGCGGCATCCGTGATCGAGCCCCTGCGCGCCGCAAACCGCATCGCCGGCCGGGAGCTTTACCGCTGGACGCTCTTTTCACCAGAGGGACAGCCGATCAATACGAAGGCGGGCATTCCCATTCCCGTCAGCAGAGCCTTCCGGCCCGGGCGGGAAAGCGATCCGCTCTTTGTTCTCGCCAGCTATAACTGGAAGCGGCATGCCACCCGTGAGCTGAAATTTCAGCTTTCCCAGACGGCGCGACACCGCACGCTGATCGCCGGCATCGAGGCCGGGTCGTTCATCCTCGCCGAGACCAGCCTTCTCGACGGTTTCTCCGCCACCACCCATTGGGAGGATTTCGAGGATTTTTCGACCGCCTATCCGCAGGTGAACATGATCCGCGAACGCTTCGTCATCGACGGCAAGCGCATCACCACCGGCGGTTCGCTGCCGACGCTTGATCTGATGCTGGAACTGATCCGCCGCGCACATGGCTATTCACTGGCGCTGGAAGTCTCGCGGCTCTTCATCTACGAGCAGGAGCGCATCCGTGGCGACCTGTTGCAGGTGCCGGCGATCGGCAATATGCGGATCGTCGACACCCGCGTTCAGACGGCAGTGAAGCTGATGGAGGAAACGGTGGAGGCACCGTTATCACTGGCTCGGCTGGCCAAACGCGCGGGCATCAGTGCCCGGCACCTGCAGGACCTTTTTCGCGACATCATGGGCGTTGCGCCACGCGAGCACTATCTCGCGCTTCGCCTCAACGCAGCCCGACGGAAGGTGATCGAGACGCGGGCGACCTTCGCGGATATCGCCGCAGCCACGGGCTTCAACTCTGCCTCCGCCTTCTCGCGCAGCTACCGCGCGCATTATCGGGAAAGCCCGAGCGACACGCGAAGGCGGTTGAAGGCTACCTGAGCAACGTCTTCGCGATGATCTCCAGCTGGATTTCATTGCTACCGCCGAAGATGCTCTGGGAGCGGGAGTTGAAATAGACGGCAGAGGCGACTTTGCGCTCTTCGTCAATCTCGCTCTCTTCCGGCAGTTCGTGCAGCGGCCGGTGTTCTTCCCAGCGCAATGCATCCGGGCCGAGGATCGAGGCGGCGAGTTCGGCGATCGACTGGCGGATGCGGCTGCGCTCGATCTTCATTGTCGACGACGGCACCGACCCCGGATTGCCGCCGGCCTGCACCTTGGACATGGCGGCCAGCTCCAGCATGTCGTTGGCGTCGACATCGGTGGCGATCTCGGTGAAGCGGGCCGCAAACAGCGGATCGTCGATCATTTTTCGTCCATCCGGCAGCGGTTCGCAAGCGAGTCGGTGGAGGCGTGTCAGCATCGCCCGCAGCACGCCGCCGGCGAAGGCCCCACCCCGCTCGAATTCCAGCAGGTATTTGGCGATGTCCCAGCCCTCGCCTTCCTCGCCGATCCGGTCGGAAACCGGCACTTTCACGTCATCGAAGAAGACCTGATTGAATTCATGCGTGCCGCAGATCGAGCGGATCGGCCGGATGGTGACGCCCGGCGATTTGAGGTCGATCAGGATGAAGGTGATGCCTTCCTGCTTCTTCCCGGTGTCGGCAGTACGCACCAGTGCGAACATGCGGGTGGCATGATGCGCCAGTGTGGACCAGATCTTCGATCCGTTGACGACATAGTGGTCGTCGTTCAGCATCGCCTTTGTCTTCAGCGATGCAAGGTCGGAGCCGGAGCCGGGTTCGGAATATCCCTGCGCCCAGACATCTTCGCCGTTCAGGATGCGCGGCAGGTAGAAGGCTTTCTGTTCGTCGGTGCCGTAGCGCATCAGGACAGGCGCGATCATCTTGATCGAGGCGCCGCGGAAATGCGGCTCGCCGGCCCGCTCGCATTCCTGATCGAAAATATAGCGTTCGGCGAGCGTCCAGCCGGTGCCACCGTATTGTTTCGGCCACGAGGGGGCGACCCAGCCCTGTTCGTTGAGCTTCGCCTGCCACTGCAGGCCTATATTCGGATCCGCGAGAAAACTTGGATTCAGCCGTTCGGCGCGTTTCAGATCGTCGTCAAGATGGGCTTCGAGAAACGCCCGCACCGCGTCGCGGAAACGGACCTCTTCTTCTGTCATCAACAGATCCATGACGTCCTCCTCAGGCCGGTTCGCGCAGTAGGCTGCCGGAAAGCACGGCGGGATCGCGGATGATCTCGCCATAGCGCTTCAGGTGGTCGGCAGTGGTGCCGAACGTGTTTTCGATCGCATAGAGCCTTCGGAACCAGGCGCCGATCGGCATTTCCTCGGAAAATCCCATGGCGCCGTGCAACTGGATCGCCTCCTGGGCAACGACGCGGGAAACCTTGCCGATCTTGGCCCTGGCCCCGGAAACGCCGCGGATGCGCATTGAACGCAGCGCATCAACGGAAAGCGTGGCGAGCAATGCCGAACCACGGGCTTCCTGGCATTTCACGGCCATCTCGGCCATGCGGTGCTGCAGCGCCTGGAAGGCGGCGAGCGGCTTGCCAAACTGCACGCGTTCCTTGGTGTAGGAAACAGTGGCATCGAGCAGCGCATCCATGATGCCGACCGCTTCGGAAGCGAGCGTGGCATTGGCGCGGTCATAAGCCGCTTCGATTTCGACGAGCGTGTTGTCGCCGTCGAGGAGAGCGGAGGCTGGCAGAGGGACATTATATAAAGAGAGATCGCAGGCGCGGCTGCCATCGACGAGCTTTGCTGTCTTGTGTGTGAGGCCTGCGGCATCGGCCGGGACGAGGAAGAGGCGGATATCTCCGTCGAGCTTTGCCGAGACGAGGAAGATGTCCGCTGCGGCTCCGCCAAGTACCAGCGGCTTTCCGCCGGAGAGCGCATAGCCGTCGCCGGTCCTCACGGCGGTCGCGGAAATATTGCCAAGGTCGAAACCGGTCTGCTTTTCCGCATGTGCGAGCGCCGGACGCGACGTGCCCGCGATCAGGCCGTCGAGGATTTCTGCCTTCTGGCTTTCCGTGCCGAGTTTTTCAATGAGACTTCCGGCAAGGATGACTGAGGCGAGGTAGGGCTCGACGACTAGCGCCCGGCCGATCGCTTCCATGATCAGCGAGATTTCGACCGCGCCGCCGCCAAGTCCGCCGTTTTCCTCGGAAAAGGGCAGCGCCAGCCAGCCGAGATCGGCCATCTCCGCCCAGATACCGGCGTCGAAGCCGTCATCGGAGGCGACGATTTTTGCCCGTTTATCGAAGTCGTAGCGCTCCTTCAGGAAGCGATCGGCGCTTTCCTTCAAGAGGAGCTGCTCGTCCGAATAATTCAGGTCCATGGTGATGTCTCTTGTTCGAGTGTGGTGGCTTGGCCAAGGCGCCCATCTCCCCTCGAGGGGAGGTCATCGCGAAGCGATGGGTAGGGGTGAAAGAGATCACCTCACACGATCATCCCCCCGGCGCTGCGTGCCGACCCTCCCCCTCAAGGGGAGGCAACCTTCACTCCTCCCGCTTGTAGGCTCCATGCCCCGGGCGATAGGTCTTCGTATCCAGGAACTGCGACAGCCCCTTCTCCCGTCCCTTTTCGGGATCGACAAACGTCGTCTGGTCGGCTTTGGCGGTCAAATATTCCGCCGACTCTTCCCAGGTCATCTCACGCACATATTTATAGGCCATTCGTGCCTGACGGAGCACGGTCGGGTTCTTTTCGAGAAGCACGCGGGCGATTTCGACGGTGCGTTCGCGAAGCTTGTCGGCCGGCACCGCCTCGTTCACCAGGCCGAGCTGTTCGGCCATCTTGCCGCCAAACTTCTCGCCGGTCATCACGTAGTACATGGCCTTGCGATCGTTCATCAGGGTCGAGATCGCCTTGGACACGACGCCGCCGGGGATGACGCCCCAGTTGATTTCCGAAAGGCCGAAAACCGCATCTTCCGAAGCAATGGCGAGGTCGCAGCAGATCAGCGGCGTGAAGGCGCCGCCAAAGCACCAGCCGTTGACCATGGCAATCGTCGGCTTGGCGTAGTGCATCAGGAGGCGCCATTGCCAGGCGCGGGTGGAACGGTAGGCGCGCATGCGCCTGACGTCCGAGACGCCGTCGGTGGCGCGGAAGAAGTCTTTCAGGTCCATGCCGGCGGAGAAGGCTTCGCCTTCGCCGGTGAGGATGATGACGCCGGCGCGGTCGTCGATTTCGAGTTCATCGAGCACGCGGATCATGTCTTCCGCCAGGCCGACGCTCATGGCGTTGCGCTTGTCCGGGCGGTTCAGCTTCACCCAGGCAATGCCGTCCTCGAATTCGACCTTGACGTTTTCGCCGCCGATATCGCTTGCTTCAATGGCCATGATTAGTGCTCCTAAAACGCTCTTTCGCCTTACGATTGGCTGGTGAATTTGGTGACGAGGTAGGCTTCCATGCCTTCCGAACCGCCCTCGGAGCCGTAGCCGCTCTGCTTGACGCCGCCGAAGGGGGTTTCGGTCATGGAAATCGCATTGTTGTTGATGCCGACCATACCAGCCTCGATTGCGTCGCTGACCATGGTCGCGGTCTTGGCCGACTGGGTAAAGGCGTAGGAGGCAAGCCCGTAAGGCAGGCGGTTCGCCTGTTCGATCGCCTCCTCGAAAGTGGAGAAACGGGCGGTGACCGCGACCGGGCCGAACGGCTCTTCATTCATGATGATCGCGTCCTGCGGCACGTCGGCAAGCACCGTCGGCTGGAAGAAATAGCCGCGATTGCTGCCGCGTTCGCCGCCGGTGGCGATCCTTGCGCCGCGGCTGACAGCATCGGCCACCATGCGCTCCATGGCCGGCACGCGGCGGTTGTTGGCGAGTGGCCCCATCTGGTTTTCCGGATCGAGGCCGTCGCCGACCTTCAGCGCCGCAGCCGCCTTGGCGAAACCGTCGACAAACTTGTCGTGGACGCTGTCATGTACGTAGAAGCGGGTCGGCGAGATGCAGACCTGACCGGCATTGCGGTATTTAGCATGCACCATGACGCGGATGGCGTGGTCGATATCCGCATCCTCGAAGATCAGCACCGGTGCATGGCCGCCGAGTTCCATCGTGGCGCGTTTGACGCCTGCCTGCGCAGCGAGGACGGCAAGCTGCTTGCCGACATTGGTGGAGCCGGTAAACGTGATCTTGCGGATGCCGTCGGAGGCGATCAGGTGTTCGGAGACTTCGGCCGGCTTGCCGTGCACGACATTCAGCACGCCGTTCGGCAGGCCCGCATCCTGGAGTGCGCGGGCGATTTCAAGCACCGTCGAGGGCGTTTCCTCGGAAGGCTTGATGACCATGGTGCAGCCGGTCGCGAGTGCTGCGGAAATTTTTCGCGCCGGGATGACGCCCGGAAAGTTCCAGGGCGTGAAGCCGGCGACCGGGCCGACCGGCTCCTTGGTGACGAACCAGCGGGCGCCCGGCAGGCGGGAAGGAATGACGCGGCCATAGGTGCGGCGGCCCTCGTCCGCCGTCCAGTCGAGAATGTCGGCGGAGATGTGGATTTCCGGAATGGATTCGGAAAGCGGCTTGCCCTGATCGAGCGTCATGCGCCGGCCGAGTTCGGCGGCACGCTCGCGCAGGATATCTGCCGCCTTGCGGATGATCCTGGCGCGGTCGTAGGCCGTCGTGATGCGCCAGGTCCTGAAGGCGCGGGAGGCCGCTGCGACGGCGCGATCCAGGTCTTCCGCCGTCGCATGCGGCAGCGCCGCGACCGGCTCGCCCGTCGCGGGATTGATGACGTCCTCGGTGACGCGGCCGTCCGCGCCAATCCATTCGCCATCGATGAAGAGCTTCAGTTCGCCATAGTATTGAATCTGCATCACGGTTTCCTCCCTCGGGACGGCTTTGAAATGTCGGAAGCGAGGACCTGAGCCCTCGCTCTTTTTCCCGGAGGTCCGCAACCTCTCCATCGTCATGCTCGGGCCTGTCCCGAGCCTCTGCCCAGATCAGACGTGGATAGATCCTCTGGACAAGCCCGAGGATGACGTCAGAAACCGACGGCGCCTCTCCAAAAAATCGCAGCGAAAGCTGAGGCTCTCAGCGCATCACGAATAGCGCGTCGAGCGCGAGAACCCCGTCCCCCTCGCCATAGACAACCAGCGGGTTGATATCGACTTCGACGATCTCCGGTGTCGAACGCATCAGAGCGCCGAGCTTAACCACCACGTCGGCGATAGCCTCCACATCGCGGGCCGGTTGACCACGGAAGGGGCCAAGCAGTTTTGCCGCCTTCAGCTTGTGGATTTCGGCAATCGCCCGTTCGCGGCTGATATCGGCCGGCAGAAGACGGGCATCCGCCAGCGCCTCGATCCAGACGCCGCCCAAGCCCACGAGAACCGTCGGACCCCATTGGTCGCGCTTGGCGCCGACCACCATTTCGAGGCCCTGCCGCGCCATGCCTTCGATCAGCACGCCGTCAAGCGTCAGGCCCGGCTTATGGCTGGCGATACTGGCATACATCTTCTCATGCGCGGCACGCACCGCCGCCTCGTCGGCGAGGTTGACGACGACACCGCCGACATCGCTCTTGTGGGCAAGCTCCGCCGCCTGTGCCTTCATGACGACCGGATAGCCGATCCCGGCGGCGATCTTCACCGCCTCATCGGCATTTTTCGCCAGAGCGCCCTTAGGCGTCTGGATGCCAAGGTCGGAAAGGATGCGCTTGCCCTCATATTCGACCACCAGGCCGGAGGCCGGAACGTCCTTCAGCCGCTTACCTTCCGGTGCACGGTCCTTCGTGGCGGCGAGCGCGGCGGCATAGTTCATGACCACGGCCATGGCCCGCATGGCGCGTTCAGGCGAGCGGAAGAACGGAATGCCGCTGTCGCGCACCGCCTTCATGAAACTCGGGTCGAGCGGATAGTCGTCGCCGATGATGTTGAGGATGACCGGCTTTTCGGCGGTCGCAGCAACCGGAATGATCGCGTCCGACTTCTTGATCTGCATCGGCGGCGAACCACCCGCATGCGACAGGAAGACGATGCCGACATTCGGGTCCTTCAGCATGGCGGCCGTCGACGTGCCGAAAATGCCGGGATTGGCAAAACCGGTCGTGCCGATGTCGAACGGGTTATCGACATGCACATAGGGCGGCACGAGCGAGGTAAGTTCCGCATGAACCTCTTCCGAAAGCGTCGCAATCGGCAGGCCGACCCGTTCGCAGAAATCGAAGCAGAGGCCGCGGATTGCGCCGGAATTGGTCACGATACCGGCCTGGCCGGCAGGCGGCAGGGGATAGCGGGCAAGGATCGCGGTCACGTCGAACAGTTCGTCGGTCGTTTCGACCAGCGCGACCGCCTCGTTGCGGATGGCCGTCTGCATGGTGGCGTGGTCGCCGGCAAGAGCGCCGGTATGCGATTGAGCCGCCGCCTTGCCGCGCTCGCTGGAGCCCGGATGCAGCATGACAATCGGCTTGCCGAGTTCGCGGGCGCGGCGAGCGACAGCCAGGAATTTTTGCGGGTTCTTCACCTGCTCGACATAGACCGCGACAGCCGCGTTATCCTTGTCCTCGATCAGCCATGCAATCAGGTCTTCGGCGGCGAGCACCGCCTCGTTGCCTGTAGCGATCACATAGGAGACCGCAATCTCGCGGGAGTGCATGGCGAAACGGATGTTGGCGGCCGTGGCGCCGCTCTGGGCGACGATCGCTACGCGCGAACGCTCGCCGACGCCGCGTAGATCGACCGGCTCGAAGGTGAGCGGAATGCCGTCGACATAGTTCGTATAGCCCATGCAGTTGGGCCCGAGCATGGCGATGCCCGCCTTGCGGCAGATCTCGGCAAGCTCGTCCTGCTGTTTACGGCCCTCCTCGCCCGCTTCTGCGAAGCCCGACGAATAGACGATGACGCTCGCCACTTCCCGCTCGATGCAGGCAAGAACCGATTCCCTGATCGCCGCCTGCGGCACGATGAGGATGACCACGTCGACGCCTTTCGGCAGGTCGCCGATCGTCTTAACGCAGGGCCGGCCGTTGATCTCGTCGCGCGAGCGGCTGACGAGATGCAGGTCGCCCGAATATTTGAAGAGTTCGAGGTTCGCCAGCACGCCGCCGCCGATCGAGGCGGGATCGGGCGACGCGCCCACGATCGCGATGGACCGTGGGCGCAAGAGACGATCGAGGTCGAACGTCTTGGGAGAGGTGGTCGTGATATCGGACATGGTCGTCTCTTTAGTCGCGGCGGTAAGCACCCAGGCCCGGGCGGAAGGACTTTTCGTCCAGGAACTGGCTCATGCCGACATTGCGGCCGTTTTCCGGATCGCGAAGCTCCGTCTGGTCGGACTTCGCCATCAGATATTCGCCGGCCTGTTCCCAGCTCATGTCGCGGGTGAAGCGACATGCGGTCTTGGCCTGGCGCAGCACGAACGGATTCTTGCCGGTCAGCGTCATTGCAAGCTTGCGGGTCTCTTCTTTCAGGTCTTCCGGGGCGACGGCCTTGTTCACCAGCTTCATCTCGGCGGCCTGCCGCCCGTTAAAGGTCTCACCGGTCATGATATAGTACATCGCGTCGCGGAAGCTCATCGTCTCGAGCACCGACTTGGTGACGATGCCGGCCGGGATGATGCCCCAGTTGATCTCGGAAAGGCCGAAGATCGCTTCTTCCGAGGCAATGGCGAGGTCGCAGCCGACCAGGAACTGGAAGGCGCCACCAAAACACCAGCCGTTGACCATGGAGATGGTCGGCTTCGGATAATACATCATCCGGCGCCACTGCCAGGCGGCATTCGCCCGGAACAGGCGTTCGCGCTGGATCGGCGGCACCTTGTCGGTGGCGCGGAAATATTCCTTCAGATCCATGCCGGCAGAGAAGGATTCGCCGGCGCCGGTGACCACCATCACCTTGCAGCGTTCGTCCTCTTCCAGCGCGTCCATGATCGCGTTCATCTCCCAGACGATGCCGGGGTTGATCGCGTTGCGCTGCTTCGGCCGGTTGAGGGTCACCCAGGCGATGCCCTCGTCGAATTCCACGGTGACATATTCGCCCCACTTGCCCATTGTCTGCTCGGCGGCGGTGGATTCGGTCTGATTTTCCATAGCAATTTCTCCCTGCTGCGGGATTGAATATCAGGGACCCGAATATAGGTCAAGCGGCTTTCTGATCTAGCCTTTACGAAAGGAAATCCGCGTGAAGATTTGCTGAAATAAGGATTAACCGCGCCCTAGGAACGGCATTTCGACCGGCAGGATGATGCTTTCATAGAGGTTCACGTCGTCCGGAAGCGTCGCCATCAACACGACGATACGCGCCACGTCGAGCGGCATCATCGTTGCCGGGCGGACCTGGTCGGTAATGCCTGGGACCAGCGAGCTCACCGTGGAGCCTGGATGCACCATCGAGACGGCGATGCCGTGTTCGCGACCGTCGACGGCGAGTGAACGGGTGAGGCCTTCGAGCGCAAACTTGCTCGCCGTATAGGCGGCGGTGTGCGGGCGCGGCACCTTTGACGACAGGCTGCCCATGTTGATGATGCGGCCGCGCTTTTGCTGCATCATCACGGTGAAGGCGGCGCGGCTGCAATAGAAGACCGAATGCAGGTTGGCGGCGATCACCTCATGCCAGCGCTCGCTGGTGAGTTTTTCGACCGCCGTGTGGTCGGCGATGCCGGCATTGTTGATGAGGATGTCGACCCGGCCGTATTTCTCCCTCACGCGGGCGAAGAGTTCGGAGACCTGTTCCTCGTCGGTCACGTCGGTCGGCACCACGAAGGCGCGGCCGCCTTCCGCCTCGATCTCGCCGGCAAGCTTTTCCAGCTTGTCGGCGCTGCGGGCGGCGAGCACGGTGATGGCGCCTTCGGCGGCGATCGCCTTGGCGATGCCCCAGCCGATCCCCGAGCTGGCGCCGGTGACGATGGCGATGCGGTCCTTGATCGAAATCATCTCAAAACTCCCCCTTAACAACTGCGCACTCAGGCGCGTGAAATTCCCTCGTAAAGCGCTTCGAGGCCTCGGCGGTCGCTGACACCGAGCTTCCGGTAAGCGCGCTGACGGTAAGTGACGATACTCGATAGCGCGAGACCCACCTTTTCGGAAATCTCCCGGTGCGTGCGGCCAAGCAACAGCCCGGCAGAGACCTCGGCCTCGCGTCCGGACAAGGCATAACCCGCCTGCAGCAGACGGCCGGCGATCTCCTGGATCGGCGGATGCAATGGCGCCGTCTGCGGCCGTCCCTGCAGCCGCACATGCTTGACCAGCATCGCCATCAGGAGCGCTGCCGCCGCCTCGATCCGTTCGACGGCGGAGATTGGAAACGGTCCGCTCTCGCGCGTCCGGTAAAGGCTGGCGAAGACCCGAGGCATGTCGGAATGATAAATGGTCAGCCGCTCCAGTACATGGGCTCGCTCATAACAGTCGCGGCGGTATTCAGGATCGCGGATACCGTTCCAGGCCTGACGCACCACCTGAACCTTGCGAGGGGTGGAAACCGCAGACAGCATCTGACGTGTCACCCGGTCACGCTGCCAATAGCGGCGGGCATAATCGAGCGAGGCACGCTCCGCAAAACCGGGGATTGTCGAGTGATAGCCACAGGCGAAAAGGTAGGTGAGCGATCCGTCTTCTTCCGCCTGGAAAGCGGAGCAGAAGTCGGTGCCCGCGAGCTTGCGGAGGATTTCCAGCAGTTTTTCGGGGAAGGCCGGCTCGCCAACCTCGTCCATCAGGGCGGCCATCATGGCAACGTTATCCGCATCAAGCGCAAGCATTGACGCCTCCCGCTGCCTTCATAAATCCGTTGTGTCCTGGTCTCTCCGAGGCATGTCCCCTCTCAAGGTGGACATCGGAGGAACGGCGAAGGCCTACCATCGACGCCAATGCAACAAGCTTGGATATGGAGGAAAGACCATGGTTGACGCACCGAAGCTTCGTAAGCTTTATCACTTTTCCTACCCCTGCCGCGACGGCGAAGAGACCAGAAAATTCTACGAGGACCTGCTTGGCCTGCCTTTGGTCAATTGCATGACCTCGGATCGCGTGCCTTCGACCGGTGAGGAAAAGCCCTACGCGCATTTCTTCTTCGAACTCGGCGACGGCTCCTACATGGCTTTCTTCGACCTCGGCGAAAACGTCATGCCACTTCCCTCGCCGAACACGCCGGACTGGGTCCAGCACTTCGCCATGGAAGTTGACTCGGTCGAAGAGGTCCTGAAGTTCAAGAAGCGGCTGCAGGATGCCGGCGTGAAGACGACCGACGTCATCGACCATGAATTCATCAACTCGATCTACTTCTTTGACCCGAACGGCCTGCGCCTTGAGATCACCGCCCGCACGGAAGAGCCGGGCTATCTGGAACAGGCCGCGTCGGAAGCCCATGACGCCATGAAGGCGTGGGTGAAGAAGAAGGCAGGCATGATCGCCAGCAAATCGGCCGCGGCGTGAGGCCTCCACCCGTTCGATGACGGGGCAACTGATGGGACGCGAAGTGGTAGGGCTGGCCGATCTCCCCCTCTGAGGGGGAGATGCCCGGCAGGGCAGAGGGGGGTGTCGCCCAGGCGCTTCAGTAACCTTTTCGCCCGCGGCACTGTCGCTATCCCCCTCTGTCACCTTCGGTGACATCTCTCCCTCAAAGGGGGAGATCAGAGGGAGCATGCGGCACCACTCGTCATCCTTATCTGCGATTGCCCCATTCCTCGAAGCGGACAAAACACACGCACCACCGATCCAGCCTGGACGGTGGTGCTTTTCACTAAAGCTCACGGTCAAACCTCCCGATGGTCCGGAGCCCGCCGCCAGCGAACTCCGGACGGCTCTCATGCCAACAATCCCTGCCGCTTGCTCCAGTCCACCACCCGATCGATGCAGGTTTTCAAGAGTTCCGGCTGGCCGAGATAGTAGTGGGTCGCATGCGGAATCGTCAGATATTCCTTGTTCGGCGTCGCGAGTGCTGCCCGGATCGCCGGATTGTGGGTCGCGGGGACCGCCTCGTCGGCATTGTTCTCGATCTGCAGCACCGGTGAGCGCTTGATCAGCGCGGCGTTCATCGGGCCCTTGGCGTTCGAGAGGTCGTAGCTCCACTGCGAAAGCCACGAACGCAGGGTGGTGAAGCGGGCAAGCCCGACCGGGCCGACATTCACCGTGCGTGGATCGCCCATGTAGCTCTTGCCGACCGGCCGGTCGTTCGGGTCGATTGTCGGATCGAACCAGCGCACGTCGCACATCGTGCGGTGGACAACAAAGGCGCGCTCCTGCTCCGGGCCGCCGCGGCGCTTGAGTTCCGCGAGCGTATCGAGCGCCCATTGGGTGATCTTGCGGTTGCGGGCGACCTGGGCGGCGCGGAAACGCTCAACGAATTCCTTCGTATAGGGCGGCTGGTGCGGGCAATCCGGCGAATAGATATCGAATTCGGGATTGCGGACGTCCGGGTTCATTTCGTCGATGACCGAAGGGTCCAGCCATTCGGTCATCGTTTCGGCGCGGGACAGATGCGCGGCGATGAAGATGACGCCGTCGGCGGGCTTCAGGCCCGCTTCGACAAGGTTCACTTCGTCGCCGGCCGGGGTGTGGGTGATCGTTGGGCTCTCCGCCTGCGCCTGGTAGAACAGCGACAGCGAACCGCCCCCCGACCAGCCTACGAGGATGACCTTTTCATACCCGAGTTCGTTGCGCGCATGGTCCAGCCACTTCCCAAGGTCGATCGCCACCTTCTCCATGATGAGGGCGGTATCGTTCTTCGGGTAGCGGCTGGCGGCGCAGAGCACATGCAGGCCCGCATCGGCGAGCGCCATCGGCATCGGCAGGAGCTGCAGCGTCGAGGTGGGGTGCATGAAGACATAGACCGTCTTCGATGGTGCATCGGCGGGCTTGAGCAACTGGCCTTCGAGGTTCACGCGCCCTGAATTGCCGGCAAAGCCATAGGTCTCGGTATATTTCGCCGTCTCCGGAAAGGAGACGATCAGCGGGATCCGCTGCCATTCCGCCCTGGTGTTCATGCTGTCCTACCCGTTATGCTTCGCCCGTCCGGCCGGCAGACCGGCGAACGGGCTTTGTGCGATTGAGCCGTGATCCGGGAGCGCCTAGGCGACAGCTTCCGGCGACCTCTGGCCTGTAGCGACCGGAACCTTGGTCGCGTCGTAGGTGAAGAGCCATTCGTAACGCTGCTTGATCTTGTCTTCCTGCCACTCGGCATTGACGTAATCTTCGGCGAGCTTGGGGTCCTTCAGCGCCGGATTGTGGAAGCGGCCGAGATTGCTTTCGGCGCCGCGCACGATCTTGCCAGTCCGCTCGACGCGGGCAGCTTCGTAGCCGGCGAAGGCGGTCTCGTAATCGCCGTTGTTCTCGGCGAGCGCGCGGGCGAGGATGAAGCCGTCCTCGATCGCCATCACCGCCCCCTGGGCGAGGAACGGCAGGGTCGGATGGCAGGCGTCGCCGAGAAGCGTGACACGCCCCTTGGTCCACTTGTCCATCGGCGGGCGCAGCATCAGCGCCCACTTGTAAGGCACGTCGATCGCCTTGATCAGCGTGTGGACATCCTCGTTCCAGCCTTCATAGTCTGCAAGGCATTCCTCCGTCGTGCCGGCGACCGACCAGGATTCGACCTGCCAATTCGAGCGTTCGACGACCGATACGTAGTTCATCAGCTCGCCGCGGCGCAGCAGGTATTGGATGACGTGGCCTCCAGGGCCGATCCAGTTGGTGGCGACCGGCCGCAGCATGCGCTTCGGCAGGCGCTCGACCGGGATGACGCCGCGCCAGGCGACGATGCCGGAAAATTTCGGATCGTCGCGACCGAACAGCGTCTCGCGAATCTTCGAATGCACACCATCGGCGCCGACCACGATATCGGACGTGGCGCTGGTGCCATCGGCGAAAGTGATCGTGACACCCTTTTCGTCCTGCTTAACGCCGACGCATTTCTTCGACAACTTGATGGCATCCGGTTTGATGCGGCGCACGCCCGCAGCCAGGACCTGATGCAGGTCGTTACGGTGAATGGTGATGTAAGGGAAGCCATAACGCTCGATGGAAAGCGGGCCGAGATCGAACAGCTTCCAGGTCTGTCCGGTGTTCCACAACCGGATTTCCTTGCCGTCCGCCTGGGCGGCAACGGACATGATGTCTTCTTCGAGCCCGAGCGCGAAGAGAATCCGCGTGCCATTGGCGCTGACCTGGATGCCCGCGCCGACTTCCTTCAATTCGACTGCCTGTTCATAGATGTCGACATCGAAACCCTGGCGGAGCAATGACAAGGCTGCCGTCAGGCCGCCAATCCCTCCCCCCACGAGTGAAATCTTCATACTCTATATCCTCTGAAATGCTGACGGATAGTCTCTCCGCGTCGCGTCCACCTGTCAACCATTTTTGATAAAGTATAATTGACTTTGTTCAAAACCAATTCCATATCGGATCGCCCGAAGCACCTTGAGATGGAAAAGCGCAACGAAAAGTTTCAGCATGTGGATCAAAAACCCGAAAGAATGTCTGGAAATTACACCTAAGATATATGGCTTCCTGATATCTTTGGGGTAAGATCGGAAAACACGGCTCGGTGTGCTATCAGATCGATAAAAGCTAGTGGCACCGGATTGACTGACAAGAGGGATGTCCTTGTATATAGTCAAATCTTGTTGTTCATAGACGAATTCAAGTCCGCGGGTTCGAGGCGCAGATTTAAATCGCATGCGTAATGACGGTTCGGTTTGTGAGAGAGTAGCGGGACCGGTTGACAGAGAAAGGTTTTCAGGGAGGAAACCATGGTAATCAAAAGTCCGCAGGACTTCGGCGCGGGCATATTGTTCATCCTCTTCGGCGCGATTGGCCTTTATGTCGGTTCGGATCTTACCTTCGGTTCGGCTCGCAACATGGGGCCGGGGTATTTCCCGATGATCATATGCGGCCTGATCGTGCTGATCGGCCTGATCGTCACGGCGAAGTCGCTCTCGCTCGAAGGTCCCCCTATCGAGCGTATCCAGTTCCGCCCGATCCTCTTCATCCTGCTGGCGATTGCCGCTTTCGGCCTTTTGATCGCGGAAGTCGGCGCAGTGATTTCGTCGATCCTGCTGATCCTTTTTGCCGCCTATGCGCGGCGGAACGTCAACTTGATCGAGACGGTGGTCTTCGCGGTTGGCACTGCCGCATTCGTCGTCATCATCTTCGTATACGCGCTTGGGCAGCCGATGCCCGTATGGTGGGGCAGGTAAGCCATGGAAGTTTTTGATCACCTCGCAACCGGCTTCATGGCGGCGGGCACGCTGGAAAACCTGCTTTTCTGTCTGATCGGTACCATCCTCGGCACGCTGATCGGTGTCCTCCCTGGCATCGGTCCCATCCCCGCGCTTGCCATCCTGCTGCCGATCACTTTCGGCCTGGATCCGCTCTCGTCGCTGATCATGCTTGCCGGCATCTATTATGGCGCTCAGTACGGCGGTTCGACCACTTCGATCCTGGTCAACATGCCGGGTGAAGCCTCTTCGGTCGTGACCTGTATCGAGGGACACCAGATGGCCCGCCGTGGGCGCGCCGGTGCAGCGCTTGCGATCGCCGCCCTTGGCTCGTTCTTCGCCGGCTGCGTCGGGACGGTGTTCATTGCCGCCTTCGGCCCGCCGCTTTCCGCGATTGCCCAGCAATTCAATTCGCCGGACTATTTCGCGCTCATGCTGCTCGGCCTCGTCATGGCGATCGTTCTCGCGCACGGCTCCGTGCTCAAGGCCGTCGCCATGGTACTCATGGGCCTCCTGCTCGGTCTCGTCGGCACGGACATCAACACCGGGCTGACCCGCTATACGTTCGGCCTCAACGGCCTGTGGGAAGGCATCGACTTCCTGCCGCTGGTTCTCGGGCTGTTCGGGATCGTGGAAATCATCCGAAATCTCGAAAACCCACCGCCGCCGCGCGAGACGATCAGCACGCGCCTGCGCGATCTCTGGCCGACCAGGAAGGAAATCAGGGAAGCCTATCCGGCGGCGTTGCGCGGCACCGGCCTTGGCTCGCTCCTCGGCATTTTGCCCGGCGGCGGCGCGGTCCTTGCCTCTTTCGCCAGCTATACGCTGGAGAAAAAGATTTCCAAAACCCCGCGCAAGTTCGGCACGGGCGCCGTCGAAGGTGTGGCAGGCCCGGAATCGGCCAACAACGCTGCCGCACAGACCTCGTTCATTCCGCTTCTGACGCTCGGGATTCCGTCGAACCCGATCATGGCGATCATGATGGGGGCGATGATCATCCAGGGCATCCAGCCGGGCGCGGCGGTCATGACCACGCGTCCAGACCTCTTTTGGGGCATGGTTGCCTCCATGTGGATCGGCAACCTGATGCTCGTCATCATCAACCTGCCGATGATTGGTATCTGGGTGAAGCTGCTATCGGTCCCGTACCGCCTGCTCTATCCGGCGATCCTGTTGTTCTGCGCGATCGGCGTTTATTCGACCAGCACCGAACCGTTCATGATGGTCTTGATGATCATCTTCACCGTCTTCGGCTACATCCTCTACAAGCTCGGCTGCGAACCGGCGCCGATGGTGCTCGGCTTCATCCTGGGCCCGCTGATGGAGGAGAACCTCAGGCGTTCGCTGGTGATCTCGCGCGGCGATCCGATGATCTTCCTGGATCGTCCGATCTCCGCGACGCTTCTGGTCGCGACGGTCCTGATGATCGGTCTGATCGTCTTCCCGCAATTCCGGAAAACGCGCGAGGAGGCGTTCCAGGAGGAGTAAATATTTCGCACCATTTTGGAAGGAGGAGCCAAATGACTGCACAACATCCGAAACTGAAGCGACGCACCTTCGTAGCGGCGGCCATGGTGGCCGCCGCTCTGCCAGGTGTCTCGCTCGCCCAGTCCAATACCTATCCCCGCGATACGGTCACCTTCGTATGCGCCTTTCCGGCCGGTAGCGGCGCGGACGTCCTGGTCCGCTATTTTTCCGAAAAGGTGGCGGCGGTTGCGAAACAGACAGTGATCGTCGAGAACAAGCCGGGCGCCAACGGCAATATTGCCGCCGAATACGTCGCCCGCGCCAAGCCGGACGGCTATACGGTCTACGTTCATTCCGGAACGTCGACTGCTGCGAACATGTCGCTGTTCAAGAAGCCGCCGATCGACGTGACCAAGGCGCTTCGTGGCGTCCAGTTCATCAACAAGCAGCCGTTCATGATCGTTGTCGCGGCCGATTCGCCGATCAAGGATGTCAATGAACTGACCCAACATCTGAAAGCCAAGGGCGGCGACGCCACCTATGGCTCGACCGCCACGTCCGGCAAGGTGCTCGCCGAGGTCTACAAGCAGCTCGCCGGTGTCGAAGCGACGGAAGTCTCCTATAAGACCGGTCCGGACTCGCTGAACGACATCGTCAGCGGCCAGCTCGACTTTGCCGCGCTCGATCCGGTTTTCGCGCTCAGCCAACACCGTGAAGGACGGGTTCGCATCCTTGCCGTCGGTTCCCCGCAGCGGATGAAATCGACCCCGGATATTCCGGCGCTCAAGGAATACGGCCTCGATGTCGACCAGCTCGGCTGGTGGGGAGTCTTCGTACCCGCCCAAACCCCCGACGACATCGTCATGAAACTGAACGCGCTGTTCAGGCAAGTGCTCGACAAGCCGGAAACGGAGGCGTTCCTGAACAAGTTCGGGGGCGACGTCTATACGGGCACGCCCAAGGAGGTCGACGAACTTCTGGCCAAGACCGTCGAGGAATGGCGCAGCTATGTGGCGACGGCGAAGATTCCGCAGAACTAGCTTGAGGACGCGGGGCCTGCCAGACAGGCCTCGCGATCTTTGCGGACAAACCTGAGGAATGAATCCGGCATCGAGGGAGGACTACATGCCGATCAATACCGATATCACACGCCGAAGTCTCATGGTTCTGGCGGCCGCCGCCGCGCTGACCCCTGCCGGCGCATTCGCACAGGATGCTTATCCGAATGGCCAGATCACCTTTATCTGCGCCTTCCCGGCCGGCAGCGGCGCTGATGTTCTTGTCCGCTTTTTCGCGGACAAGTTCGCCAAGGTTTCGGGCCAGACGGTCATCGTCGAAAACAAGCCGGGGGCGGCGGGCAATATCGCCGCGCAGTATACGGCCCGCGCCAGGCCTGACGGCTATACGATCTACGTCCACTCGGGCACATCGACGGCCGCCAACATGTCGCTCTTCAAGAACCCGCCGATCGATGTGGTGAAGGAACTGCAGACGACGTCCTTCATCAACAAGCAGGCTTTCATGTTCGTCGTTGCCTATGACAGCCCGATCAAGGACATGAAGGACCTGACGGCGATGCTGAAGCAGAAGGGCGCTAACGCCAGCTATGCGACGGCGGCAACATCCGGCAAGGTTCTTGGCGAAGTCTACAAGCAGGTCGCCGGCGTAGAGCCGGTCGAGGTGAGCTTCAAGGACGCCAAGGACTCGCTCAACGACATGCTGAGCGGAGCGATCGATTACGGCGTCCATGATCCGGTCTTCGCCCTCTCCCAGGCCAACGAGAAGCGTATGCGTATCCTGGCCACCGGTTCGCCGGTCCGGCTGAAATCGATTCCGGACATACCGACGGCCAAGGAGCAGGGTTACGATATCGACCAGCTCGGCTGGTGGGGCTCCTTCGTTCCGAAGGCGACGCCGCAGCCGATCGTCGCCAGGATCAACGCGCTGTTCAACGAAATCCTGGAACAGCCGGACACAGTAGCCTTCCTCGGCAAGTTCGGCGGCGACGTCTATATCGGCACGCCGGACGAGGGGCAGGCATTGCTCGCCAAGACCGTCGACGAGTGGAAAACTTATGTGGCTTTAGCCAAGATTCCACAAAATTAATCAACCGATTGGAAAGGCCCTCTCCGCATAGTGCCGGAGGGTCTTTCTCAGGTACCCTTACTAACCGCCATAGGAGATAAAAAATGAGAAAATGGCTTAAGAAGATCGCGCAAGCCACCGCCGCCATGGCGATGTTGGCGGTGGCGCAGATTACCCATGTCACTCCAGCCCAGGCTGCTTATCCGGACCAGACGATCACCTTCGTCTGCGCCTTCCCGGCCGGCAGCGGCGCCGATGTTCTCGTCCGGTATTTCGCGGACAAGGTTTCGAAGGTTGCGGGCGCCACGATCATTGTCGAAAACAAGCCGGGCGCAATGAGCAACATTGCCGCCGAATATACTGCCCGCTCCAAGCCGGACGGCTATACGATCTTCGTTCACTCCGGCAATTCGATCGCCGGTAACATGTGGATCATGAAGAAGCCGCCGATCGATGTCGCCAAGGACCTGATGACGATTGCCACCGTCAACAAGCAGGCCTTCATGATCGCCGTCGCCAAGGACGCGCCGTATAAGGACCTGAAGGAACTGACCGCCGCCATGAAGGAAAAGGGTGACGGCGGCTCCTACGCCGTCAACGCCACCTCGGGCAAGGTCATGGCCGAAGTCTACAAGCAGAAGGCCGGTCTCGACACGGTTGCCGTCCAGTACAAGACCGCCGCCGACTCTCTCAACGACATCACCAGCGGCGCGATGGACTTCGGTTCCTATGACCCGGTCTTTGCCCTTGCACAGCAGCGTGAAGGCCGATTCCGTCTTCTCGGCGTCGCCGCGCCGGAACGCATGAAGGGCGCCCCGGACATCCCGACGCTGAAAGAGCAGGGCTTCGATGTCGACCAGCTCGGCTGGTGGGGTGCCATGGTTGCCAAGGATACGCCGGAGGACATCACCACCAAGATCAACGGCTGGTTCAACACCGTTCTGCAGCAACCGGAAACCCAGAAGTTCCTGGGCGACCAGGGCGGCGACCCCTACATCTCCACGCCGGCCGAAGCCCAGGCCCTGATGGTGAAGACCGTCGCCGAGTGGAAGGACTACGTCGCGATCGCCCAGATTCCGCAGCAGTGAGGAGTGGTCCGGCGAAGCTGGAGAAATCGATCCAGTGAATCGATTTCAACGACGAACGCCCCGAACCTAAAAAGCGAGGGGCTGGTGCGCAGCTGAGGCCAGACAGAAGGAGCCGGCGGAAACGCCGGCTTTTTCATTGCGAGGCCTTGGATATCCTTGCTGCTATCCGTGGATGAATTTCCACGGGCTTACTTCATTTTCGATCGAAAGGGGCACTTCGATCAGCCATGGCCCGCCGCGGGTCATCGCCGTCTCGATCGCCTTGCGCAATTCGGCCGGGGCGCTCACGCGGGCGAAGTCCACGTGGAAAGCGGCGGCCAGCTTGCCGAAATCGGGATTCCTGAGCTCGGCGCCAATCAGCCGGCCGTTGAAATTCTGCTGCTGGTCGCGCTTGACGTTGCCGAAGGCCGAATTGTTGAAGACGACGGTGATGACGTCTATGCCGTATTGCGCGGCTGTCGCCAGCTCTTGCGCCGCGAACATGAAGCCGCCGTCGCCGGCGATCGACACGACCGGCACGTCCGGCCGTGTGACCTTGACGCCGAGCGCCGTCGGAAAGCCGAAACCGAGCGTGCCTTCGAAGCCCGTCGAGATGAAGGTGCGCGGCTCGTAGACCGGATAGCAGTACCAGGAGGCGAAGCCCGCCTGGCAAACCTCTTCCACCAGGATGCCGTCATCCGGCAGCGCCTGCCGGATCGCCTGAAGGTAGCCGTGATGCGGGCTGATCTCCTTGATGGCTTCAGCCGTTTCCACTCGGGCGCTGCGAATCGCGGCCTGCCAGTCCGGTGAGGCAATACGAGGCCCGATTTCTTCAAGCAGTGCAATAAGCGACGTCTTCGCCCGGCCCAGCACGCCGAGCGTGCCGGATATGCGGGTCAGTTCCTCCGCATCGATCTCCAACCGCACAACCGGGACTTCGGGCCGCGCCTGCCAGCGCCAGCTCGGCACCTCCAATCGTGTGCCGATGCCAATGATGCAATCGACGCTCGGCCAGAGCCTTCGCGCCTCGGCGATGGTGAGGCCGAGTTCATGGCGGTTGGAAACGACACCTCGGCCGGAACGGAAGCCAACCACCGGCGCATGCAGGAGTTCGGCAAGCCGGAGCACCTCGTCGCGCGACTCGAAACCGGCCGGCCCGACGAAAATCATCGGCCGCTGAGCCTTTTCGATAGCTCTTGCCGCCGCGCCGATCGCCACATCCGCGACCGGATCAGGATGCCGCTCCAGTGGCCGGACGATCTCGAACTCACCTTCTGCAGTAAACTGCTCCCAAGGCATTTCCACGGTCGCCGGGCCTGGTTTCAACGAGTGCATCTCGCGGAAGGCATGGGCGACGGCGGCGGAAACGTCCCCTGCCCTCTCGGCGCGCTCCGCGGACTTGGCGATGCCGGCAAGAGTGGCCCGCTGATCGCGCATTTCGTGCAGATGGCCACGGCCCTTGCCGAGAAAGGCGGTCGGCACCTGGCCGGTCAGGCAAAGCACCGGCTCGTTGCATCCCCAGGCTGTCAGCAAGGCGGCAGCTGTGTTCAGCACGCCGGGGCCGGGCACGACGGAATAGACCCCGGCTTGGCCGGAGGCGCGTGCATAGCCGAAAGCCATATAGGCGCAGGTCTGCTCGTGACGCGGCGTGATCACCCGCATCCCGTCGCGTTGAAGCGCATCAAACAGCCCATAGAGTTGGGCGCCCGGAATGCCGAAGACGGTGTTGACGCCATGTGCGCGCAGCGAAGCGGCGATCACATCGCCTCCGGTCATTGCCATCGATCAGATCCCCTTCCCAAGTCCCGTGATTACAATGTCTTACGCGGTGTCGGGTCGAGATTGAACAGCCTTGCCGCATTGAGGCCGAGGATATTGCGCTTGGCCTGTTCGGAGAGGAACGGCAGGTCGTAGATTTCCTGCGGCAGGTCGAAGTCGAAGTGCGGCCAGTCGGAAGCGAAGAGCAACTGCGTTTCCGCGTTGATCATGTCGAGCGTCAGTTCCAGCGCCTTCATGTTGGTCGTTTCCATCGGCTGGGTCGTATACCAGCAGCTCTCGCGCATGTATTCGCTCGGCAATTTTTTCAGTTGCGGCGCTTCGGAAGGCCGCATCAGATACTGGTCATCGAGACGCTGCATCAGGAAGGGGACCCAGGCTAGCCCGCTCTCCACCCAGATGCTTTTGAGCTTTGGAAAGCGCTCCGGAATGCCGTTGAGTATCCAGTTTGTCAGATGCACCATGTTGCACCAGACGAAGCCAAGCGCGTGCATGCCAAGGAAACGGTTGATGGTCGAAAGCGACTGATCCTGCCAGTGATAGGCGGCGTGGAAGGCGATCGGCAGATCGCGTTCCTGCAGCATCGAATAGACACGCATATAGTCGTTATGGTGGACCGGCTTGTGGCGCGTCGACGGCACGCAGAAGCCGATGACGCCGGGCTGGCCCGAAAATTCCTCGATGGTGCGCTCCGCCTCCTTGGGCACGTTGAAGGGCAGATAGGCGAGCGTCTTGATGCGGTCGTCCTTGGACAGCACCTTGTCGATCAGCCAGCGGTTATAGGCGCGGCCGAGATAGACCTCCATTTCCGGCTGCGGATGCAATCCGAGGGTCAGCATCGGCGTCGGGAAGAGAACCATGTAATCGACGCCGAGCGCGCTCATCGCTCGCCGGGTCAGCGTTACGTCCCGATGGATGCCGTCATCGACCTTTTCGCGGATACCCGCCTGATGCGGAATGCGGCCGCCGACATCCTGGTATTTCAAGCCCATGTCGCCGTTGAGGCCATAGGATGCGGTGCCCATCTTCTCGTCGTGGAAGAGCATCGCCTGATGGCGGATGACCGGATCCTCGATATATTGCACCAGTTCGTGCCAGGAGATGGTCTCGGTGTGATGCGCATCCACGTCGCAGATCAGCCAGTCCTGGAAGCCGCGCCGCTTGGCGGCCTTCTCGGCATGCGCGAGGATGTCGCGCGTATCGGTGAAGACGTCGATCTCCTGCACCGGCAGTTCGTGGACGCGATCCTTGTTCAAAACATCCATGTTCGCCTCCTCCAGCGAAAGTGAGTGTGGATTTTGCTCCTAAAGCTCGTCAGGCCGGCGCCGGTACCAGAGCGCCAGTTCCATCGGGCCGAGATGCAAGGCCCTCAGGATTTCCGACACGGCAGACAGCGCTTCGGTTGCGGTTACCGTCTCGTCGCGGGCGCCGGTGAGCGGCCTGAAAGTCCGCTCCTCGCCGTCGCTTTTCGCCACATAGAGCCGGATCGCCGCCGTCATCATCCGCGCGACCGCCTCGTCGGAAATCCGCGACGCCTCGCCGTTTTCCAAGAGTTCGGTCGCTGCCTTCTCGATCTCGGCCGTCGCGTCCTCGATCCAGCCATAAGGGTCGTTGCGCAGTTTCTGATCAGAGAACGACATAGACCTGGCCCTCCCGGATCGCGAGTTCAGCACGGTGCAGGCGGTAGCGGCCCACAGGATTCCTGCCGGTCTCGAGGTTGAACTCCCAGCCGTGCCAGGGGCAGGCAACGTGCATGTTTCCCTCATTGTACTGAAGCGTACGCACCTCGCAGTTCTCATCGACCGGCTCGACCACCTCCGGATAGATGCGGCCCTGACAGATCGGCCCCTGCCGGTGTGGGCACATATTGTGCCAGGCGTGCAGCGCGCCCTTCACCCGGAAGATGCCGATTTCCTTGTCGCCGCAAGCGACGACCTTGCGGCCGCCATCGACGATCTCATGTTCCGAACAGACCAGATATTCCGCCAAGGTTCTCCTCCCTTCCTTCGCGTGTATTTCAATATTATTGAAACAGTTCGCTTATATTGTATAAAGATGACCGCGGAGGTCAAGCGGAGCGGGATATGGATATATCGGCAGATAAAGAAACGGCCCCTAGGGGTGCGGGCATCCAGTCGCTGGAAAAGGGCTTGCGTGTGCTGACGACAATCCAGCATGCGGGCCGTGCAATGCGGCTGAACGACATTGCCGCTGCGGCAGGGATGACGCCCAGTATGGCGCATGGTTATCTCGTCAGCCTCGTGCGCACCGGCTTTGTGGTCCAGGATCGAATTTCCGGCCTCTACGACCTCGGCGATGCGGCGCTGCAACTCGGGCTTGCCGCGCTTTCCCGCACCGACTTCCTGAGCCTCGCTCGCTCGACGATTTCGGAACTCGCGGCCGTACTTGGCGAGACGGTGACGCTTGCGGTGTGGAACGGTGACGCGCCGGTCGTGGTCGACAAGATCGAAGGTCGTTCGGACAGTGTCTACGAAATCAAGGTCGGTTCACTCGTCCGCCTCTGGCCGACGGCGACGGGCCGCGCCTTCATGGCGCACCTTCCGCGGGACGAATGGGAGCCCCATCTGCACGCCATGATGCGACAGTGCGGCGAGAGCGAGACCTCGATCGAGCGATTCATCGCCGATCTTCCAGGGGTAAGCGAGAAAGGCTATGCCGCAACCTTGCCGGCCACGGTGCCGGATTTTTCCGCCATCGCTGTCCCCGTCTTCGATCATCGAGGACACTTGAAGGCGGTCCTCACCGTTCTCGGCCGGCAGGATGGCTTCGACATCACACCCACCGGCGTGCCGCTAACCGCCACGCTTCGCGCTGCGAAATCGCTTTCGCAGCGACTTGGCGCCTCAGTAAGTTGAGGGTTTCTACTCGGACCTGCTTGTGCCGCCGCACTTTCTCGGTTACCCGCTTATATAACCATTTGGAAATAAGGGATCACCGCACCAAGATGGCTGAAGACGTGAAGCCCAAAGACACACCTGCCGGCGAATGGGCGATGGACCATCCCCGCGCCATCTATTTCCTGAACCAGGCAAACCATGCAGTCCGCAGCCGGCTTGAAGCAGCACTTGCCCCCATGCAGATGACCGGCATTCAGTACACCGTGTTGAGCGTGATCGGTGCCCGCGACGGCTTGTCCTCCGCAGAACTTTCCCGCCGCTTCTTCGTCACACCGCAGACCATGAACGAATTGATCGGCAGCCTGCAGCGCCGTAACCTCATCACCCGCAAGGAAGATCCGGCCAATCGCCGCATCCTGCGCATGAGTCTGACGGCCGAAGGCAAGCGTATGATCAAAGCCTGCGATGCGGCGGCCGACACCATCGAACGCGATGTCTTCTCCTTCCTGCCGCAGGAAAGCTATCAGCAGTTCCGCGGTCTTTGCCGCCTTATTGCCCGCAACTTGCGTGAGCGCGACGAGACTGCGAAGGCAGAGTAATAAAGGCCATGTTACGCCTTGCGATTGCAGCGCCCTGCAGCTTCGCAAGTTTGAGTGCCGATATCTTACCAAACGTTAATTTGACGTAAGGTTATGCTCCGCTCTTAGCTTCCCGCCAGCCGCCATGACGGCGGTCAGAGGCTCGCATTCCTGGCTCGAGATTCGGGCCGCGAGCCTCGTCCATGCCTTGAAAGGCTAGCCCCAGGGAAACGTCGCGGTTTCCGTCATAGCCAGGATGCGGCATTCCTCGGCAGCCGCCCGTCCGGATCGATGACGATCAGGCTCGGTTCCCCCTGCCCATTCCAGCGCCAGAGCGCCACGCATGTGCCACCGGGTGACATGAAGGACGGGTAGACGACGCCGTCAAAGCCTTGGTCGACGAGCCTCTCTCTCAAGGCATGGGTCGCCGGCAACCGCCCGGCATCAAGGTCCGCCCGCCATTCACAGTGATGGATGGCTTCATTGACGCCGTGGTCCGCAAGCGCGGCCGGATCGATGAGGTTCGCCAGCCGTGCTCCTGTGAGCCGAAGCTGCGCGATCAGGGCCGGATGCTGCACGAAGCCCTGATTGTATTCGGCCCAGGCGGTGGAAAGCTCGCGGGCGGCATAGATGGTCGGCGACCCGACCGGGTTCCAGCGCCCGCCGAAGCGTGCTGCACCATCGCCGGAAAGCGGCGCATGCGCCCAGCGCGGCACATAAGCCCGCCAGAGGAACAGTGCCTCCTCTTCCGGTTCAGGCATAGACGCCGGAACGCACCGCCTCCAGATAGGCAAGCACCTTGTCAGCCTTGCCCTCGCCGACGAGGTCATAAGCCGTCTTGCCGGCCCAGCCGGGGATCGGCTGATGCTTGAACCAGATTGCGGCGCGGTTCTCGTCGCCGGCCATCTCGCTCGCCATGGCGAGAATGCGGACGACGGGAGAGAGTGCGAGGTCGACCTTGCGTGCGCCGCTTTTGGCGGTCAGCGTGTTGCGGGCGACGCCGATCAGCTTTGCCAACTCGACCTGCGTCACGCCGAGCAATTCGGAAACACGCCGCGCAGAGAGGAAAGAGGAGTGCGCCTCACTGAAGGAGGCAGCGCTCATTTCGAATGCATGTGCAGTCATTGGACCAATCCTGATACAGACTTAAGCATTTCATGCTCAATATGAGTTCAAATCGTGTCAGTTTCAAGTCTGCCCGGTCCCGCGGCGCCTCGATCAATCGGAGTTGAGTTTTGCGGATCGGTTTGCCGCTCTACATAGAGCTTCGGCTGGATCAGGCTGGCCGGGCCAAGGAGGATTTCAGTTTGCAGTTCCATCGTATCGTTATGTCTTTCGCCGTGCTGCTCGCACTTTCCGCGCCGGTCTTTGCGCAACAGGACCACGGCGGAGACGAGCGCCCTGAACGCGCCCGCCAGGCGGAACAATCGACACCCGGCGGCATTTTCAGCCTGATCCCGGCCGATTCCACGACCGAGCATGTCTTCAAGGCGCCTTCCGGCGAACTGCCCTATACAGCGACTGTCGGCACACTCGACCTTTTCGGACAGGACGGGAACCGCACAGCCAAGATCTTCTATACCGCCTATGTTGCCAAGAACCGTACCGCCGGCCGGCCGCTCACCTTCGCCTTCAACGGCGGGCCGGGGGCTGCTTCGGCCTATTTGCATCTGGGACTGATCGGCCCGAGAATTCTCGAATTCGGCGCGAGCAGCGACAACGGCACGACGCCGGAGCTCAGGGACAATCCCGAAAGCTGGCTTGCATTCACCGATCTGGTGCTGATCGATCCGGTCGGCACAGGCTGGAGCCGGGCGGCGAGTGATGATGCAGCCCGGAGTTTCTACGGTGTGCGGCAGGATGCCGAAAGCCTCGCGAAGGCGATCGCTCTCTACGTTCAGAAGACCAGCCGGCTCGATGCGCCGAAATACCTGCTCGGCGAGAGTTATGGCGGGTTTCGTGCCGCCAAAGTGGCCGCGTCACTCAGAAATACCCAAGGCATCCTGACTTCCGGCATCATCATGCTCTCGCCATTGATCGAGGGGCGTTTTCTTGCCAATTCGGATGATCCGCTCAGCGCCGCCCTGCAGCTTCCTTCCCTCGCGGCCGGCAAATTGGAGCAACGCAATCAGTTTACCCCGGAAAAGCTTGCCGAGGCCGAACGTTTCGCCATGGGCGATTATCTCGTCGCGCTGGCAGGCCCCTCCCCCGGCGGTCCGGCCGCCGATGCGCTTTACGGCCGTGTGGCCGAGCTTACCGGCATTCCGCAGGATGTGGTGGCTCGCACGCGCGGCTTCGTGGGTGATGTCTACGCCAAGCAGATGGGTGGACCTGGCAGGATAATCAGTCCCTATGATGCGTCCTATGCGGTGCCGGATGCCTATCCGGAAGACGTCAATAACCGCAACGACGATCCCATCCTCGACGGCTATACGCGCGCCTACGGCGCCGCCTTTGCGGCCTATGCCCGTAACGAACTCAAGTTTTCAACCGAGATGACCTACAATCTCCTCAATGAGGATGTGAACCGCCGCTGGGAATGGAATGGCAGCCGCGGCGGTGATAGCCGATCCCTTGCTGGTGCTTCCACCGACATCCGCGACCTGCTCTCCGTCATCCCGACCTTCCGGCTGATGATCGCGCACGGCTACAGCGACGCGCTGACACCCTATGGCGCGAGCCGCTACGTCATCGACCATCTGCCGCCCGAGCTTGCCGCCGGTCGCGCCGAGCTGAAGACCTATCGCGGCGGACACATGTTCTACACAAAGCCGGATTCCCGGAAGAGCTTTGCTGCGGATGTGAGGACGTTCTACGAGGCGAAGGCGACGGATTGAGCGGTTACCGGAGGCCGATTGTCCTGACAATCGAAGCACATCCGGTTATGATTATAAGTATCGACGCTCCACGAACTGTGACTGGGGAGGAGGAAATGCCGGAGACAACCGTGAATGTCCGCTACATCGTGGATAATGTTGAAGCGGCAATCGAATGGTACACGAAAAACCTGGGCTTCACCTTGCTTTTCAAGCACGCCCCCGCCTTCGCCGACGTCAAGCTGGGTTCGCTGCGCTTGTTGCTCAGCGGACCGAAAAGCTCGGCGGGGCGCGCAATGTCCGACGGCGAGCTCCCCCGGCCGGGCGGCTGGAACCGTATCCACCTGATCGTCAGTGACTTGCAGGCGGAAGTTACCCGGCGGCAGGCTGCGGGCGTCAAGCTGCGAAACGAGATCGTGAGGGGACCCGGCGGATCGCAAGTCTTGTTGGTCGATCCGTCCGGCAATCTGGTCGAGCTCTTTCAGCCCGCCCCGCGTTAGATCGAGACGATGCTCCCGCCGCAGGCGCCAACACCTCAATACGACCTCGCCTTCGTGTTGGCGTCGACCTTGTTAGTGGCAATACAACGACGATTGTGCGGCCCGCGGAACAGATATAAGGTCCGGTCGAACCAACCGCATGGGGTCATAGCAGGCTTGCCGCGTTGGCACCCACGAGTTTTCGGATGTCGGACTTCGGCATCTGGAGATCAAGCAGATCGTTGACGATGGCGCGGTATCCCTCGACGGGGCGCGGCATCTTCACAAGGCCGAGGTCGGAGCCGAATATGGTCATCTCGACGCCGGCCAAGCCCACCAGGCGCCGGAGCTCCGCAGCATCCCATTTGGACGGTCCGCGCTCGTTGGGGATGAACATGCAGATCGAATGTTCCATGTAGACGCCCAGCCGGCTGAGTTCGCGGATATCATCGTCCGAGCAGCCAATGACATAAGTGGGATGATTGATCATCATCTTCTTTACGCCGCGACGCTTTGCTTCCGGATAGAGCACTTTCAGCTCGTCCACCGAAAGGTGGCCGCTGGAGAGAATGATATCGCCCGCCGCGATGACCTCCAGCACCTCGTTCGTCTCTTTCGTCAGCTTGCCTTTCTCGTCCAGCACCGTGAGCGGAATGGGCGGCAGCATGGGATTGACGCTCTTGGGATAGTTCTTGGTTTCGTTTGCGCTCTTGTCGATGTGATTCGCCGCGGCAAATGTTGGCATCCAGACGATCTTGCCGCCGAGCTTGACGGCATGGTCCACCGCATGCGGATTGATGCCACCGCTGGCATTGTTGAGCGCGACGCCGGAATAGAGGCGCACGCCGGTATCCGGATAGAGCGTCTCGAGCAGCCTGGCATGCGCCATGCCCGGATAGAAATGGTCCTTATAGACGAGTGCCGAAAAGCCCGCTTCGGACGCTTCCATCATCGCTTCATAATGATCGAGCAGGCGGGGGAATACGGCCGGCCCGCTGTGGCAATGCAGGTCCACGGCGCCGACCAGAAGGTCGGCGATTTCAGCGTTTCGGTCGAGGGTGGCGGAAGAAGCTTCGGTCATGCTCAATACTCCCATAAGGGCTGGTTCAGCGCGCGAGAGTGTCCGGCGCGGGATATTCATCGGCATTCAGCACCCAGCCGGACTTGGCGGAAAAATCGGCGCGCGGCGGGCTGAAGATATCGACCAGGACATTCTTCACCGGGTCGATCGACCGCGATGTGTGAATTGCCGGTGGAGGGATGACGGCAACGGAAGGTGCGGCGCAAAGCTCGGCATCGTCCGGCCGCCAGGCATTGAGATCGCTGATCCATGGCCAGCGCAGGTAGTGGATGTAAGAGCCTGCGACGCAGAGCGAATATTGCTCGAAGTCGTCGTGGAAGTGCGGAGACATCTTGGTGATATCGCGAGGGCCGCTGCCGGGCAAGAAGTTCACCATGATCGTCGAGCAACGGAAGATGATGCCGAACCGGCCCGGCTCCGGCGGAACATCCAGACTGTAATGCCGCAGCTTGTGCCCGCCCACCGGATCGGGCCAGGCTTGGAAAGGCGGCACATTCGGATCGGAATGGATATAGGACTCCGCATTCGAGCACTTGGCGACGAGATCGTCCGCGCGCGTCGTGAGCAGCCGGATCACCTCGCCATCACCCTTGAGATGCACCTCGCTATCGCCCGCCGGCACGACGACGATGCAATAGCCGTCAACGGTGATGCCCTCGCCGTTCCAGCGGACTTCGACCGGCGTGTTCCGATTGGGAAGCAAAACCACATATTCGTCGAGCTGGTTGGTGCGAGAAAGCACCAGCCCGGCCTTGCCCCGCGTATGCGCCACAATCAGGTTCTGGCCGCGGGCATAATAGGTCTGGCTGCCATCCACCACTTCCTGCGGCGGCGCATCGTAAAAGCGGGCATATTCCGCGCCCTTATAGGCAGTGGGAGCGGGATTGGTGCGAGCCGCTGGAGTGTTGAGAGCCGATCTTGGGTCACTTGCTGCGTACATGGTCATGTCCTGTGATTGTTTCAGTTTGCGGCGGCGCTGAATTCGGCGCGGATGCGGTTGGCGCTGGCGCGAAGCAGGCCCTGGTCGGAGGAAACGATGAAGGCGCTCGCCCCTTCCGCGTGGAAGGGCCCGATCTCCTCCACCGAGCCGACCATGACGCAGATGGGTTTCCCGACATTGCGGGCTGCCGTCATGACGCGGGCGACCGCGTCCTTCACTACCGGCTCGCTTGCCGATTTGGCGCCGAGCGAAACTGTCAGGTCTCCGCGGCCGATGAAAATGCCATCGAGCCCATTGACCGCTACAATGTCTTCTATGACGTCGATCGCTTCGCGATCCTCGATCATCGCCACCACCGCGACATCCCGGTCCTGCGCCTCAATATGCGCCCACATGCCGGTCGCACCATATCCGCCGGCACGCGGCGAATTGGAGAAGCCGCGAGCGCCGCCACGATACCGGCTTGCGGCCACCACCGTGCGGGCAATCTCTGCGGAAGCGACATGCGGCACCAGCACGCCGGCCGCGCCGCAATCCAGCACCGATTGGATGGCGCTTGGAGCCGAGGAAGCAACGCGCACCAGGCCGGCGATATCGCTCGCCCTGCATCCGAGCAGGATTTGATCCGTCGTGACCCGATCGATCGGTGCATGCTCCTCGTCGATGACGACGAAATCGAAACCCGCACCGCCGAGGATTTCCGAGGCATGGCTCGTAGGTGTCTTGACGAAGGCGCCGAGCAGTTGCTGACGTGCTTTGAAGCGGGTTGCAAACTCCGTCCGCGGCATTCCTGATCCTCCCCGAATGTTCTGTTGTGCTGATTACTCTGCGGCGTCTGGCGGCCCAGGGGGAGTGTTCGCGTCTAGCCTTTTCAACGACTGAAATACAAACAGAGAAGCCTATCTAGGCCTGCGGCTTCATGAGCTTGAACACCGCCTGCAGCGAAGCAACCGCCTCCCCGTCCACCTCTGCCAGACCGTGGAGAAACACGAGGGTCCGCGTCTGCCGGGTGATCAGGCAACGACCAATCACGAAATCGGATGGCCGCACCGCTGCCAGGAACTGAACGTTGAGCTGCACGGTCACCGATCGAACCGGTGGCGCATCCGGCCCCTGCGCGCGCGACAGCGTTTCAAAAAGCGTGCTTCCAATCGCCTGATCACCGAAGGTCGCAAGGCACCCTCCATGCATCACACCCGCATTGTTGAGCATGTTGGGCGTGCAGAGCAGTCCGAGAAGGAACTGGCCGTCCTCGTATTTTTGCCAGAACGGCCCGATCATCTCGGAGAACGGGTTGGAGCGGCGCTTCGTCCACCCTGCCGCGGCAGGGTCGAAGACGGCCTTGGAAACCGGATTGAGATCGTTCATCAGGCAGCCGCCCTCGCCGCTTCCAGGGAGAGGATTTCGCGGGTTTCGGCCGGCGTCGCCGGCTCCGCTCCAAGCGCCCGGATGATTTCCACTGCACGTTTGACTAACGGCACATTGCCTTCGGACAGGACGCCATGTTCGAGAAACAGATTGTCCTCCAGCCCGACGCGGCAGTGTCCGCCGAGAATAACCGATTGTGCGACCATGGGCATCTGAGCGCGGGAAATGCCGAAGGCCGACCATTGCGTGCCCGGCGGAATGAGTGAGCGCATCAGAAGCATTGCCTCGGTCGTCGCCGGAGCGCCGCCCGGAATGCCGAGGCAAAACTGGAAGAACGACGGCTGTGGCAGGTGTCCCGCCTCCAGAAGCCGCACCGCCACACCCACATGGCCGATGTCGAACACCTCGAGCTCCGGCTTCACGCCGGCGGCCCGGATCGCCTTCGCCATCGCGATCAGATGCGGCGGCGTGTTGACGATCGCTCGGTCTCCAAAATTCATAGTGGCAACGTCCAGCGTGCAAATATCCGGCCGCAGGCGGGAAACATGGTCGGTCCGAACCCCCGGCGATCGAACCGGCGGCACGACCGTCTCATCCAGCGTCGGCGCGTAACCCGCGCCCGGTCCGGCGGTCAAGTTGACGATAAAATCGACGCCTGAGCGGCGGATGCGCTGCATCACATCCTCGTAAAGCTCGAACTGCATCGAAGGCGCGCCGGTCTGCGGGTCGCGGACATGAATATGTACCGAGGCAGCACCGGCCTTCGCCGCGGCGATTGCCTCGTTGGCGATCTGCTCCGGCGTGATCGGCACGTATTGGCTGTTTTTGGACAGTGCGCTGCCGCCCGTGACGGCACATGTTAATATCACCTTACGTTTCATGTGATTTTCCTCAAGTTGGAGGCACGTGGCCATGGCCGAGCCTGCCCTTGATCGAGCATCGTTCGGCAGATATCGGTTGATGTTGGCTCAGTAGCTGGTGCCGTGCAGGCTGCGCATATCCACCTGGATTGCGGATGCGGCCTCGACCATCGGCTGTATGACGCTTTCCAAAATGCGATCCGACGGAACCGCCGTGCGATAGAAACCGACCCCCATACAGGCCGAGCAGCGCTGCCCGTCCAGGATCGGAACGGCGACGAAATCGAAGACCCGGCGCGGCCCACCGACCCGGGCATAACCGCGCTTGCGGGTGGCCCTCAGATCGCGCAGCACGCGCGCCGCATCGAAAGGCCTGCCCTGCTCGCGGCGCTGCTGGGTGAGCGCGTTGAGAAGCAGTGCCCGCTCATCGTCGTCGCAGAAGGCCAGGTAGCACTGTCCCATCGCCGTCAGCTCCAGATCGAGGAACCGGTGCAGCACGGGAAACGGATAGGCCCAAGGGCTGATAGGCGCGGTGGTGAAGCTCACCAGGATATGAGCGTCGCGCAACGTCCCAAGGCTGACGGGCCACTTGATATTGTTGGTCAGCGCCACCGCCCGCGACCGCGCCGCCTCGATCAGCAATGGAGCGCCACTGAAACCGGAGGCGAGCGAGACGACCTTGGAGGTGACGCTATAGCCGCCGACGAAATTGTCGCGCACCACGTAACCTTCGCTGATCAGCGTCTCCAGCATCCGCACGATTGTCGATTTGGATAGACCCGTCACCTGATGCAGCGAACCGATGGTCGCTATACGCTGCGCATTCAGCGCCTGCAACAGCAACAAAACCCGGCGCGCGGACTCGACGGGGGCATAAGATGCCTTGTGTTCGTCGACGCTACCACGCAATGAATTCGCCCTACAGTGAAGATCGTTGTATTTCGGTAGCTGGGAATATTTGGCCGGCCTCTCCTTCAACTCGCTGTCAAACATTCAGAACTCCTCCCAGAATTCTTTTGCACCAGTCCTCCAACCAATGCTCACATGAAAGGTAGCCCCACCCCATCGGCGAAGCCAGAGGCTTCTTCTCACATTTCAAGGAATGAAATGAGGAAGATCAAGATCGGCGCTGGCGAAAGGCGAGCGCGATGAGGCCGGAATAGCAGGCGGCAAGCGCGGCGACGCCGACGACAGGGATGACCATGCCGACGAATGTGGCCGCCGCTCCGATGAAAAAACTCCCGACAGCCGGGCCGCCGCGGATGATCATGCTGTAGATGCCCATCACCCGCCCGAGCTTACCCGGTTCGCTTTCAAGCTGCAGCAGGGCCTGCCCGCCGATCCCCGCATACATGTTGGCGAAGGACATGCAGAAGATCGCGACGAGGGCGAAATGGAAGCTCGGCGTCAGCGCCAACACGGCGAGCGCGGCCGTGGCGCAAAGTGCGGCAAGCGCGATGCTAAGCGCCCCTTGCGCGCTCGGCGGCCGCGCAAGCGTGATCGTGCCCGATACGATCGAACCGAAGGCCGAGGCCGCCATCAGCCCGACAAAACCGTCAATACCTCTGGCAAACAAGGCGTCGGAGACGGCCGGCAGCATCTGCAGGATCCCGTTGACGCTGATGCCGGTCATCCCCATCAGCCCCAGCGTGGCAAGCAGGCTTCTGTTGCCGAGCACATACCGGAACCCATCGGTCGTACCGGCTTTTTGGACGGGATCGGCCGGCCTATCGGCCACCTTCTGCACCTGGATCACCGCAAGCGCATAGGAAAAGAAGGCGATCGCCACGGCGCTTGCGGCAAAAGTAACGCCGACATTGATCTCGCTGATCAGCACGCCCGCTATGATTGGGCCGACGAAGCGAGCCAGATTGAAACTCAGCGCATTCAGCGCGACCGCCGCATGCAGATAATCGGGCGGCACGATTTCCCGGATCAGCGACAGCCGCGCCGGCTGCTCCAGACTGCTGGATACCCCCAGCACCAAGGTTAGCGCGAACAGCACCTCGACGGTGGTCAGCCCGAACCAAGAGAGAAAGGCAAGCGCCACGGATTGCATGATGGCGACCGACTGAGCAGAACGCAGAACCTTGATCTTGTCATGCGCATCCGCAAGCGAGCCGGCGAAGCTGCTGAGAAAGATCGACGGCAGCATGTCGGCCGCGGCGATCAGCCCGAGCCAGAAAGGCGACTTGCTGAGCTCCCAGGCAAGCCAGGCGACGCCGATCTTCTGCATCCACATGCCGAGAACGGAGACGATGCTGCCGATCGCGAAACGGCGGTAATGGAGGTCCTTCAGGGCAAGCAGCGGATTGTAACGCCCAACCTTGGCGGTGCTCATGGGCGCAGCCGGCGGAAGCGGAAACTCGGCGGATGATGCAAGTTTCACCTGTAGAACATCGGGAGTGAGTGGCAGGCGACAGCGGCCGCCTCATTGTTTCATCGGTCCCGATGAGTTAGAGCGCCGGATGGTGGGAGGTCCACCTTCGCCACCCGGCGATTTCAAACCATGAAATACAGTCGGTGCCATCGGGCACCGATCGAGCGACGATCAGTCCTCTTCCGCGAACACCACCTTGCGGCGATTGCGGATCGCCGGGAACAGCACGGCGAAGAGCGTCACTGCCGAGACAATGAGCAGGCCCGCAGTGATCGGCCGATGGAAGAAGGCAAGTGGATTGCCATCCGCCAGCAGCATGGCGCGGCGCAGGTATTCCTCCAGCATTGGCCCCAGAACGAAGCCGAGAAGCAATGGCGCAGGTTCGCAATCGAGCTTTGTGAGCCCGTAGCCGACCACGCCGAACACCGCCATCACCACGAGGTCGAACGGATTGTTGCCGACGCTGTAGACGCCGATCGCCGAGAACCCGATGATGGCCGGGAACAGGAGATGATTGCGAACGGAGAGCAGCTTCACCCACAGCCCGACAAGCGGCAGGTTGAGGATAACGAGCATCAGATTGCCGATCCACATCGAGACGATAACGCCCCAGAACAGTACAGGCTTCTCGTTGACGAGGCTGGGGCCGGGCGCCACGCCCTGCAGCATAAGCGCCCCGATCATCAGTGCCATGATGGCATTGGAGGGAATGCCGAGCGTCAGCATGGGAATGAAGGAACTCTGGGCGCCGGCGTTGTTGGCCGATTCCGGACCTGCAACGCCACCAATCGCACCATGGCCGAAGCGTTCCGGATGGCGCGAGAGTTTCTTTTCCAAGGCATAGGAGGTGAAGGAGGACAGCATGGCGCCGCCCCCCGGCAGGATGCCGAGGATCGAGCCGAGCCCCGTGCCGCGCAGGATCGGCCCCGCCGATTCCTTGATCTCCCCCCAGGTGAGCATAAGGCCGGTAACGCGCGTGGTCAGCACTTCCCGCTCCTGCTCCTTTTCGTCCTCAAGGCCGCGCAGGATTTCGGCGAGCGCATAAACGCCCGAACCGAAGGCGATGATCGGAATGCCGTCAGCGAGATCGAGCGTACCGAGCGTCAGACGCATGCTGCCCGTATAGACATCCGTCCCCACACAGCCGAGCAGCAGCCCAAGCACGATCATCACCAGCCCCTTCAACACCGAGCCATGTGCCAGCGCGATCGAGGCCACGACGCCGAGCACCATCAGCGCGAAATAGTCCGATGGTCCGAAACTGAGGGCGAGCGAGGTGAGCGGCACGGCGAAAATCGCGATAACCAACGTGGCGACACAGCCGGCGAAGAAAGAGCCGAGCGCGGCAATGGCGAGTGCCGCACCCGCCCTGCCCTGGCGCGCCATCTGGTAACCGTCGATGGCGGTGACCGCGGATGTCGCCTCGCCCGGCAGGTTGATGAGAATCGCCGTGGTCGAGCCACCATATTGGGCGCCGTAGTAGATGCCGGCCAGCATGATCATCGAGGCCTCCGGCGCAAAACCGAAGGTAACCGGCAGGAGGATGGCGATCGTGCCTAGCGGCCCGATGCCCGGTAGCACGCCGACGGCGGTACCTAGCAGACAGCCGATGAAGCAGAACATCAGGTTTGAAGGTTCGAGAACCGCCCCGAAACCGAGCGCGAGATTGGCAAAGATATCCATGGCTTTTCTAACCCGTAATCAGGTCGCCCCAAAGGGGGATTGGCAGGTTCAGGAGGAAATGGAACACCGCGACGCAGAATACGGTGAAACCCACGGCCAACAGGAGCGATTGGCGAAGCGTGGCGAAACGGCTGGCAAAGCTGGAGAAGAAGATCGTTAGAGCGACCGCCGCGACGAGACCCAGCGATTGGATCGTCACCGCGAAGATGAGCGGGGCACCGAGAACCAATACCGAGGATTTGATGGAGGCGAAGCGCAGAGGCTGAGCGCCTGCCGAGATCGGCGTGAAGGCAACTGCCAAAGCCAGGAATCCCAGAACGATCGACAGCATGACCGGAAAGAAACCGGCGCCCATTTCCGCCGCCGTACCGATACTGAGCGTACGATAGGCGTAGATGCCGACGACCACGCTGAAACACACGAAAATAGCGGTAAAGGTGACATTCCGGCGACTGAGCGCGCGCTCCTGCGGCTTTCTCGTCTCGATACTCATGCTGTTCTCCTCCTCAACGGCATTTCGATCGTCTATGCGGATACTAGCTTTGATCCTCTCGAACCGGCTCTGACAACAGGCTTTGCCGCACATGCGCCGGCATGGTCGTCGTCGGCTCGTTGCCCTTGAACAGATGAGTGAAGGTCTTCGACCGGATCTTCCAGCCTTCCGCACCGCGCACCAGCACTTCGAAAACCTCCGAAATGCTGTTCGGGGCATTGACCGGCAGCACCGGCACGCCGTCTACCGCATAGATCGTCATGATATATTTGATCGTCGCCCGGTCCGCACTTTCGATCGAAACCATCGGATTGTTGATAAGATGACGCGCGACGCGATCCCCGCGACCACGGCGCCAGTCGTAAAAGGCCTTGATCTGTTCGCGGCCAACAAAGGCGGAAGGGCCGGAACCGAACACGCCATCCTCGGCAAACATCATATGGGCACGTGCACCCCAATTGGTGTCGACCTCGTTCCAGTATTCGGTGACGAGGGACAGGACTTCTGCCTTGGCGGCCACTTCTGCAAGTGCATTCATTTCCGGTTCCAGCCGTTACATGCAATAGAGTTCAAGTGCGTTGCGCCCGCCGATACGCCGCCGCATGGCAGGATCCGGCACCCATTCGGAAAGCGCCGCCATGGTCTCGCCATAGGTGACGCGGTTCTCATAGGCCGCGAATGGCCAGTCGCTCGCCCAGACAAGCCGTTCTCCGCCCGTCCGCTTGATCAACTCCCCGGCGCAGTCCGCCGCCGCCGAAGGCGGTTTGAACCGGTAGCCGGCCGAGAGCTTGACCCAGGTCCTGCCCCGGTCGATCGCCTCAAGCACCAGCCGGAAGCCGGGATCGTCCACGCCTTTTCCCGCTTCCGGCATGCCCATATGGTCGATAACCATCCGCGCGCCGGCCGCCTCGATCTCCCGCATCATCGCCGGCAGGCGGTCCGCCCGCTCGATCAGGTGGACATGCCAGCCGAGATCGGCCACCCGCCGCAACAGCCGGCGATAGTCCGGCGATGCAATGTCCGGCGCCTCGCTGAGCGTCCGCCACATCAGCCTGATACCCACGAAGCCATCATCCCGCATCCGCTCCAGCTCATAGACGCTGATCGACGGAGAGACGATGGCCGTCGCCCTCAGGCGGCGATATCTGCGCAGCGCATCGCGAACATAATCGTTGTATTCGCCATGCAGACTGGCAGCAGCAACGACCCCGAGCGCTATGCCATGCTCGTCCAGCAGCCCGATCAGTTTCTCGACGCCTGCATCTTCCGGGGGCTTGTGCGAGGCATTTGGCGCCAGCGGCAGGTCCGTCGTGTAGATGTGAAAATGCGCGTCTACCAGCGGCGGTTCATTATCGGTATCAGGCATGCAAATGCGTCCCATGCATTATTCGTTCTTCCAGACCAAGCAGCCGGCGCGGATTGTCACCGATCGCCCGCCGGATTTCTCCTTCGTCGAGACCAAGCTCCAGCCACCCCCGCAAAGCGGCGATGTAATGGCTTCGCAATGAGCCGGAAGCTTCAGCGGAATGCAGGCCGAGAATCAGCCGTTCGGGATGCGTCCGGGCAAGGCTGGCAGCCAGCATGCGGTCGCGCCCCTGGCTACTCGCCGAGATCATGATGTAAGCGCCCTGCCGCAGCATCCTATCCACATCTCCCGGTCGAGCTCCATTATTGCGCACCGGGTCTGACACCAGTAGCCGAGTCACGCCGCATACCTTCGCCGCCTCGAACAGCGCGAGCAATTCGCTTGTATGCAAGAATCCCGCCCCGAGGACGCCATCCCTTGTCGCGATAACCTCCAAGAGCTCCTTGAGCTCAGGCAGCACCCTGCCACGTGCACTCACCACACTGAGCGCGGGCTCGGCGCCATCGAACCCTACCGGCAGGCGGGAAGGCCAACGCTGGCTCCTCAGGAAATTCTCCGCCGAGAGCGTCGGCATGTGAACCACCTTGCCGGCCAGCATCAGCGTGTGTTCGACGGCATAGACATTTAGGCCGCCGACTGTCGTGTTCAGCGCAACGCTGCCGAACAAGGCGATAGGCGTGTCCTTGAAATCGGCATCCGCCAGATAGGCCGCAACCGGCGCAGTGCAGTAATCATGGGCCTGCAGCACCACGGCCCTTATTCCCAACTCCAGCGCCTGGGCACCGATTTCGATCGAATCCAGACCGGTATCCGGGTGCAGCAGGCCCTCGAGATCACAGGCCATGTCAACCGATCCGGAAAGCCAGCCGGTCAGATGGCCGGGGGGCTCATGCGATCGGGCTAGGACGCCACTCGACATCGGATACGCTCCCGGATTTTGGAATTTGGCTAGGGCCGTCATTCTCGCTCCCCGAAGAGGGAGCGGAGTTACTTGCTGCGGATATCGTACTTGGCGATGATATTCCGCCACAGCGCCTCTTCGTCGACGACGATCTTGTGGAACTCTTCCGGCGTCGTAGGCGCCGCGACCTGACCAGCGACGGCGAATTTCTGGATTGCATCGTCCGACTTCAGATATTCGGTCAGCACTTCATTGATCTTCTTGACGACAGCCAGCGGAGTGCCTTTCGGCGCCATGATGCCACCCCACGGCACGGCCACCAGATCGAGCCCCGCTTCCTTGAGCGTCGGCGTGTTCGGCAGGATTTTCGCCCGCTTGGCGGAGATGACGGCGATCGGCTTGAGGCTGCCGGCCTCGATATGTTTGATATAGGCGTCGCCGAGATAATCGACGGAAAGATCCAAGCTCGCCGACAGCATGTCGGTCACGATAGGCGGGCTGCCCTTGTAGCTGACGAGCTTGATGTCGATGCCAACCATGTCCATGATCGCTGCCTCGATCATATGGCCGTAGGAGCCGATGCCATTGTTACCGGCGCTCACCTGCGAGGGATGCTCCTTGGCATAGGCGATCAGTTCGCTGAGATTGTTGGCCGGAAAGTCTTTACGGGCCACCAGCACCATGTCACCCACGGAAAACTGGATGACGTGCTCGAAATCGGTGAGGGGCTTATAGTTCAGGCCCGGCATCGTGTTGGTGAAATTCGCCGCAGGTCCCGGATAAGCGGTCACCAGCGTATAACCGTCCGGCTTCTGGCGGGCCACGTAACCCGTACCGATCGCACCACCGGCACCCGGCTTGTTTTCGACTATGACGGTTTGCCCGATGCCCTTTTCGAGCGCCGCAGCAATCAGACGTGCCAGGTAGTCGCTGCCGGCCGCGAAAGCGTGAACCAAGGTAATCGGCTTGTCCTTAGGCCATTCACCCGCGAGGCTCGTACTACTCGTGGCGCCGACGCTGGTAAAGGCCAGCAAGGCAATACCGATGGATGTCAGTATCTTGTGCATTGTTTGTTTCTCCTCCCTCAACCGCGGCGGCGCTGACGCTTCTTGTCTCGGTCGACTAGGGATCATAATCGAAACCTTGGGCTCGGCCATGGCGACAGGTCAGCTGTTTCAACCCTTGAAATAGGTTTTCGCAATCCATGGACGCCGAACCGCATCCCCCACAGCGTGGAAAAAGCCAATCGTCTCGCAAGGGTTTCGGCCGATGTTGCTCCACCATACCAATAACGATCAAGCCGTCGATGCTTTGCTGCGCGGCGCGGTGGATCTGCATTGCCATAGCGGCCCCTCTGTCATGGGCCGCAAGATCAATCATGCCGAAGAGATCGCCGAGGCGGAAGCAGCTGGCATGCGCGCCATCCTGATCAAGGACCATTTCTATTCGGCGACACCAGTGCTGGAACTCATCAAGCGCCACCGGCCGGCCGGCAGTGGACTTGAAATCCTTTCCGGCGTGCCGTTGAACAACACGCTCGGCGGCCTCAATCCGAAAGCCGTCAAAGCAGGGCTTGACATGGGCGCGCGGCTGGTCTGGATGCCGACGCTCTCGTCCACGAACCATTTGCGCATCGCGCATTATTACAATCTGGCCGGCAAGCTCGGCATGCTGTCGCCGGAGGGCCTCAGCGTTCTGACCGTCAACGGCATTCTCCGCGACGAGGTCAAGGAAATCATCGACCTGATCGCCGAACACGACGCGGTACTCTGCGGCGGCCACCTGCATGTCAGCGAAATGTACCCGCTGTTCACGGAAGCAAAGCAGCGCGGCGTAAATCGCATGCTCGTTTCGCACCCGACCTTCTGGATCGATGCCAACCTGTCAGACCTGCGCGAACTCGCATCGATGGACGTCCATCTGGAACACTGCGCCTGCATGCTGATCGATTGTCCGTCGCGCCAGTTCACCGCCGAGGAACTGCGTGACTATGTGGAAGCCGGCGGCCTGGACCACACCATCCTCGGCTCAGATCTCGGACAGCCGACCAATCCGCGCCCGGTAGAAGGTTTCCGCTCGGTCATCAAGCTTTGCCTGGACAGCGGTTTCACGTTCGAGGAGACACGCCAAATGACCTCATCCAACGCAGCCAGACTGATCGGGCTATAGCCCGTTGGCGACTGGACAAGAAGCTTCGTCCGGTTTCGAGCTGGTCGACTATCCCCTCGATCAGCTATCATGGTGGCTTGATTATCCGCGCACCGTACGATTGCGCTTCGTTGTTGCCTGGTAGAGAAAAGGGAGCGCTGTTAGACCAGTAGCGATTACCACAATCCAATTGATCATACTCCAGCCGGCAAGGTGGATCAGCGCCCCGGCGGAGAGCGACGAGATCGCCACGAAGGCGAAGATCGAGAAATCGGCGATCCCCTGTAACAGAACCGCCCTGGGGCCGACGGCACTGCGAGCGATCATCACCGACGAGCCGGTGAAACTGAAATTCCAGCCAACTCCGAGCAGGATCAGGGTCGCCCAGAAATGCGCAAGCTCCTGACCGGACAGTGCGATGACCGCACCGACTGCAACGAGAGCGATGCCGAACAGCATGACGTTCTGATGGCCGAAGCGCTCGATCAGCCGGCCGGTGACGAAGCTCGGCGCGAACATGCCGAGGATGTGCCACTGGATGCCATGCGCCGCATCGTCGACGCTGAAGCCGCAGGCGATGATCGCCAGCGGCGAAGCGGTCATGGTAAAACTCATCGATGCATAGGAAACCGCACCGCAGATCACCGCCAGAACATAATCTTTCAGCGAGACCTTCGCATCCGATGGGGGTGCGGATGTTACAGCCCCCTTCCTCAGCGGAGTGGACATGGCCGGAAAGCGCAGCAGCAGAAGCGCCGGCAGAGTCGAGAGCGCCAGCAGCGCCTGACACAAGAAACTCAGCGCGAAAGGCGCACCGATCACCACGTTGCTGGTCCAGACGACGATCTGCGGGCCGACAACGGCCGAAACGAGACCGCCGGCCAGCACGAAGGAGATGGCCCGCGGCCGCATCGTCTCGGGCACCAGCAGCGTCGCGGCGAAACGATAGCTCTGCACGCAGGCGATGTTCAGCCCGAAAAGGAAGGCGCCCAGACAGAACAACAGGAACGAGTTCTGCAGCACTCCGAGCGTGCAGGTCAGCCCGCCGATCATCGAGACCATTGCACCGATACAATAGACAGGCTTGCGGCCTAGCAGGCGGATCAGCATGGCGACCGGGATCGTGGCTGTGCAGGTGCCGATCATGAACATGCTGATCGGCAGGGTGACGAGCAGCTCGTTGGCGGTCAGCGTCTGCCCCACCATGCCGCCGACCGAGACCATGATGGGCGGGATCGCGCCGGCAAGCCCTTGAGCAATCGTAAGTAGAAAGACCGACACGGGAAATTTCGGCCGGGCATCGAGTTCAGCGACTGCAACGCTCATTCTGTCTTCTCACTCATGCTGGGAACCCGCAGGACCAATCGCCCGCTTCCGACATGCCGAAACGTCTCCGGCGTGGGGCAGTATCCTTGCTGGAGACCATCTGCGATACGGGGCGAACCGAATGGGTTTATTGCATATTTGCACGAATGCTCCCGGCGCCTGCATCAATCTGCAATCCTTTTTTGTGCGATTGGCCGCCCAATTTATCTAAGGTAGATTCCAGCGGACTTAATCGTTTCGCTGAATGCCGATTGACTAAAAAAAATTCAAAAATCCCCATGAGCTAAAATTTGCGCAATTCGATCGGAATGGTGTATCCGGCGCCCTGAAACCTGCGGTTCGGGAGCGGGATCGTACCAATTTGTAGAATGATTTTACGCGAGCGCGGGAATGCCGCAAAAATGAGTGGCTTTCCACCGCCCATACGAAGGTCCGCAGGGAAATTTTTCCATTGTCAGCCTTCGTTCTCGCATGACACACTACCGTCACATGAAGTTGCAGGTCCCCGCAGACCTCCCAGTGCGAGAGAACGACGCAATGAACATGCACGCCATTGGCCGGGGTCAGGCCATTCTCGATATCGAGCGCATTCATCTCGTCGCAGCATTCGCTGTCGTCGCCGAGAAGTTGAATTTCGCTCAGGCGGCAAGCCTCGTCGGAGTGTCAGCCTCAACCCTCAGTCGAAAAGTGGCGAAATTGGAATCGCTGCTCGGCATGAGGCTCCTCGAACGGACGACCCGGACAGTGGCCCTCACCGAGGTCGGGCAACTCTATTTCGAGCGATGTCGCGAGATCCTCATGCGCCTTGAAGAGGCGGACGCGATGGTATCCTCGTTCAATACCGAACCACGCGGCCTCCTCCGCGTGAGTTTTCCGGTCGCTTTCGGGCGGCTGCAGCTCTCCGACATCATCGCCGAATTCATCGAGAAATACCCGAACGTGCAGATCGAGGCGAACTATACCGACCGCTTCGTCAATCTCATCGAAGAGGGTTACAATGCCGTGGTGCGCATTGGAACGCTGTCGGATTCGAGCCTGATCGTGCGCAAGATCTCCCGCAATCGCCGCGCTCTGGTCACCGCCCCTTCCTACATCGCCCAGCACGGTATGCCGCAGCACCCTGCCGAACTTGCCGACCATCACTGCCTCTGCTTCAGCCGCTATGCACGCGCCGGCAATACCTGGACTTTCAGCAGGGGCGAGGAAACGGAAGAAGTGCGGGTGGCGGGCGAATTCCGCTCCGACAGCTCGGAAGCCATCTATGAGACCGCTCTACGCGGCACAGGCATTGCGATCGTCGCGCGCTACATCTGCGGAAACAATCTCGCGAACGGCTCGCTCGTACAGCTCCTGCCCGACTGGACGATCACGCCAGAATCGTCCGTCTACATCGCCTATGCCAGCAACAAGCATCTCGTACCGAAGACCCGCGTATTCTCGGATTTCCTGGTCGAAAAGCTGCGTGACGTCCAGTGGTGAGGCAGATCAGCTCCTGAGAATTACCAGTTCGCGCGGCATTGTATTGATGACCTCGGCGCCCGTCTCGGTCACCATCACCTGATCCTCGATCATCATTGCCCCGAGGCCGTGGCCGTAGAACGGCGTCTCGAAGGCGAGCATCATGCCGGGCATGATAGGCTCCCTGTTGCCGGCGGAAATGAAGGGCCATTCTTCGCTGCCGCAGCTTGCGCCGATCGAATGGCCGAAATGGCCGCGGCAATAGTCCGGCATCCCGCGCCGGCGAGTGACCGCGAGCACCGCCGCATGCACTTCGCCGAATGTGTTGCCGGGCCTGATCTTTTCGAGCCCCGCCGCAAAGGCCTCTCCCAGCACGGAATAGATCCGCACAGCAGCCGGATCCGGTGTGCCAAAACACATAGTTCGCGTACCATCGGAGAGATAGCCGTCGATTGCCACCCCCATGTCCGCCTTGATCAGCGCCCCTCTTTCGACGCGCGCATGGCCATTCGACAGATCGGGACCAACCGCGATACCCTTGCGCAATGAGGAAGCCCGCCGGCCTTTCCGCGCCAGCGAAGCAAACACGCCCTCCTCCCAGAGCGCGTCGAGATCGCCGATCGTCATTCCCGCCCTGAGCGCCTGCGCCATATGGCGCATGCCGTCCTCGGAAGCATCGGATGCGTCGATCAGGCATTGCAGCTCGCGTTGGGACTTGATCATGCGAAGCCGCCGCAGCACATCCGATCCGTCGATGAAACGGACATTCGGCAGGGCCTCCTGCAGTGCAGCGAAATCGGCGGCGGGGACGAATTCCAGGTCACATCCGATCGTCGCCGACAACAGGCCACGCGTATCCAGAAGTTCACCCAGCAATCGGAAGGCTTCGGCGCGATCGAAACTTTCGGGCCGTGCGCCGCCAAGCCCCTGAGCGGCATATTGCCGGGCAAGTTCGGGGAACGGATCTTCTCCGAGGGCCGGCGGCAGGACGAGATAGTCGATCCAGATGCGCTGCCGCAGCACATCGACATTGCGAGTGGAAAGATCGAGGAACTGGACGGCGTGGTCAGCAGCCACCGCCCCGGTCCGCAGCCGCTTGTCCGCCGGGACGAGGGCGATGCAAGCCCCTGCCCTGCGCCACATGGCCGCCACGCCCGCATCGAGCTCGGTCGCATATCGAAAGGCTTCCGGCTGAAAAATCGCCAGCCCGTCCATGCCGGCGGCCTGCATCAGCGCCTCGGCGCGGTTTCGGTCGAGATCAGACATGCCAAGGCCTCCGTACGTATTCATGGATCGGCCGGCCGGCGGCCGATCCATTTCTGTCGGCGTCAGTAGATCAGACGATCTTCATCCGCGCCATGCTGCCTTCGAAGCCTTCGGCATTGGTCGTGTGATCGACGAGCCGCTTGTTGGCGATCGTCTGCCACGGCGACATCACCAGCGGGAGACTCGGGACTTCCTTCATGACGATGCGCTGGATCTGCTTCCACATCTCGATGCGAGCCTTCTGATCGGTGGAAACCGCGGCGTCCTCCAGAAGCTTGTCCACCTCGGCATTCTGGTAGCCGGTACCGTTCGAGAAGGCGACGCCCTGGATGATGTTCTTCGACCAATAAAGGCGCTGTACGCCGACCTGCGGGTCGAAGAGGTTGCTGATCGAGGCGAGATGAAGCTGGAACTGCCGGTCGCGATAGACGCGGGAGATCAGCGTACCCATGTCCTGGCCGCGCAACTCGATGGCGATACCGGCGCGGCTCATCGCGGCGCGCAGGAATTCGCCGAGAATGCGCTGGTCGTCGCCGACATATTCCATCGACAGCGTTAGGCGTGGAGCAGTGCCGTTCTTCGGGAAACCGGCCTCGTCGAGCAGCTTTTCGGCCGCCTTGATATCGTAGGCATAGGGGCTCGGCTCGGCGAGATGGAAGTCCTTGTGGTAGGGCACGACGGGCGAAGCCGACGGCGTCGCATACTTGTAGAACACGACGCGGCTGATCGCGTCGCGATCGATGCAATGGGCGAGCGCCTGCCGCACCTTGATGTTGGAAAGGGCCGGGTCGCGAAGGTTGGTCTCGACGATGATGATGTTCGGCGGATCGTATTCGTAACCCTTTGGGTCGAAGGCGATATGCTTCATCTTCTGGAGCGTGTCGACGTCACGGAACGGCACCGGCGTACGGTATCCGATATCTACGTCGCCAGTCTCGAAGGCGATGACGCGCGCTGACGGATCGAGAATGGTCTTGGCGACCAGCTTCTTCACCTTCGGCAGGTCCTTGTTCCAGTAATTCGGATTGGCTTCCCAGAGGACGTGGCTGCCGCGCACCCATTCCTTGAAGATGAACGGTCCGGTACCGATCGGCGCGGTATTGTTCGGATGGGTCAGCACGTCCTGGCCTTCCTTGTAGAGATGGCTCGGAACGATCGGCGTCTCCATGGAGGACATCGCCTTCAGGAGGAACGGCGTCGGCTTGGCGAGATTCAGGATGACGGTGTAATCATCTGGAGCGTCGATCTTGGTGATCTGCGCGAACGTGGAGCGGTTGCGCGAGTGGAACTGCTTTGACGTATTGATGGAAAAGACCACGTCCTTGGCAGAAAAATCCTGGCCGTCATGCCATTTGACGCCTTGGCGGAGCTTGAACGTATAGGTCAGCCCGTCATCCGAAACCTTCCACTCGGTCGCGAGAAGCGGCGACGGATTGAGCTTGTAGTCGAATTCCAAGAGCCCCTCGGTCGTACGGGCGGACCAGATGAGACTGGACGTATTGACGAACGACAGAAGCGCTGGCGCCTCCGTTGCGCCAACCATCGTCACCACGTCCTTCTGCGCCTGCGCCATGGCTACGTCGGGCCCAAGCATGCCGGCCGCAGGCAGTGCGCCCATGCCGGCGAGTACGGCCCGGCGGGAAATGCCGCGATCGTTCATTGCCATATCGTTGTTCCTTTCTGTGCCCCGGCGGCACCCTCTGTTGGGTTTTTGCGGGTTCTTTGCCCGCTGTTGTCATGCGTAGTAGCGGTAGATCTCCCGCGCCGCGGCCGGTGAGATGAGTTCGTTTTCGAGGTCCTGGCGTATCAGCGCCGGATCGCGTTTTGTGGGATCGCCCACCCCGCCACCGCCAGGGGAACTGACGAGCACGCGCAGCCCTGGCTCCACCGCGTGGATCCCCTTGCCGCCGAGGATGACACCGTTCGACAGCATCACCCGGCCCGCCGCGCCCGGGCTCCCGCCGAAAGCTCCAAGCGCCGGATACTGGATGCGTTCGAAGGAGCAGCCGAAGGACAGGGTTTCGGGTATGATGTTTTCGATCTCGATTGCCTGGCCGAGACCGCCGCGAAACTGGCCGGCACCGCCGCTGTCCCGCCAGAATTCCTTGCGCCAGACGACCGCCGTCGACATGGACTCCCAGATCTCCACCGGCCCGCCGCGAACGCCGGAGGGAAAGCCGGTGGCCGACATCCCGTCGCGATACGGAAGCGCGCCCATGCCGCCGGTCGTCACGACGCCGGCCATGAAAGTGTCGCCAAAGACCGGCGGGCTCTTCCAGGGACCGATCACCCGGAGGTTCCAGAGCACCCCGGCACCTTCAGCCGGGATCAAGTCCGGCATAGCCTGGCGCAGCGCCCCAAACACGAGGTCCGGAAGCATCAGGCCCATCAGGTGACGTGAGACGACGGCTGCGGGTTTGAGCGCATTGAGGATGCAGCCCTCCGGCGCCGAAACCGTCCGTGGCGCAAGCGAGCCTGCATTGTTCGGAATGTCGCGGACGATCGAGACGCCCAGCGCGTAGGACGTATAGGCCATCGTGTAGCAGATCGGCACGTTGAAGTTATACTTCGTCATCGGCGCCGAGCCGGTATAATCGACATGGATGCCATCGTCGGAAATCGTCAATGCCGCTTTGAGCGTGATCGCTTCGCCGCCCTGCCCGTCGAGCGTCAGCGACGAATGCCACGTACCCTTCGGCAACTTGCGTATCTTGGCGAGCACACCTTCGCGCGATGTATCGATGACGTGGTCGGCGAGTTCGTCGAGCTTCGTCAGCTCGAACTCCTCCATCATCTCCAGCAGCCGCTCGCAGCCGACGGCATTGCAGTTGATCAGCGAATAGACGTCGCCGACTGTCTCCACCGGCTGGCGGGTATTAGCCCGGATCACCGCCATCAGCGGCTCATTCATGCGCCCGCCATCGACGATCTTCAGGATCGGCAGATAGATGCCTTCCATGAAGACGTCAGTCGACGACGCCCAGTCGTTGAGACCGCCGATATCGAGGATATGGCTGTTGCAGGCAAGGAAGCCGATCAGCCTGTCCCCCTTGAAGCAGGGCGTGGTTATCGAGATATCGTTCAGATGGCCGGTCCCCATCCACGGATCGTTGTGAATGAAGACGTCACCCGGGCTCATCGTGTGCAGTGGGTAGGCATCGATCACGTGTCCGACGGCCAGCGCCATGGAATTGATGTGGCCCGGCGTACCGGTAACGGCCTGGGCGAGCATGCGGCCCTTGGCGTCGAAGACGCCGGCGGCAAGGTCACCGGATTCGCGAACGATCGTCGAGAACGCCGTACGCTGACAGACCTGCGCCTGCTCCTCCACCACCGCCAGCAGCCGGTTCCACATGATCTGCTTGTCGATCAAGCTGATCGACGGTTTGACTGACACCTTGTTCAACATGATGATTTTGCTCCGCTTCGGTCGATTGAGGCCATGGCCGTAAGGCAGCCACCGCCTTGCCTCTGTCTCAGGCGACATATCCGTAGAGGTCGCGGGCGATTTCGCTGGAGATCAGCCCGTATTCGACGTCGCGGGAGACCATTACCCGGTCGCGTTCCTTCGGATTGCCGACGCCGCCGCCGCCAGGTGAACTGACGGCGATCCGCACGCCGGCCGGAATCTCGTAGCAACCTTTGCCGGGCAGGAACTCGCCGGTCTCAAGCCGCAGCCGACCCGGCGCGCCGTTGCCGCCGCCTGCAGCCCCCTTCGCCGGATGGTCCACCCGCTCGTAGCCGGTGAAATACTGGAAGCTCTCGGGAATAATGTTCTCCATCTCGATCGCCTGGCCAAGACCACCACGGAACTTGCCGGCGCCGCCGCTGTCCTGGCGGAATTCCTTCTTCCAGACGACGAGCGTCGTCATGGATTCGAAGATCTCGATCGGCCCACCGCGGACGCCCGAGGGAAAGCCGGTCGCCGACATGCCGTCACGAAAGGGAAGCGCGCCCATGCCGCCGGTCGTCATCACCTGGGTAAGATAGCGGTTGGCGATGTTGGGAGGGCTGTCCCACGGACCCATGACGTTGATGCCCCAGAGTCCGCAGGTGCTCTCGGCCGGAATCTGGTCGGGGATTGCCTGGCGCAGGCAATTATAGACGAGGTCGGGCAGCATCAGCCCCATCTGCGCACGGCCGAAGACGGCTGCGGGTTTGAGCGCATTGAGGATGCAGCCCTCCGGCGCCGAAACCGTCCGTGGCGCAAGCGAGCCGGCATTGTTCGGGATATCCCGGACGATCGCCACGCCGAGCGCGTAGGACGTGTAGGCGAGCGTGTAGCAGATCGGCACGTTGAAGTTATACTTCGTCATCGGCGCCGAGCCGGTATAATCGACATGGATGCCGTCATCCGAGATCGTCAGCGCGGCCTTCAGCACGACCGGATCGTCGCGGCCGTCGAGTGTCAGCGACGAATGCCAGGTGCCCTTCGGCAGCTTGCGGAA
>NZ_JPYQ01000001.1:105746-106712 GCF_000757525.1 Rhizobium sp. YS-1r | reverse complement strand
ATCGTTCAGATGGCCGGTCCCCATCCACGGATCGTTGTGAATGAAGACGTCACCGGGCCTCATTGCAGGAAGGCCCCAGGTGCGGATGACATGGCCGACGGCCAAAGCCATGGAATTGATGTGACCCGGCGTACCGGTAACGGCCTGGGCGAGCATGCGGCCCTTGGCATCGAAGACACCGGCGGCAAGGTCACCGGATTCGCGAACGATCGTCGAGAACGCCGTACGCTGACAGACCTGCGCCTGCTCCTCCACCACCGCCAGCAGGCGGTTCCACATGATCTGCTTGTCGATCAGGCTGATACGGGTCTGGATGTTCATGCAGCGATCCCCTTCCGATCCATGACGATCGAGCCCGCTGCGTCAATGAATGCGTCGAAACTGCCGGTCACGTAGGTCGTGGTTTCCTTCTCGACGATGATCGCAGGGCCGGGGATGACGACGCCGGGAAGCAGCGCCTCCCTGCGGTAGCGTTTGACGTCGACCTTGGCTTCCGCCTTGCCGTCGAAGATCTGGATCACGTCGGCGGATGTCTCGCCCTCGGTAAGCGTGATCTGCGCGATCGTCTCCGGCAGGACGGCGGGTGTCGAGCAGTTCACCGACCAGGCCATGATCTCGATCGCCGCCTGCGGAATGGAGCGGTTGAACATCAGCTGGTAGGTCTTTTCGTACTGGGCGCGCAGACCAGGGACGTCGTCAGCGGTGATATCGCGCACCGGCAGCTCGACGGGAATTTCATGCCCCTGGCCGACATATCGCATGAAGGCGACGCGCTTCTCCTCGATCAGCTTGCCTTGGGCGGCCGGAGCGACCCACGCCATGATCTCGGCGGATGTCGTGGCGAGCAGCTCGCTTGCGCCTTCGTGATCGAATGCATCGAGCCGCATGTATTTCGTCTTTACGATCTCGTAGGAGACCGGCGCGGCGAGGAAACCGACCGCCGAACCGACACCGGCATTGGCGGGG
>NZ_JPYQ01000001.1:0-105736 GCF_000757525.1 Rhizobium sp. YS-1r | reverse complement strand
GGAGACCGGCGCGGCGAGGAAACCGACCGCCGAACCGACACCGGCATTGGCGGGAATGATGACCCGGGGTGCGCCGATCTTCTCCGCCACGCGGGCGACATGCAGGGGGGCCGCGCCGCCGAAGGCGATCATCGTATGCGTGTTGGCGACAACGCCGCGCTCGACGGTGTGGGCGCGGGCTGCGCTCGCCATGTTCTCGCAGACCATCTCATAAACGGCGTAAGCCGCCATTTCCGGACTGAGGCCGAGTGGCTTGCCGATCTGGGTATCAAGCGCTTCAAGGGAGAGATCGGGACGGAGCTTGATCGAGCCACCTGCAAAAGCCGCAGGATCGATGAGGCCGAGTGCTACGTCGGAGTCGGTCACCGCCGGCGTCGTACCGCCGCCGCCATAGCAGGCCGGGCCTGGCACCGAGGAGGCGCTTTCCGGACCGACGGTCACGCGCTGCAGGGTATCGATGCGTGCTAGCGAACCACCACCCGCCCCGATCTCGACCATCTCGATGACCGGGATGCGCAGCGGAAGGCCCGATCCCTTGAGGAAGCGGGCCGCGCGGTCGACTTCGAAGAAGCGCGAGCTTTCCGACTCGTAGTTTTCGATCAGGCTGACCTTGGCGGTCGTGCCGCCCATGTCAAAGGCGATAACCTGCTTTTCACCGAGCCGGGCCGCGATCTGCGAGGCAAAGATTGCTCCGCCGGCCGGTCCGGATTCCACCAGCCGCACGGGAAAGGCGCGCGCCGTATCGACCGAGGTCAATCCGCCGCCCGACGTCATTAGGCTCAGCACGCCCTTGAAGCCCATGGCTTCCAGCCGGCTTTCCATGCGGGCCAGATAACCGTCCATGAGCGGTTTCACATAGGCGTTGGCAACGGTGGTGGAGGTGCGCTCGAACTCGCGGATCTCGGGGCAGACCTCGCAGGACAGCGAGATGTAGAGCCCGGGCACGGCAGCGTGAAGCAGCTCCCGCGCCCGAACCTCGTGAGCCGGGTTCATATAGCTGTGCATGAACGCGATCGCGACGCTCTGGATATCCTTCGCCTTCAACTCGGCAGCAATATCCAGAAGCTGTACTTCGTCGAGCGGACGTAGCTCCATCCCGCGTGCATCCACGCGACCTCGAACGGTCAAGCGCAACGGACGGGCGACCAGCGGCGCCGGCCTCACGAGCGCAAGCTCGTACTGATCGTAACGGCTCTCGGTACCGATCTCGAGGATATCGCGGAAACCGTCGGTGCCGATCAGCGCGGTCCTGGCGCCACGCCGTTCGATGATGGCGTTGGTGGCGAGCGTCGTGCCGTGCACGAAGGCTTCTACATTGCCAATCTCGTTGCCGGACATCTGCAGGATTTCAGTGATGCCGCGCAGGACACCCTCTTCCGGCGCGGATGGCGTGGTGAGGACCTTCGTAGTCCAGCGCTTATTGGCGCCCTCCAGCACCACATCCGTGAAAGTGCCTCCAACATCGGCTGACATTCTGAGATTGACCAGCTTGCTCACGCGATATTCCCCTTCTTCTGTCGTATGATCGTAAAGACGTCGGATGATGTTACCGCGGGCTTGACCCGGGACTGTCAGCGGACTATGAGGCCGCTTTCGCAATGCAATATTTCCGCAGCGTTGCACGGTAAGCCGCGACTGAGTAGCGGCAATAATGAAATAGTCTATTGCAGCAGCGAAGGCTCGAAAGTGCCTGCGACGCTTGGCCGTTTTGAAGATCTACTGTTAACATCCGCTCATGCTGCAGGGCGGGATCGGCATCTTCCTCTTCATCCTGCATCGCACAAAAATACCCCTTCGAGGGGATAACGGGAACAGATGCAGCGATCGAGGAACGAGATGTCGGGCAACATCGAATACTATTTTTCCATCACCTCCCCCTGGGCCTATCTGGGCGCCGAAAGGCTTGTCTCGATCTGCCAGAAAGCGGGTGTCGGAATCAGGCCCTTTCTCATCGCCAACATCTCCGAGAACGGCTGGATCACCCTCAAGGAAAAGCCGCCGGTCAGGCAGAAATACGTTTTCGAGGATCTCTCCCGTTGGGCAAAAAGGCTCGGCGTCCCTCTGAAGCTCGATGACCGGGCAGGCCTCAAGGATGCCGCGCCGGCCTATCGCATCGTCATCGCCGCCGAACTAGCCGGCAAGCCGACGCTTGCGCTCGCCATTGCTCTTCAGAAGGCCTTCTGGGGCTATGGTGAGGACATCGGCGATCCGGCCGTCCGCGCCGCGGTTGCCAGCAAGGCTGGTTATGACGGAGCGGCGCTGGTCGCGGCCGAAGAGGCGCCGGACGTGCCGGCCGCCTTCCAGAAGAACATCGCCCTCGCCACAATGCGCGGCGTCTTCGGCTCTCCCACTCATCTTTATGGCAAGCAGACGTTCTGGGGCCAGGACCGGCTGGATTTTCTGGAGGAGGCACTCGCCAGAAGCCCGGTGGAGGCCTGAGCCATGTTTTTGCCCGCCGTCAGACGCACCCTCCTCCAGGCGATACCGACCATGATCGGCATCGTTCTCCTGAGCTTCTTCTTCCTGCACATGATGCCTGGCGACGCCGTCGACGCGCTGGCCGGCATATCCGGTTCGGCCAGCAAGGAGACGATGGAGGCGATGCGTGAAGCCTATGGCCTCAACGCGCCGCTTCCCGTCCAACTCCTCCGCTATTTCGGCAATGTTCTGACGCTCAACTTCGGGCAATCGATCGCCTACAGCTCGCCCGTCTTCAACCTGATCGTCGAACGCCTGCCGAGTACGCTCATCCTGATGCTGACGGCCTTCGTAATCGCACTGACGACGGGCATCCTCGTCGGCTGGGTCATGGCCGTCTTCGCCGGCCGCTGGCCCGACAGGATGCTGACCTCGATTTCGCTGCTCTTCTATTCGGCACCGAATTTCTGGGTCGGTCTGATGATCATCGTGCTGTTTTCGGCCAAGCTGCAGCTTCTGCCGGCCGGCGGGTCAGAAACCATCGGCGTGACGCTCGAAGGATGGCATTGGCTCGTCGACCGACTGCAACACCTCGTCCTGCCGGCCTGTTCACTCGCAGCCTTTTTTGTCGCCATCTATGCCCGCCTCACCCGTGCCTCCATGCTGGAAGTGCTGCGGCAGGACTATATGCGAACCGCTGCCGCCAAGGGTCTGCATCCGCTGCTGCTGCAGTTCCGCCACGGGCTACGCAATGCGCTGATCCCGGTCACCACCGTCGCGGGCCTGCATCTCGGCAACATGCTGAGCGGTGCCGTCGTCGTCGAGACCGTTTTTAACTGGCCAGGCGTCGGCCGCCTCACCATGAGTTCGCTCGCCGCCCGGGACGTCAACGTCCTGCTCGGTATCCTGCTCATGTCCTCCGTGATCGTCATCGTCACCAACCTGATCATCGACTGGCTGGTGATGTGGCTTGATCCCCGGATCTCCGCGTGAAGAAGGAAAGCTCCGCCATGTCGCAAGTCCTTTCCAACCCCATCCTCAAAAGCGCCAAATCGGAGAACATCCGGCCCCGCACCCTGCGGCTTCCACGTTTGCCGAAGAGCCTGCGCGACCCGTTCTTCGTCTTTTCCGTGCTCGCGCTCCTTACCGTCTTTGCAATGGCGCTGCTGGCCGACCCGCTCTACCCGGGGGACCCGCTGGATATGGTGCCCGACCCCTTCCTCTGGCCGGGCGACGACCTGATGTTTCCGCTCGGCACCGACAGCCTGGGACGCGACCTCACCGCCGGCATCATTCACGGTTCGCGGGCATCTCTGCTGGTCGGTTTTTCCTCCGCGGTTCTGGGCCTGCTGATCGGCACGACGGTGGGCTCGATCGCCGGATATTTCGGCGGCTGGATCGAAGACGTTCTGGTGCGCATCACCGAGATATTCCAGACCATTCCCACCATGCTCCTGATCATCGTCATCCTCGCGATCGGCGACACCTCGCTGAACCTGATCGCCCTGTCGATCGGGCTCGCCTCCTGGCCGATGATCGCACGGCTGGCACGTGCCGAGTTCAAGTCGCTACGCGAAGCGGATTTCGTCATGGCAGCCCGCGGGCTCGGCTACGGCACGCCGCGCATCATCGTCTCGGAAATCCTGCCGAATGCGCTGCCGACTCTCATCGTCGCGGCATCGGTGCTCGTCGCCAACGGCATCCTCCTGGAATCGGCAGTGTCATTCCTCAATCTCGGCGATCCAAACGTGGTAAGCTGGGGAAGCCTGATCGGCGCCGGCCGCACCCAGATCCGCACGGAATGGTACCTCTCCGCCCTGCCCGGAATCGCGATCGTCCTGACCGTTCTTTCCCTGAACATCGTCGGCGACCGGCTGACCGATATCCTCAACCCGAAATCGAGGGAGCGGACATGAGCCATCTCCAGGAAAAACATCCGGTCCTCGAGTTGATCGATCTGGATGTCGGGTTTCCCTCCGCGCAAATCGTCAAGCGCGTCAACCTGCGGATCGAGGAAGGCGAGAAAGTGGCGCTGGTCGGAGAATCCGGCTGCGGCAAGTCGCTGACCGCCTTCTCCATCCTCCGGCTGCTGCCGCCCGGTGCTTCGATCAATGGCGGCCAGGTCATCTTCGACGGTCAGGACCTTGCGGCGATCTCGCCCTACCAGCTGCGCCGCATTCGCGGCAAGGGCATCGCCCTCATCCTGCAGGAGCCGATGACGTCGCTCAACCCGGTCTTGCCGATCGGGCAGCAGATCGCCGAAAATATCCTCCAGCACGAGGATGTCACCCGAAAGCAGGCCGAGGAGCGGACGATCGAGCTGCTCGACATGGTGGGTATCGTCAACGCGCGCGGCCGCTACGGCATGTTCCCGCATAATTTCTCGGGCGGCATGCGCCAACGCGTGATGATCGCCATGGCGATCGCCTGCGATCCGCAGCTCTTGATCGCCGACGAACCGACCACTGCGCTCGACGTGACCATCCAGGCGCAGGTCATGGATCTTCTGGAAGACCTTTGTTCGAAGCTCAACATGGCGATGCTGCTCATCACGCATGATCTTGGCGCCGTCGCTCAATGGGCGGACCGGATCGCCGTCATGTATGCCGGGCGGATCGTCGAGGAAGCGCCGGTCGGCACCTTCTTCTCCGGCCCCCGGCATCCCTATTCCCGCGGCCTCCTCAACTCCTCTATCGGCAACGGCTGGCACTATTCGAACCGCCGCCTGACGGAGATCGTCGGATCGGTACAGTCGGCAGCTGGAGAAACCGGTTGCTCCTTCGCGCCACGCTGCCCGATCGCCATGCACGAATGCCGCGCCGCACCGCCCGAACTCGGCGGTACGAACGACGAATGGTCCGTCGCCTGTTATCGCGATCCGCTCGCGGTTGCTGCCAAATGAAATCGCGAAAGGGAAATGGCTGATGGCGCTCCTGTCGGTGAACAATCTGAAGACCGCCTATACCTCGCGCGGCAAGACCTTTTATGCGGTGGACGGCGTCTCCTTCGAGGTCGGCGAGAATGAGACGGTCGGCCTTGTCGGTGAATCCGGTTGCGGCAAGTCCACTCTGGGCAAGAGCGTGGTACGGCTCATCAAGCCGGCTGAGGGTGAGATCCGCCTCGAAGGCTGGGACATCGCCGGCATGGACGATCGGCAATTGCGACCGATCCGCAAATCCGTGCAGATGGTCTTCCAGGATCCCTACGCATCCCTCAATCCGCGCCAGACGGTATTCCAGATCCTCGATACACCCCTCAAGGTGCACGGCATCAAGAATCCCGCCGAGCGCAGGAAACAGATCAACGAGATCATAGATCGGATCGGCTTCTCGGCCGCGGCGCTGCAGCGCTATCCGCACGAGTTCTCCGGGGGCCAGAGGCAACGCATCGGCATCGCCCGGGCTCTGATCCTGAAGCCCAAGCTAGTCGTCTGCGACGAACCGGTCTCGGCCCTGGACCTTTCCATTCAGGCACAGATCATCAATCTGCTCGTCGACCTGAAGCGCAGTTTCGGCCTGTGCTTTCTGTTCATCTCGCACGATCTTTCCGTTGTCCGCTATTTTTCCGATCGCGTTCTCGTCATGTATCTCGGCCGGATCGTCGAAAGTGCCGATCATTCAAGTCTCTGGCGGGAAGCAAGGCATCCCTATACCCGGGCTCTTCTGGCTGCAGTGCCAGAGGCGGATCCCGGCCGTAAGATCGAAAGCCGGCTTTCCGGCGAAGTCGCGGGCAGCATTACCGAAACTGGGTGCCGCTTCCGTGCGCGCTGCCCCATCGCTGCGGATCGTTGCTCGGTAGAGGACCCGCAGTTGAGAACCCTGCCGGATGGCAACGCGGTGGCTTGCCACCTCGCATGACGATGAGCACGCGGAGCCGTCTCCGTATTGCCGCAACAGAAGAATAAGGACCGAATACAGGAGAATACGCATGGATTCGGAAACAGTGATCTTCGCCGCCGAAACCGGCTCGTTCGAGATGCGCAAGCCGGAGCTTCTGGAGCGGCGCAACGCCAAATGGCGGCAGTATCCGTCCGACGTGATCCCGGCCTTCGTTGCTGACATGGACTTCCGCATCGCCCCGGCTATCCAGCGCGCCATCCAGCATAGCGTCGAGGCCTTCGACTACGGGTATCCGATGCGCGACGGAGGCAAGGCCGACTGCGCGGTCGCCTCGGCTTTTGTCAACCGCATGAAGAACGTCTGCGACTGGGACGTCGCGGAGGCCCAGGTGCTTGTCCTCGCCGACCTCGTCCAGGCGATCTACGCTTCGGTCATGGCCTTCTCCGACCCGGGCGACGGCGTGATCGTCCAGATGCCGAGCTATCCGCCCTTCCGCGACGCGATCGCCACCACCGGCCGCACCTGCGTGCCGCTCACCATGCAGGCGACCGACCGGAGTTATGTCTTCGACCTCGAAGCCCTGGAAGCCACGGTCGATGCCAATACGAAGATCTTCATGCTCTGCAATCCGCAGAACCCGACCGGCCGTGCCTTCACCAGAGACGAACTGCTGGAGGTTCTCGCCTTCGTCGAGAAACACGACCTGATCGTCATTTCGGACGAGATTCACTCCGACCTCGTCTATCATGGCACCCGCCACATCCCCTTCGCCTCGCTGTCTCCCTCGGCTGCGGCTCGCACCGTGACACTGAACTCGGCGACCAAGAGCTTCAACATCCCCGGCCTGCGCTGCGCCGTCGCATATTTCGGCACCGAGGAACTGATGCAGCGCTTCCACAAGCGCATTCCGGTCCGCCTGATCGGTTCAGTCAACAGCATTGGCATCGATGCGACGGTGGCCGCCTGGACGGAGGCGCAACCCTGGCTGGACGAGGTGCTGAACCACCTGAAGGAGATGCGCGACCATGTGGTCGCGACGCTGCGGCGGGAAATCCCCGGCATCCGATTCCAGGTGCCGGATGCGACCTATCTGATCTGGCTCGACTGCTCCGATCTCGGCATCGAGGGTTCCGCCTTCGACTTCTTCCTTGAGCGGGCGCGCATTGGCTTCAGTCCCGGCGAAGCCTTCCATCCGGAATGCGAGAAGTTCGTCCGCATGAACTTCGCCACTTCTAAGCCCATCCTCGATGAGATGCTCGACCGGATGATCACCGCCGTCCGGTCGAACCGAAGATGATCCAGAACTTCTTTTACACTCGCCGAGCCATCGGCCATTGACTGTAAATGTGCGGCATGGGGCAGGTACTGCTCATCGACGAGGTGCACAATATACTCGCTGGATCCTACCGCGAACAGCGCATTGTGCTGAACACGCTGCGGTTCCTCAGCAATCGTCTGTAGATCTTACTAGTCTACGTTGGCATTGCGAGGACTTTGCACCAGCCGGGAAGCGATGGTTTGTAGCCGACAGGATTACCGATCATGGCTCCAGCTAATAACCATCCCCTTCAATTGGAGTTAAGCTGACATCACCGTCCTGACCTTACGCGCAGCGCCTACCGAGTACCTGAAACTCAAACCTCCACCGTCGGATATTCCCTGCCCTTCCAGTGCTGCAGCTTGGCGGCGAATTCGCGTTGGAAGGAAAGAGGGCCCGATTTCTGGATATAGGGTTCGTCGAAGATGCCGATATACATGGTCAGGTTCAGGAAGAAGTGCGCGCCCATTTCAAACAGCGCGACATAGTCGTGGTTGATAAGCGCCTCGCGCTCGTGGTCGGTCAGCGCGACGACGGTGGATTCCTCGACGTCGTTGCCGATCAGTCGCGGTCCGATCGACTGTTCCCAGGTCGCCACCAGATTGCGCGGATCCTCGGCGTAGCGCTTCATCAGTTCCGGGTCGCGGTCGACGGTGTAGAGGAACTTGTTGACGTAGTACTTGCTCATGCCGCTTGCTCCTTCGGATACCAGGTGAAATAGGCTTCCATCGTGTGGAAAAGGTCGAGATTATCGACGTAGTCGGCGCCTTCGGGACCGGCGACGCCCAGCATCAGGATAAAGTTCAGGAAGCCCTGGGTGGCGTTGCCGCTTTCGACCAGGCTTTTGTGGGTGACGTTGGCGAGTATAGCGTCGACATCGCCCGTGCGCAGCCATTCGATCGCCTGACGATCGAAGACCGGATCGGGGCCGGTTTCCATGAACTGACGCGGTCCGCCGAGTTCGAGCGAGAGATGTCCGGTACCGATCGCCGCGACACGCTTGTCGGACGGGTAGTCCTCGATCGCCTTGCGGATCGCGCGGCCAAGTTCGTAGAACCGTCTCGGCGAATGCAGCGGCGGCGCGAAAATGTTGGTGTAGATCGGCACCACCGGCAGGTCGTTCTGCGGGCGCACCGTGATGATCGGGCATATGATGGAATGATCGATCTTCAGCTCATTGGAGAACGCGAAGTCGAAACTCTGGTCCATCAGCGACTGGTGCATGAAGCGCGACATGTCCTCGTCGCCCTCCAGCACGTATTTCGGAATGCCGAACTCGCGTTCCTCATTGTAGAAGGTCGCATCATAGCGCGGCGCCTTGCCGATCAGGAACTGCGGGCAGTTGTCGAGGAAGATTTGATGGAAGTGGTCGGAGCCCACCATAACGAGGATTTCGGGCTTCGCGGCCGCTAGGGTTTCACGATAGGCTTCCACCTTGTGCTTCCACTCCGGCGCCTGCGGCATCTGTTGCTCGGGCGGCATTGTGGTTGCCTTGAGGTAGAAGGGGTGATGCGTCGAAGCCAGTGTCGCAACTAATTTTGCCAATGTTCTTCTCCCACGATTACGAGGCGCTTTCGGCGCCGACAGTCGGGAGGAGGCGGACCGGAAGCCCGCTTCCTCGCAATCTCAGTCCGCGAACAGGTCGCGGCTAATGCCAGCCGTTTCGAAGATCGCGTCGCGGCTTTTTGCCAGTTCCGCGCTCAGCCGGGCGGTGTCGAAGCTGAGCAACTGGCCCTTCCACTTCTTCACCTTGCCGGCGACGAAGACGGCATCGACGTTCGAGCGCTCCATGAGCGTGACGACGGCGCCGGGCGCGTTGTTGAGCGGCGTGACGTTCAGCGCGTCGGCGTCGAGAAGGATGAGATCCGCCTCCTTGCCGGGCGTCAGCGAGCCGATCTTGTGATCAAGCTTCAGGCCCGTCGCGCCGCCCATGGTCGCAGCGCGGATTGCATCGCGCGCGGTAACGAGGCGCGGATACTTCTCGCCGGCGAGCGCCTTGGTATTTGCCTCCATGCGCTGCAGGGTGACGAAGGACCGCATCTGGGTGAAGAAATCGGCAGTCATCGTACATTCGACGTCGGTCGAGAGCGAAAAGCTGATGCCGAGATCGATCACCTTCTGCAGCGGCGGCGTGCCGTGACGCATCTGCATTTCGATCGGCACCGACAGCGAGATATGGGCGCCGGCATCGGCTGCATATTTCCAGCCGGCATCCGACATGCCGGTCATGTGGATGAAGATGTTGTCAGGGCCGAACATGCCCTTGGCGCCGAGTTCGTCGAATGTCGGCTGCATGCCGAAGGTGCCGACGACGTGGAGCGCGATCGGCATGTCGAGTTCGCGTCCGATCCGCCAGGCTTCCTCGTAACCTGGAATGTAGATCTCGCCGCCCATGACCATGGTCATCAGCTGGTCACCGGATGCGAAATACTGGTCCCTGATGCGCTTCGCGTCGACCGGATATTTGGCGGCATCGCCCCAGCCCTCGAAATAGCCGAAGACCGAGCGTCGGCCCGCGTCGCGAATACCTTCGATGGCGGCGTCGGAATGTTCGGGCGAATGATGGATCTGGCTGACATCCATCACCGTAGTCACACCTGCGTCGAGCTGGGCGAGCGAGCCGAACAGCTCGTTGATGTAGACGTCTTCGGGCCTGTAGGCGTTTGAAAACTTCTGAAGAACGGTCTCGTAGTAGTTCTGCGCGCTCTCTGGCCGGCCGTCATTGATCAGGATGCCGTTGGCGAGCTGGCTGCGCAGCGCAGTCTCGAACTGGTGGTGATGGGTGTCGACGAAGCCCGGCATGACGATCTTGCCGGTGGCATCCAGCACTGCGGCGCCGCTTGCCTCGATCGAAGGGCCGACGGCGGTGATCTTTGCTCCCTCGAGCAATACGTCGCCGACCGCAAAATTACCGACCTTGTCATCCACGGAGAAGACGATGCCACCCTTGATCAACGTCTTCCGGCCAGCATCGCCAATGCCTTTGGGCAGGCTCGCGGCAGCCGCCGCCTGGGCCGCGGCATTGGCCGACAGCACAGTGCCGGCGGCATTGGCCTGCGCCTCGGCCCTCGCCGCATCGAAACTCGTCGGGCACAGAAATTCGAGCTTCCCTGGATCGCAAAGTCTGCACATGGCTTATCCTCCCATCGCCCTGCGGCTCGGTCTTCGTTCGTCAGGTCCCCATGATCGATTGCAGCACCGGATAGCGCGTGATCGCGTGGGCGATGTGAGACGCCGCCTGCCGCAATGCCGGCAGGCGCTCCGTGACCAGCGATTCCGGAGTCAGGATCCCGGTGTAGCCGGACGTATTAAGTGCGGCGATCGTGCGTCCCTCCATGTCGCGGATCGGCACGGCCAGCGCCGTGATGCCGTAATCGAGCTGATCGACAGTCGTCGCATAGCCGGATTCGCGCACGGCGAGGATCTCCTCCCGCAGGATCGCCGGATCGGTGATCGTCTTCGAGGTGAGCGCCTTCGGGTGTACGTTTGAAAGGTATTTCTCCAGAGCATCGTCGCTCAGTCCGGCAAGCAGAACGCGGCCAAGAGAGGTCGCGCAGGCCGGATAGCGCGCGCCCATAACGGCGGCGGCGCGGCGGGCGCGCTGGACCGAAACGTGGGCGATATAGATGACGTCCTCGCTGTCGAGCGTGCCTACCGAGGATGCGTCGCCGAACTTCTCGACGAGTTCCCGCAGATCGGGCTGCAGCACTTCCTCGATGCGCGCCGAGAAGTAGAACGACGACCCGAGCGTCATGATCTTGGGGCGCAGGTGGAAGCGCTTGTCCTTCTGCTGCACGTAGCCGAGCGCCTGGAGCGTGATGAGGCTCCGCCGGGCGGCAGCCGGTGACAGGCCGACCCGCCGCGCCACTTCACTGAGCGTCATTTCCGGATGGGTGACATCAAAGGACTCGAGGATAGCGAGCCCTTTCGCCAGCCCCTCGACGAATTCGGCCGGCCTTTGATTGTCTTCGATAGTCGCCATTGCTGCCTGCTGCACTTGCATCATCCCTGATCGAGAAAAACGGCAATCGATAGCGCATTTGGCGTGGCTTCGACAAACGCGGCGCGGGCGCCGTTCGCAACTCAAACGGTGATATAATCTCCTTGCGTCTGATCTGTCCGCATTTTCCCCTCCGTGCTGCCGTCTCCCCGCTTCCGGCTCTCCGGCGGCGGTTACGGATTGTCACTTGACGGCAAATTAAATGCTGATAACGTTTTCGGCAAGAGCAAATATTTTCGCATACCGAAAAGAGGAGCGCAATGCGAATCGGCAAGCAGGACAACGCCCGCACGGCCATCGCGACTTCGGATGCCGACAGCATAACGGTCAGGGGCTATGACCTCTGCGACGAGCTGATCGGCAAGATCGAGTTCACGGACTACTTCTGGCTACTGGTTCTTGGAGAAAAGCCGAGCAAGACGCAAAGGGCGATGTTGGATGCCTGCCTCGTCGCAATCGCCGAGCACGGTCTCGTTCCGAGCGTGCAGGCCGCGCGCATGACGCTCGCCGCCGGTCCGGAAGCCTGGCAGGGGGCGATGGCCGCGGGCCTGCTCGGCATGGGTAGTGTCGTGGCCGGCAGTTCGGAGTCCGCGGGCCGCTATCTCGCGGAGGTGATGGCGCTTGCCGAGGCGGACGGCACCGATATCGAGACCGCCGCGATCAAGAGTCTCAAGAAACTGAAGGCGGCGCGGAAGAAAGTGGCTGGCCTCGGCCATCCGCAGCATAGCGCTGGCGACCCCCGTGCCAACCGGCTGCTGGCGATCGCCGATGAACTCGGGATCAGCGGCCGCTACATAGAGACGCTGCGCATGCTGGCGAAGCACGCGACTGCCATCATTGAGCGGCCGCTGCCGATCAATGTCTCCGGTGCCATCCCCGCCACCATCCTCGATGCCGGCTGGCCGCCGGAAGCGCTTAAAGCGGTGCCGCTGCTCGCGCGCACGGCGGGCCTTGCCGCCCATCTCTACGAGGAATCGCTGCGCTCGATCGGCTTCATCATGTCCCACAAGGCAGATCTCGCCATCAGCTATGACGGAGCTCTGGCCTCGAAAACAAGCAGGAACGGCGAGGCTTGAGGAAATAGAGCATGGTCAAGATTCTCAAGGACATCCGCGTCGTCGAACTCGGCACCTACATCACGGGGCCGGCCGCGAGCATGCATCTCGCCGATCTCGGCGCGGACGTCATCAAGGTCGAGCGTCCGGAAACGGGCGATCCCTTCCGCGCCTTCAAGGGCGGGCTCTACTCGCCGCACTACCAGACCTACAACCGCAACAAGCGTTCAATCGCGCTCGACACGACACGGCCGGAAGACCTCGCGGTTTTCCGGGACCTGATCTCTACGGCGGATGTGTTCATTCAGAACTTCCGGCCTGGCGTCGCGGAAAAGCTCGGTTGCGGCGAGGCCGATCTCCGCAAGGTACAGCCGTCGATCATCTATTGCGCCATTTCCGGCTTCGGTCAGAGCGGCCCGTCGCGCGACCGCCCCGCTTTCGACACCGTAGCGCAGGCGGCAAGCGGTTTTTTGCGGCTGGTGACGCCGCCGACCAATCCGCGCGTGATCGGCCCGGCGATCGCGGACGCCATCACCGGCCAGTATGCCGCCATGGGCATTCTCGCGGCGCTGCTGGAATGCTCGAAGTCCGGGAAAGGGCGCCGGCTCGACATTTCCATGCTCGAGGCCATGACGCATTTCAACCTGGACAGCTTCACCCACTACTATTCGGCTGGCGAGATCATGGGCCCACTGTCGAGGCCGGTCGTTTCACAGAGCTACACGTTCGAATGTAGCGACGGAAAGTGGATCGCGATCCATATGTCGTCGCCGACGAAGTTCTGGGAAGGGCTGCTGGCGGCGACGGGACAGCAGGACCTTGCCACCGACCCGCGCTTTGCCGAGCGCCTGCAGCGCATCACGCACCAGGACGATTTGATCGCGATCTTCACCCCGGTCTTCAGGCTGGAGACGCGCCAGACATGGTGCGACCGGCTGCTGGCGGCGGAGGTGCCGCATTCGCCCGCCTACGATGCCAACGAGGCGCTCGAAGATCCGCAGGCGAAGTACCTGCAGATCGCGGTGCCGACCGAGCATCCCGAGATGGGCAAGTCGACGACGGTGCGCGCTCCCTACAATTTCGACGGCGCGCCGGAACTTGCCGTGACCCCGCCGCCGACGCTCGACCAGCACGGCGCGGAGATCCGTGCGGAACTGGAAAGACGGAAGGCGGGCTGAGGTCCGCGACGGGAGAAGAGAACCGATGAGTGCCGAGGACAATCCGACCGCTGTGCCAGTCGGGGCCGTGCTGGAAGCCAGCAAGGCCATGCTGCTGAAGCAGCTCTACGCCATTTTCACGCAGCCGGTGAATGGGCTCGGGCCTGTCTTCGCCAACATGGAAGAACACCTGAATTTCCAGATCGGGCTCGAGAAGGAAGGCGTGATGTTCGCCGCCGGGCCGATGTGGACCGATGACGGGGAAAGCTGGGAAGGCGACGGGCTCGTGATCGTGCGGGCCACTTCCCGGGAGGCAGCGATCGCCATCGCGGAGCGCGATCCGATGCACAAGGCGGGGGCGCGCGCATTCCGGGTCCGGCCGTGGTTGATCAACGAAGGAACGGTAACTGTGAAGCTCGACTATTCGAGCCAGACATTTTCGATGGCCTGAACGCAAACTGGGGAGGAGACCAATGCGTATTCTGTTCGGACTCGTGACTGCGGGCATGATTGCCTTGCCCGGCGCCCTCGCGGCGCAGGAAACCATCAATCTGACCATCGCATCCAGCCACCCGACGGTGATCCCGTGGGTCGGCATGATGAAGACCCATTTCATGGCGAAGGCGGACGAATTGCTCGCCAAGACCGGCAATTACAAGATCGAGTGGAACGAAGCCTTCGGCGGCCAGCTCTACAAGGCCAATGCCACGCTGACGTCAGTCGAAGAGGGGATCACCGATATCGGCTGGGTCTTCTCCTTCCTCGAGCCGTCCAAGTTGCCGCTCAGCCAGGCATCCAGCTACGCACCCTTCGCCACCGTCAATCCGCCGCTTCAGCTCGAAGTGATGGAAGACCTGATGGAGAACAACGAAGCGCTCCGTCATGAATGGGAGCAGTACAATCTCAAGGTGCTCGGTCTCACCAGCACCGACATGTACGACATCTACACCAAGACACCGCTCAAAAGCATCGACGACATCAACGGCATCAAGCTCTCTGCGCCGGGCGTGCTTGGCACCTGGCTGCGTGGAACGGGTGCGAATGCGGTCGACGGTTCGCTCACCAGTTTCTACACCGATATCCAGACCGGTATTTCCGACGGTGTGCTATCGCTTGCCCTTGGCGCCCTGCCGGCCAAGCTCTACGAGGTGGCGCCCTATATCAACCGCTTCGACGTGGGCGTCGCATTCTCCGGTGCGGTCGCAATCAACAAGGATAGCTGGGACGGACTGCCGGAAGAGGTCCAGACCGCGATGATCGAGGCGGGCAAATATTACACCGTCGCCCATGGCAAGGATCTGCTCGAACGGCACGAGGCGGCGCTGAACAAGATGGTGGAACTCGGTGCCAGCCAGGACTCGCCCGTCGAAATCATCAAGATGTCCGACGAGCAGCGCCAGGCCTGGGTCGACAAGCTGCCGGACATCGCCGGCGACTGGGCGGCGGATCTCGAGGGCAAGGGCCTGCCGGCCAGGGCCTTCCTGAAGGCCTATATGGACGGCTTGCGCACCAAGGGCGAAAAGCCCATGCGCAACTGGGACGAATAGTCCGGCGTCTCATGGCTTTGGAAAGCGACAAGACATCGGCTTCCGGAACCCGAAATCCCCCTTCCTCCGGGATTGGCCGGGTCTGGCTGGTCTTCGTCGACGCGCTCGCCGCGCTCGGCACCGCGCTGATCGGCGTGCTGATGATCATCATCTGCGCCGACATCATTGCCCGCAACATGCTGGGGTCGTCCCTGCCGCTGGTGTCCGAACTCGGCGCCCTGCTGCTCGTGATGATCGTCTGCCTGCAACTGGCGACGACGGTGCGGGCGGACCGGCTGGCCCGGACGGAGATCTTCTTCATCCCGTTCCGCGAAGGCCGTCCTAGGGCCGGTGCGCTGCTTTCGGCACTCTTCAATCTCGGCGGCGCCGCCGTGATCGGCGGCATCGCCTCGGTCAGCCTCTCGATCTTCGAGAAGGATTATGCGAGCGGCGAGTTCATCGGCGTCACCGGTATCGCGACCCTGCCGACCTGGCCGTTCCGCGCCCTCATCCTTGTCGGCATGACGGTCGCCGCCATCCAGTTCGTCGTCGCGATGGTCAGCGATCTTCGCGACGTTATCGCCAACAGGAGATCGACATGAGCCCCGTGGAAATCGGTTCCGCCGCGGTGGTGGCGCTGCTCGTCCTCATCTATCTCGGGATGCCCATCGGCATCGGCATGTTGGCCGTTTCCTTTGCCGGCGTTGCCGCGATACGAGGCGAAACGGTGTCCTTGCGGATGATGGGCGCCGTCGCTAACGACTCACTTCGGGAATATCTGTTCGCGGTCGTGCCCCTTTTCGTGTTGATGGGCCTTCTGGTTACGGTCTCGCGTGTCGGCAAGGACACCTTCGACGTGTTCCAGAAACTGCTCGGGCGTGTCACCGCCGGCCTCGGGGTCGCGACGGTGTTCGCGAACGCAGTCTTTGCCGCGATCACCGGAATCTCGATCGCCTCTGCGACGGTCTTCAGCCGTGTCGCCGTCCCGGAAATGACGCGGCACGGCTATACCCGAAAGTTCGCGACGGGGGTCGTCGCCGGTTCATCGGTGCTTGGTATGTTGATCCCGCCCTCGCTGCTGATGATCGTCTATGCCGTGCTCGCAGAGGAATCCGTGGGCCGCATGTTCCTCGCCGGTATCGGACCCGGTATCCTGATCGCCGCCGCATTTTGTGTGACGATCGTGTTGCTCGCACGGTTTCGCAAGGATTTCGTCTTCGAGGACGGAGAAGACAGCGCCGAATTCGGCGACATGAGCCTCGCTGAGATCGCCCGCAAGTCCGCGCCGATCGTCTCGCTGATGCTAGTGGTGCTGGGCGGGCTCTATGGCGGCTTTCTCAACCCGACCGAGGCCGGTGCCGCCGGCGCCTTCGGTGCATTGGTGATCGCGTTGGTGCGCCGGTCCCTCGACCGGCGCCTCTTTTGGAACCTGCTGGTCGAGGCCGGCCAGATCACCGTCTCGGTGCTGTTCCTGATCCTCGCCGCGACCTTCTTCAGCCGTATGTTGGCGCTTTCCGGCGTGCCGCGCGCTTTGGCCCAAGTGTTCCTGACAGGGCCGATCGGTCCCTACGGCTTTCTTCTCGTCTATCTTCTGCTGATCACGGCGCTTGGCTGCCTGATCGATTCCATTTCGATCATGCTGATCCTGCTGCCGATTGCGTTGCCGATCGCCAATGCGGCCGGTTTCGACCTCATCTGGTTTGGCGTGCTGACGGTCGTGACTGTCGAGGTGGGTCTCCTCACGCCGCCCTTCGGGCTATCTGTCTATGTCATAAAGTCGGCCATGGATGAGCCCGATCTGAGAGTGGGCGAGATATTCCGCGGCGCGTTGCCATTCGTCCTGGCCATGTTCGTGTCAATCGCCCTGATCGTGGCCTTCCCGCTGATCGCGACATGGCTCGCCCGTCTATGAAAGTAGAATGCCGATGATCGAACTTCTCTTCATTCCAGGAAGCCTGAGGCAGGCTTCATCGTCGCGCGCCACAGTAAGGGCGTTGATCAAGCGCGTGGAAGACAGCGCGACCTGCGTGACCGCCGATCCGGGACTGCTGCCGCACTACAACGCGGACATCCTCGACGATCCGGCGGTCAAGGCTTTCATCGATCAGGTAGCGCATGCCAATGGGCTGGTCTTCGTGACACCCGAATACAATTACAGCGTTCCGGGCGTTCTAAAGAATGCAATCGACTGGGCCTCGCGCCCGGCGATGAAATCCGTCTTCAAGGACAAGCACTGCTTCGTCATGAGCGTCTCCGGCGGCGCACTCGGCGGTGTGCGCGCCCAAGGGCACCTGAAATATTCGCTCAACGGGATGCTCGCGAAGGTCTTCGCCTGCCCGGAAATCGTCGTTCCCATGGCAAACGACAAGGTCGAAAATGGCTTCCTGACTGATGAACGCATCCTCACTTTCGCCGAAGAACAACTGCGGGCGTTCATGACCGCGCTGAGCGAGTCTGTCCCGGACATTCGATAAGACTTCTGCCGCGTCGCCTTCTCATATTGCAATGAGATTGGCTGTACCCACCACAGGCTTCAGCCAGGGTCAGGACTCATTGACCCAGAAGATGATTCTCGCTGCGATGCAGATTGCGGAGAAGAAGGTGTAGCGCATCGGTCGTACCTGGTTGCGATACGACGCCAGCGCTTGAGCCGATACGAACCAGACAATACAAGTCGCCTGTGGGTGCCGCTTCATTCTGGATCTGTTAAGCCGTCAGTACCGGTACGACGAGTGACAGCCCAGACATCAACAGCAGCACGAAGGCCAACCGACGCAGGGCGGCGGGCGCCAGGCGCGGTGACCAGCGGCGCGCGGCATAGGTGGCGATCAGCACGCCCGGCAGGCCGGCCATCGCCCAGACCACCGCATGTGATGGCAGTTCTCCGGATGCCATCACCAGCACGAGGCGGAACATGGCGTTGATTGAAAAGACCGCCACCAGTGTCTCGCGGATCATGCTGTGCGGCAGTGGTTGCCGGTAGAGATGATAGACCAGCGGCGGCCCGGCTGTCGAAAACAGGCCTCCCATAATGCCGCCGAGCGCGCCGAAAAACACGAAACTCGGATTGGACGACAGGCGTTCGCGCGGGCTTGGCCGGAAAATCAGTTGCAGGCTGGAGACGATGATGACGAGGCCGAGGATCAGCCGCAGGGCAGCCAGCGACGACGAGGCGAGCAGATTCAGAAGCATGTAACCGACAAGGATCAGCGGAATGGCGCCGACAAGCGAAAGAAGAAACGGTCCCCGGGCAATCTCCCGCCATCCCTTCAGCAAAACCATCAGCGCATTGGCAAGCGTTAGCAGACTGACGATGATGGCCGCTTCGGGCAAAGGGATGAGCCCGGTCAGAGCCACCGCCCCCATCAGCAGCAGGCCAAAGGCAAAGCCGGTCAGCGTCTGCATATAGGCGGCGACGAAAGACAAAACCACGAAAAGGGCGATGCCGCCGGACGGCATCACGACCGCTCTTCTGCAACAAGGCGCATCGTCTGGAAGGATGCCAACTGTTGCAGATCGGGTTCGACACCAAGCCCCTCGCCTTCCGGCAAATCGACCCAGCCTTGCCGTACGATCGGCCAGCGCGGCACGATCGCGTCGCGCAGTAGATTGGGATTGATGTCGACCTCTAGCATTCCGTCGCCGCCGGCAGCCGCCAGAATATGGGCCGAGGCGACGAGACCGACGCCGGCCCCAAGAAAGTGCGGGCAATAACGCCGCCCGGCTGCCCGGGCAGCCTGTGCAACGGCAAAGCAGCCGCTCGGACCGCCCCATTTCGCCGCATCGGGCTGGATCACCGAAAGGCTGCCGGATGCGATGGCGGACTGGAATGCCGGTTCGCCGATCAGGTTTTCGCCACCGGCCAAGGGGGTCGATGTCAGCCCGGCAAGGTCTGCCCAGAGCACATCATCGGAATCCACCCGCACCGGCTCTTCCATCCAGCCAAGGCCGAGATTGTCGGTTGCCCGGAGAAAGGCTCGGCCCTGCTCGGCCGAGAAGCCCTGGTTGGCGTCCGCATGCAGCGTCTCGCCGGGACGAAGATCAGCATGCAGGCGGCGCAGGAGGTCGAGGTCACGGTCGAAATCGAACCCGACCTTCACCTTGAAATCGCGATAACCGACAGAGCGGGCCACCGCCACCATGCGCTCCGCGTCGAGTATGTGAATGCCGCTGGCATAGGCGCGGACCTGATGGGCGGGCATATCACTCATCGCCTTTGCCAGAGATGAGCCAGCGCGACGCGCCGTCAGGTCCCAGTAAGCCATGTCGAAACCGGCAATCACCTGCGCATAGGGACCGACCTCACCGGTCTGCAATACAAGGATTTCGGTGGCGGCGGTCAGTTCCCTCCACAGGTCCTTTGGGGACGGCAGAGATCGCCAGAGAATACGCGGAGCAATATCGCTGACAAGCAGGCGCGCCCGGTGTTCGGCACCGCAGGCGGGCCAGTTGCACCAGATCTCCCCCCAGCCGACGGTGCCGCGATCGTCCTCCAGGCGCACGAACACTGCCGGCCGGTCGAGCATAGTGCCGAATGAGGTTGAAACCGGTTTTTCCAGCGGCAAACGGAAAACCAGGGCTTCGGCCGAAACGATCTTTATTTCATCCTGCACGCGGACATTCTCCCTTCGTCATCCCGCCAGAAAACCGCCGTCGATCGCATAGACGGTGCCTGTCGCGTATTCGGAGGCAGGCATGCAGAGGAAGACGACCACTCCGGCCACGTCCTGCGGCTTCCCCCAGCGTTTCAGAGCCGTTCGGCCGGCGATCCGCTCGTGATGCGCCACGTCCTTGCGGCCCTCGGCATTGATGGCCGTCTCGATATAACCGGGTGCTACGGCGTTGACGCGAATGCCTGCCTCGGCCCAGGCGAGCGCCAGCGCCTTGGTCAGCATCACGACGCCGCCCTTGCTGGCGCAATAGGCGGGAATGCGCGGCAGTGCAGCGAAGGCATTCATCGAGGCGATATTGACGATCGATCCTTTCGAGGCCTCGAGACGCGGCTTGAACGCCATGCAGATGCGGAACGTGCCGGTTAGGTTGACGTTGAGAACCTTCTGGAACATCTCGATCTTGAACTCTTCGTCGCGCGCAAGGATGCCGGCGCAATTGACCACGGCATCAACCCGCTCGAAACCACCGGCAAATGCACTGACCGCCTCGTCCGAAGTAACGTCGAGAATCGCGACCGCAATCCCGTCGATGCCGTTGAGCCGGCATCGATCGACGGCAGGCTGGTCATGGCCGGTCACCGTCACCACCGCACCGCGGGCATGAAACAGTTCGGCGATGGCCGAGCCGATGTCGCCCGCCCCACCGATGACGACAGCGTGAAAGCCAGGTGGAAAACTGAACGGGTCCTGCATCATCCTCGCCTCGAACTTCTTATCGGTTTATCGAGTTCCGCCCGGGCGCGCGATCGGCTCACGGCACCCAACTGGTCTAATCTCAGGCTGCGGTGTAGCTCTGGGCGAAATCGCCTTCGCTCTTGATGACGTGAAAGGCCGGCGCCGGTGCCTTCCACCTGGGTGCCTTTGCTGCGGTCAGGCGGCTGAGGCTGTCCAGAACGGCAACGCCTTCCTGCGCCAGCGACTTGCCGACAGCCTCGGTGTCGGGGAAATGCGAGCGGATCGAGTTCAGCCAGATCGTCCGGCCGGCGAGGAAACCGCCGGCGCCAGCCGCATAAGCATAATCAAGCACCAGCTCGAATTTCTCAGGTGCTGCACCGCCCGAGAGAAGCACCCAGGGAATGCCGGCATCGGCGCAGATCTTGCCGACAGCATCGAATTCCTTCTGCACCGCCTTGGAGGCCTCGCTGCCGTCGCGGGCAGGCAGGCTGTTGGCGGCAAGCGGGCTTTCCAGCTTCAGGAGATCGACGCCATATTCCGGCTTGGCGAATTCCCGCACGCTGTCGATCACCAGTTCCGGCAGTTTGGTCGGGGATTCGACATAGTCCGCCGTATGGCCGGCCTGACCGAGGAAAGGGAAGACCAGAAGTTCGAGCACATAGGCAATGTCGAACCGCTTGCAGTCCTCGCCGATCTGGCGAACGAAATTCTTCTGGTGTTCGAGCACGTCAGGCGACGCATCCGGGCGGTACCAGGCGAGAACCTTGACGGCGTCTCCGCCGAGGCGGCGAATCTTCTCGACACTCCAGTCGGCGATCACCTTCGACTTGCGGCCGCCCTCGGTCTCTTCGGTGCGGTGATCCTCGAGCGTGACGATCAGCCCGCAATCGGCCGGCAGAATATCGATCGCTGCGGGGATCGCATAGTTGGGATCAAACAGCATCGAACTGCAATGCGGCGACAGGTTCTCGACCAACAGGCGCTTGGCGGTGATGACGTCGGAAAACGGCACCTGAGCCTTGTCTATGCCGCGCGCCGCCGCAATTGCTTCGAAAAGCGGCGGACGCTGGTCGAGCGCGACCATGCAGAAATGGCCTTGCTTGTTGGCCAAGCGGGCAAGGCCGCGGGTTTTACCGAGAGTAAGCATTATTGTTCCTTTCAAGAGACCTGATTTCGTCGAATGTCGGAATGGCGGCGCGACCACCCGCGCGGGTGCATTTCAAGGCGGCGACGGCACTGGCGAAGCCCATGCTGTCGCGGGTTTGAAGGCCGGCGCCGATCGCGAAGGCATAGGCGCCGTGGAAGACATCGCCCGCAGCCGTCGTGTCGATGGCCGAAACGCTTGGCGACGGGATTTCATGCATCCGGCCGCCTTCGAGCCAGGTTACGCCCTTGTCGCCGCGGGTAACCGCCACCATGGGCGATCCGAACGAGGTGGCGTGCGAAAGGGCTGCGCCGATCTCGCGCCCGGCGAAGCCAGCGAGACCGGGTTCAGAGAAGATCGCATGATCGGTGAGCGGCAGAAGCCGTTCGAAGATCTCCGCATCGGCGACGTCGCCATCGAGCACGGTCGGAATGCCCTGTTCTCTCGCCCTGCGAAACAAGGCCTCCGCCCCGTCCGGCCAGCGCGGATCGGCGAGCACACAATCGGCCTGCAAACTGCCAAGCGGCAGCCAGCCCGGATCGATGGGGTAGGAGCCTCGAAAATTGACGATCTGTCGTTCGCCGGCCTGGTCGACGATCACCCCGGAGACGGATGAGGCACCATCTTCGAAAAGCCGGAAGCAGGCGATATCGACGCCTTCGGCGATGAAGGAATCCGCCATTGCACGGCCGGCATCATCCTTGCCTGCTCTGCCCCAGAAGGATGCGGTCCCGCCCAGCCGCGAAACCGTCACCGCAGCGTTGGCGGCCATGCCACCCGGTTCCGTCAGATGTTCGTCAGCGCGGATCTTTTCGCTGCCGCCGGAAAACGGTGCCTGCACCCGCCAGATGCGGTCGAGCGCCGACAGGCCGAGGCAGACGACGCGCGGATGCCTCGCATCGGGAATGACGCGTTCCTCACTCATCGGATCGCCCTGCCGGACGCCTTATCGAAGACATGCGCCTTGCCCGGCTGCGCGGCGAGTTTCAGTTGCTCGCCGACCTTCGGCCGCAGTTCGGGATTGACTCTCGCGACCGTGTTCATGCCCGCGAGATTGAAATGCACCAGCGTGTCGGAACCGAGCGGCTCGACGAGGTCGACGGTCACGGCAAACGCCTTCGGATCGTCGGGCGCATGGAGAAAATGCTCCGGCCGGATGCCGATGACGGCCTCCTGCGCGGAGTCGAGGCCAGCCTTGGCCGCGTCCGGCACCGGTGCAGCCAGCCCGTCAGCGCCGATGAGAGCAAAGCCATCGCCCGAACGGCGGATATCGAAGAAGTTCATTGCCGGCGAACCGATGAAGCCCGCGACGAACTGGTTGGCCGGCGTCTCGTAGACCTCTTCAGGACGGCCATATTGCTGGATCTCGCCGCCCTTCAGGACGACGATGCGGTCTGCCATCGTCATCGCCTCGATCTGATCGTGGGTAACGAAAATCATCGTTGTCCTGAGTTCCTGCGACAGTGCCTTAATCTCGGCGCGCACCTGGTTTCGCAGTTTCGCGTCAAGGTTCGACAGCGGTTCGTCGAACAGAAAGACTTTCGGATCGCGGACGATGGCGCGGCCCATGGCGACGCGCTGGCGCTGGCCGCCCGAAAGTGCCTTCGGTTTGCGATCGAGGAAGGGCTCGATATGCAGCAGGTCGGCGGCGCGGCGGACACGCAGGTCGATCTCCGACTTGGTCATGCCGCGCAGTTCGAGCGCGAATGCCATGTTGTCGTAGACCGTCATGTGCGGATAGAGCGCATAATCCTGGAACACCATGGCGATATCGCGCTTCGAGGCCGGCACGCCATTGACCTTGGTGTCACCGATGAAAATCTCTCCATCGCTCAGGGGCTCAAGGCCCGCAATGATGCGCAGGAGTGTGGACTTGCCGCACCCGGACGGGCCGACGAAAACGACGAATTCCTCATCCGCTATCTCCAGGTCGAGGCCCGGAATGATGGTGAGCTCACCGAATTTCTTGACGAGATTGTTGATGTTGATGGAGGCCATGGATCACCCGAATGACAGGACAGGTTTGATCAGCTTGCCTTCGGCAAAGCGGGCGAAATTTTCCGGCAGCGTGTCGAGTCCGAAAGCGGCATCGACGAAACGGCGGTATTTTTCCATGTTCTTCCTGAGCAGTTCGATATTCGGCTCGAAATCCCGGATCGGGAAATAGAAGGTCCGGATCATGTAAAAATCCTTTCGACGGAAGATCTTGCCCTCCTCGATCGTCCAGGGCGCGGCGTTCTCGCCGACCAGCATCAAAGCGCCGCGCGGCAGGACGAGTTCGATGCCGAGATTGCGGGCCGCATGCGCGCCGGAGCATTCGAAGATCAGCTTGAACCGTTTTTCCCGCGAGCCGACCGGGCGGGCCTTGGCGCCGAAGGAGAGCGCGATCTGCAACCGTTCCTCGTTCGGATCGGCGACGTGGATGTCGGTGTAGCCGAGGCTCTGCAAGGCCAGAACGACGCCCAGGCCCACCGGACCAGCGCCCATGACAAGCACAGGCGCGTTTTCCTCCGGCGGCACCAGCGGCATCGCAAAGCGGACCGCATGCGCCGAGGTTCCAATAGTATCTAGCAGAAGCGGCGCCAGATCGTCCTCTATATCGTCGGGGACCGGCAGGAGGCAATTTTCCGGCACCGGCAGATATTCCGCATAACCGCCCGGCCGGTTCCAGCCGATCAGGCTCGACACTTCCAGGCACATCTGCGTGTCGCCGGCCCTGCAGGCTTCGCAGTGATCGCAATGCAGAGGGATATAAACGACATTGCGCTCACCATGGCGCGGATGGCCCGGCTGCTCCACGGTTCCGAAGATCTCATGGCCGGCGGTGAACTCCGCTCCCTTGTACCAGAGCTTGAGATCCGAGCCGCACAGCGCGGTGCGGCTGACCTTTATGAGAACCTCGCCCTCGCTGACGGGGGGAATGTCCTGGCTTTCGATGGTGATGCGCCGGTCTCCATGAAAGACCGAGGCCCGCATGCGTGAATTTAATATTTCCCTCATGATGGTCATCCTTTGACGGCGCCGAGAGTGAGACCGGCGACCAGCCAGCGTTGCACCAGAATGGCGAGCGCCAGGGGCGGCAGCGCGATCAGCGTTGCCGCAGCCATCAGCGATCCCCATTGCGTGGAGCCCTCTCCGACGAAATTGAATGCGGCTGCGATCAGTGTCTTCGTGTCGGAATTCGACAGGATCAGCGAGAAGAGGAAGAAGTTCCAGGAGAAGACGAAGGCGAGGATGGAGGAGACAGCAACGCCGGAGCCGACGAGCGGCAGGGCGATCTTCCAGAGCACCCGCGCCACCGAGCAGCCGTCGATCTGCGCCGCCTCGAAGACACTGCGCGGAATATTGTCGAAGAAGGGCAGGAGAACCCAGATGACGATCGGCATGGTGATCACCGCGTGGCTGAGGATCAGCGCCGTATAGGAGCCGATCAGTCCCATCTCGCGGAACATGATGTACCAGGGCAGGAGGAACAGCGTGCCCGGCGCCATACGGGCGGCCAGCGTCAGGATTGCCGGCCAGGTGACGCGCGACCAGGAGACCGCGAAGGCAGCCGGAATACCGAAGATCAGACCGAGCAGGGTCGAGCCGAGGGTGACGACGAAGCTGTTGACCGCATAGGAGAGAAACGGTGTCGTTTGCCAAAGCGTGACGTAATTCTCGAAGGTCGGCTGGAAAATCAGCGTCGGCGGATAGGACGTGACCTCGAAGGACGGCTTAAAGGAGGACAGCACCATCCAGACGGTCGGCGCGAGGATCAGGATGCCGGCAATGGTGAGCTGGATCGTATGCAGCCAGCGGAGCCAGCGATCGGAATTCTGGGATCCGTTCATCGTCTTCTCCTTACCAGGCCACAGCTGAACGCAGGCGACTGAGCATCAACACAGCGACAAGCACGATGGCCGACAGCGTGATCATCAGCGCGCTAGCGTAACCGATGTTGAAGAATTCGAAGCCGACACGGAAACCGTAGATGTTGAGCGTATTCGACGCATTACCCGGCCCGCCCTGGGTGGTGATATAGATGATGTCGAAGAAGCGCAGCAGATCGACGCTGCGCAGCACCGCGGCAGTGACGATTGTCGGCAGCAGCAGCGGCAAGGTGATGCGGCGGAAGATGCGGGCCGGCGACGCGCCGTCGATCTGGGCGGCTTCATAGACGCTTGGTGGCAGCGATTGCAGGCCGCCCAGCACGATCAGAGCCACATAGGGTGCCCATTGCCAGGTATCGATCAGCGCCACGGTAGGGATAACCCAAGTCGGCGAGGCTAGCCATTCGGAAGGCGGCAGGCCGATCGACTGGAGGATATAGTTGGCGGCGCCGAGCGACGGATCGAGGATAACGAGCCACATCATGCCGGCAACGACCGGCGGCATCATGAAGGGCGAGATCAGCAGCGAGCGCAGGAACCCGGACAGCCGCTTGGAATGGAACAGCAGCATGGCGAGATAGATGCCGAAAACGAGCTGCAGGACCATCGACAGAATATAGAGCGCGAAGGTGACGTAGAGCCCGTTCCAGAACTCGCCGTCCTTGATCAGTGCCGCGTAGTTGGCAAGCCCCGCGAAGCTGGACGCGCCGGTGCTGGAAAAGGACTGGAAACCGAGCCAGATCGTGTAGACGACCGGAAAGGCGATCATCGCGACGGTGAAGATCACCGCCGGTGCGGACAAGGCGGCAAGCTGCCGTCCCTGGCTGTCGTTCAAGCCTGGTTTCATGGAGCGATCTCCAATCAGGATCGGGGAACTGGCGACCCCGACTGTCGGGGTCGCGACTGAGCTTGGTTCCGGTCGGATTGCCGACCGCATTATTTGCGGGCGATCAATCCATCGAGCGCGCTGTCGGCTGCGGCACAGGCCTCGGTGACCGGCTTCTGACCGAGAAGAATATCCTGCACGGCCTGGCCGATGTAATCACGCGATTCCGGATTGGCAACGATCGGGTAACCGACCTCAGATGAGCCTTTGGTGGCCAGTTCGCCGAGAGCCGACTGCCAGCTGCCACGCACCGGCGCCTCGGAGATCCACTTCTTGTATTCCGGATCGTCGGCAACCGAGGAACGCGGCGCCGCGACGCCTTGGATGGCCAAACGTTTCTGCATTTCGGGGCTGGACGCCCATTGAACGAAATACCAGGCGGCATCCTTCTTCTTGCTGTGGTTGGACACCGCCAGGCCCCAGCCGATTGCCGTCGGCACGCTGCCCGCGTCACCCGCCGGAAGCGGGATTACGTCGGTGTCCTTAAGGCGCTCGCCGCCTTCCATGATGGTGCGCAGCTCGTTGGAGGATTCGAACGCCATTGCCGCGCGGCCAGCGCGGTAGAGCGCCGAGATCTGGTAGAAGCTGTAGTTCGACGAGCCGGGAGGACCGTAATCCTTCAGCAGCTCGCCATAATAACTGATCGCCTTCTGACCGGCCGGAGCGCAGAGCGCCGACTTGCCATCGACGATATATTTGCCGCCCATATTGTGCAGGACGTTGCTGAACGTATACGCGAGCGCCGCCTTAAGGCCGCGCGAGGTAAACGGCGTGATGCTGCTGTCGCATTCCTTCAGCTTCTTCACCGCCGCCTGGACGTCGCTCAGCGAAACCGGCTTGGCGATCTTGCATTTCTCGAAGATGTCAGTGCGATAATAGAGGAGCGGGCCTTCGAGATTGAGCGGAATGCTTGTCAGCTTTCCGCCGAACGTCGCAGCCTTGACCAGCGCCGGGCTGATACCGGCGAAATCATAGTCGGGCGCCACGTCCTTCTGCGTATAGGCAGAAAGATCCGCGTACCATCCGGCGGCCGCGAACTGCTCGCCTTCGCGCGACGCAAGCGTCATAAAGACGTCGACCTCGTCGCTCTTGGAATTCATCACGGTCACCAGACGCTGACGCATCTGCTGTTCCTGATAGGAGTCTACCTTCAAGTTGATGCCGGTCAGCTTGGTGAACTCGTCCTTGTGGGAGAGGACCGTTTGGGACCAGGGATTGTTGTTGGCGAGAAACGAAACCGTCTCGCCGTCATGGGCCTTCCAGTCGAACGCGAATGCGGGGCTCGCGGCGCCGGCAAGCACGCAGGATGCGATAAGAATACGGGCTGCGGAGATTCTTGGCATGCTTTCCTCCACTTGGCCGCCTTGAGGCGGTGTTCCAGCGCTCGCTCCTCGAGCGACACGACCTCGCTTCTCCCGAGCCCAGGTCATGTAACCGGTTACATATACTCGCCCTTCCAGCCCTGTCAACCATGCAGGGCGTTTTTAAATTCTAGTTGCAATGCAGCGCATTATTCGTTTGACAGCAGCTTCAAAAGCGTTGCTAAGGTATGTAACGTTACATATGAGTGCACGAATGAGCGCCGAAAAAGAGAAGACCGGAATAAGAGCCATCGCGCGGTTGGCAGGGGTTTCCACCGCAACGGTGTCACGCGCGCTCAACAGGCCCCAAAGCGTCAGCGAGGAACTTCGACAGCGCATCCAGTCGATTGTCGAAGAGGCAGGTTACGTGCCGCACGGTATGGCACGCGCGCTCTCCAGCAATCGCACCCGAACGATCGGCGCGATCATCCCGACCATCGACAACGCCATGTTTGCGCGGGGCATTGAGGCCCTGCAGAAATTTCTTTCGTCGCGTGGTTACATGCTCATCCTCGCGACCAACGAATACGACATAGACGTGGAACTCGAACAGGCGCGCAATCTGATCGGCCGTGGTATCGACGGGCTTATCCTGCGCGGCGACTGCCATCATCAGGCCCTCCGGGAGTTGCTCGTCGCTCGAGACATGCCCTCAATCAATGTCGGTGTTTACAATCCGAACGGAACCGCAGCCAGCATCGGCGTAGACAACGAGGCAGCCGCTCACCGGGCAATGATGCACCTGATCTCCCTTGGACATAAAAAGATCGGAGTTGTAAGCGCGCTCCAGCGAAACAACGATCGCGCCAGCGCCCGTATTCGAGGCTTCCGGCGCGCCTTGGCCGAAAACGGTCTCGACCTACCGGCCGAATGGCATGTCGAAGTCCGCTATACGCTGGATGATGCACGCGACGCCGCCCGGCAACTCCTGACGGGCAAGACTGCACCGACCGCGATCGCCTGCGGCAACGACGTGCTTGCCTATGGTGTCATGCTGGAAGCCGAGCGACGCGGCCTGCAGCTACCGAAAGACCTTTCCGTCGTCGGCTTCGACGACCTCGATTGGAGTCGCCACTTGAGGCCAGCCCTCACGACCCTGCACGTACCGACCGACGTGACATGGCGCGGCGCGGGAGAATACCTGCTTGCCCGGCTGGATGGACACAGGGTGCCTAATCACTATCAGATTGATTATTCGCTCATTATCCGTGAATCCACATCGGCGCCGTAGTGAGGAGCATGATTTGATCTTGCACCCTGAAGGGAACCGAACTGCCGGCCCCCAATTTTGGAGAGCGGATGATACCTATGGAATTGGCGCGGGAAGGTTTGTTACTTTTGAAGGCGCTACTCACCGGCGCATTGAAAGTTCGTGTATCACTCGAACGGCGACGCCCCGATCCGTCCAGACTTTCGAGACCAGTGATGTTGAAAGACTTCAGCCCGTCGGCAACCGAAGGTACCGATAGGCGCCGAGACACGATCCGCCGATGACCCGTGGATTGGGCGATATTGCTATCAAGGAAAAACATGATTATAAAACTCATGATATTGTGATGTGGGCAGCAGGATTGCGTGAGGCCTTATTGGAAGTATTCGTTGCTCGCTGGCTGCTTCTCGCGATGATTGCCCAATCCAGAATATCATTGCCATAACGAGAGACGGATTTTTGCATTGAGTTTTTGGCATTCAATGATCTGGCGGACCGAAGGGATTCGCGTCGTTTCCCCGGTCCGGTGGCGCCAGTTCGATGGTCTCGTCAGCGTGCTCTGGGAAGCAGAGAGCCAGGCCGGGGCGAACGGCTATTATCTCGCGGAGGATCCGCGGATAATGATTTTCTTCAACGACGTGTCTTCGCAGGTCCGCATCTCGAACCGGGGAGACAATTTTTTAGGGGATTCCCGCCCGATGCCCCGCGCTGTCTATATTCCTGCGGGCGTCCCGATGTGGACGAGCAGCAGGTCTATGCATCGGTTCTCGCATCTCAATCTACACATCCATAAGAACAGGCTCTTGAGGTTCCTGGCCCCATCTGTTGGAGCTTCGGCGGCCCAGGCCGCGTTACGACGGCCGGTCGAAATACAGGATATAGCCGCGGTTCAGGCCCTGGCTGACCTGCTGGTTGGCGAAATATCCAGTCCTTCAAAACACCCCCTCTATGCGGAAAACCTGGCGGGCAGCATCATCGCCGGTCTTCTCGATATTTCCGGGGAAGACGAAAAAGCCAGCGGCCGCCTGACCACGGCCCAGATGAACAAGCTCACATCGCGCGTCGAAGCGCTGGGCGATTATCGCATGTCTGTCGCCGATATGGCCGCGATCGTCGGCCTCTCGGAAAGCTGGTTCGGCAATGTCTTCAAACAGACCACCGGTCAGACGCCCCTGCAATGGCAGCATGTAAAGCGTGTCGACTTTGCGAAGAGGCTCTTGTTGGAAAGCGACGTAACCATTGCCGGGATTGCAGCCCAGCTTGGTTTTTCCGACCAGGCCCATTTCACCAAGGTTTTCCGGCAGATCGTCGGCGAGACGCCAGCCGCCTGGCGGCGGCTGCAGCAGGGCCGCTGATCCCAATGATGTCCCGCCCGGCAGGGCGCGGGCAGGACATGTTTCGTCACCAGGTCTGGCGTAGCGTCGCCATGATCGCCCGGCCGGGATTGTAGTAGTAGGCGCCGCCATCATCGTTGGCGATATGCTTCTCGTCGAACAGGTTGGTGGCGTTAACTTGGAATGCGGTGTTTTCCTGGATCTTGTAGGTGAAGGCAGCATCGAAGACGATGGCTCCATCCGACTTCCGGCTATTGGCGTTGTCGAAGTAGTAGGAACCGATATAGCGAGCGCCAAGCCCGAAGGTCATGTCGCCGCGGTTACCGTCGCCTTCCAGGGTATAGCTGCCCCACACCGAGGCCATATGTTCCGGGACCTGCGCGAAAGCTTTTCCGTTGTAACCATTGATATTACCGGGTTCTTCGATCTTGGAGTCGATATAGGCATAGGCAGCGATCAGGCTGACATTGCTCGTCACCTCGACCTTTGCCTCGAGATCGACGCCACGATGCCGGACCTTGTCGATCGTCGCCGGCAGGTAGGTGGGAGCCTCGTAGGTCGTGATGTTCTCCATCGTCAGATCATAGACGGACGCGCTGAACAGGGCCTGGAACGCATCCGGCCGATATTTGACACCCACTTCATACTGCGTGCCGACCGTGGGCTCGACTCCCGCGCTCGGCGGTGCGACGGATTCGGCGTAGCTTGCAAAGGCCGCAAGTTCGTCCGTGATCTTGTAGCTCAAGCCCAGGCGCTTGCTGAATTTGCTGATATCGGATTCACCGCTGAACGGCCCGGTGAAGGCGTTGTTGCCGACTTCCTTGAGATCGAACCAGTCGTTGCGCAAGCCAACACTGACCGCCAGCCTGTCGAAAAAGGCCATATCCTCCTGAAAATAGATCGCCTGGGTCTTCTGATTGCTTTTCACGGTATTGTAAGGCGCTAGCGCTCCTGGCCCGCCGGAATAGACCGGGTTCTGCCAGTCGATAGCCGGTGCAGCGGCGTAGAAAGTGTCATTATCCGCATCAAACTTGTTGTATTCGACGCCAAGAAGCGTGCGGCTTTCGACATCTTCGAAATTCGTCTCGTAGAGTAGGTGCGCGTCTACGATGAACTGTTTGATGGACTTGTCACTCCCGAAGAAAGACCGGTCGATCATCGTGTCCGCCGGGTCGCTGGCACCCAACGCGTCGTAGATGTAAGCATAGCCAAATCCGGTGTCGGTCTTGCTGTAGCGAGCGCTGGCATTGAAAGTCAGGCCGCTTCCGAAATCATGGTCGAAAATGACACTGTAAGTGTTCCTGTTCGCCGTATTGTAATTATAGTCCGGCTCTCCGAAGAACTTCTCCCTGTCGAAATCCGTGAACCGGGGGTGACCGCCGCTGCTCGGCGTGCCGTCTCTGTCCAGGTGATCGAAGACGAAGGAAAGGCTGGTCATATCGGTGGGGCGCCAGGTAACGCCGCCCATGATGAAGTTTTCGTCGTCCTGCGAGTGATCGTACTCGGCGTCCGATCGCTGGAACTTGCCGGTCAGGCGATAGGAAAGCGTGTCGTCATCGGTGATGTTGTCGCCAAAATCGAAACCCGCCTCCTTGTGGGCGAACGAACCGCCGGTACCATAGACCTCGCCGAAGCGCTCCTTTTTCGGCAGCTTCGTCACATAATTTACCGAGCCGCCTGGATCGGAAACCCCGAAGCCCGTGGAATTGGCGCCCTTCAGCACCTCGACGCGCTCATAAGCATAGGGCTCTTCCAGAAGCCCGCCCCAACTCCTGCCAATGGCCAGGCCGTCGCGATAGGTGAAGGGGCTGAAACCGCGGATCTTGAAATAGTCATAGCGGTCGTCCGAACCGTAGTAGTCGGTGACCACCCCGGCGGTGTATTGCAAAACCTGCTCAACGCTGTTTGCGCCGCGCTCCTCGATTTCCTTGGAGGTGATGACAGAGACGGAAGCCGGCGTCGTAAACACATCGCTCGGCATCTTGCCGACGCCGGTAGTTTGCGTGGCGACGATCGACTTCGAGTCGTCGCTCGTATCGAGGACACTCGCCGAACCGCTGCCCTGCAGCACGATCGGCGCCAGCGTCGTGGCGGAACTCGAATTGTCGGCCTCCTGACCAAAGGAGACAGCCGGAGAAAGGGCACAAAGCGCCGTGCAACCCGAAAGGATGGCGCTCCGCCCGAAAAGGCGGGTCCGGTAGGAGCGACGGCTTATTTCAGTTTTCATATTCGCGTTCCAGAAACTGATTTCACCATGGCTGCCGCCGGGCGGGAGATTACGGAGGCATGCCGGTTAGCGGGAACGTCCAAGCGGCAGCGACCGGCAACCCGAGACGCCCGGGAAATGTCCCGGATCCGGCTGCCGTCATGCTCTCGTCGATGTCCCCGACCGGCTATTAACTTGAGAAAATTTATCCAGTATTGTAGATTTCCCGAGTTTTGTATGATCCCACGGGAATCTCACCGATCCCACCGGTCGCCGCCGACATAAAAGTTGACGCCTGTTTTTTAACCTGAAACTGGAAGTCCACTTAAACGTTTGGCGGAGTCTGCACAATGTTTCGGTTTTTGCTTTCGGCTCTGGCAGTAGCGGTCACCTGCATCTGGATAGCCGCGCCCGGCAGCGCCTCTGCGGATGACGCCACGACCTATCCGATCGTCATAAAGCATGCGCTGGGAACCACGGTCATTCCGAAGAAACCGGAGCGCATCGCGACCGTCGCGTGGGCCAATCATGAAGTTCCGCTGGCGCTCGGAGTGGTACCGGTCGGTTTCGCCAAAGCCAATTTCGGTGACGATGACGGTGACGGGGTACTCCCCTGGATTGCCCAGAGGCTGAAGGAACTGCATGCCGGCAAGCCGGTTCTCTTCGACGAGGGTGACGGAATCGATTTCGAAGCGGTGGCGGCGACAAGACCGGACGTGATACTGGCTTCTTATTCCGGTCTCAGCCAGTCCGACTACGATACGTTGAGCCAGATCGCCCCGGTCGTCGCCTATCCCGAGGCCGCGTGGTCGACCGACTGGCGCCAGATGATCCGTCTCAACAGCACCGGCATGGGCATGGCGGCGGAAGGCGAGACGCTGATCAGAAAAATCGAGGCCGAGATTTCCGAAGCCATTGCGACACATCCAGAAATCCGCGGCAAGAAGGCGATGTTCGTCACGCACCTGAACCCCCTCGACCTGAGCACGATCAACTTCTACACGACCAACGACACCCGGGTAAAATTCTTCAAGGACCTCGGACTGGAGAGCCCGAAGAGCGTCGTGGATGTGTCGGAGCCCGGCAAGTTTTCAGGTTCCATCAGCGCGGAGCGTATCGACCTCTTCGACGACGTGGACATCGTCGTCGCTTACGGCAACACGAAGCTCCTGTCGTCGGTGACGGCAAATCTGCTGATGTCGAAAATGCCGGCCGTCGAAAAGGGAGCGATCGTCATCCTGGGCGCGAATTCAGTCGGCACGGCTGCCAATCCGACGCCGCTTTCGATTTCCTGGGTCCTGAAGGACTATGTCGCACTGCTCGCCGAGGCTGCCGGGAAGTCGACCAGAAAATCGCAATGAGATCATTGAGAAGATCAGCCGTCCCGGCGTCCATAGCGGCGCGGTCGAATGGCGCAAGAAGCCTTTGGCTCGCTGGGCTCGTCGCCGTGCTGGCTTCGTTGCTGATGCTGTCCGTCACGGTCGGTACGCGAGAGGTGGCGTGGGCCGACATCACCGCCGCTCTTTTCGGAAAAGTCGACGATATCGGCCAGGCCGCGGTCGCAGTCCGTGTTCCGAGGACCGTGCTGGCGCTGCTGGCCGGCGCGGCACTCGGGCTAGCCGGGGCGATCATGCAGGGCGTGACGCGCAACCCCCTCGCCGATCCGGGCATCCTCGGGGTTAACATGGGCGCGTCACTCGCTGTCGTGATCGGCGTCGCATGGTTCGATGTCGCGTCGGCCGAGGCCTATATCTGGGTCGCCGTCCTTGGTGCGGGCTGTTCTGCCGTCTTTGTCTACACGATCGGTTCACTGGGACGCGGTGGCGCAACGCCGCTGAAACTGGCACTTGCCGGCGCCGCAACCTCGGTCGCTTTCTCTTCGATGGTAATTGCCGTCGTTCTGCCACGGGCCGATATCGCCGGCGGCATCCGTTCCTGGCAGATCGGTGGCGTCGGCGGCGCGACATTCGAACGTATCCTGCCCGTACTGCCCTTCCTGGCGGTCGGCTTCGCGATCAGCCTTCTGTCGGCACGGAAGTTGAATTCGCTGGCTCTCGGAGACGAAATGGCAGCCGGACTTGGCGAACGGGTTGCCGTCGCCCGCGCGGTGGCTGCACTCGGCGCAATCTTGCTGTGCGGGGCGACGACGGCCATTTGCGGGCCGATCGGCTTTCTGGGCCTGGTCGTGCCGCATCTCTGCCGGCTGCTGGTCGGCGTCGATCATCGCTGGCTGCTGCCCTTCTCGGCAATAGCCGGAGCATGCCTGCTGCTGGCCGCCGATGTCGTCGGGCGCGTCTTGGCCCGGCCGGCCGAACTCGATGTCGGCATCGTCACCGCCCTGATCGGCGCGCCCTTCTTCATCTGGATCGTCCGGCGCCAGCGGGTGCGAGAACTATGATGACAATCTCGCCGACGCTTGATCTCATTGTTGACGGCCGCCGGCGGCGTGGACGCAGGCATCTGCTGATCGTTGGCCTGCTCGGCCTTCTGGTTGCGGTAGCCTTTGCGCTGACCCTGTCGATCGGGCAGTCGATCACGCCGCCGAAAGACGTCCTTCGTATCCTGCTCGGCGAGGACGTGCCGGGCGCAGCCTTCACGGTCGGGCAGTTGCGGCTGCCGCGCGCCGTGCTCGCCGTTCTTGCGGGCCTCAGCTTCGGTCTCGGGGGCGTCGCCTTCCAGATCATGCTTCGCAATCCGCTGGCGAGCCCCGATATCGTCGGCATCAGTTCCGGCGCGAGTGCAGCCGCCGTGTTCGTCATCATCGTGCTGGGAATCAAGGGGCCGGCGGTTTCGATTTTCGCCGTGGCTGCCGGCCTCGGCGTGGCGGTTCTGGTCTATGGGCTCTCGTCCAGGAATGGTGTTGCAGGCACGCGGCTCATCCTGGTCGGGATCGGCGTCTCTGCAATGCTGGAAAGCGGGATCACCTACATACTCTCGCAAGCCCCCACCTGGAGCCTGCAGGAGGCGATGCGCTGGCTGACCGGGAGCGTCAACGGCGCGCAAATCGGCCAGGCGCTGCCGCTTCTGCTTGCGCTCGCAGTCTTCGGCGGATTGCTGCTGAGCCGCTCGAGGGATCTGGAGGCACTGAGGCTTGGAGACGATACGGCCGCCGCACTCGGCGTGCGGGTTGCTGCGACACGCGTGACGATCATCATCTGCGCAGTCGGCATCATCGCATCGGCGACGGCGGTGACCGGGCCGATCGCCTTCGTCGCCTTCCTGTCCGGGCCAATCGCCGCCCGTATCGTCGGCAATAGCGGATCGCTCCTGATCCCATCCGCCCTCGTGGGCGCATTGCTCGTCCTTGGAGGCGACTATGTCGGGCAGTTTCTTTTGCCGGGCCGTTATCCGGTCGGCGTCGTCACCGGTGCACTGGGCGCTCCTTACCTGATTTTTTTGATCGTGCGCGTCAACCGGACCGGAGGCTCGCTATGACCGTTCATACCCTCACCGCCAGCGAACTTTCCGCCGGCTATGGCGAAGCCGATATCCTGCATGATCTCGACCTTGTGGTGCCGCCCGGCAAGATCACCGTCATCGTCGGCGCCAATGCCTGCGGCAAGTCCACGCTTCTGCGCACCATGTCCCGGCTGCTTTCGCCGCGTCGGGGACAGGTCCTGCTGGATGGCAAGTCGATCCATCGAACACCGCCGCGGGAACTGGCGCAAACCCTCGGCCTGCTTCCCCAATCGCCGATCGCGCCGGAAGGCATCACCGTCGCCGATCTCGTCAGCCGCGGCAGGCATCCGCACCAGAACCTCTTTTCCCGCTGGACCCGCAAGGACGACGAAGCCGTGGATAGCGCGCTGACCGCGACCAAGACAGCCGAGCTTGCCGAGCGGCCGGTGGACGAACTGTCCGGCGGGCAGCGTCAGCGGGTCTGGATCGCCATGGCGCTGGCGCAGGAGACAAACGTCCTGCTGCTCGACGAGCCGACAACGTTTCTCGATATCAGCCATCAGATGGAGGTTCTCGACCTTCTGACCGACCTCAATCACACACGCGGCACCACCGTCGTCATGGTTCTCCACGACCTTAACCTCGCGGCCCGGTATGCGGACCATCTCGTCGCCATGAGGGAAGGCCGCGTACATGTTTCCGGCCTGCCAGAAGACGTGTTGACCGAGGAGAACGTGCGGCAGGTTTTCGGCCTTGAAAGCCGCATCATCATCGATCCCACATCCGGCCGGCCGATCATGCTCCCGATCGGCCGCTATCGCATGGCAAAACAGCAAGATCTCAAAGAGAACCTGGCATGACGCGATCCAGGAATTCAGCTTCTCGGGCATTGCGCTGCCGATTGATGCCGGCACTATGCGAACAAGCCTTGCTGACCAGCAGGCTAGGCTCTGCACGCATTCGCATTGAGGACGGGAGGCTCCTGATCGAATTGAGGTGCCTCTCGGAGCAGGCGCTCCAGATGAGCCGCACCAGCATTGCGGAGCACCTGTTCTATTTCTCGGTGAGGATCCTTTCGTGCTGACCTGGTCCGAGCCGGCACCCCGGCGGATGATCGAGAACCTTCATCACATCACCGGCGTTTCAGCCGAGGATGTTACGTCGCATATGCGTCCCTATCCCCCCAGAGCAGGTCCGCGCGAGGAAGGCATCTCGTCGCCGAAACGTCTGACCACGAAGCGGTGTTCTTCGAGTGACGCTTCCGGATCGAATAGCTTCACGTTTACTGCGTGGAGTGGCCGTGCTTTGAAAAAGATCTTCGGGAGAGCTCTGTGCGTGCTGATGATACGACTATCAGCTTGCCGGCTTTTCTGGTGCTTGCATGTGAGGGTTCTCTTTAATGCTCCTTCAACGAGGGGCCGATATCCTGCGTTTATGAGAATAAGCACGATCACCAACTGGGCCTATGCCATCACAGTCGTTCTCACGGCCCTTTCAGGCGCTGCCTTCATCATGTCGTCGCGGAGCGCCGTCCAGGAACGGCTTGCCGTCGAGGAGCACCTGACCTTTGACACATTGGCGGAGGAGCTTGCGCTCGGAGCCGAAGTCAGAAGCGATGAGGCCAGGCTCTATGTCATGCGCGGTGAAGAGCGGCATCTGCAGGCGTTTCGCGCGGAAGAGGAAGGGGAGCGGCGGCACGAGGCCGCCGCAGCCAAGCTCGCTTCTCAAGATCTGTCACCGACGGAGGCCGGGGCGCTGCAGGAGATCGACACGGAAGCGGAGGAGCTGGACAAGATCGAGATCGCGGCAATCGAGGCCTTCCAGCGCGGGGACAGGAGCGGCGCGCAAGGTATGCTCTTCGGGCCAGAACACGAAAGACTGCAAGCCGCGCTTCTCGACACCGTTACTCATTTCCGGGATTTGACCGCGACACGCACGGGTATGCAGCTCCAGGCGGCACAGGCACGCAGCGACTGGTGGGGCCTTGTTGCCAAGATCATGCTCGCGATAACAGGGCTGCTTTTCCTCGGCGTTCTCTACTTCATCTTAAGACGACGGGTCGCCGTACCGCTTGTGCGCATGACCGGCATCGTCGGCAGGCTGGCGAAACAGGACTATACAGTCGATGTTCCCGCCGACCCGCGGCGCGATGAAATCGGCGAGATGAACCAGGCCATCCAGATATTCCGCGCCAATGGCATCGAACGGGAGCGGCTCGACGCCGAAAGGAGAGCGGATCAGCGCACCAAGGACCTTATCCTGCAGATGATGCATCGCCTGCAGGCATGTGCAAACGGAGCGGAACTCGCCGATGTCGTCGCTCGCTTCGCTCCTCAGATTTTCCCCGACATCGCCGGTGGCCTCTACGTTCTCGATGGAAGCCAGGTGTCCCTGACACGTGCGAGCGCATGGCTCGACCCTCATCATTCCGAGGTCACCTTCCCGGCGTCAGCGTGCTGGGGTCTACGGCGCGGCCGTCCCCATGCAAGCGGCGGAGACGACGCTAACGTTTCTTGTCTCCACCTCGACGGAGCGGAAGTGACTGCCCTTTGTGTCCCATTGACGGCTCAGGGCGATACGATTGGCCTTCTCTATCTTGAAGAGCGTGGGGGTAAGGCGCTTCGTCTGGAAAGCAGCCGTCTTTATCTGGAGCTGATTGCCGAGAATGTCGGTCTTGCAATCGCCAATCTTCAGCTCCGTGAGAAACTTACTGCTCTCGCCGCACGTGACCCGCTTACGGGTCTGTTCAACCGCCGTTTCCTGGACGAGACATTGGAGAGGTACAGCCGAGACCTGGCGGATCAGCCGCTTGCATGCCTGATGATTGATATCGATCATTTCAAACGCTTCAACGATGAGTTCGGCCATGACGCGGGTGACATGGTGATGCAACATGTTGGGCGGGTGCTGCGCGACGTGGTCGGACAATCCGGCCATGCGTTCCGCTTTGGCGGCGAAGAGTTCACCATCCTGCTTCCCGGCCTTAGCGAAGCGGAGGGGTTTCAGTTGGCCGAGGAGTTGCGGGAAAAGGTCAGCAGCGGCGTGCTCTCGCATTCAGGCCGGATCATCGGGAGTGTCCCGATCTCCTTGGGAGTAGCAGCCTCTCCGATGGAGGGATCAGTGGAGACGCTGGTGGCGCGCGCCGATGCCGCGTTGCTGAAAGCCAAGTCACAAGGTCGCAATCAGACTGTCGCGGCAAGCCGGAGTGGTCGGTAACGAGCTCTCGACTCAGCGCGGAAAACCGAACAGAGTTTCCAGTCCGTGGCCTCGAAAGCCGGCAATCTGTGGAGAGTTCATCCAAAGTGCCCGTTCGGGTATGTTAACAACCCGTTAAGCATATTTGTTGTTTATTGAATTCTAATAGTCCTGCGTCGTTGAATGCAAAATTCCCCGCCCGAATTGCCGAGGTTATCCAGGGAAAACGACATTGCCGATTTCAATTGCGCGCATTCTGTGGATTGTTACCGGGCTGGGCGCCACGGTTACACTTTCAGCATGCAGCACGACCGGAAATGTCGGACACCCGTCGGGACCGCAGCTTGTACCCAGTGAGAAAGCCCTCATAATGCCGCCTCCGGGCGGGCCGGCAATCGTGGGAGTGGTGGAGCGCATCCGGGGTAACGGCATCGAGCAGACCGTGGCGCTTTCGACCTCCTCGAAAATCCCGGGACAGAACTATCTCAGAATTCATTTCTTCGGTGCTCAAGGATCTGCGCCGGACGTCCCCGACGCGACGTTCAGGACCATCAACGAAAACGACCTCCGGCGCGAGATTGCCCGCGCCGCGCCAGGCGTCCCAATGGTCCGTGCGGCGACCTTTCTCCAGAATACCTACGGCCCATTCGGCTATGCGTCCGGACGAGGCCAAGGCGGCGATACATGCCTGTTTGCCTGGCAGCAGATTCGCTCCCCCAGCACATCCTCTGGCATAGGCCGCGGGTTCGGCATGATCCAGGTAAGGCTCAGGCTCTGCGACAATCAGGCAACTGCGCGGCAGATGCTGAATGCAATGTACGGCTTTACCATCGTCGGAACGTTCAAGGGTAGAATGTGGAATCCTTACGGCGACGTAGCCGAGGCGGACGAAAGACTAGGCCGCACCGGAGAACCGATTTATCCGGAAGGCGCGTTTTCCCGGCGATCCGTCTCCCTCGGCTACGGCATGTCAACGGGCGCCCCCCAACCCCTTCCTGCTCGTCGCAAGGCGGTGGAGCAGGTTTCTCAGCCGGAGACCGAAGCGGCAGCTCCAGCCGGGCCGCGTGTTCCACTGCCGGATCCGGGAGCGGGCGTATCCGGCAGCTCCAGTTCAACCGAGGCGACGGGAACCACTGTTCCTTCACCTGATTGCGTAGGCACCGAAGCTATGACAGCGGCGTGCCGGAAATAACGGCGCATCCGGCACGTTTTCATGCCGACTTTCTGCCAGAGGAATGCCAATGCGTAAGGTGCAAAGCATCATTTTGTGGGCAGTCATTACGGTTTGCGTAATCGGATTGATCACGCTTCCGGTCAATCTTCAGACCCAGCTCATCGCCAGCACCACTGTCGTTTCGCTCATGGCCATCATCAAGATTCTGAAGGCCGGCGGGGTCTGGCGTCTGATAGCCCTCGCGTTCGGCACCGCCATCGTCCTGCGGTATGTCTACTGGCGCACGACCGAAACGCTTCCTCCCGTGAACCAGCCCGAGAACTTCATCCCCGGCCTGCTTCTCTACCTCGCCGAGATGTACAGCGTCATGATGCTGGGGCTGAGCCTTTTCATCGTCGCCATGCCCATGGCGTCCCGCCCGTCCCGCGTCACGGAAAAGAAACTCTATCCGTCCGTCGATGTCTTCGTTCCATCCTATAACGAGGATGTCACACTGTTGACCAATACGCTCGCCGCGGCAAAAGCCATGGATTATCCGGCCGACAAGCTGACGGTCTGGCTATTGGACGACGGAGGGACCCTGCAAAAGCAGAACTCGCCGGATGTGCGCGAAGCCGAAGCGGCAATAGCCCGAAATCAGATCCTGAACAGTCTCTGCGACGAACTCGGGGTCAACTACCTCACCCGCACCCACAACCAGCACGCCAAAGCGGGCAATCTCAATAACGGCCTGAAACATTCGAAGGGAGAACTGGTTGCCGTTTTCGATGCAGATCACGCTCCCGCGCGCGATTTTCTACTGGAGACGGTGGGTTATTTTGCGGATGACCCGAAGCTTTTCCTGGTTCAGACGCCGCACTTTTTCATCAACCCGGATCCTCTGGAGCGAAATCTCCGCACATTCGACCGGATGCCGAGCGAAAACGAGATGTTCTACGGCATCATCCAGAGGGGGCTTGATAAGTGGAACGCCGCCTTCTTCTGCGGTTCGGCCGCTGTACTCAGTCGCCGTGCGCTGGAAACCACAGAAGGGTTCAGCGGGATCAGCATCACGGAAGACTGCGAGACAGCGCTGGCGCTTCACAGTGCCGGATGGAATAGTGTCTATGTCGACAAACCGTTGATTGCCGGTCTGCAGCCGGCCACATTTGCAAGCTTTATCGGCCAGCGAAGCCGCTGGGCGCAGGGAATGATGCAAATTCTGCGCTTCCGCTTCCCGCTTTTGAAGCGCGGCTTATCCTTTCCTCAGCGGCTCTGTTACATGTCGTCGACATTGTTCTGGCTGTTCCCCTTTCCACGCACGATCTTTCTCTTCGCGCCGCTTTTCTACCTTCTGTTGGATCTGCAGATATTTACGGCTTCCGGAGGCGAGTTTCTGGCCTATACGCTCGCCTATATGCTCGTGAATCTGATGATGCAGAATTCCCTTTACGGATCATTCCGCTGGCCGTGGATTTCGGAGCTCTACGAATATGTCCAGACCGTGCATCTGTTGCCCGCCGTTATTTCGGTCATGGTCAATCCGCGCAAACCAACCTTCAAGGTCACCGCCAAGGACGAGTCGGTTGCGGTCAGCCGGCTCTCGGAAATCAGCCGGCCCTTCTTCGTCATCTTTGCCGCCTTGGCCATTGCTCTGGGAATTGCTGTCTATCGTGTCTACACCGAGCCTTACAAGGCGGATGTCACGTTGGTTGTCGGCGGCTGGAATCTGCTCAATCTCATTCTTGCCGGCTGCGCGCTGGGGGTGGTCTCCGAACGCGGAGAACCTTCGTCATCCAGGCGAGTAAAAGTCCGCCGCCGCTGCGAATTCGGCATGGGTGGGACCTGGCATCCCGCGTCCATCGAAGATGTTTCCGTCGGCGGCACCCGCCTCCAGGTCTTTAGCCGTGCCCTGTCCCAGTCAGATCTTTCCGCAGAAGCCGCAATCAGATTTCAACCCCATGGCGGAGGAGAACCTGTCATGCTTCCCCTCGTTATCAGACGGGTCGAGCCTTCAGGGGATGCGACGATGCTCGGCTGCCAGTATCAGCCGAAGGGGCCGCTGGACCATCGTTGGATTGCCGATCTGATTTTTGCCAACTCCGCCCAATGGGCTGAATTTCAACAGAGCCGACGTCGCAATCCCGGGCTTCTGCGCGGAACGATCTGGTTTCTTGGGTTATCCATCTACCAGACCCATCGGGGATTGCTATATTTCCTCCTTGGGATAACGCGGAGGCGCGATAATAAACCCGGCGGGGGCAACAGCCAATGAACCGCTCCCTTGCATGCCTGACACTCGCTCTGACAGCTCTTCTCGCTGTCGTGCGGATTTCGGACGCCCAGCCCGCGCCCTTCGACATGTCGGGCGAACGACCGCCAGAGCCGCCTGCCCCACCCCGCTTGGTATTTCCCGATCTTTCCCGCCCTCCCGTCCCCCAGGATCGGACATCCGCTCCTCAGAGACATGCGCCAGCGCCTTCCGACGCCGCACCTCGACCCGCCGCAGATGCACGGGAACAGGACAGAAGCCGCCGGTATCTTGTCCCGGCGTCCGATCTCGCCCTGGCAGGAGAGTACGACCGCCGCTCCTGGTCGATCTACCTGACGGAAGAACAGGCCGCATCGCCGGCAAAGCTCAATCTCCAATATCAGAACGCAATCGTCGTTGCTCCGGAAGCCTCGTTGCTGACGGTGTCGATCAACGAACACGAGATCGTACGGCAACGAATCAGCTCACCAAACGGTCCAAATAGGCTTGCGTTTGACGTCCCGCCCAACGTCCTTCATCCCGGCGGAAATCTTGTCGAGTTTCGCGCGACTCAACGTCATCGGACGGATTGCGATATACGATCTACCTATGACCTCTGGACCAATGTCGACCCTTCGCAAACCTATCTTGAATTTACCGGTATCCCCGCTCCCGCGCCGTCGGTGACCGAGGCAGTCCGGGCCGTGGGCGGTGATGCAAACGGCAATACTGAATTCCAGTTTCTCGTACCGGCTGCGGGGCAAGCGGGCCGCACCAAATCATTGCTTCGGCTCGCACAAGGCTTGTCGCTTCTGTCCGGAATGCCAAACCAGCTCTTTTCTTTCAACTCCGACCGTCTCGGAGCACTTGGCCCTGGCAAGTTCGGTGTAATCATTGGTACTGTCGCTGAGCTGCAGCCCGTTTTCCCCGCACTCCCTCCGTCAGCAGGATCCGCGGCGACAGCAGCCCTGGTTAAGGATCCCAACAGCGATGAACAGGTGCTTCTGCTTACGGGGCCTTCCTGGAATGCGATCGATGCAGCTGTCGAGACCATAGTTGCGCCCACGGATCGCCCCCCCGAAATTCGGCGCGATGTCATGGCCACGCAGCGCTGGGCAGCACCCGATGCGCCGCTTCTCTTCGGCGGAGAGAGACTCTCCTTCTCTCAATTGGGGTTAAGGACCACGGAATTTTCGGGCCGCCGGTTCCGCACCAGCTTCAACATAGCGGTTCCGTCTGATTTCTATGCAAGCGCCTACGGCGAAGCAAACTTGCTGATCGATGCAGCGTTTGCAGCGAATGTCCGGCCCGGCAGTCATCTCGACGTATATGTGAACGGAAACGTCGCCACGAACTTGCCGATCACATCCGATAACGGCGGCCTTTTTCGGCATCTCCCCATCCGTATGACGCTCCGCCACTTCAAGCCTGGCCTCAACTCCGTCTCGCTTGAGGCCATTCTCCTTACCGACGAAGATGATGTCTGCATTCCCGGCAGCACGGCTTCCACTGAACCTCGCTTCGCGCTTTTCGACAGTTCCGAATTCAACATGCCGCAATTTGCGCGGATCGGCCGGAATCCCAGCCTGGAGGCGCTTTCAGGGACGGCTTTTCCCTACAGCCGCAGGACGGACCCAATCATGCTCTGGATGGATCGCTTCGACGCCAACACGCTGACGGCCACCTCGACATTTCTATCACGTCTTGCATTCGTAGGGGGACACCCGATTACCGTCGAACCCGTTGCCTCCCCGGGTGCCATTGGCAACCGCGATGCTCTTTTTGCAGGATCGATCTCGCAAATACCCTCGACGGTGCTATCTCAAGTCAATATCGCGCCGGAAAGCGTTGCCACGTGGCGTGCCGCCGGAGCGCCTGTCCAGAACGAGGACACGATGGCGACATTTGAAAAGTGGCGCACGCAAGTCCGGGGAAGCATCTGGCGCGACCAGATTGCTCGATTTCAGGAATGGCTGAATCGTAATTTCAACATATCGTTGAGTTCGTTCCAGCTTTTGCCACAGCCAGAGCAGGTATTTCATCCTTCAAGCAACGATACCTTTATTCTCGCGCAGGGCCAAAGCACCAACGGAAACGGCTCCTGGACCGTGATCAGCGCCCGAACCCCGGAGGAACTTCGACAGGGCGCAGAGGCGCTCACGCGTCAGCAGAACTGGCAACAGGTTACAGGGCGAATTACGACTTATGAAGGCAAAATACAGAAAGTTGCGTCTCTGTCTGCCTCACGCTTCACCTTTGTGCAGACCGTCAGCCCATCGCTCGGAAACTACCGCCTGATCGCAGCCAACTGGCTTTCGAACAATATACTCTTCTATTCATTGGCGCTCGTGGCTCTGGCTGTCTTCCTGGGGCTATCGACGGCGGCTCTGCTTTCCTCCTTTGGGAGGAGCAGATGAAGGACCGGCCCCGATGGATCATCATAGGCATGTTCGCCCTTGCAGTTTCGGTCAGTTCGGCGGCGGCGCAACAGCCGCATGTCTCAAAGGAATTCTGGTCTCTTTATAAAGCCAGGTTTCTGAACGGGAGCGGCCGGATTGTCGACAATGCCAATGGCGACATCAGCCATAGCGAAGGACAGGGATACGGTCTGCTTCTTTCCTTCCTCGCCGACAATCCTGCGGATTTCGAGCAGATCTGGTCGTTCACCCGCACCGAGCTTCTTGTTCGCGATGACGGTCTGGCGGCCTGGAAATGGGATCCTGCCGCGACCCCTCATGTTACTGACAGCAACAACGCGACCGATGGTGACATTCTGATCGCTTATGCCTTGGCGCTCGCGGGCTCTTCATGGCATCGGCTCGACTATGTGGAACAGGCGGTAAGGATCGCAAACAGTCTGCTGTCGCACACTGTCGTGGGAGTCAAAGGGCAAACCGTTCTCTTACCGGCCACAGCAGGGTTCGGCGCAGGTGAGCGAGAAGATGCTCCGGTCATAAATCCTTCCTATTGGATTTTCGAAGCCCTGCCGGTGATGGCGTTGCTCGCGCCTTCCGACGATTGGGCCAAGCTGTCCGAGGATGGGCTGGCATTGCTGCGTGTCTCGCAGTTTGGTCCACGAAGGCTTCCGTCAGAATGGGAGAGTCTTGCCCACAAGCCAAAGCCCGCCGCCGGTTTTCCGCAGGAATTCGGCTATAACGCCGTGAGGATACCGCTCTATCTCATGAGGGCGAACATATATGACAGGGACCTGCTCACTCGCCTCTCTCAAGGCATGACTGACGAAGGAGGAACCTTATCGACGATCGATCTGGAAACAGGCCGGACCAAGGAACCGCTGAGCGACCCAGGTTATCAAATTATTAACCATGTTATAGGCTGTGTACTTAACGGGACAAAGTTGCCAGCCTCGGTCCAACAGTTCGAGCCAATCCTGTATTATCCGTCCACGCTGCAGCTGTTGGCACTTGCATTCGTCAGGGAAAGGCATCCGGAGTGTCTTTGAAGCTGTCATGGATTCTTTTCTTGACTGCGGCGATATCGGGGGGCCTCCTGACGTCGATCGCCGGCGACGCTTCCGTTGATGACATCTTCACCCAGTCTCAGACCGCGCTTGGCGCTTCCGGAGCGCCCAGGGGAAACCGCCTGGCCCAAAACGAGCAAAATCCCGATGCCGGGACGATTGCAGAGCAGATTCGCGCGACGCAACGGCCTCCGCGATCAAGCCAACAGGGCACCGATTCCTTCCCTGCCCCGATTGTCTCTCAAGTTCAGCCGCCCCCGACCGGAGAAGACGGAACTGGCCAGTCCGCCCCAGAGCAGCCAATCGAACCGGAGGTCGACGAAAGCGCTCTGCGGTATTTTGCGGCACGGGGAGACCGGGCCAGGCTCGAAGCAGAGATCGCCCGCTTGCGTACGCTTTATCCGAACTGGACGCCCCCAGCAGATCCGCTCGCCGTTCCGGAAAATCGCGACCGGCAACTGGAAGACATGTGGCAGCTTTATTCGGAAGGGCATTACGCGGAAGTCCGCAAAGCGATCGCCGAAAGGCTGGCAACGGAGAGCGGATGGCAGCCACCCCCTGACCTTCTGGAAAGACTCCAAGTCGCGGAATCGCGTGTCCGGCTGGTGAACGCGTCGAATCTCAAGCAATATTCAACCGTCATCGAGATTGGAGCCGCCACTTCGAGCCTTCTCAATTGCGGCGACGTGGACGTGCTGTGGCGTATTGCCGAAGCCTTCATCCGGACGGATCGCCAACAAAGAGGCGTCGATGCCTATACCTATATCCTGAAGAACTGCACTAGCTCTCGGGAACGATCGGCGACGATCGAGAAGGCAGCCGAGCTCCTGCCCTATGGTTCCGTTCAGGCTCTCCTTGCGCTTGAACAGACCGGTCAATCCGGCAGTCGCGAGTTCGACGGAATTCGCGACGAGCTGGCTCGTCGGTTCGTGGGCGAAGCCGGCGAAAAACCAGAGCTTACAATCGACTCGCAATATTTGAAGCGCATCCGAGGGCTGGCTGCTCGGGAGCAGCGCGCTTCGGACTCTCTGCTGCTGGGCTGGTACTATCTTCGCCGCAAGAATATGGCGGAAGCCGAGCGATGGTTTCGCGCCTCACGAGAGAAGGAAAATTCTGCCGCAGCGTCGCAAGGGCTTGCCGTTGCGCTGATTGCCCGAAATGCTGCGGCCGAAGCCGAAGAGGTCATGTACGGTTGGAGGAGCGACTCCGAGGAAGCGACGGCGACCTATCTGGCTGCAACCGCCAATCTCCTTTCCGGTGATCCGTTGCCTTCTATCCCGGAGCCTGTCTTGCAACGCGTGGCTGCGGCGGTACTCCAGGAAAAATATGTGCCGACTGCGCAACAGCTGGGCTGGTATGCCCGTGCGCTGGATCAGCCGCAAACGGCCATACGCTGGTTTGAGACAGCTTTGCAGTGGAAACCGGATGACGAACCATCGGCCTACGGGCTCGCCATCACGAAACAACAGATCAATGACAGGGCCGGAGTACAGGCGCTTCAGCGTGCCTGGGCCGGTCGTTCCGAACGCATTGCCAATCTGGCTCTGTTGACGGCCCGCACGCCCTCCTCCGCCCCCGCAAAACCGCCCGTTTCCAGCGGAACATCAATACAAGCCCGCCCTTCGGCCAGCCCAGACGGTCCCTCGCCGAAAGCGGTCGTCGCCGGCAGGGAAGCAGGGCCGGCCGAGACGCGCAGGTCGATCGGCTGTTCGACGACCGCGCAGATAACAGGCCTTTCCTCCGATCAGGCGCTTGCGCGCGGATGGTGTCTCATGGACCTCAACCGGCCGATCGAGGCAGCTACGGCATTTGAGGTCGCACTTCAAAGTCGCACGCAGCGCGTCCGCGAGGACGCCGCCTATGGGCAGAGCCTGGCTTATCTCAGGCTCGGTCTCACAGGCAAAGCTGCAGTGGCCGCCACAAAGGCTCCGCAGAGCTCGCAAAGGGCTGTGGAGCTTCAGGTTGCAATCCTGGCCGATTACGCAATCTCCGCCTTCGATGCCGGACGTTACAGGGAAGCCCTCATCTATCTCGATCAGCGGTCCGAACTGCAGCAGGAATCGGCCGACCTGATGGTCCTGCGCGGCTACAGCTACATGAATCTCGACAGGCCTCGGGACGCATTGAGAATTTTCGAGGCGGTGGCGGCAACCGGCAATCGGGACGCAAGCCGCGGCATGGCGGACGTGCGGGCAATGCTACAGCTGGGAGGTGGCACCTGATGCTGCATTCGCTGCGCCCTGTTGAAGGATGTGCTAGCAGGCAGATATAAGCCGGCTGCCGTTGACGATATAGCGCGCCACTTCACACTCCTTTGCGGTCAACACCACCGAACTCAGCGGGCGTCAACGTGCGCCCGCACGCCCGTGTCCAGATGATCGCACTGCATGAAGCGTTCGGGCACCGTCAAGTCATTAAGATCGGGAATTGAAGGTGCGCTGGCCCATCAGCGCCAACGTCCGGTCTATTTCAACCTGCAGCAGACCGACGACGTCTACGACGCCCTTCTCGCCACCGGCGGCAAGGCCGAAAAGAGCCGCCCTGCCGATCATCACCGCACTTGCACCCAGCGACATCGCCTTGACGATATCGCTGCCGCGACGGATGCCGCTGTCGACAACGATCGGCGCCTTGATGGCTGAGAAGCCGGGCAGAACCTCGATCGGCGCAGGAGCGGCATCGAGCTGGCGTCCGCCGTGGTTGGAGACGACAACCGCATCGATGCCAAGGGAAACGGCGCGTTCCGCATCGGCCGGATGCAGCAATCCCTTGACCAGCAGGCGGCGCGGCCAGCGGTCGCGCAGGCGCTTCAGGTCGTCCCAGTCGAAACTCGCATCCATCTTACGGGAAAGCAGTGCCGCCTGGGTGTTCGGATCGGTGATCGTGGCGGCCGCAAGATTGGCCATGGCCGGCGCACCATGCCGACCAACGTTCCAGAGCCATCGCGGATGGCAAAGCACATCCGCAATCGTCTTCGGCCGGAAGTGGAACGGCATGATGAAGTTGTTGCGCTCGTCCCGCTCCCGTTTGCCGCCCATCGGCACGTCGACCGTCAGAACCAGATGGCTGAAACTGGCCGCCAGTGCCCGGTCCACGAGCTGATCGGCGAAATCGCGGTTCATGACATAGAGCTGGAACCAGAGATCGCCATTCGAGGCATTGGCGACCTGTTCGATGGAATTGTTCGAGGCCGTCGACAGTGCGAACGGTATGCCGAGTCGTGCCGCCGCTCTCGCAAGCAGGATGTCGCCGTCTTTGCGGTAGAGACCGTTCAGCCCGGTCGGCGCGATGACGATCGGGGTCGGCAGGCGCCGACCGAACCAGTCGACACTCTGGTCGCGCACCGAGACATCGTTGAGCAGCCGGGGCGTCAGTCTGATCTGTTCGAAGGCCGCGCGGTTTTTCTTCACCGCCACCTCGTCTTCCGAACCGCCGTCCAGATAATCGAAGACGAAGCGCGGCAATAGCCGCCGCGCCTCCTGCCGATAATCCTCGACGTTGAGCAAGGCCATCAGGGCGCGATCCGGATTTCGACCAACGCTTGCGTCTTCTTGACCGTGACGTGCTCGATGGCGGCTTCCAGCACCGCGCCCAGATCCTCGGCACGCTCGACCTTGGCCGTCCAGGCGCGGCTTGCGGCGGCGACCTGGGTGAAGTCAGGCGTCGGGACAAGCGAGACGAGCGGCATGGAGTTCGTTTTAGCCGCAAACCCGTCCGGATAGACACCGAGTACGGACTGGCGCACCGCGCCCCATTCGACATTATTCAACACCAGAACGAGAAGAGGGATTTCCATCGCCTCAGCGATCTGGTGGCAGGCGACGGGGTTCGAGAACATGTACGAGCCGTCACCCATCGTCGCGATCACCAGCTTGTCCGGCTCGGCAAGCTTCATGCCGAGACCTGTCGGGAAGGACCATCCGAGACCGCCCGAATGCGGTTCCTGATACCAGGATCCGTGATCGCGCAATGTCAGCGGCTCGAGCGGGGCGCCGAGTTCGGACAGGACCGTCGCCTTCCTGCCCTCGATCGCCTTCGAGAGGGTAAAGCTCACAAAGGCTTTGGTCATCAGTTCGCCATTGCCGGCTTTGGCCTGCGCCTGCACCTCGGCACGACGCTTGCTGGATGCCTTCTCGACGCTTGCCCGGCGAGTGCTGCGCTCCTTGGCCGTCGCATCAAGATAGACGCCGGCGGCCTTTTCGAGCTGAAGGATCACCTCCGCGGTATCGCCGGTCAGCGCCACGTCGGAGGGAAAATTGCGGACCGGGAAGCGGGAATAAAGCGGATCCTGGCCGATATGCACGACCTTGCAGCCCTCGCCCAGAGAGTGGATGTCCGGCGACCACGGTGCAAGGCAATCAATCACCAGCACGAGATCCGCTTCCGCCAGCCATTTGGCCGGATCGACCCCGACGGCCATCGGATGGTCGGTCGGCACGCCGAGCTGGATCGCCCAGTACTGGCAGACCGGAATGCCCCAGTCGAGCGCCAGCTTCGACAGCGTTTCGAAGCCTTCCTGCGAGCCGGCACCGCGCTGGGAGATGATCAGGGGGCGCTTCGCCTCACTCAGAAGTCTTGCCGCCGCCTCGATATCGGCAGAGCGGGGTGCCGCTATCGCCGGCGCGATGCGGCCCGGATTATCCAGTTCATCGGACGGGCATTGCTCACAGAGCACTTCGCGCGGCAGGCTGAGATAGACAGGCCCGCGAGGCGTCGAATTGGCGATCGCATGGGCGCGATCGATGATATCCACCGCCTGTTCGGGGAACCTAAGTTCGTAGTCCCACTTCACCGTTTCGCGGATCATCGCGGCCTGGTCACGCATTTCCTGACCCCAGCTGATCGGCACGGTGCGGGCACCGAGGCGGCCCTTTTCGACGACGGGCGTGCGGCCGGAGAAGATCAGCATCGGAATATGTTCCGTCGCGGCATTGATCGCCCCGATGGCGCAATTGGCGAGGCCGACATTGGTATGGGCCATGACGGCCTGCGCCTTTCCGGTCGCGAGATAGTAGCCATAGGCCATGCCCATGGCAGCATTTTCATGCGGAATGACGATCGCTTTCGGCAACGGGATATGCTTTGCCGAGGCTTCCGCCAGCCCCTCGATGATCGGCGGGAAATCCGTACCGGAATTGGCGAAGATATAGTCCACGCCGACCGCTTTCAGGCGCGCCAGGATGGCGCCGCCGGCGGTGATCTGGTCGGCCCCTGAATTGGCCTTTGCATCAGTCATGGGTTGTCTCACTTCCAGATTTCTCAAAGATGGCTCGGCAGCCAGGTGGCGAGTACGGGGAATGCGATCAACAGCGCGAGGCGAATGAGATCGGTAACGATGAACGGCGCGACCCCTCTAAATATGCGGGAGAAGGTCAACTCCGGCACGACGCTCTTGATGACGAAGACGTTCATGCCGACCGGTGGATGGATGAGCCCAAGCTCCACCGTCATGACGATGATGACCGCAAACCAGATGGGATCGAAGCCGAGCGAAATGATTACCGGATAGACTATCGGCACAGTCAGAATAATCATCGCCATGGCGTCCATGAGGCAGCCGAGCACGAGATACATCAGGAGGATCAGGATCAGCACGCCGTAGGGGCCGATGCCGAGGCCGCCGAGGAAGGACGTCACCTTCTGCGGCGTTCCGGTGATGGTCAGGAAGTAGCCGAATATCAGCGCACCGATCAGCACCGTGAAGACGGCGGCGGCCGTACGCGTCGCCTGCAGCAGCGAGATGAGGATCTTCTGCCTGTCCAGCTTGCGCCGCAGCACGCCGATGATGAAGGCACCACCCGCGCCGACGCCGCCAGCTTCCGTCGGTGTGAAGAGACCGCCGTAGAGGCCGCCGATGACGAAGAAGAAGAGGAGCAAGGGCGCCCAGACGTCCTTTATCGCATGCAGGCGCTCGTTCCAGCTGCTCTTCGGGGCGGCTTTCAGCATGTCGGGCCGCACCATGCCGATGATGATGATGGTTACCATGTACATGAGGACTGCCAGGATGCCCGGGACGATGCCGGCCATGAACAGGCGGCTGATGTCCTGTTCCGTCATGATTCCGTAGACGACCAGAACGGTGGACGGGGGGAACATGGCTCCCAGCGTGCCGCCGGCGGCGATCGTCCCGGCAGCGAAGGATTGCGGATAGTTGAAGCGCCGCATTTCGGGATAGGCGACGGTCGAGAAGGTCGCGGCGGTGGCGACGGACGAACCAGAGATCGCCGCAAAGCCGGCGCAGGCAACAATGGTCGCAAGCCCCAGGCCGCCCTTCAGGTGGCCGATGAAGGTGTTGGCGGCGCGGAAAAGCTCACGGCTCATGCCGGAATTGGAAACGAAAGCGCCCATCAGCAGGAACATCGGAATGACGCCGAACGTGTAGTCGGTGACAGTGCGCATGGAGGTCTGGCCGATCAGTTTCAGGGCAGGACCGAAACCGGCCAGAAGGCCGAACCCGGTAACCCCGACAAGCCCCATGGCCATACCGACCGGTACGCGCAGCAGCATCAGGGCGAACAGCAGGACGAATCCCGAAATGGCAACGAAATTCTGTGTCATGGGATCATTCGACCGGATCTGTGGTGTGTTCTTCGTTCACACGCTGGGGATAGAAGACGAGGCGGAAGGTTCGCACCGCAATGAGGATTACCGCTGCGACGTCACCCAGCCAGGCGACGAGGAAGAAGGGCCAGGTGGGAAGCTGCAGGTCATAGGTCAGCACGTTCTGGGCCTTGGTCTGTACGACCTTGTCGAACAGCATGATCGTCTGCACCGTCACGACCAGCAGCAGGACCAGCGTCGCAAACACGTCGATGTAACGCTTGTATCTCGGGCTAGCGCCTTCCCAGACGAGGTCCACAGTGATGTGCGCGCCGCGATAGCTGGTCGCGGCAATTCCCCAGAAGATGAGAATGCCGAGGAACAGGCGGCCGAAATCATAACCGTCGGGGATGGCGTAGGAGAAAAAGTAACGCAGCATCACCGAGATGAAGATATCGGCGGCGACGAGACCCACAAAGCCCGCCGCGATCCACTCGATCCCCTCGATGAAACGGTCCATGGCGTTCTTGGGCGGCTGCGGCCGCACAGGCGGGGCCGCTCCGCCTGCTGTTTCGGGCGTCATGAGCCCCTCCTCTCTTGTCGTGAAGGAACCCGGCCGATGCTGCGATCAGCTTCGGCCGGATCGAGGATCAGAACGCGGCCTTGTTGTCCGCCAGGCTCTTCTTCAGATCGCCCAGAATCTGGGCCGGGTCATAACCCTTGGACGTGACCTGCTTTTCCCAGTTCGCCTGCAGCGGAGACACAGCCTTGCGCCATTCGGCGACCTGTTCCGGCGTCAGTTCCACAACCTCGTGGCCCGGGGTAGCCTTCATCTTATCTCGGCCGGCATGCTCAAAGTCGGTCCAAGCGGAGGAAAGCTTCACTGCCCATGCGGTGCTGCAATGGTCGTCCAGCACCTTCTTCTGCGCGGCGGAGGCGTTGTCGTAGACGTCCTTGTTCATCGTCCACGTGTAGGCCGTGGTGTAGAGCGGAACGTCGAGCGTGTACTTGGTCACCTTGTCGATGCCGAACAGGAAGATCGAGTTCCAGGGGAAGGTGATCGCATCGGCGATGCCGCGCTCCAGCGCATCCCGCGATTCCGGCGCGGAAGCCTGGACATTGGTACCGCCGAGCGTCGTCACCAGTTCGCCCATCGTCTGCTGCGCCGGACGGACCTTGAGGCCCTTGACGTCGGACGGCAGGGTGATCTTCTTGCGGGAATGCAGCGCGCCCGGATCATGGACGAAGGCGAGGCAGAAATGCGTGTCGGCCATCTCCTTCGGAGCATATTTTCTGTACCAGCTATCGATCGCTGCCGTGCCCCCCTTGGCATCGGCAACGGTAAACGGAAGCTGAGCAGCATTGATGACCGGGAAGCGGCCGGGCTGATATCCGGGGCTTACATAACCGACGTCGGCGATACCGTCGCGGACCATATCGTAGTGGTCGAACGCCTTGCCGAGCTGTTCGGCCGGGAAAACGGACGCGATGATCGTGCCACCTGACGCCTTGGCTATGCTGTCGGCCCATTCCTGGGTGGATTTCACCAGGGGATGCACCGGCGGCACCCAGAGGGAAATCTTGAGATTGATCTGCTTGTCCTGTGCGGATGCCGGCAGGGCTCCCGACGCCAATACGGCCATGGCGCCGACGGTCGCGGCGACCAGACCCTTGATTACTTTGTGTTTCGACATGTGCTCCTCCTTGGTTGGCTGCGGCAGGCAAACCGCGTTCGTTTTCGGCATCCCTCCACGGAAGCCGAAGTCCGCGGGACGGGTCCCGCCGATTGTCTATGTCTTCAGATGCTTGCCGCCCGGCCTGAACCTGCAGTCAGGCACGAGGCGACAGCCATCGCTCAGCCGTTGCCGAGCGAATTCACAATTCTGGCCAGGATCGCGATCAGCGCGGCCTTGTCCTCGCCGACGATCTCATCTAGCCGCCGGTCATGCTTGCGGGCGATGGCATGCAGGCGCGCCTGCATCTTCCGTCCTTCATCGGTCAGCCGGACGCTGTAGCTGCGCTGGTCTTCCGGGTTCTGCTGCCGCTCGATCATGCCACGGATCGAAAGCCCCTTCAGAGTCGCCGTCAGCGTCGATCGGTCCCGGCCGCAGACCCTACTGAGTTCCGACGGCGTCAGGCCGTCATATTCCGACAGGATGGTCAGAATGGAGTACCAGCCGGGCTTCAGATCCGCCTTGTCAACGGCCGTGCTGAAAGCCTGGAAGGACGCCTCCTGAGCGACCCGGAGGTGATATCCGAGAACGTTCCGGAAGGCCGCCGGAATGAGCACGTCGCTCTCTTCCGGCCGGGAAGCTTCCAGTTTCGGTTTTGCCGATGATTTCGCCATCGCCCTTCCGCCTCGCCGTCAGAACGGGTAGTGCTGATGCGGATCCTCGACGGTGATCCAGCGCAGGTCCGTGAATTCCGCGATCGCCGCACGGCCGCCGAACCGGCCGTAACCGGATGCCTTGACGCCGCCGAAAGGCATCTGCGCCTCGTCATGGACAGTCGGGCCGTTGATATGGCAAATGCCGCTTTCGATGCGGCGCGCAACCGCCATGGCGCGCTGGATATCGCGGCTGAAGACCGCCGAGGAGAGGCCGTATTCGGTATCGTTGGCGATCCTGATCGCTTCATCGTCGCCCTTGACGCGGATGACGCTCTTGGCCGGACCGAAGGACTCTTCCGAATAGATGCGCATGTCCCGCGTCACCTTGTCGACCAGCGTCGCTTCCATGACGGCACCATTGCGATTGCCGCCGGCCACCAGGGCTGCACCCTTGGCTACAGCATCCTGAACCATTTCCTCGACCCGCTCGGCCGCTTGGAGGCTGACCAGAGAGCCCAGGACGACATGCCCGCGCGGATCACCCGATGGAAGGCCCTTTGCCTTGGCGGCGAGCTTTTCGACGAAGGTGTCGGCGACCTTCTCGTCGACGATGATCCGCTCCGTAGACATGCAGATCTGGCCTTGGTTCATATAGGCGCCGAAAGCTGCCGCGTTGACGGCGGCATCGAGGTCCGCATCGTCCAGGACGATCAGCGGGGCCTTGCCGCCGAGCTCGAGCAGGACCGGCTTCAGGTGTTCCGCCGCCAGCTTGGCGATGATCTTGCCGACGCGCGTCGAGCCGGTGAAATTGATGCGCTTGACGGCAGGATGAGCGACCAGAGCCTCGACGACCTCTGCGGCATCGGCGGGTGCGTTGGTGACGACGTTGACGACGCCCTTCGGGAAACCGGCCTCGCGCATTACCTGGCCAATGAGGCGGTGGGTCGCCGGGCACATTTCCGACGCCTTCAGCACGACCGTGTTGCCACAAGCGAGCGGCATGGCGATGGCGCGGGTACCGAGAATGACTGGTGCATTCCACGGCGCGATGCCGACGCAGACACCAGCCGGCTGGCGGATGGCCATCGCCATATTGCCGGGCTTGTCGGACGGAATGATCTCGCCGGAGACCTGGGTCGTCATGGAGGCCGCTTCGCGCAGGACATTGGCGGCGAACATCGTGTTGAAGCCGCCCCATGGGCCGGTCGAGCCGGTTTCAGCGGTCATCAGCCGGATAAATTCACCGGCCTTGGAATCCATGATGTCGGCGGCTTTGAGAAGCAGCTTGCGGCGCTCACCCGGGCCGATCGCCGACCATTGCGGAAAAGCGGCGGCAGCGGCGTCGGCTGCGGCACGCGCATCGGCAGGACCGCCCGCCGGCGCCTTGGTGGCGACCTCGCCCGTTACCGGATCGATACGCTCGAAAACGGCACCCGACTGCGCAGCGCGATCGTCGTTATCGATCAGAAACTGAATGCTATCCACGATATCCTCCCTTTCTTGTGAACCCAAATAGCCGCGTGACAGCACACTGTCCGGCTTCTCCGTATTAGGTCGCTTTTTCCTCCGACGGCAAGCGCTGCGGCCTGCCTTGCTCTTGTTGTGAACCGTAGCCAAAAGGCTTTCTCGCCGCAAGATAGTTTGATAACAAAATTTTTGACGTCAAACTATCTTGCGGCAAAAACGGTTTTCCGGGATAATCCGGAGACGATGCGGAGGAGCATCGGGAAGGGACAAAACCATGAGAATTGCCGTCATCGGGGCCGGCGCCATGGGCGGCCTGTTCGCCGCCCGGCTTGCGGGAAGCGGGCAAGATGTTTCGTTGATCGACGTCGCTCCGGCGCAGATCGAAGCCATCAAAGCGAACGGCCTGCGGTTGACCGGCGACGATGGAGAAAAGACCTATTCCCTACCGATCGGAGCGGCGGAACGGTATACGGGTGCCTTCGATCTGCTGATCGTGTTCACCAAGGGCATGCACACCGAAGCGGCGATGGCAGCCGCTCGGCATCTGATCGGGCCGCAAACGCTTGCGCTCACGGTGCAGAACGGCATCGGCAATGTCGAGACGATCGAGGCTTTCATTCCGCGGGAACGCATCGCCATGGGCATGACCAACTGGCCTTCGACGCTCGTCGCACCCGGGCACATTCGCGTGCCGGGCGACGGACAGATCCGGATCTGGGCGGCGAACGGCGTCCCCTCACCCGGGCTGCAGGATCTTTGCAATATGCTGGAAAACGCCGGGCTGAACTGCGAACTGGACCCAGCGGTGGAGGTCGCGATCTGGGAAAAGCTCGCCTTCAACGCGGCCTTGAATTCGCTCGCGGCGGCGACCGACCTGACCGTCGGCGAGATGGCGGACCGGCAGGAAGCAAGGCAGATCGTCTTCGCCATCCTGTCGGAAGCGCTAGCCGTCGCGAAGGCCCGTGGCCTCGATGTCGATGTGGAGCGGACGCGGCAATCGGTGGAACATGCCTTTGCGCACCATCGCCCTCACAAGCCCTCGATGCTCCAGGACCGCCTCGCCGGCCGGCCAATGGAGATCGGCACAATCACCGGTGCGGTTGCCCGGGAAGGTCTCCGGCAGGGCGTATCCACGCCCGTGACGGCAGCATTTGCAAACCTTCTATCGCTCTTCGAGCGGAAGAATGTATAAAGCGGTCTGTCCATCCATATGGCATGGGCGAGGCTGATGATTACTGCTCCGACCACTGCGACGTAGCTGCGTTGACTGCTGGCTGGAAAGCAGTTGTTGCTAAACTCACCATGCGCTGAATACGTCGGCTGGAAAACCTTACGGTGCATCGGCGTGGTGAGAGACACATTGGCATCGGTGACCCCAGGGTTCGTGAACAGATCCGAACCTACGGTACCTCACTTCTCACGCTGAAGTTCGTACTTTTGCTTCAGCTCAGCAGATGTATTCATGACCGGACCTACCGGCCCGAATGTCAACGTTTCGGACAGTTCTGGTGCGATAAAAACTTGAATTTGTGCGGTCTGCTCACAACCCTTGAAGCAATTTGAACCGCCGACTCAGAACCATGCGCCAATCTCCTGTCGCACGGTGGAGTATACTTGGAGATCGATACTGCCATAATGGTGGCAAGAGAATTCACTCGAACCGTTTGATGAAGCGGTTTTTTTGAAAATCCTGCCAAGGCGCCGTCCCGGTGTGGGCGAAGGTTTGCAAAGCGTCCGACATCTCGTTGGCAAGCTTCACCGCATGGGGCTTGCCACCGGCAAGCGGCACCCGTTCTGCCTCCACGTTTCCGAATACGAACGGTTCATCGAAGGAGTGCGAGGAACCCAGCCTGCCGCCCTCGAACTCCGGCACCCAGCCGAATTCGTAGGCGAAGGCTTTGCCGCCCGCGTTCCCGTGAGTCTCGGCGGTCCGCTGGGCGGTATCGCGGTAGATGGTTGCCGATAGGAAACGTTCCTCCAATTCGGCCAGGCCGGCTTTTGGGTAAGCCCTTTCAATTTCAGATAATACCGTTTCCGATTTGTCGGGAAAAAAGCGTGCAACAGTTGAAAGTACGCGCTCTCGGCCCTTCGGCGCCGGCATGATGCCCAAGGCATACCACATGCTTGCCTCGTCTCTCGTCCAGCCGACGACCATCTGCTTGTCGCGGAAGGTTCCTGCGGCAAGGCCGTCGAGCGGATGGCGCTTCAGGCTCGCGCCGTCGAGCACGATGCCCATCGTCCTGCCCCCGGGTGAATTGCGTTCGCCAAGGTCGGTGGCGATGATCTCTTCCTGCACGGTGAGAATGCGCTCGACCGGCAGGGCCTGCAGGGCATCGTGATCGCCGGGGCGGATGCCGGTGCGGTCCAGAAAATCGAGGGCCATGGAGCTTGCCGTCCGCGGATCGATGATCCGGCTTGCCGAACCGCTCATCATCCAGGCCCGCCGAAAAAGATGGGCAATGCCATCCATACCGAACAACGCACCGATAGTGAAACCGCCAGACGACAGGCCGACAAGCGTGACATTGTCCCGATCGCCGCCGAAGGCTCCGATATTCGCCTGGACCCATTCCAGCGCCAGAACGAGATCGAGCATGCCGCGATTGGCAGGCGATCCATCGCCCATCACCTCGCCAAGATGCAGAAAACCCAGCGCGCCGGTACGGAAATTTGGCCGGACATAAACGAGGTCCCCACGTTCGACGAAACCGAGTTCATCCTGATAACCGCCATTGACGGACCCGGTCTGGAAACCGCCACCGAACACGTGCACTACGACCGGCCGCTTGCCGCCATTGGCTGCCGGCGTGAAGACGTTGAGGTTGAGGCAGTCCTCGCCGGTCAAGAAACCCGTATTGCGCGGCGTCCATACGGGTACCGGTCGACGGATCTGTGGCGGCGCGTTGCCCGGCTGCGTCGCATCGACAAGGCCTTTGGCCACGACCGCTTTCGCCGGCTGAAAGCGCAGGGCGCCGACCGGTGGCTCGCCATAGGGGATGCCGAAAAAGCTAAGGCCACTCTCGGAGACGACGCCGCGATAGATCGCCTCGCAGCTCGAAACATCGATCGTCTTCATGCGCTTGGAGCCTTCTCCAGCAGATGGCAGGCCGCCCGCTGGCCGCAACCGAGCTCACGCATTCCCGGCGCTTCGAGGGCACAGCGTTCATGAGCATGCGGACAGCGGGTGCGAAAGGCGCAGCCGCTCGGTGCGGCATGGGCGCTTGGGATTTCACCGGAGAGCCGGGCGCGTTTGCCCGCTCCCCTGCCCGGTGCGGAAGCGAGCAGCGCCTGGGTATAGGGATGCGCCGGAGCGCCGTATATCCGCTCGCGCGGTCCCTGTTCAACGATCTCGCCAAGATACATGACCGCGATCTCATCGCACATGAATTGCACGACCCTGAGATCATGCGAGATGAACAGCATGGTCGTGCCATGCCGCTCCTGCAAATCGCGCAACAGGTTCAACACCTGCGCCTGCACAGAAACGTCCAGCGCGCTGACCGGCTCGTCGGCAACGATCAGGTCCGGATTGGTGGCAAGCGCACGGGCGATCGCGATGCGCTGGCGCTGGCCGCCGGAGAACTCATGTGGAAACCGGTCTAGCGCGGCCGCCGGCAGTCCGACTTCGGCAAGCAGGCTGCGGGCAGCTTCTAGCCGCGAAGCGGGCGTGCCTATACCATGGACCATCTGTGGTTCGGTCAGCGTCTCGCGTACAGTCATGCGGCCGTTCAGCGATCCGAAGGGATCCTGAAAGATCATCTGCATGTGGCGCCGCTCGCGGCGTAACTCTTCCTGCTTCATGGCGGAAAGATCCGTTCCCCGGAAGCGGATGTCGCCGGACGTCGGATCGATGAGCCGCAGCACTAGGCGGGCGGTCGTCGACTTGCCGCTGCCGGATTCGCCGACGATGCCGAAGGTTTTGCCCCTGGTGATGGAAAAGGAGACATTTCGGACGGCCTTGACCGCCTTGAAGGATTTCGAAAGGCCGCGCACTTCGAGCACGGGCGAAACGGTATTCATGATGCCGAGACCTCCTCGACCGGGTGCCAGCAGCGGACCGTGGAACTGCCGACAGCGTCAAGACCGGGATGGGTGCGACATTGTTCATCCGCGTGCTGGCAACGGGGTGCGAACCGACAGCCCTCGGGCCACGCCCCGACCGGCGGTACCGTGCCGGGGATCGGTGTCAGTCGATTGCGGGTTTCGCCATGCGCCGGAATGGCGTCGATCAGGCCGCGTGTATAGGGATGGCGCGGTGTCTCGACGATCTCCCGGCTCGTCGCCCGCTCCACCACGTCGCCGGCATACATGACGACAGCCCGGTCGCAGAAGTCGCCGACCACTTCCAGATCGTGGGTGATGAAGAGCATGGCGAGATCGAGCTCACGGCGCATGTCTTCCAGAAGGTCAAGAACCTGGGCCTGGATCGTCACGTCGAGCGCGGTAGTCGGCTCGTCGGCGATGATCAGCGATGGCCCGCAGGAAATGGCGAGCGCGATCATCACGCGTTGGCGCATGCCGCCGGAAAGTTCGTGGACATACCCTTTGAGGATATCCTTTGCGCGGGGAATTCCGACCTTCACCAGCAGTTCGGCAGCGCGGTCCATCGCCGCCCGCTGGCCGAGCCCGAGATTGTGGCTCAGCGTATCGGTCATCTGCCGGCCGATTGTCAGCGTCGGGTGCAGGGCCGTCATCGGCTCCTGAAAGATAAAGCCCATATGGCGACCGCAGAGCTTGCGGCGCTCTCTCGGGGAAAGATCGGAAATGCGTTGCCCGTTCAGCCGGATTTCACCGGTGACGACCGCATTATCCGGCGCAAGCCCCATGATCGCGCTGGCGGTGATCGACTTGCCGCAGCCGGATTCGCCGACCAGCGCCACTGCCTCGCCACGACCGATCGAGAACGAAATGTCGGTAACGATCGGCAGCAAGGCGCCTTCGTCGCGGAATGACAGGGACAGTTCCTCGACCTCCAGAACCGGGACGGTCTTCACGGCCTCCTGCGGTAGGCCAAGCGCTTCCGATGGAATATGCGTGTTCATTGGTAGCGTATCCGGGGATCAAGGAGTGCGTAGACGATGTCGATCGCTAGATTGAGCACGGCAAGGATCAACGAAATGGTCAGAACCCCGCCTTCGACGAGCGGATAATCGCGGCGGGCAACCGCTTCCACCAGCATGCGGCCGAGGCCCGGCAAGGCGAAGATGATCTCGATCGCGACGGCGCCGCCCAGCATATGGCCAGCCGCAAGCCCGACAACGGTGATGACCGGAATGGAGGCCGTCCGCAGCGCGTAGCTGCCGATCACCTTGCGCTCCGGCAGTCCTTGAGCCCGCGCGGTCGTGATATATGGCTCGTTCAGCACGTCAAGCATGGAGGAGCGCATCATCCGTGTCATCAGTGCCGACTGGCGCACGCCAAGCGCCAGCGCCGGAAGAAAGATGGTCGCAGCAAAGGCGACGATGCCGGCTGACGGAGGATTGTAGCCCGCGACGGGAAACCAGCGCAACGTCACTGCAAACAGGAAAATCAGCAGTAACGCGAACCAGAATTCCGGTACCGATATGCCGAGCACTGCGCCGACGATAACCCCCCGGTCGATTGGCTTGTTGCGGTTCATCGCAGAAATCAGGCCAAGCGTCACGCCGATGACGACCGTCAGCGAAAGAGCCACCAGCGCGAGCAGGATGGTGACGCCGGCATATTCAGGGATGATTTTCATCACCGTCTCGCGGAAAAAGATCGACTGGCCGAGATCCAGCGTCACGATGTCCTTGAGCCAGATGAAGAACTGGACGTAGATCGGTTGATCGAGCCCGAGTTCGGTTCTCAGCGCGGCAATCTGGTCGGCAGTCGCCTGATCACCCAGCATCATGCCGGCGGGATCGCCCGGCGACAGACGCAGCAGCAGGAAGACCAGGATCAACGGCACGAAGATCGTTGGAAGAATGAGCAGGAAGCGCCTGCCGAGATAGGTCAGCATCTAGCGTCTCCTTGCAAGCCGGGGATCAAGCACATCGCGCAATGCGTCACCCAGCAGGTTGAGCGAAAGAATGGTCAGCATCAGCGCCAAACCCGGAAACAGCACGATCCAAGGCGCCTGGCTGATGTAATTTCGCGCTTCGGTCAGCGCGTTACCCCAACTCAGATCCCTAGGGCCAATACCGACGCCGATGAAGCTCAGTCCAGCTTCGCCAAGTACGGCTGCGGAGAAGATGAACGAGGTTTGGACGAGGATCGGCGAGCTGACGGCCGGCAGCACGTAGCGGGAGAGGATGCGTAGCGTCGGCACGCCGACGGCGCGCGCCGCCTCGATCATTTGCAGCTCGCGGACGACAAGCACCTGGCCGCGGACAATGCGTAGCGAAGGCGCTATCAGCACGATCGACAACGACGTAATGACTGTCGTGACGCTCGGCCCCATGATGCCGGCGGCTGCCGTTGCCAGCACGATGCCCGGGAAAGCCATCATCCCGTCGACGAAGCGCATCAAGACGACGTCCACCTTGCGATAAAAGCCGGAAATCACCCCCAGCACGATCGCCACGGACATGGAGACCAGCGTGACGATAAGGCCGACGAGCAGTGAGGTACGCGAGCCATGCAGCACCATTTTGAATATGTCGCGACCGAGATTGTCGGTGCCGAAAAGATGTTCGGGGCCCGGCGGGGTAAACCGCAGGGCGGGGCTCACCCGCATGGGATTGCCGGGTGCGATCACCGGCGCCAGGATTGCTCCCAGCGCCATAAGAACGAGCACGGCGATGGAAAAGACGGCCGCGGGGTTGCGGACCAATCTTTGCCATAGCGGCCGGTGGCTAGAAACGAGGGTCGCCTCCTCTCCGGTGGCCGGGCTCTCGGACAGGCTTTGCTCGATCGTGCTCATCCTCAATTCGCCGGCGGCGGCGCCACGTTGTAGAAGTCGTCCGAGCGGGCCGGAATCCTCTGCGGATTACCCACACCCTTGCGCATGCCATACATGTTGGACTCCGTCCCGTATTTGATGAACGGGAACTGATCATAGGCAAGCGCATGGATCTTTTCGAAGATCGCCTTGCGCTCCGTCGGGTCGATCGTCGTCGCGATCTGCTTCATCAGCCCGGTCTTTTCCGGATTATCCCAGAAGCCCGGATAGGTCGGGTTGAGATAAGCGATCGAGGTCGGGTCGACATAAGTCGGCAGGAAGCTGGAGAAGGCGTCCATCTGCGCCGCATTGGCGCGGGTCTGGATATAATTCGCCATAGGCGACTGAATGATATCCACCTTGATGCCGAACTCTTCGAGCTGCTGACTGGCGGTGATCGCCGTCAGATAGTGCTTCTGGTACTGTTCGCTTGCGACCAGCCAGCGAATCGGCTGGCCATTGTAGTTCGACTTGCCGAGATATTCCTTTACCTTGGCCGCATTCGGCTTGCCGAAGCCATCCGGAACGCCGGCCTTGGTGTACCAGAAGGAATTCGGATCGGGGATCCAGCTTGGATCGAGCGTATAGAATTCCTTCTTGCCGACAGACGCCTGCATGATCGGTTCCATCTCCAGCGCGTAATAGATGGCGCGGCGCAGGTTGACGTCAGCCAGAACGCCTTCCTTGGTATTGAACACCACCGTCAGCGACTGGTTGTTCGGCACGACGACCGGTTCGGTGCCGGAGTTGTTCTTCAATGCGTCATAGAAGTCGGACGGCAGCTCGCGGGCGATATCGATCTGCCCCGTGATTAGCGCATCGCGACGCACGGAAGGCTCCGGCATCAGACGTAGATCGATCTCGTCGGCGTAGGCATATTTTGCGCCGGACATTGCCGATGCAGGCTCCTTCCGGCTCTGGTAATCGTCCCACCGGGTGAGTTTGGCGCCCTGGTCGGGCTGGTAGCTGGTCAGCGTATAGGGACCGGTGCAATCCAACCCCTTTGTGCCGACCGTGGCGGATGCTCCTTCAAGAGACTTGGCCGACATGATGGCCGATTGCGCGCCAGCCAGCAGACCTGGCAGGATCGGGCTCGGACTCGCCAGCTCGAATTCGACGGTCTTGTCATCCACCGCCTTGATCGACTTGGTCGTCGCTTTCAGCGATGCGCCGATACCGGCGGATTCGCGGAAGCGGTTAAGCGACGCGACGACGTCGGCCGAGGTCAGCGGCGCGCCGGAATGGAATTTCAGTCCCGAGCGCAGCACAACGGTGAGCTTCAGCCCGTCGTCGCTGTATTTGAATGAATCCGCCAGCATCGGCTGAGGCGTCCATTTTTCATCCAGCCCGAAAAGGCCTTCGCAGACGATATAGGACGTTCCCCAGTTGACGCCGAATGTCGTAACAACCGGGTCGGGCGATGGTGCCATCTGTGAGATGCCGATGCGAAGGTTGCCACCGCGCTTGATTTCCTGCGCGCCCGCTGGCGCGGCGATCATTGCTGCCGCAGAAATGCCGGCCAACAGAGCCGGCAAAAGCGTCAGGGTCCTCTTCTTATTCATTGTCCACTCCTCCCATGACTGGATCAAAATTTGGCGTTCGCGACCGGACGGCCGCAGCAGATGATTGAATGTGCGACGGAAGCTCGACCGGGAGGTCGAGCACCAGGAAAGACAGGGTCTTTCCGTGCGTGTCGAGGCTAAGGCTGGAATTGACCCCGCCTTCCAAAGCGTCGTCGATGACAAAATTGAGCGCCTGCAGCTTCGGCATTTCATAGCGCACGACACGCGTAACGCCCCGATGCGCGAAGAGCGCTGCGATGCGCGCTTCTGTTACCTGTTCAAGCAGGATCGGCCAGAATTCCGTGCGGTAGGCGATGACGTTGACGTTCAGCCGATTGCCCTTGTCGCCGGCGCGGCCATGGGCGATCGCATGCAGCGGTACGGTGATGCGGTCCCGTGTCATGACGTCTCTCCGATAAAGGAATGCGAGACCGATACGAGCGAACGGGGGACGAGATGTGAAACCGTCCGCACCCGCGGGCGCACGCTCTGGCGCACTCCGCCGCCGCCCGCCGGTCCGCAGCAATAGAGCGCGTTGACCTCCTGCACCGCCGCCTCAACGGCGCCTGCCTCGCCGCCGAAGGCGAAACGGACGCGATAATCGCCATCGTTTTCGCCGCGAAATCCCTCAAACAGCGTGCCGCTGTCGTCATCGAAAACGCTGGTCGTACCGATCACGTCGGCCCGCGATGCCACATCGAGCGCCCGCTTTGCCAGCCGGTCGCGCATGATCGAAACAGCAAGCCGCGCGCGTTGAAGAGCGTTCCGGCCCAGCATACGAAATCTCTGCCTCTCCCAGCCAGTCGCCGTAATATCCAACCGTCGCCTTCAACGTTGTCGGCGCTGCATGCCCGCGGGCGCCCGTGACCCGAACCCGATCACGACCCACAGCAACGACCTCAACCTCGGTTAGGTCGAGCGTCACGTCCGGTGTCAGATAGGCTGCAGGATCATGAATTTCGTAAAGAAGCTGTTCTTTGACAGTGCGCGTGTCAACGCAGCCACCGGTACCTTCCGCCTTGGTGAGGACGAAAGTGCCATCGGCCTCCACCTCGGCGATCGGAAAGCCGATATTGGCGGGATCTGGTACATCCTTATAGCCCGGATCGGCAAAGAAGCCGCCCGAGACCTGCGAGCCGCATTCGAGCAGGTGCCCTGCCAGCGTGCCGGCAGCCAGTAGATCGAGATCATTCCAGTCCCAGCCGAAATGAGCCACCAGCGGCCCGAGTGCCAGTGCCGGATCGGCCACGCGCCCTGTTACAACGACCTGCGCGCCAGCACGGATTGCTTCGGCGATCGGACGCGCCCCTATATAGGCATTAACGGCGATCACGTCCCCCGACGGGGCCGGCAGATGGCGATCGCCTTCCCAGCGCTCAGTCGCACTGATATCGACCCGCCCGACCAGATCATCGCCCTCGACCACCGCTATGCGGGCGCCGGCAAAGCCCTGCGCCTCAGCCATCGCACGGATTGTATCGGCCGCAGCGCGAGGGTTGGCGCAGCCGAAATTGCCGACAATAACGATACGGTTTTCCACACAGGTCTTTAGGATCGGCGGCAGGAACTGTTCGAGCAACGGCTCGTAACCGGCTTTCGGATCGCGCCGCTTGGCGATCTGGCCAAGCGCCAGCGTACGCTCGCCAATCGTCTCGAAAATGATCGCGCCACCCTCACCTGTCGCAGCAATCGCCTCGACGACAGGCTGCGCCGCGTCGATGCGATCTCCCGAAAATCCCGCTCCACTGCCGATGCGATACACCCGATTTCCTCCGTCGAAAATTTCATAGGTAATATTATCGATAATGTCAACGATGATTGTTTTGAGCCCCAAGATGAGTTATTGCTTTCGAACATCGGTAGCGTGCGAGAGTCGCAAATAAATGGATGAAACTGCAGAGAAAAGCGGCAGCTGGGAAGCGGTATACAAGGACCTGCAGCGCAAGATCATTTCCGGCGCCTGCCGGCCGCGGGAGCGGTTGATCGAAGATGAAATCATGGTCCGCACCGGCGCGACTCGCCATGGCGTGCGGCGGGCTTTCGACGAGCTGGAAAAGGTCGGCCTCGTCATTCGCCAGCCGAACAAGGGTGTCCAGGTTCGGGATTATTCTATTCGCGAGGTGGAGGAACTTTACGAAATCCGCGAATGCCTCGAAACGCAGGCAGCGCGGCATTTTTCAAGGCCGGCAGAACCGCAGTTCATCACCTTCCTGACAGACATTGCCGAAAAGCATCGCGAGGCTTCGCGCGCCATGCGGTTCTCCGAGGTGTTCACGCTCAACAATACGTTCCATGAAACGCTTTATGAGCACGCCGGCAACAAACGGCTGGCCGAAGCGATCCAACATTATACGTTCTCGACCCATCCAATCCGCACTCGTGCCTTCCCCAACGAGGAGATGCGCGAAGTGGCGATCGAAGAACATTTTGCGATGATTGAGGCGATCCGACAGGGAGATGGGAACCATCTGGCCGACATCATCCGTCGCCATATCGGTAGGCCAAAGGACTTTTATCTACAGGCGACCAACATAGAGGCTTCCTTTGAAGAAGACCTGGGCGCAGCGAGCAAGGACACTGCACTCTAGGCAGCCACGTGTGATAAACCGTATCGCTCTCGACAACCCACGCTCTTGATGTTGGAGTGGACGGCCCCTGAACGGCATCGAAATGTGCCAGAATGAGCTGTTGAGATCTCAATCGGAGGGGCCGCCCATGGACAAGATTATTCGTATTGGCATGGATACGTCAAAACATGTTTTTCAGCTGCATGGCGTGAATGCTGAAGAGAAGTCGGTCTTGCGTGAGAAAATGCGACGCAAGGAGATGATCGACTTCTTCACGACCTGCCCGCCAACTTTGGTCGCGATCGAGGCCTGTGGTGGTTCGCATCATTGGGCACGGCTGCTCGCCTCATTCGGGCATGAGGTAAAAATGATCGCACCACAACTTGCTAAGCCCTACGTCAAACGGAACAAGAACGACGCGGCCGATGCCGAAGGGCTCTGCGAGGCAATGAGCCGCCCAACGATGCGGTTTGTTCCGGTTAAGACAGTTGATGAACAAGCGGCACTCATGCTGATCAGCGTCCGTACCCGCCTCATCGCCAACCGCACCCAACTCGCCAACGCAATCCGGGGCTACGCCAATGAGTTTGGTGTTTCCGCAGCCAAGGGGCTGGCGCATATCCCTATGCTGCTTGAAAGGATACAGGCCGACGCGACTGTGCCAGAGCTCGCACAGGAATTGTTCATGAGCCAGGCCGAGGAATACGCTCAACTGGAAAAGAAGATTGCGGATGTGGAGGCCAAGGTAAAGGCATGGCAGCGTAACGACGAACGCAGCAGACGTCTCAACACCATTCCCGGCATTGGCCCAATCGGTTCGGCTCTTTTGATCATGAAGACGCCCGCTCCGGAGCTGTTCCAATCTGGCCGCCAGTTCGCAGCCTGGATAGGGTTGACGCCAAAAGATCACTCGACCGGCGGCAAGCTGCGGCTCGGTGGTATCACGCGAGCCGGCGATGAAGCTCTGCGGGCCGTCTTGGTGGCAGGAGCAACCGCTGTCATTCATCACGCGCGGCGATCTGGTAAGGCTTCTCAATGGTTGGCGGAACTGCTCAGACGTAAGCCGCCTAAACTGGCAGCTGTCGCACTTGCCAACAAGATGGCGCGCATAGCCTGGAAACTCATGATCTCTGGGCAAACATACAGCGCACAATCAGGAGCAGCCTTGACGGGATGCGCCGCATGAAGACGGGAAGCAAGCATCCGAGACGTCCTGATCTTCACCACGTGTTGGTGATACAACAACTTGCAGGATAATAGCAGATGGTGTGATCGATCGATCCGGGACACAGGATACTCCGGAAATCCCTTTGGCTCCTCAAGGCCGCCTTGATGTTTGGGACCTGTGTTGCGGAAACCATCTTGGCCAGCGTTCATGTGCGGACGCAACAACAGGCCGGACATATGGACGCAAGCGATCTGGTCAAATTATCTCGAGATATCTTGCAAGTCGGGGGCCGTCCACATAAGAGATTTGAACCTTCGACCCTTGGTAAAACATCATGGTGGAACGTTGAAATCTCTGGCGAATGTCGGGCAGCTTTCGTCTGGTCCGTTTACATTAGCACCGTCGGCGATAGCCTGAACCATCGGATCAGCTAATGAAACCGAGTGGCCTGTAAGAGCGCGCACTTCGGTGTGACTTCAGGCATAACTACTGATCTCGCGTGGCAGATAGGTTCCGCCTCCCTTTTCAGCCGCGAGCTGTCCGTCACGCACGACGACCTTGCCTCGCACCATCGTCAATATCGGCCAGCCGGTTGTTTCGAGCCCCTCGTAAGGCGTGTAGTCAGAGCCGTCGGCCAGCATGGAATGGGTCAGCACCTGTCTGAGTTCGGGATCCCATATTGCGATGTCGGCATCGGCGCCGACGGCGATCGTACCCTTGCGCGGATAAAGACCATAGGTCTTGGCGTGGTTTGTCGAAGTGACCGCTACGAATTTATTGATGTCTATACGACCCTTCATGACGCCCTCCGAAAAAAGGATCGGAAGACGCGCACCGACACCCGGAATGCCGTTTGGCACCCATCGAAAGCTTGTCCGACCTTTGGGCGTGAGCTTGCCCTGCGGATCGTTGTAACGGAAAGGGCAATGGTCGGAGGAAAATACCGTGAAGACATCTTGCTGCAGCCCTTCCCAGCAGGCTTCCTGGCTGTCTACGTCACGCGGCGGAGGTGAACAGACATATTTTGCGCCCTCCATGTTGAGGCCGTCGAGATCGCTTTCGGTCAGTACCAGATATTGCGGGCAGGTCTCACCGTAGATTCGCAGTCCGCGCTGTCGAGCGCGCCGGATTTCCTCCATCGTCTCGCGGTTGGAAACATGCACGATCATCAGCGGAACATCCGACAATTCGGCGAGGGAGATGGCCCGATATGTCGCCTCCCTCTCAGCAATCTTCGGACGCGAAGAGGCGTGATATCTCGGAGCAGTCTTACCCTCGGTCTCGAACTGCTCGGTCAGATAGCGGATGATGTCGTAATTTTCTGCGTGGATCATCACTAAGGCACGGGTATCTTTGGCAACCGCCATGACACGCATGATATCGAGGTCGCCGAGCGCGAGACCGTCATAGGTCATGAAGATTTTGAAGGATGTATAGCCGTCGCGTACCAGTGCCGGTAGTTCCTGACCGAGAACCTGAGGAGTTGGATCTGAAATGATCATGTGAAATGACACGTCGGTATAGCACTGGCCTTCAGCCTTGGCATGGTAAGCCTCGATCGCCGTACGTAGTGACTGTCCGCTTTCCTGCAGGCAGAACGGCAGGATTGTAGTGTTGCCGCCGATTGCGGCGGAACGCGTCGCACTTTCGAAATCATCCGCCATAACGATGCCTTCGCCCGAAGGCTGGGAGATATGGACGTGGCTATCTATACCGCCGGGAAGGACCCAGCGACCGCCAGCATCGATCACATCCCGAGCCTCTCCAAGATCCGTGCCGAGTGCTGCGATCTTGCCATCGCGGATAGCAATGTCACAGGCAAAGACATCGGATGCCGTAGCGACACGGCCTCCCTTGATGATGGTGTCATACATGATCAGGTTTGCTCCGTATCGATGGGATTGGGTGATCGCCTTGCGGGAGTGCGGCGCTTTTTCGCGGTCTCTGATGCCGTTTCGAGTTTCCTGCTTGCAACGACGGCAAGCATTGCCTGGCCGGTCAGACGGCTGTGCGATTCCAGCCGCTCGGCGAGATCGAGGGGTGTGCGCGCCTTAAGTGCAGTCAAAATGCGCTCATGTTCGGCGAAGGATTGCTGCAGTCTTCTGTCGTGCTCGTTAACCAGGAAGCGGTAGCGCCAAATCTTCTGCTGTACTGCTTCATAATTCTGGATCAACAAAGGGTTGCGAGTAGCCTGGGCAAGGCCGCGGTGAAATCTGTAGTTCAGATGCGTGTAATCGTCGTGCCTACCGGCACTGAGTGCTTCATTGAGCTGAAGATGGAGCGCTTCCAGCGCTGCGATCTCCTCGTCTGTCGCACGCTCGGCCGCCGTGAGCCCGATCAGCCGCTCCAATGCCCCCTTGAACTCAAAGACCGGCCCGACTTCTTCAGGGGCGATCGGCGCTACAATCGCACCTCGATTGGGCCGCAAGATGACAAATCCCTCTGCAGCCATCACCTTCAGCGCCTCGCGGAGGGGCGTGCGTGAGACGCCGAAACGCTGGCATAATTCTGCCTCTGGTATGCGAGATCCATCCGGAAGTTCACTCGCCATGAACATGGCACGCAGGCCGATCAGCAAATTGTCGTGCAACGTTGATGAGCCACCGGACGGGGCATCGTCCAATGTCTCGTCGCTGCGTAGGGTCAGAGCGGTTTGTTTGTCTGCGCTCATTGATGATTTCCGATATTCTGCAAAATGTTGCGGTGCATAAAGCCGCCTCAGACCGTAAACATCCTGCCGTATTTGGAAAGCGCCGTCATCGGCACACCTGTTTCTCCAAGGCACCCCCAAAGGGTGAAAGCAACCGAGTCGAGTACCGGAATACCAAGCTCCCGCTCGAGCTCAGCTGCGATCATCGGACCGCGCATATTGGTGCAAAGAATCACAATCGCATCGGGTTTCGACTTCGCGACATCCCGGCACATTTCAGCAATTTGCACCTCGGTGACCTGTGCAAAGGCGAAATTCTCCGAAAGTCCCGAATGGCTCTCGGCCAAGGTTTCGACGCCGATCTCGCGATAATTGGCAATGATCTTCTGCTGCACGTCGTCAGTATAAGGGCTCACAAGTCCGAGCCGCTTCACGCCCAGCTTCTCGATCAAGCGATTGAGGCTGAGGACTGCACTCGTCGCCTTAATGTTGAGACGCTCTCGTAAGGTTGCGCAAAGCATTTCGTCCGTATCAAAGCCCAGCCAACTTGCGGACGTGCCGTTCCAGGCAATCACATCGGGATTGGCATCCATCAAAAGCTCGGCCGCCTGATAGATCGGATCAAGATTGAATTGCTGATTGGAATCGCTATCCAGCGCAATACGCACCACACGGAAACGGCCGAAATGCACGCTTACCTGCGGAAAGAGCGGCTGTGCCAGCGCGCAAGTGAAGGGCTCGACAACGGTATTCGATGAGGGCGTCAACATTGCGATAATCGTTCGCCGGATATCACTACTGCTATTTTGCATTCAAAATCTCGCTATTTCCACATTTATCGCGCACGCTCGAAATCCGCACCGTCCAACGAGCCAGGTACGGGCTGAGCGCCAAATCCTTTCCTTTTATCACCGAAGCAAGCCATTAAAGGCAAGATAAAACTATCTGCCCTATCGCCAAAAAAAACCGCAATTACTGGGTTTTCTGCATAAAATTCCGCTTCAATGATTATTATTTAGCCATTTCGATTTCGGCGCTATTTTTTCCGCACTCAAATACGATTTGCAGTTGGCGACAGGTTTTTTATCTGCAACACTCTCGCCATGAATGAATTCAAAAATAGGGGTTCTTGATGCGTAATACTCTTTTCGCTCCATTGCTGGCAGCAGGCCTAATTGCTTCCGTCACGGCGGCAACTGCTCAGACGCCACTGCGAGTGGCGGGCAATTTCTCCCAAAACAACAAGCAGGTTGATATCGAACGCTCCTTCTTCGAGGGGTTGCCCGCAGCCTCCGGCGTCGATCTTGCAGTCAACTACAATCCGATGGATGTCGTCGGAGTAAAGGCTCCGGATGCCCTGCGCATGCTGCGTGGCGGCTCCTTCGACGTCATGTCGGTGCAAATCGGCATGGCTTCTCGCGACGATCCCTTCTTTGAGGGCGTTGACCTTATCGGCGTTGCCACCGACATGCCGTCGCTTCGCAAAGTCGTGGATGCCTATCGCGACGCTTTCGACCAGCGCTTGCAGCAGAAGTTCAATGCCAAGGTTCTGACCCTTTGGCCATTTGGACCTCAGGTTTTCTACTGCAACCAGGAGATCAAGGAACTTGCCGACCTAAAGGGTCTGAAAGTTCGCTCCTTCACGCCATCAATGTCCGCAATGCTTGAAAGCTTTGGTGCTACACCGGTCACGCTGCAGTTCTCGGAAGTTTATCCTGCCCTCCAGCGTGGCGTCGCCTCCTGCGGCGTGACCTCGCCGACTTCAGGCAATACAGGCAATTGGCCGGAAGTAACGTCCCATTTGCTGCCGCTTTCCGTTTCGGGTTCGGTACAGGGCCATTTCATGAACCTCGACACATGGAAGAAGCTGTCATCCGAGCAGCAGGCTGCCCTTATGACGCAGTTCAAGGCGCTGGAAGACAAGCTGTGGGACCTTGCGACCACCGCCAATGACGATGCCGTCGCCTGCAATACCGGCGAAGCAAGCTGCGCCAACCATAAAAAATTCAGCATGAAACTTGTTGCGATCAGTGACAGCGACCGCCAGAAAATCAAGGACGTGGCGGAAAACACCGTCCTGCCGATCTGGAAGGAAACCTGCAACAAGGTCGACGCCACCTGCTCGGAAACTTGGAACAAGACGGCCGGTGCAGCTGCCGGCCTGACGATCAAGTAGCTCCACAGGCGGAGGGCTGTTCATTTGGACTGCTCTTCGCCTCTTTCCGTCCATTCATCACGGACCGCTTCACATGATCAACAACGATAACCCGCTGACGCGGTCTCTGATGCCAATCGCGCGACTGATCGCACTGGTCGCCGGCTACATGCTGCTGGGCCTGACACTTCTGATTACAGCCGAGGTGGTGATGCGCTCCGCCTTCAATTTTTCACTGCAGGGCTCGGACGAATATGGCGGCTATGTCCTGGCGATCTTGGCTGCGTTCGGTTTTTCTTACGCGCTTCTGGAACGAGCCCATACCCGTGTTGAAATCATTGTGGAGCGCGTCGGCACTGGACCGCAGGTTATACTGAACCTGATCTCCTGCTGGTGTGTGGCACTGATGGCTGCATTCATCGCCTGGCGCAGTTGGGCTGCATTGTTCGAAAGCCTCGAGTTCGGTTCGCTCTCGGGCACGCCGCTGATGACACCGCTCTGGATGCCGCAATTACTTTGGGTCGCCGGTCTTGTGATCTTCGGCATCACCTCAACGCTTATTGCCCTGCATGCCACGCTGCTGGCTATGAAAAACCGACGCAGCCTAAATCGCTTCTACGGCATCAAGACACTCGACGAAATCATCGAAGAGGAACGTATCGAGATAAGCGACAATTCGGAGGCCTTCCGCTGATGATCGGTATTTTTGGAGCCTCAATCGGCTTTCTCGTTATGCTTGGGCTGATGCTGATCGGCTTGCCCGTGGCCGTCGCGCTTTTCCTCACTGCCTTTGTCGGCGCCTGGGCTTTTCTCGGCTGGCCGACCCTGCTCGGCTTTGGCAATCAGATGTGGAGCGGCCAGAACGATTTCATTCTGACCGCCATCCCTCTCTTCGTCTTCCTTGGCGAAATCCTCGTCCGATCAGGTGTGGCGGACGGTCTCTATCGCTGCCTGTCTGACTGGATGCGCAAGCTGCCAGGAGGACTTCTGCACTCGAATATCGGCGCAAGCGCCGTCTTCGCGGCTGTTTCAGGTTCTTCGGTCGCAACGGCCGCCACCATTGGCACGGTTGCGCTCCCGATCCTCAAGGAACGGAAATATGACGACCGGCTGACGACGGGCTCGATCGCAGCCGGCGCCACACTCGGCATCCTCATTCCGCCATCGATCAACATGATCATCTACGGGTCGATGACGAATACTTCGATCGGCCAACTGTTTGCGGCAGGCATCATACCGGGCCTGCTTCTTACAGCCTGTTTCATGATGCTGATCGCAGTGATCTGCGTGTTGAAGCCCGACCTCGCCGGCCCTACTCTTCCGGATCGTCCCTTCGCGGACAAGATGGCAAGCCTTATGGACATGTTCCAGCCTTTCGTCATCTTCGTCGTGGTCATGGGTTCGATCTATGCCGGTTGGGCCACCCCGACGGAATCCGCGGCGATAGGTGTCGTCTGCTCGATCGCCGTCGCTATCGCCAAGGGTCGCTTCACCATCATATTGATGCATGAAGCGATGATCTCGACGGTGCGCATCTCCGCCATGATCTTGCTCATTATGGTCGGTGCGCAATTCCTTAATTTCGTTATCGGCGTACTTGGGGTGCCTCAGGCGCTGACCGCCTTCGTCTCGCAATTCGGCGCAGGCCCTGTCGAAATCCTGCTGTTGCTGATCGTCTTTTATCTCATTCTCGGTTGTTTCATGGAAACGCTGTCGATGATGATTGCCACGCTGCCGGTCGTCTTTCCGCTTATAGTGCATCTGGGCATCGACCCGGTCTGGTTCGGCATCTTTCTGGTGCTGATGATGGAGATCGGTCTCATCACTCCGCCAATCGGCATGAACCTCTATGTCGTGCAGGGTGTGCGTGGCCAAGGCTCGATCATTGAAGTCATGCGTGGCGCAACACCTTTCGTGCTCCTCATGCTCGCCTTCACCGGTGTGCTTATCGCGTTGCCGGATATGGCGCTTTGGCTGCCCCGCCAGTTGTTCTGAATATGCGGTTGCTCGAGGCAGATTTCGTGGCAGCCGCAGCAGACGCTGCGGTTGGCATTACCATGATCGAAAAGGGCGCGGTCGCCATCGAGGGCGACCGGATCGTGGACATCGGATTGGCCGTCGATCTTGCCGCCCGACACATGTCGTCGGAGCGGGTGCAATTTCCCGATGCGGTCCTCGTGCCGGGCTTCGTTAACGCCCACCAGCATGGCCGGGGTCTCAGCCAGATTCAGCTTGGCTATCCCGATGATCAGCTCGAGCCATGGATCGCTCGCCGGCGTGGTCGCGGGGCGCCGGATGCGTACGCGTTGACTCGGCTCGCTGCGGAAGAAATGCTGGCAAACGGCGTTACCGCGACGATACACGCCAATTACAGCTATGCCTCCGGCAATTATGAAGCCGAACTGCGCGCATCCATCCGCGCCTATCTCGAAACCGGCCTGCGCGCGACGGTCTGCGTCGGTTACGCCGATCGCGGCGGCCTTGTCTATCCGCCTGCTGACGAGAGCGTCTTCAGAGCTGGTCTTTCAGCAGCCGCGCAAGCACTGCTGCAATCGGCACGCCCGGCATGGTTGCCGCTGGAGGGAACCCTCGACCTGATGGCGCGGCTTTGTGAAGAGTTTGCCGGTCATCCGACCATCACTCTGGCCTACGGCCCCGCCGGTCCTCAATGGGTCAGCGATGCGGCGTGGCGGTCGCTGGCCGAAGACGCGGCGCGTCGTGGCCTCGGATTACACTTTCACCTGCTGGAGTCGCCGGCTCAGGCAGCTTGCGCAAAAGTCCTCTATCCGGAAGGCGTGCTCAACCGCCTGCAATCGCTAGGCGTATTCGAAGCACGTGCAAGCGCTGCCCATTTCGCTCAGGCGACTGAAAGGGACATTGCCGACGCGGCCCGGATGGGTCTTGTCATCGTCAGCAATCCCGGCTCCAACATGCGGCTTGGCAACGGCCCTCCCGACATCGCCCGCTGGAGGGCTGCAGGACTTGATGTTGCGCTCGGTACCGACAATTGCGCATTTCAAGACAATGAGGACTATCTATCCGAATTGCGGCTTGGCAGCCTGCTGGCGCGCGGTAACGCGGCAGCAGGCAAATCCGATGGAGCCGCGACATTTTTGATGGGAACCGATGCGGGTGCCCGCGCCATGTTCGTCACCGATGCCGGCCGACTGACGCTCGGCATGAAGGCTGATCTCGTGGCCCTCGACCTCTCCCGACTTCGCGGCACCTATCTGGACCAGGATACCGATCTACTCGGCGCAGTCATCGCGCGAGGACTTGGCTCGGACGTGCTGATGACCGTGGTCGATGGGGTCGAGCGCTATCGGCGCGGTAGGCTTGCGGATCTACGTCGCAATCAAGCAGCAGAACTTGCCGCCAAAGCCGCAGCAGCATCGCGAAGCGTAGGTGAAGATGGTTCTTTCGCGGCAGCGGAGATCGCCGAAGCACTTCGCAGTCACTATGTGAGGCTTGCACAATGACGAATCGATTGCCGAGCTCCGTCGTTCTCGTCACCGGTGCTTGCGGCTTCGTCGGTTCCGCCATCTGCGAGGAACTGGTGTCGCGCAACATCACCGTCATCGGCGCCGATCATACGCTTCCGCGTTTTCCCAAGGCCGATTGGGCCGGGCGGGTGACGTTCGTCTATCTCGATATCCGCGATAGTCAGGCCATCGCGCAACTCCTACATGAGCATGCCATCACCCACATTGTTCATGCGGCGGCGATAACGCCAGACATGGATTGGGAGCGCAAGGACGCGGACACGGTCATCGACGTGAATGTCACCGCCTCCTGCCGGGTGATGATGGCGGCACGCGAGATCGGGCTGGAGCGGATTATATATCTCTCTTCGATCTCGGCTTACGGCTCTGCCACACCGACTATCGATGGCCGGTTCTGCGAAATTGAAAGCATACCGAAGCCAGAAACCCTTTATGGCATCTCCAAACATGCCGCCGAAGGCGCGATGCGCAGGCTCGCGTATCTGAATGGGCTTGATCTGCGCATTATCCGGCTTGGCGCACTTTTCGGACCATGGGAACTCGCGACGGATGCAAGAAGCTTGCTCAGTCCACATCACCAGATCGCTATGCAGGCGCGTGCAGGAAAATGCTGCTTATTGCCGCGAGCGGTTCACGCGGACTGGCTGTACTCGCGCGACGCCGCAAAGCGGATCGCCGATGTGCTTCTTGCTGAAACGATCTTACCGCAAATCTTCAATCTTGGCGGTGGCCGGATCACAAGCTTGATCGACTGGTGTGAGGCGCTCGGCCAGCAGATCGATGATTTCCGCTTCGGCATCATTGCAGCAGCCCCCACGGTTCGCTACGGTTACCCCAGTGACCGCCCTGCCCTCGACAACCGGCAGATCGATCAGGTTTCGGCTCATCGTCGAACCTCACTCGAGCAGGCCGCGCGCGAATTGCTGCATTGGCTGGATCGCTTCAGCACCACCTCCAACACCTCGGAGATAATCCCATGACACAACGCCTTTGCGGTCGGGTGGCCATTGTCACCGGCGGCTCCTCCGGAATCGGCCGCGCCATCACTCGCAAGTTTGCAAGCCACGGTGCCATTGTCGTCGTTGCCGACATCACGACAGATGCCATCGAAGGCGGGCGGCCTGTCTGCGACATAGCCACGGAAGAGGGCGGAAAAGCTGTCTTCTTCAGGACGGACGTCTCCATTGCGAGAGACGTAGACGCCATGGTGGCGGAGACCGTTTCGCGTTTCGGTTGACTGGACATCCTTGTCAACAACGCGGTGCTGCGCGCCGGGAAGCCACTTGCGGAGACAGAGGAAGCCGATTGGGATCGGGTGATGGATGTCAGCTTGAAGGGCGCCTATCTCTGCGCTCGCGCCGCTGTCCTGCAGATGCTGAAACAGGACGTCGTGGGCGAGGCTCGTGGGCGCCTGATTCATATCTCTTCGCAGCATGCCATATTAGCGCACCGGAAGATTTCGCCTACGGCGTCAGCAAGGCTGGCGTGGCCTATATGACAAGGCAGATCGCTGCCGACTATGCGAAAGACCTCATCGTCTCGAATGCCGTCGCTCCCGGCAAGATACTGACAGGCAAGGGCGGCCGCGCGGTCGACCCGCGCTGGATAGAATATTCTGAAGGCCGCACGCCCTGGCCGAGATTGGAAACGCCTGAAGACGTCGCCAATGCCGCCCTTTTCCTAGCGAGTGATGAGGCGACCTATATCACCGGCCACAATCTATTCGTCGACGGTGGGTGGATGGCATCGTGAGTCCCCAGATCAAAAAGCAACGCCCATTGGTCTTGATGAGAGCCAAACCGTCACCCTGTCATCAAAAGTCTATCATTGGCGAATTGCTGGCGGGTCCGCCACGACTTACATACGAAGAATTGACCGTCATAACAGGGAAGCAAAAAGCCTTTTAGTTGCCTAAGTGCGACGACTCTCTGACGATCAAGGCGGGCGTCGGGGCGGAGATTTCGAGCGGGGCGTCTGCGCCATCGATTTCCTGAAACAGGCGTGTCAGTGCCAGGCGCGCGATATCGTCGAGAAACAGGTTGAAGGCCGTAAGCTTCGGCGTGCTCTCTCTGGCGCGCAATCCGTCATAGCGCGTGACAACCCGGACATCCTGCGGAATGCGCCGACCTTTTTCCTTCAAAGCCTGAACCACGCCGGTCGCGAAAGTATCGATCGGGACAAGGATCGCATCTATCTGCGGGTTCTGCTCCAGAAGCTCGCACGCGGCCCTGTATCCAGCTGCCTCCCCTTCGATTTCACTCAAGCGACGTATGACGGGCGCCATACTGTTGCGCGTGGCAAAGTCGAGATAGGCGACTTCCACGTCGCGGTAGGATGCTCTTGCGGTCTTGCCGACGAAAAGCGCCATTTGCCGTGCCCCGGTGGAGGCAAAATGGGCAAGTGCCTGCTCAGCGATCAGGGTAGCGTTTAGTGCCACATGGGGAATTCTGGTTTCCTTGTGGAGCCCAACCCGGCCAATCGTCACAAGCGGCATTCCGCGCCGGATAAGATCGGCGACATGCGGGTCGTCCGACGACGGCTCTATGAACAAGACCCCGTCCGCTTCCAGATTGAGAAATCCCGGATGATCCACGGCAACCGGCGGCACCAGAACCAGCGACATCTGCCGCTCCAGTGCTGCAATGGCTGCGGAAGCGGCAATCTCCATCATGAAGCCGAGCCTGGAAGGCCCGGCGGACACCGCGAACGGCATGGAGGAGAGGACGGCGACGGTGGTTGCCTTCCCGGTCCTCAGGCGCCGGGCGCCGAGGTTCGGCACATAACCCAGTTCGGCAATAGCTTTGTCGATCCGTATTTTCGTCTCGGCATCGACATAGCGGGCGGCATTGACGCAATTGGAGACCGTTGCGGGTGACACGCCGGCGCGCTTTGCCACGTCGATCAAGGTCACACGCGGCTGGGTTTTCTTCATATTGCCGTCTCCGCAATCATCTTTCGCCCATAATGTAGGCAATATGCTCAAACGTGCACCAAATAGGCATTTTTTGCACGGATTGTCTTGACTCGTTGAATAGTAAAACGTTTTAATGGCCACATCAAAGCTGAAATTTGATAGTAAAACGTTTTAATGCGGGAGACTGAAATGCTCGACAGACAGCAGGGCGCAGCAGCAAACGATCAGGTCACCATCCGCCGTCGGGCAACGGGGTTGACGCTGCATGACCGGTCACGTTCTGCCGGTGGCTATACGCTGTTTGCGCCTCAGACCGCTGCCGGTGCCGTTTATCTCGTCGACATTGACGGCGACATTGCCCACCAATGGACCATGCCTGTCAGAGCCGGGCGTGATGCCGTCATTCTTGCGAACGGCAACCTGGGCTATAACGGCAGCCATGCAACGTCGCTGGAGCTTTATCCGGCCTGGAACCTCTGGCACGGCGGCGATTTCTACGAGGCAACGCCAGACGGAGAGATCGTCTGGCGTCACGAGGACCCGCGCCATCATCATGATGCGCAATGGCTTCCAAACGGTAACCTGCTCTACACCGCAGCAGAAGCCATGCCCGCGCACCTCGCCGCCCGCGTCATTGGTGGTGATGAGCGAAAGGATGGCGCGGATGGCGTGATCCAGAGCGACGTGGTGACGGAGGTCAATCGCAAGGGTGAAGTCGTCTGGGAATGGAAGGCCTGGGAACATCTCGATCCCGCGGACTTTCCCGTCCACACCATTTTCGACCGCAGGCATTGGCCAATGATCAATGGATTGTCTGTGACGCGGGACGGTCTTGTTCTGATGAGTCTGCGCGTGACGTCGGGCGTTATCGCAGTAGAAAAGGCCACCGGCAAAGTTGTCTGGCACGTGGGGCCCGACGTCGTGGCACAGCAGCATACGCCGGTGGAGACGAACACCGGCAACATTCTTGTCTTTGACAATGGTAACCTTCGCAAGGGAGTGACCTCCCCACATTCCCGCGCGCTGGAATTCGAACCGGCGACGGGCAAGCTTGTCTGGCAGTATGCAGACCGGTGCGCGCCCTGCTTCTTCTCTCCTTATATGGGCGGTGCAGAGCGGCTGGAAAACGGCAATACCTTCATCTGCGAATCCGCCTTTGGCCGCCTGTTCGAGGTTACGCCGCAGGGAGAAACGGTTTGGGAATATGTCATCCCCTTCTTCGCGCCGTATCCGAAGGACGTGGGCCCCTACATTACCGGCGAGCACAACAGCGTCTTTCGCGCACACCGCTATCCGGCCAGTGCCATTTCCTGGCTTTAGCTGAACGGCAAGACACCGAAGCCATCACGGCCCCATCTCCCCTCCACCACAGCGAAAGGCAAAAAAAACATGACCGACAGGTCTTCTGGTTCAAGCTTGGTGGTGGTGGCAGGCAAGCTGGCGGCATGGGCGGGCTTTGGGCGCGCAGTCGCGGCGGGGAGCGTAGCACCGTTTGCATCCTTTGCCATGGCACTTCTCGCCTGGACACTGGTGGCAGGCTCGGGGGTGTTCCCGGAAACCATCTTTCCAGATCCGGTTGCCGTCTATCAAGCCGCATTGGAGATGACCGAGAGCGGCGTGCTCTGGTCCGATATCGGCGTCTCCATGAGCCGGGCAGCGATCGGCTTCCTGATCGGCGCCTCTTTGGGTGTGGCCGTTGGCCTTCTGACCGGCCGCGTCCGCATCGTTCGAATGCTTCTCAACCCGTTTATGACGCTTCTCAGGCCAATCCCTGCCATTGCGCTGGTTCCGGTTGCCATTGTCTGGTTCGGCATTGGAGAGGGGTCGAAATACTTCGTCATCTCCTACACGGTGTTTCTTGCCGTGTGGTTCAACACGCATCATGGCATGGAATATATCCCTGAGGTCTATGTGCGTGCATCGCGCTCGCTCGGTGCTTCGCGGGTCCGCGAGTTCTTCCTCGTGATCATTCCGGCTGCCGCGCCGCACATCCTTGCGGGGATCCGCCTCGGTGTCGCCCTCGCATTTCTCAGCCTCGTTGCAGCCGAACTATCCGGCGCCTCGTCCGGTCTGGGATACCGCCTGCAGGAAGCGCGCCAGTACATCCGCACGGACCGGATGTTCGCATTGTTGATCATTCTGGGCGCCATTGGAACCCTCATCGACTCCGTTGCCCACTGGATTGGCCGAAGGCTTGTCCACTGGGAACAAAGCTGAACGGAAGGAAACCTGTTCATGTCCATGCCACACCACGCACCGTCAGGCGAAGGTCGGGTCGAGATTGATCACGTCAGCATCACCTTTTCATCGCGCAAGGCGACCTCGCTTGCGCTGGCCGAAACCAGACTGACACTTGCACCCGGCACGTTCACCGCTTTGATTGGTCCCTCCGGTTGCGGAAAATCCACGCTCCTGAATGCCGTTGCCGGATTTGTCGAGCCGAGCGGAGGTCAGATCCGCATCGATGGCCAGCCCATTGAAGGTCCGAGCCGTCAGGTGGGCGTGGTCTTCCAGCAGTATGCTCTGTTTCCGTGGTTTACAGCCTTGGGGAACGTCAAGTTCGGGCTTGCGCGCTTCAACCTACCAAAAGCCGAGCTTCACCGTCGTGCCATGGCAGCGCTGGCGGAAGTCGGTCTTGAGGGGCAGGCCGACAAATATCCGGGACAACTGTCCGGCGGCATGAAGCAGCGGGTTGGAATTGCCCGCACACTGGCTTTTGAGCCCCGCGTATTGCTGATGGATGAGCCCTTTGGAGCACTGGATGCCCAGACGCGGCGCGTCATGCACGAACTTCTGCTGCGCCTCTGGCAAAAGCATCGCATGACGGTGCTGTTTGTGACCCACGACGTGGATGAGGCGCTGCTGCTGGCCGATCAGGTGCATGTGATGTCGCCAACGCCCGGGCGGATCATACGCTCCTACACGCTAGACATGCCGCGCCCGCGAGCGCTCTCGCGCGACAACGTCGACCTTCTTGATATGCGCGAAAACATCATCGCGCTTTTGAAGCCGCAGGTCGAAGAAAGTGGTGCTCTCGCATGACCAAGGCCTACCCCAACACATAAATCGAAAGAGGAGAACGAACCAGATGATAAAACGCCTTTCCCCCAAAACCGCGATTGCCGCCTTGACCCTCTCCGTGATGGGCTTTGCCTTTCCGGCCGCTGCCGAAACCGTTACCTTTGCCTGGAGCCCTAATCCCCAGACCCCTCAGGTCGATGTCGCCCTGGCCAAGGGCTACTTCAAGCAGGCTGGGCTCGACGTCAACATCGTGTCCTTTCCCAGCGGGCGCGAAGGGTTCGAAGCGCTGATCGGAAACCAGGTCGATTTCAGCTTCATGGCGGAGTTTCCGGCCGTAACCGGTGCTTTACGCGGGCAGACATTTGGTGTCGTCGCGGATCTGGCGCGCTATGAGGGCACGCGCATCATCGGATCGGCAAAGTTCAAGGAACTGAAGTCCCCGGCCGATCTTGCCGGTCTGAAAATCGGTACCACGCTTGGCACAAATGTGGACTATTATCTGAGCCATGTGCTGACGACGGCCGGCGTCAAGGCTGAGATCATCAATGCCGCGCCCTCGGACCTCATCCCGTCCCTTGTGCGCGGTGATGTCGAGGCCGCCGTGACCTTCCCGACCTTCTACGAAATGGGCAAAAAAACCCTCGGCGACAACTACCGGGAATTGCGCGTAGGCGGCTATCAGCCGCATTTCATCATCGCTGCATCGCAAGCGACCCTGGACAAGAAGCCGGCGACGATCCAGGCGTTTCTCGGCGCGCTTGCCAAGGCGGAAGCCGATGTGAAGGCTGATCCCGATGCGGCCATGGACGCGGTTCTGGCAAACCTCAAGGGAGCGACGAACAAGGACGCGCTGAAGGCGATGTGGGCCGACACCCAGTTCCGCATGATCCTGAACAAGGACCTGCTCGACCTCATGGTATCGCAGGGTAACTGGATCATCACCAAGGGCGTCGTGAAGGCTGACGCGCCGACGGCTACCAGCATGCGCCCATATCTGGTGGACGGTCCGCTGAAGGCAATCGATCCGGCGCGCGTAAACCTGCCTTGAACCCACCGTCGCGCCGGGATCAAGAAACGAAGAGGACACGAGCAGCGGCGGCCTCTTCAATTCAAAGCCGATACGGCGTTTTGCGTATTCCGCCTGTGGACGTGTTGAACGTAATCGGACCGTCGTCTTAGTCATCATGAAGACAATGAAGCACGGCCTTCAGCCTGCATCTTCCCGCGTGGCTACGGAGCAAACATGCCTTGCTGGGCGCCTGTCCGATCGCTAATGATTACGGCGCTTCCAATCAAAGAGGATAAGATGGCAACTGGTACCGTAAAGTTTTTCGCTCAGGACAAAGGCTTCGGCTTCATCACCCCGGACAGCGGCGGTACGGATGTATTCGTCCATATCTCGGCTGTCGGCTTCGGAGCTTCCCTGACCGACGGTCAGAAGGTCAGCTACGACGTGGGCCAAGATCGGAAGACCGGCAAGTCCAAGGCTGAGAACGTAAAGGTCCTCTAAAATCAAATCCCTGATCTCGTCGAAACGATGAGATCAGGGCTGATAATCGCCTTTCGCTCTTGAGGGGAACAGAACCAACGACGCCTTACCCAGAGGGGTTAAGTGCTTGATAGGACGGGCTTTGGGGGATAACGCCGATTTATGAAACTTGGTTGGGTGTAAAATGTGTACCGGCGCTATATCTCATCGCCGGTCGGTAATGGTGACATAACGCTTGCCGGAATCACACCTCACAGCCTTTCGCTGGCATGGCCCTCGGTCAACGTCGAACGGTCAGTCGCGGATGAGAGTAACTGCTGTTCGGCGATTAATCCGCTCGTAGCGGCGGCAGCGGCTTGCCGGCCAGCGATGAGGCCAAGTCCGATCGCCGTCAACAGTCCGTTTCCGGACAGATAACCGGACGCCTCATTGCCCGAAACGCCGCAAGCAGCGCCGCCTGCGGCATAAAGATTGGGCATCGGCCTGCCACTTTCACCGATCACGCGCGCGGACGTATCGACGACGAGGCCACCTTGCGTATGGAATAGGGCCCCGGTAACCTTCACGGCGCAATAGGGAGCCTGGAGCTCCGGCACATCTCTGAAGGAACGGCCGAAGGGGTCCGAGGCGCCGCCTTTCGCGTAGGACCGAACGTTTTCGAAGTTCGCCACAAGCACGTCGGCCGGCACGTTCATCAGAGTAGCAAGCGCCGGAATGGTATCCGCCGTCAGGACAGCGTCCATGCCTTCCGCGCGGCGAAAATCCTCGAACTGTCGGGTGATGCCTGCGATACGACTGTCGAACACCGACCAGGCGATCTGTTCGGGCTGGCGCAGCACCTCGGCTGCCTGTTCCGAATAGCCCTTCGCCTCGTTGCTGAAGCGCTCGCCCTCGACATTCACCTGAAAACCGCCTTCGGTGATCGTCGCCCAGGAAATCAGGATACCGGCCGGATGCGCAACCGAGCCGTGACCCTGATGACCGTTCAGATGCCGGCTCTTTGCACCCAGCGCCTCACCCCAGATCAGCGCATCGCCCTGATTTCCAGGATGGCCGAAATAAAGAGCGTCGGCCAGCGAGGTGATGTGCTTTGCCGCCAGCTCCTTGTTGCCGCCATAACCGTTGCACGCAAGCACGAGGGTGTCGCAGCCGACCTCTTCGGAACTGCCGTCCGGACGCTCGAAACGCAGGCCAAACACCCTGCTCTCCTTATCGGCGAAAAGCTCCGTGACATGAGCGTTACAGAGAACCGGAATCCCTGCATTCTCGACGGCTTCGCGTAGCGCATCGATCAGTTCCTCGCCGGAACGCGTTGGCAAACCATGCATGCGCCGCGCCGAATGACCAGGATAGGAGAAATCCGCAACGACCGAGAATTTCAGCCCGTATGTATCCGCTAGCCATTCCAGCGCCGGCCCTGTCGTGCGGGTGACAAGATCGACAATCTCGGCATCCGGTTCGTCATGCGCCTTCTTCATCACGTCGCGCGCAAAACTGTTTGCATCGTCGGAGATGCCAGCTTCGGCCTGCCATCGGGTCGCAGCGGCCGGCACCAGGCCAGCGGAAAGGGCGGTAGAACCGCGCGGCAGAGGATCGCGTTCGAGGACCAGAACCTCGGCACCTGCTTCATGCGCGGCAAGCGCGGCCACCATGCCAGCCGCACCTCCGCCGATGATCACTACCGGCACGGAATAATCGAACTCCCGGCTCTCTATCCGCGTCACCTTGGCCATTCTCGTCTCTCCGTTCCCGCATTGCAGACAGCTATCTGTCATTTTTGGAGGACAATAATCTGTATTATTTTTAAAACAACATTTGATTTTCGCGATCGCCCGTGCCTAGATTTGGAAAAAGGGAACGGAAGGAGGGCATCGTGCCAGGCATCGATGCTGGAGGCGGCAAAACGCTTTTCGACAAGGTTTTCGACGCGCATGTGGTCGTCAGGCGCGAGGACGGCCAATGTCTTCTGTGGATCGACCGGCACTTCCTGCATGAAGGCTCGTTCCACGCGTTCAACAAGCTGAAGGACCGTGATGCGGAGGTCACTCGTCCGGACCTGACCTTCGGCATCGAGGACCATTATGTCCCAACCCGCACTCGGGATCTAAGCAAGATCGATCCGGCTATCCGGGGCATGATCGAGCAGCTGCGCGGCAATAGCGAACGCCATGGGTTGCGCCTCTTCGATCTCGACGACCCCGGACAGGGCATCGTGCATGTTGTCGGCCCGGAACAGGGGCTTACCTTGCCAGGCCTCACCATGGTCTGCGGCGATAGCCACACCGCTACCCACGGCGCTTTCGGGGCCATCGCCTTCGGCATCGGCGCTTCGGAAGTCGCGCATGTGCTGATGACACAAACACTCTGGCAGAAGAAGCCGAAGCGGATGCGCGTGACCGTCGATGGCACGTTGGCGCCGGGTGTCACGGCCAAGGATATCGCACTGTCGATCATCGCCAAGATCGGCGCGGACGGCGCGGCCGGTCATGCGATCGAATATGCTGGCTCGGCGATCCGTGGTCTTTCCATGGAAGGCCGATTGACGCTCTGCAATCTTTCCATCGAGGCCGGTGGCCGTTGCGGTATGGTCGCCCCCGACCAGACGACCGTCGACTATCTTCGCGGCCGGCCATTTGCACCACAGGGCGAGGCTTTCGAGGCCGCTGGGAAGGATTGGCTGGCGTTGGCCAGCGATCCGGATGCCGTTTTCGACCGCGAAGTCCTGTTTGATGCCACCGAGATCGCCCCCGTCGTCACCTGGGGCATCACGCCGGAAGATGCATCGCCTATTACCGCAACCGTGCCGGACCCGGAACAGATTGCCGATCCTGCCCGCGCCGCGCAGGTTCGCGATGCGCTGGATTACATGGACATCAGGCCCGGCCAGAGCCTCACTGATATTCGTATCGACCGGGTTTTCATCGGCTCCTGCACCAACAGCCGCATCGAGGATATCCGCGCAGCCGCCGCAATTCTCGCCGGCCGCAAAGCCAAGGTACCGGGCCTTGTTTCGCCGGGTTCGATGCTGGTGAAGAAGCAAGCCGAAGAAGAAGGATTGGACCGCATTATCCGCGACGCCGGCCTGGAATGGGTTGATGCGGGCTGTTCCATGTGCGTGGGCATGAATGGCGATCTCGTGCCGCCCGGCGAACGCTGCGCCTCCACCACCAACCGCAATTTCCGCGGCCGGCAGGGGCCGGGCTCGCGCACGCACCTCATGTCACCGGCCATGGTCGCGGCTGCCGCAGTCACCGGTCACCTGACAGACATGCGCCAGTTGATGCGCGAACCGGTTTCGGCCGGAAACTGAGGGGGAGGGAGCGCCATGAAGCCGTTCAAGACTCTGGATGCCATCGCCTGCCCCCTGCCCCAATCGAATGTCGATACCGACCAGTTGATCCCGGCCCGTTTCATGAAACGCTCGCGCGCCGATGGCTATGGCGGCTTCCTGCTCTATGACCTGCGTTTCGACGAGAACGGCGAGCCGAAGACCGATTGCCCGCTCAACGATACCATTCGTCAAGGAGCGCAGATCCTAGTCAGCCGCCGCAATTTCGGCAGCGGTTCCTCCCGCGAAGCTGCCGTTTATGCGCTGGTGGATTATGGGGTCAGCTGCGTCATCGCCCCGTCCTACGGTGACATCTTCGCCTCCAACGCGGTCAATAACGGTCTTCTGCCAGCGGTGGTCAGCGAAGAGGATTGCGAGGCGCTGCTGGCCGGCCTGCAGGATGGTGCCGACACGGCGACCGTCGATCTCGAAGCGCTGACGATCCGTTGTGCCAATCTCGTCGTGCCTTTTACCGTCGATCCGGTCTGGCGCACCAAGCTCCTGAACGGCTGGGACGATATCGACCTGACCCGCAGCCATTCCGAAGCAATCGCCGCCTTTGCCGCCGCGGACCGCGAGAGGCGACCCTGGATGCAGCCGAACCGGCCGACCACCGCGAAACCGGAGGCCTGATCGTGACGCTCGCCTTCTCGCCCGGTCGCATCGGTTCCCTGACATTGGCAAATCGCATCGTCATGCCGCCGATGCAGCGGTACGAAGGCACGGCGGAAGGCTTCGCGACCGATTATCACGTCAACCATTATGCGCGCCGCGCCCGCGGCGGTGTCGGCCTGGTCATCCTGGAATCGACGGCGATTTCGCCGGAGGGCCGGCTGATGGGCGACGATATCGGCATTTTCTCCCAAGCCCACGCGCTTGCTCTTTCAAAGATCGCAGCGGCGGTAAAGGCGGAGGGCGCCCCGGCGCTGGTGCAACTCAGCCATGGCGGTCGCAAGTCCCGGCCCTATGGCGGCGGGCCGCTGCTGGCACCGAGCGCGGTCGCCTATGACGAGCGCTACGGCATGCCGCAGGCGATGACGGAAGCCGACATCGAAAAACTGATCGCCGACTTTCGCATCGCCGCACGTCGAGCCATCGACAGCGGCTTTGCAGGTGTCGAGTTGCATGCCGCACACGGCTATCTTCTACACCAGTTCCTGTCGCCGCTCAGCAATCGCCGTGACGACGAATACGGCGGAGATGAAGACCGCCGCGCTGTACTGCCTGCCCGCATCATCCGTGCCGTCCGGGACGAACTCGGGCCGCAACCGGTCGTCACCATGCGCATCAGCGCCAGCGACAATGCAGACAGTGGCCTGACGCCCGAGATGGCGGCACGGGCGCTGTCTTACCTTGCCGGCCACGGGCTCGATGCCGTGCATGTTTCCGCCGGCGGCCTTGTGCCACCGGCTGCGCAGACAATGCCACTGGTCGAATCCCTCGCCTGCGCCGAGATCATCCGCAGCGCTCTTTCCATTCCGGTGATCGCTGTGGGAGGCATCAACAACCTAGCCGACGTCGAGGCCATCCTGTCGACCGGCAAGGCCGATTTCGTCGCGATCGGCCGGCCCCTGCTAATATATCCGGATCTCAGCCGCATTCTTTAATGAAGACGGTTGACACGGCATCAAATCTGTATTGTCTATAAGACAACTAAATGTCTTATAAAAAAGACAATCGGGAACGCTACAATGTCTTCGACCATGGAACCTCTGAAGGCGAGACGACTCTACCTCTTGCTGCGGGAACAAATCCTGCGCGGAGAAGTGGCGATCGACGAGCGCCTGCCGAGCGAGCCGGCGCTGGCGCAGGAACATGGTGTTTCACGCGTCACCGTGCGGCGCGCGCTCGACAAGCTCGCCAGCGACGGCATGATCGAACGGCGGCCAGGGTCCGGCACCTTCGTCAGCGGGGGCAAGACCAGCATGCCGGTCGTCGCAGACTTCTCGAACGTGCTAACCCACCTCGTCGAAATGGGCCGCAAGACGGGCGTACGGCTGATTTCGTTTGCCTATGTCAACGCGACGCCGGCTATGGCGGAAGAGCTACGGCTCGATCCCGGCGAACGGCTGCAGCGGTCCGTTCGTGTCCGCCTCATCGATGGCCAGCCGTTTTCCTATCTCGTCACCCACGTGCCGGAGCGGATCGGCATGTCCTATTCGGAAGCCGATCTCGCCTCGACGCCACTGCTGGAACTGCTGGAACGCTCCGGCCTCGTCGCCGAGCGGGCGACACAGGTGATCGGCGCGACGCTGGCCGGGCCGGAAGCGGCCGGCGCGCTTGACCTCGATATCGGCGCGGCACTTCTGTCGATGACGCGTGTCGTCTTCGAGCCTTCCGGCCGCGGCATCGAGCACCTTCAGGCGCTCTACCGGCCGGATCGCTACTCTTTCCATATGGATCTCGAACGCACCGGAGCCGATGGCGCCCGGCGCTGGACACCTGCCGATGCCGTGCGCGCATCGGAACAGAACAACGAAAACAAGAAGAATACCCGCACCAAGCGGCCGCCCCCTCAGAGGAGAACAAAACCATGAAATTTATCGATACGACATTGAACCGCAGAACAGCCCTGAAGGGTGGCGCAGCCGCCCTCGCAACCATGGCCGCCCCGGCAATCGTCCGTGGTGCCGAACCCTCACCGATAAAGGTCGGCATTCTGCAGCCGGTCACCGGTGCATTGGCTCAGGATGGTGAATACGGCCGCATGGGCGCCGAACTCGCCATCGAGGACATCAACAAGGCCGGCGGTATCAAGTCGCTCGGCGGCGCCAAGATCGAAATGGTCTTCGGTGATGCGCGCTCCACGCCGGAAGCCGGCACGCAGGAAGTCGAGCGCATGCAGGAAGCCGGCGTTTCGGCGATAATCGGCGGTTTCGCCAGTCCGATCTGCCTTGCCGGTTCGCAGGCTGCTGCTCGCTACGACCTGCCCTATATCGTCGATGTCGGCGTGACCGATCAGATCATCCAGCGCGGCCTGAAGAACACGTTCCGCTTCGCACCGGGCTTCTCGCTTTGCACGGGCGCCGCGATCCAGAACCTCGTCAAGATCAACGAGGCTTCCGGCAAGGCAGCCAAGACCGTCGCCCTCGTGCACGAAGACGGCCTGTTCGGCTCGGGTCTCGCCAAGCTGATGGCTGCCGAACTGCCGAAATACGGTTTCGAAATCCTCGAACTGATCGCTGTTCCGACCCCTTCGCGCGATCTTTCCAACGTCGTCCTGCGCCTGCGTTCGCTCAACCCCGATCTCGTCATCCCGAGCACCTATTATGGTGAGACCGTGCTTCTGGCCCGCACCATGCAACAGCAGCGCGTTCGCCCGAAGGGAGTCTACAGCGTGCTGAACGGCGCGGCCTCCAACCGCCGCTTCGTCAAGGAGTTCCCGGAAGCAGCCGAAAACGTCATGGACTGCAACCACTGGCACGACCCGCGCAACGAAAAGGCCGTCGCACTGCAGAAGCGTGTGGAAGCCGCCGGCAAGATCTACAACTACAACGTCCCGCTCAACTATTCATGCGTCGGCCTCCTTGCCGATGCGATCGAGCGTGCCGCTTCGGGCGACCGCAAGAAGATCATCGAGGCACTCGGCACCTCGACCTTTGCCGGCCACCTGATGCCTTACGGCGCAACCAAGTTCGAAAACGGCCAGAACATGGGCGCAGCTCCGGTTTCGACCCAGGTTCAGGGCGGTGACATCAAGGTCGTCTTCCCGGAAACCTTCGCGAACGCCAAGCCGAAGTTCCCGGCCAACGGCTGATCGCCATCCAGTCGATGCCCGGGCCTGCCGTTACGCGGGCGCGGGCGATTGCCGGCCGAATGACGCGGGATAGAGCATGTTTTCTCCTACCATCATCATCGAAGCGATGATCAACGGGCTTTTGACCGGCGCGATCTATGCGCTGGTCGCCCTTGGTCTGACACTGGTCTACGGTGTGCTTCACATCATCAATTTTGCGCATGGAGCAACGCTCGCGGCTGCCATGTTCGCCGTCTGGGGCCTGAATGCCGCTTTCGGAATCGATACATACTGGGCGATCCCGATCGTCACGCCCGCATTCTTCGTTCTTGGTTATGTGGTGCAGCGCTTCGTTATCGGCCCGGCAGCGCATGGTGACGATGGCAATATCCTGCTCATCACGCTTGGCATTTCCATCCTGATCGAAAACGCGTTGCTGGCCGGATTTGGCTCGGATACCCGCTCGATCCCCTCGGATTTCTCGTTTGCGATCGTCGAGGCCGGCCCGTTTCTACTGTCGAGTGCCCGCCTCGTCGGTGCAGCCGGTTCGCTGGTGGTGGCAATCCTGTTCTGGCTGCTGATGAGCCGCACGGACACCGGCAAGGCAATCCGCGCCGTGGCGCGTGAAAAGCTCGGCGCCAATCTCGTCGGCATCAATGTAGGGCATATCTACGCCATCACCTTCGGATTGGGCTGCGCGGCGCTCGCCGTTGCGGCAAGCCTGCTGATGCCGACCTTCTACGTTAATCCGCGCATCGGCGGCGCTTTCGTCAACATCGCCTTCACCGTCGTGGTACTCGGCGGCATGGGCTCCATTCCAGGCGCCATGGCCGGCGGCCTGATCATCGGCATGGTGGAGAGTGTGAGCGGCTTGCTGCTCGGGGAAAGCCTCGGTCAGATCGGCATCTTCATCATCTTCATTCTGGTCCTGCTCCTGCGTCCGACCGGCCTGTTCGGAGCCAAAGCATGATCGGACGCGGTTATCTTCCCATCATCCTGGTCACCCTGCTTATCGCGGCAACCCCGCTGGTGATCTCGTCGAATTCGTTCTTCAACTTCACCGTTCTGGTACTGATTATCGCGCTTGCCGCGCAGGGCTGGAACCTGCTCGGCGGCATCGGCGGACAGACCTCCTTCGGTCATTCGATGTTCTTCGGCATCGGCGCTTATACCGCCTCGATGCTCCAGACTCATCTCGGCGTGAATGCCTGGCTCTCGCTGGTCGCAGCGATTGCCGCCGGCGCGCTGGCTGGCCTGATCGTCGGTTTCCTTAGTTTCCGTGCAGGCCTTCGCGGATCATATTTCGCACTGGTGACGCTCGCATTCGCAGAACTGCTGCGCGTGCTCGCCAATGCCTCGGAACTGACGGGTGGAGCGGCCGGCCTGCTGCTGAAGCTCGATCTGGGCTTCGCCAACATGCAGTTCTCCAGCCGCCCGACCTTCATGCTGCTGGCGCTCGCCTTCGTGCTCGCCAGTCTCGTCATCACCCAGAAGATCGTCAATTCCCGCTTCGGCGCACATCTCGTCGCCGTACGCGAGAACGAGGACGCGGCCAAGGCGCTCGGCGTCGATGTGCTGACCGTCAAACTGAAGGCCATCAGCCTTTCCGGCGCCATGACGGCGGCGGCCGGCGTGCTCTACGTCCAATATTTTCTTTATATCGACGCCGGTATCGCCTTCGGTATTTGGATTTCGATCGAGGCGTTGCTTGCACCGATGGTCGGCGGCCGCGGGATGGTGCTTGGGCCTCTGATTGGCGCCTTCACGCTGCACGGCCTTGGCGAAATCACTAAGAGCTTTGCGGGCCGCGTACCCGGCATAGACCTGATCGTCTTCGCCATCGTGCTGATCGTCGTGATTGCCTTTGCCTCCAGCGGTATCCTCGGCCTTCTCAAGAAACTGGCCGACCGCTTTTCCTCGAAGGGAGGTGCGTGATGCTTAAGGTTGAGAACGCCACCATGCGTTTCGGCGGCCTCATCGCCGTCAACAATGCCTCGCTGGACGTCAGAGAAGGCTCGATCACCGGTCTGATCGGCCCGAACGGCGCCGGCAAGACCACCCTGTTTGCCATCATCGCCGGCTTCCTGAAGCCGACGGAAGGCGCGATCTCGCTTTACGGCAAGGACATCACCACCGAGCAACCCCACAGGCGCGCCATCTCCGGTATTGCCCGCACATTCCAGATCGTGCAGCCCTTTGCGGGTCTCAACGTGCATGAAAACATCACTGTTGGCGCTTATCTTCGGCATGCAAAGCCTTCCGATGCCGTCGAAAAAGCCCGTGAAGTCGCCCGCCAGGTCGGCCTTGAAAAGGACCTGGAAAAATCCGCCGCGAGCCTGACGGTCGCCGGTCGTAAGCGGCTGGAGTTGGCGCGTGCGCTCGCCACCGAACCGAAGATCCTGCTGCTTGATGAAGTGCTCGCGGGTCTCAACCCTTCGGAAATCCGCGACATCATCCCGGTCATCCGCACGATCCGTAGTAGCGGTGTCACCATCCTGATGATCGAACACGTGATGCAGGCGGTGATGAACCTGTGCGAACACGTCTACGTGCTGGCCCAGGGCAAGATGATCGCGGAGGGCACGCCGACGGTGGTCTGCAACGACCAAGCCGTGATCGAGGCCTACCTTGGCAAGGGTTCCGCAGAGCGGATTGCACGCCAGAGCGCAGAGAATACGGGAGGCCCGAATGCTTGAAGTCAAAGGCCTTCGCGCCGGCTATGGCGCCGTCGAGGTGCTGCGCGGCATCGACATTTCCGTCAGCAAAGGTGAGATCGTTGCGGTCCTAGGTGCCAACGGCGTCGGCAAGACGACGCTGAACAAGGCGCTGTCTGGCGTCCTGCCGGTAACGGCAGGACGCATTGTCTTCGACGGTGTCCCCCTCAGTGGCTCGTCGACGGCTGCAGTTGATGCGGGCCTGATCCATGTGCCGGAAGGCCGCAAGATCTTCCCAAACATGACCGTGCTCGAAAATATCGAGCTCGGCAGCTATCGCCGCGGCAAGAAGAACCGCACCCGCAATCTGGAAAACGTCTTCGCCACCTTCCCGCGCCTCAAGGAGCGCACGGGCCAGGCAGCCGGCACGCTTTCCGGAGGCGAGCAGCAGATGCTGGCAATCGGTCGCGGCATGATGGCCGAACCGAAACTTCTGATCCTCGACGAACCCTCGCTCGGCCTTTCGCCGCTGCTGGTCGAGGAGATGTTCAACCTCGTGCGCCGGCTGAACCAGGACGGCCTGCCGGTCATGCTGGTGGAGCAGAACGTCGTTCAGTCGCTGGAGATCGCCTCACGCGCCTACATCGTCGAGAACGGCACGATCACAATGTCCGGCACGGCGGCGGAAATTTCCGCCAATCCGGAACTGAAGCGGGCCTATCTCGGGCTTTAGCCCGGGTTAGAATGAGGAGGACACGATCATGACCATCGTTACCCGAAACATCATTACTCCGGGCATCGTTCCCGCATCCGTGCTTCTGGCCGAACCCCGGCCTGACTGGCTGACTCGATGGGGCCGTTTCGGCGTGACGCTGGGCTTCGACAAGCTCCAGCCGGAACTGGTCGCCCAGACAAAACTTGTTCTGCTCGATTGCATCGGCGCCATGGCATCCGGCATGCAGGAGCCGGAACTGCTGAAACTCGCAGGACGCCTCGCCAAACGCGGTCGCGGCGACGTAGCGGCTGTCGGTGCCGGCATTTCGCTGCGCGGCGACGATGCGGCTTTCATCAACGGTACAGCCGGCACCGCACTGGAGCTGGATGAAGGCAACTCGTTCGCACGCGGCCATCCCGGCATACATGTTCTGCCGGCGGCATTGTCGACCGCGCTTGCCGGTGGCAAGAGCGGCAGGGATTTCATGACCGCCTTCATCCTCGGTTACGAAGTGGGCGCGCGGGCGGGGGCTGCCTGCCGCCTGCGCCCCACCGTTCATCCACATGGAACATGGGGAACGATCGGCGCGGCTTTTGCGACCGCCCTGCTTGACGGAGCCGACGAGGAAGCTCTGATCGAGACGGTCAATGTTTCCGCGACACTCAGCGTCGGCGCCAGCCTGCGCGCAATGTTGGAAGGCGCCACCGTGCGCAACAGCTTCTGCGGTTTTTCCAACCGCAACGGCATGATGGCCTGGGATATGGTCGCTTCCGGCTTCAAGGGTGAGATCGACTCTGTCTGCACCGTTTATAGCGGCATCCTCGCCGAGGGTTTCAAGCCGGAAATGATGGCGGATGAACTCGGTAGTCGTTACGAGATCCAGCGCAACTATTTCAAGCGCCACGCCGCCTGCCGCTTTACCCATGGTTCGCTCGATGTCGTCCGGTCGCTGATCACGGCCCACGGCAGGATCGCGCCTGAAGACATCGCTTCGATCGAGGTCGAGACCTATGCCTACGCGGCACAGCTAGACAGTCTCGAACCCTCCAACATGCTGGCGGCAAAGTTCTCGCTGCCGTTCGCGGTCGCCACGACGATCATCAACGGCGAAGCCTCCGTGCCGGCTTTCCGCCAAGCCTCTGTCGACAACGAGACGATCCGCGCGCTGGCCCGCAAGGTCTCGGTCCGCGAAAAACTGGAATACACCGCCATGCTGCCGGACAAACGCCCGGCGCACCTGACCATCCGCCTCGCCGACGGCCGCGTGCTGGCTGCGGAGACCATGACCAATCGCGGCGATGCGGTCGATCCCTACACCCCGGATGAGGTCCGCGCGAAGTTCTTCGAGCTTGCCGTCCCGGTCTGGGGCAAGGCCCATGCCGATCGCATTCTGAATGCCATTGAAACGATCGAAACGGCGCCGGACCTGAAAGGCCTCAACAACCTGCTTGCCCAGCCTGCGATCAAGGAAGCCTGAAATGACCTTGAAAACTCTCCTGTCCCGGCCCGGCCCGATCGTGGCCCCTGGGATCTACGACGCCCTGACGAGTTCCATCGCAACCGATGCCGGCTTTGATGCGCTTTATCTCTCCGGCGCGGCGATCGCCTACACCAGGCTGGGTCGTCCGGACATCGGCCTCGTCTCGATGACGGAAGTCGCCGATGTGATCGAACTCGTGCGCCACCGTGTCGAGACGCCGGTCATCGTCGATGCCGACAATGGTTACGGCAATGCGCTGAATGTCCTGCGGACCGTCAAGACCTTCGAACGGGCTGGCGCCAGTGCCATCCAGCTTGAAGACCAGACGCTGCCGAAGCGTTGCGGCCATCTTCAGGACAAATCGCTGATCTCGGCATCCGAAATGGCCGGCAAGATCAAGGCGGCCGTTGATGCCCGGACAACGGAAGAAACCCTGATTATCGCCCGCACGGATGCCGTCGCCGTCGAAGGCTTCGAAGCGGCGATCGAACGCGCTTCGCATTATGCCGATGCCGGCGCAGACGTGCTGTTCGTCGAAGCCCCCCGCTCGCAGCAGCAGTTGGAAGCCGTCTGCAAGGCACTCGGCCACCGTTTGCCGCTGCTCGCCAACATGGTGGAAGGCGGCAATACGCCGATGATGACAGCAGGCGAACTCGGCGCACTCGGCTTCAAGATTGTCATCTTCCCAGGCGGCATCGTACGGGCCATCGCCCGCACCGCACAGGATTACTATCATTCGCTCCAGGCCAATGGCAGCAATGAGCCCTTCCGCGACCGGATGTTCCAGTTCAACGACCTGAATGAACTGATCGGAACGCCGGAAATGCTTCAAGCCGGGCGCGAGTACGAAACCTTCGTTCCACCGAAGGGCGCCTCCAAGAAGGGCAATGCAGCATGACCACGAAAACGCTCGATCCCGTAACACTCGCCATCCTCAATGGACGGCTGGAACAGATCGCCGACGAGATGGACGCGACGCTATATCGCTCCGCGTTCAACCCTATCATCGCCGAAGCGCGCGACGCCTGCCACGGTCTCTACCACGCGGAAACCGGCGCGACGCTCGTTCAGGGCACGCGAGGTCTGCCGATTTTCGTGGGCGCCATGGCCTTTGCGGTGAAAGCGGTCATCGAGAAGGTGGCCCGAGATGGCAATCTTTCGCCGGGCGATACTTTCCTCTTCAACGATCCCTATGCCGGCGGTACACATCTGAACGACTTCCGGCTCGTGAGGCCGGTTTTCCGCGACGACAAGCTCTATTGCTGGATCGCCTCGGTCGGCCACTGGCTGGATATCGGCGGCAATGTGCCAGGAGGCTTCAACGCCAAGGCAACGGAAAGTTTCCAGGAAGGCGTGCGCATCCCGGTCGTCAAGCTCTTCACCAAGGGCGTCATCAACAACGACATTGTCGAGATCCTTTCTGCCAATTCGCGAGTGCCGCTATCCAACTACGGCGACCTGAACGGTCAGCTGAACGCGCTCGACCTTGGCGAACGAAGGCTCGGCGAGCTACTGGACAGCTATGGCAACGACACGGTGGAGGCAGCGTTCGAGGCCTTTTCGAACCGCGCCGAAGCAATGATGCGCGAGGAAATCCGCGCCCTGCCGGATGGCACATATGTCTTCGAAGACTATCTCGACAATGACGGGATCACGCCGGACAAACTCACCATCGCGCTCGACCTGACGATCAGGGGCGATGAGATGGTGCTGGACTTCTCCCGCTCCTCCGGCCCCTGCGCCGGACCGCTCAACATCGCCTATTCGACGGCGGCCGCCTGCTGCTACGTGGCGCTGAAGCATGTCTTCACCAGCGTGCCGGCCAATGCCGGCTGCCTGCGGCCGATCGAGTTCGTCATTCCGGAAACCACGCTGCTTGGCGTCAAGCCGCCGAAGCCGGTCGGCGGGTATACGGAAACCATCCTGCGCGTCATCGGCGTCGTGTTCGGCGCGCTTGCGCAGGCCGATCCCGCCCGCGCCACAGCTGGCCCGTTCGGCACGATCAATGCGCTTTCCATCGCCGGTTACCGCGATGACGGTTCGCGTTACGTGATGTTCTCCTTCTTCGGTGGCGGCCTTGGCGGCAATCCCGAAAGCGACGGCTTGAACCACGCCAACAACCCGATCTCCATGGCGACCATTCCGCCGGCAGAAATCATGGAAGCCTCCTATCCGGTGCTCTTCACCCAATGGGCGCTGCGGCCGGATTCGGCCGGTGCCGGTTATCACCGCGGCGGTGTCGGCGCGATCTACGAGGTCGAGGCCATGACCGACGCGGATGTCTTCCTGCTCGGCGAACGCGGCGTCTACGCGCCCTTCGGCGTCGCCGGCGGCGGGGAAGCGGCGCTCAACCGCTTCACCTGGCAGGCTGATGACGGCGAACACTCGCCACCGCTTGCCTCCAAGGTCGCGGATGTCCGCATCAAGCCCGGCCAGCGCGTGCGCATCGAAGCCCCCGGCGGCGGCGGTTTCGGCAATCCGAAGACGCGGCCTGCCGAAAAGGTGGCCCGCGACGTCCGCCTCGGCTTCGTCAGCCGTGAAGCAGCCCGCGAGATCTACGGCGTCGAAACCGATGCCGCAGGCAATATCGATATGACTGCGACGATGAAACTGCGTGAAGGAGCTGCCGCATGAACACCAACGTAAAGACGGGCGGCGCCTCCGTCGTCGGCGTCGATGTCGGCGGTACGTTCACCGACCTCTTTTTCCACGACGCTGCGACCGGCCGTTTCCGGACCGCCAAGGTTTCCTCCAACCGCGGCGATGAGGCGATCGGCTTCCTCGAAGGCCTGAAGACCTTCGGCTCGATCGCTGAACTCGGCTCTATCGTGCACGGCACGACGGTTGGTACCAATGCACTTCTGGAGCGCAAGGGCGCCTGCACTGCGCTCATCACTACGACCGGTTTCCGCGACGTTTTGGAAATGCGACGCCGCGACCGGCTGAATACCTGGGGTCTATGGGGCGACTTCGTACCCGTGATCGAACGGGACCTGCGTTTCGAAGTGAACGAACGTATTCTGGCGGATGGTACCGTTCGCAAAACGCTCGATCCGGAAGAAGTCAAGGCCGCCGCCCGCCGTGCGCTCGCTGCGGGTGCCGAGGCGCTCGCCATTGTTTTCATCAACGCCTATGCCAACCCGGCCAACGAACTCGTAGCGCTGGACGCCGCCCAATCGGTCTGGCCGAACGAGAACGTCGCGTGCTCTTCACAGATCCTGCCCGAGATCCGCGAATTCGAACGCACCTCCACTACGGCGCTTAATGCCTATCTGCAGCCAGTCGTCGGCGGGTATCTTCGCAAGCTGACGGATGCGCTGAAAAGCGAAGCCTTTAGCGGACGATTCCACATCGTCCAGTCGAACGGTGGCGTCATGTCGACGGAGACAGCACGTCGCCTGCCGGTGCGCACAGCCCTGTCCGGTCCCGCGGCCGGCGTCATCGCTGCGGCGGCAATCTCCAAGGCGGCTGGTTTCCCGAACATCATCACCGGCGATCTCGGCGGCACGTCCTTCGACGTTTCGCTGGTCGTCGAGGGCGAGACCTCCCTTGCTGCCCAGACAACGATCGACTTCGGCCTCGTCATCCGCACGCCGATGATCGAAATCACCACGATCGGCGCCGGCGGCGGTTCGATCGCCCATGTGGATGCTGGCGGACTGTTGCAGGTCGGGCCGGAAAGCGCCGGCTCGCGCCCCGGCCCGGTCGCTTATGGGCAGGGCAATACGCGCCCGACGCTGACCGACGCCAATATCGTGCTCGGCCGCATCAATGCCGACCGCCCAATCGGCGGCAAGCTCGCGCGTCTCGACGTCGAAGCCGCCAAGAAGGCCATCGAGGAACATGTGGCCAAGCCTACCGGCCTCGGTGTGATGGAATCCGCCGAAGCGATCGTAAAGATCGCCGACGGGCGGATGGCCGGCGCCATCCGCCTCGTTTCCATCGAACGCGGCCATGATCCGGCGAAATTCGTTGCCGTACCGTTCGGCGGCGGCGGCGCACTGCATGCCGGCTCATTGATAAAGGATGTCGGCCTGCAGGCCGCACTCGTGCCGCGTTTTCCGGGCGTCACCTCGGCGCTCGGCTGCGTCATAGCCGACATTCGCCACGACCAGGTGCAGACCGTCAACCTGACGGTCGCGGCACTCGACACCGAAGTCCTCGACAAGCGTATGGTGGCGGAGGCGGAAGCCGCCCGTCAGATCGTTGAGGAAGCCGGCCTGCAGATAGAGCGTATCGATGTCATTTTCGAACTCGACATGCACTATGTCGGCCAGACTCACACGGTTTCCGTGCCGCTGCCGGTGACGGTCGAAAATGGCTCGACAGGCGTAACCCGCGAGATTGTCCAGGCCGCATTCGATGCGGCATATCAGTCATCATTCAGCCGGCTGCTACCGGGCCTCCAGGCCAAGATCGTCAACCTGCGAACCTCGGCGATCGGTCGCCGGCCGCATTTCAGCCTCGGGGCACTGGCTCCGGAACCGGGTACGACCGTGGAACAGGCGAAGCGCGGCAACCGCCCCGTCTGGTTCGATGGCGGTTGGCATGACACGGCGATCTATGCTCGCCTCGAACTGCCGGTTGGCGCGGTGATCCAAGGACCGGCCATCCTCGAACAGCCGGACGCGACCGTATTGGTCGATCCAGACCTCATGGCTCGCGTCGACGACTTCGGCAACGTGATCATGGAGCGGAAGGGATGAGCAAGTCCGCCATTCCGGTTGAGAAAACTGGTCTGATCATCGTCGATCTCACCAACGATTTCCTGGCCCCGAATGGGGCTTATGGGCGCGCCGGCCAAGGCGCACAGGAGATCGCAGCCCTTCCGGAAAGGATCAAGCCGCTGGTCGACCTCCTGCGCGCCAAAGGCGGTTGGGTGATCTCGGCACAGTTCACGCTAGTGCCGGCCAAAGGCGGCGAGCCGATTATCTCGCCGCATCTGAAGGAACTGCGCCCCTTCCTCGGCAAGGGTGACTTCGCGCCCGGAAGCTGGGGCAACAGCCTGGTTGACACGCTGGCGCCGGCCGATCTGGTGGTGGAGAAAGTTGCATATTCCTCCTTCTACATGACGCGACTCGAATGGGTTTTGAAGAAATGCGGCATCGAGCGCCTGCTTGTCGGCGGCATCGTCACCAATGGTGGCGTCGCTTCCACGGTCCGCGACGCGCATGTCCGGGATTTCGACACGACCGTGCTTTCCGACGGCTGCGCCGCCTTTTCGCAAGCCACCCATAACGTCGCGATCGAGGCGCTGAAACCAGTCGCCCGCGTCGCCACCATTGCCGAAATCTGCGCCGAGCTCGGCTGAGCCAAACAATCGGAGGATATCATGCCCGTTATCGAGACCACGCTGATCGAAGGATATGACGCGGAGACGAAAGCGCGTCTGATGAAGGGCATGGCGCGCGTGGTGCGCTCTGTGATCGCGGCGGTGCCGGAAGGCACGATCACCGTCATCCGTGAAGTAAGCCCGAGCTCCTATGCCCGCGGCGGGATTCCGCGAGTGCCTGGTCCGCCACTCCCGCCGGCAACGGATTTCGTCGCCGACTTTGCGAAGGCGCTCGCAAGTGGCGATGCGGCGAAGGCGTCCGCATTTCTCACGCCAGAATTTACCGCCACGGATACCAAAGGTGCCACGATCAATCTCGCCGGGCTGATGAACGCCGCAGCCGGTCGGGTCTATGTTCGCTTCGACGAATCCGTCAACGACGAGAACGTGCTGGTGTTTGCCGAAGGTAGGGCCGGTTCCGCCCGCTTCATCGAACGCTTCACCATTTCCGGAAAGCTGATTTCCGGATACACAATCTGGACCACCGCATGAACAGCGCAGGTGACAAGGCCGACATCGTCATCATAGGCGCTGGCGCAGCCGGCCTTTGCGCCGCGCTTGCCGCCTGTGAAGCTGGTCTTTCCGTCATTGTGCTGGAGCGCGACACGGAGCCGGCTGGCAACACGGCGATGACACTCGGCATGCTTCCGGGCGCCGGCACGCGTTTCCAGCGCGAGAAGGGCATCAAGGATACGCCCCAGCTTTTCCTCGCCGACATCATGAAGAAGGCCAAGGGCAAGACCGACGAGCATCTTGCCCGTGCCGTTGCACAAGCTTCCGGTCCCGCCGTCGAATGGCTGCATGACCGGCACGGCGTGCATTTTGAACTGCTGGACGACATTCTTTATCCAGGGCATGCGCGCCATCGTTATCACGTCCCGAAAAGCCGAACCGGCGTCGAGATGGAGGCCAATCTTCTCAGGGCCGCGCAGGCTGCCGGTGCGCAGATCGTCACGGGCGCATTGGTACAGCAGCTGTTGTCGGCGGAAAACGGCCGAGTGGAGGCGGTCGGCTATAGCCTCAACGGTAAAGACAAGGTGATGGGTGCTGGCGCGGTCGTGTTGGCAACGGGCGGTTATGGCGCGGATGCCTCCATCGTCGCGCGACACATTCCCAGCATGGCGGATGCGGTTTTTTGCGGCCATCACGGCTCGACGGGCGACGCGCTGCGCTGGGGCGAAAAACTCGGCGCGGCCACAGCCGATCTTGGCGGCTATCAGGGTCATTGCGTGGCCGACGGTCCCGACCTGCCCGTCACTTGGGCATTGGTCATCCGCGGCGGTTTCCAGGTGAATTCGACCGGCAGGCGTTTTTCCAACGAGATGAGCGGTTATTCCGAGCAGGCCTCCGAATTGCTGAGCCAGCCCGACGGCACCGCTTGGACGATCTACGACAAACGCTGCGAAGAGCCGGCGCTGACGTTTCAGGATTATCACCGCGTGCTGGAAAGCGGTTCGGTCGTAACGGCGGATAGCATCGGCGAGCTCGCCGACAAGATCGATGTTCCACACGAAGCACTGCAGGCGAGTTTTGACCAGGTCTCCGCGGCGATCGGCGGCCTTTCGGCTGATCCGTTCGGCCGGGAGTTTACCGACTTGATGCCGCTCGAAGCGCCTTTTCTGGCGGTTCGGGTCCGAGGAGCGCTGTTTCACACCCAGGGCGGCCTGATGGTCGATGCATCAGCGCGCGTGCTGCGGTCGGATGGTTCGGCGCTACCCAATCTCTTTGCCGCCGGCGGCGCGGCACGTGGTCTCTCCGGCCCGGCTTCTTACGGTTATCTCGGCGGCAACGGCCTGCTGACGGCCGTTGTTCTTGGGCGTTTCGCCGGAGAAGGCGCCGCGGCGCTGCTGGGCAGCGCAAGACAAACGAAATGATGTGGAGGATCTGAGTTTGGCCAAGGTTCTAGTGATCGTCCCCTTTCCGATGGACGAGGACAATCTTTCGAAGCGTAAGGCACAACTCGACGCGGTCAGGCTTGGCGAGGGCATCGAGTTCGATTTCAAGCCGGTGCGCATCGCGCCGGTCAATTATGTCAGCCAGCAGGATTCGGTGCTCGCCGATGTCGGTATTCTGGAAGCCGGACTGCAGGCACAGGCTGAGGGTTACGACGCGGTTTGCATTGATACGATGAGCGATTCCGGCATGTCGGCGCTGCGTTCGGTGCTCGATATTCCGGTTATCGGCCCAGGCCGCCATTCCATGCTGCTGGCACTAACGCTTGGCGAAAAGTTCTCGATCCTCGCCATGTGGGATCGCTGGCGGCATCTCTATACGAAGACGCTCGCCGAGCTCGGTCTGCAGCACAAATGCGCCTCGCTACGTTCCGCCGGACTGCAACCGAATAACCAGAGCCTGCTCGCTGGCAAGGAAGACGAATTCTTCCCGGCGCTTTACGAAGCGGCGATGCGCTGCATCGAGGAGGACGGCGCCGATGTGATTATCCTCGGCTCGACCACGATGCACGAGGCACATGCCTATCTCGCCGAGCGCCTGCCTGTACCGATCATCAATCCGGGTCCATTGACCTATCGGCTTGCCGATGCAGCGATCAAACTGAAGCTCGCACATAGTCGCGTTTCCTACCCCTCCCCTTCGCAGATCGCAACCAAACGCCTGGCCGAAATGGGCAAGATTGCAGCCGGACTTTGAGGAGGACCAAAATGACCCGCATTCTTCTACTGTCGCCCGCCGACCTCGACCTAGCCGATGAGGTCATCGTCACCGGCGTCACCGATTCCGACACCGAAACCGTCCATCGCCGTGTCATCTATCCCTCCTGCCCGCCGATCGGCGCGCATGACTGGGCGCTTGCCGACCTCGCCATCATGGCCGCCGGACAGGACGCACAGGCTGAAGGCTTCGACGCAGTCTGCCTCGCCGATTTTGGAGATTACGGCGCCAACGCACTTCGTTCGCTGCTGGATATTCCGGTCGTCACCGCCGGCCGTGCGTCCATGCTGCATGCGCTTACGCTTGGCGCTCATTTCAGTGTGCTCACCGGAGAACGGGATTATGCCCGCGTTAAGAAACTCGTGCACGAATATGCGCTCGACTCGCAGTGCGCCGGCATTCATCTGTTGAGGCCCGGGGCCGAGGTCCTGGATGTGGTCGGTAAGGCCGAAGTGCTGGTGATCGCCGGGGGAACGCAAAAGTCCGGATTTGATGTGCCTAATATCCCGATCGTCGATCCTGTTTCGCTGGTGGTGAAAATCGCTGAAAGCCTCGTGGGCCTTTGCCTTTCCCACAGCCGCCGCGCCTATCCGGTGCCGCAGATGCGTAAGGCGGCATTGATCAAGGCTATCTCGCACCAAAGTTAAGGCAGCGATCGAAAAGATCGAAGAGCATGTGAATGACGCCCTCTCAAAGGCGCGCGCGTGGTCAAGGGCGGCAAGTGGCATGCGCGGCAGATCTGGTTCGTGTTTTCCGCGTTGCCGAGGCCTTGGAATCCGGCATGACCGGTATCAATACAGGCCTTATACCGACGGCTGAAGCACCGTTCGGCAGAGTCAAGCTCGTCGGTCTCGGCGACTTAGGATTGCGTTGCAGCATCGAGGCCATCACCAAGGTCAAATATGTGTGCGTCGGCAGCGTTGGCTAATCAAAATGCTCCCTTGCGGCGACCGTTCTGCAAGGCGCATTCCCGCGGGCGTATGAACTTCCGAATTCCGGAAAGATTCGAACCCGATAGTGTTCCTTTGCAGTTGATCTTCGCTTTTGATTGAACTCACCATTTAGCCGAAACCGTTTCATTGGCGGCGTGATCTGTTTACTTTTCGTCACAAGCCATGGCTTGTGAGGCTACGTGTTCTTTTGATCTCGCATTAAAAGGACACGTGCGCGGAGCACATGCTCTTGCTCCAGGCTAGGCCGTTCCGGAGGCTATGCCGCAGTGGCTTGGTAGGTCGGATACGTGACGGACGCCTTCGGACGAACATCGGCAACATCTCAACCCTCGCTAATGCCGTCGCCGCATTCAACTCGACGGAGCGACAGACAGGCAAGACGATCATCCGCACTAGTGTGACGTCCCAGAGATTATGACTCGTTGAGCAAAGGTGTTGGATAAGAC